>CALUPD010000031.1 GCA_944322605.1 uncultured Bacteroidales bacterium | reverse complement strand
TCCCAGATAGATTGCGTATCTTTGCTCCCGGGTCAATTGTTTATACATACGCAACACAAAATTAATTGGTCCTGGGGGAACTTCGGTTCCCCTTTTTGTTTTTTTTGTGTTGCATCATTGCCCCAGGCTGTCTTGCCCACCCCCTATGCCTCCCGGCCGAGAAGTGCAACAGTCAGCGGCCCGCGGGCCGCTGACTGTTGCACTTCGGTGTTGAATCTACACGGTACCCATAAGATTGTCAGTCCGGCGGTTTCCCGTTAGCCCGGGATTCTCTTTCCCAAGCGACTGCCGCTCGAATTATCCGTCCACGGCAGCTATCTCATAACTATCAGGTTACAAGTGATATAGCAAGAGCGGAGCGTGGACTGGTCGGGTTTTCGGAGGGCATCAGTCCACGCCTGGGATTTATATAGTACTGGACATCAATGGCATATAAAAGCGAGGCGTGGACATTAAATTATGCGAGGCAATGGCAGAACGATGAGATAGAACCTGAGTCCCCCTATCGTGCGCGGACATGCAATTATGCGCGGCAACGGCTGAATGAGGCGATAGAACCGACAACTTCTGCCATGTGCGGATATGCATGCGCCGCTACGGCAGAGCGAGGCTATGGGGACAGTGTCTTCTGCCAGAATTATGCCGCCACGTAGCAGCACGTTATTGACGGAAGCAATAGAAAAAGCCGCATCCAGGCCGCAAGCATATTAAACCTTTTCAAAAAAATACCTAATTCATGCGATTTACCGCAGCGGCCAAAAGAAAGACCTTTGCAACGTAAAACAAAACGGACGAAAGCCGCTATGCAAACAACGCGGCAAGTCCGGAAAAAACGGGAAAGCCCGTTGCAAAAAGGAAAATTAAAAAACTGACAAAATGAACGCTATATCAAAGACACTGGCAATCGCGGCAATGGCCGCAGCGGCGATGACCGCATTCTCATCATGCGAGAAAAATGGCACTGACAACACAGGCTCGGATGAAGCAAAGACAATGACAGTCGACGCAACCGATTACACCAAATGGGTTTACGTGAACCTGTCCACGGGAGAGACAAGCACGGCCGGAACGGAAGAAACCCCTGAAGGCTTCGACTGGCATATCGCAATCCACCGTTATGACATAAAGACAAACGGGGCCGAAGCCGTAGCGACCGAAAGCAAAAACATAAACGACCCGGTAACCGTTCCGGAATCCGGATGGACTGCGGACAGCGAAGGACAGATAATAGTAGACATATCCGACATGATGAACGGAAACATAGGCTACGCCGACAGCAACCTCAACACGGTCCTGTGCTCATGGATAAACCAGGACATGTCGGTCATGCCTCCGCAAACAACGCTAAGCGGGCTTGTATATTTAGTGCGAATGTCTGACGGTTCTATTGCAAAAATCAGATTTACAGACAACACGGACGCGGAAGGCAAGACAGGGCATATTTCATTTGAATATGCATATCCGATGGAATAAGCCATGAAAAATATCATATCATTCTTTATTTTAGTTAATTGTATTTTATGTGTTAGCGGGAACGCCGCCCATGCGGCTGCGGAAACAGGTTCCACAAAAGACCGCAGCGTGAACGGCGTAATCGTAGACGAGGCAGGCGAACCCGTCGCAGGGGTTTCCGTCCTTCTGAAAGGCACGACGATAGGGACAGGAAGCAACGCCAAAGGCGAGTTTACGTTGAAATGGTCAAAAAGTACATCCGCACAGGATGTGCTTTTTGTCAGTTCAATAGGATTCGAGCCTGAAGAGATCGCCATAAGCGGCAGCTCGAAAGGACAGCTGAAAATCACGCTGAAGGAATCCTCTGAAAACCTCAACGAACTCGTATTCACCGGCACGCGCACGGCAAAGCCGCTAAAGGACGTTCCGGTGCTGACACGGGTGATAAGCGAAAAGGCGATCAGCCAGATCAACCCTATGAACATCGAGACCCTGCTCCAATACCAGATTCCCGGACTGCAAATAGTCTATAACAGCATGAGCGGGCTGCCTCAGATAAAATACCAGGGCATGGGCGGGCAATATGTGCTTTTCCTCATAGACGGAGAACCTGTTTCGGGCGAAGGCGCCGACGGAAACGTGGATTTTTCAAGATTCAATATCGATGAAATAGAAAGGGTCGAAGTCGTAAAAGGGGCGCAAAGCACCATGTACGGCTCCAATGCTCTCGGAGGAGTCATCAACATCATAACGAAAAAAGCCGACAGGCCGTTTACCGGCAACATAAATGCAAGGTACGGAAACACGACAGGAAGCAAATTCACGGTATCGGGAGGCACGAGGCAAAGCAACTTCTCGTCATATACCTCTCTGACATACAGAATGAACGACACCTACACCATAGGCAACGACACGTCCAGCACTCTGATAAGGGGCTACGGGATATGGGACGCTTCGCAAAGTTTCAGCTACGCTTTCAACGAGAAGGTAGAAGCCTCGATAAAAGGCACTTACTACCACAATAAAAGAGACATCCTCGAAAACGACAAGACAGGAGACATATTCTCCGACCTGACACTTACAGGAAGGATAAAATACATCATAAACGAAAAGAACAGGCTCGACGCCTCGTACAATTTCGACGACTACCGCAAAGACCGCGATTTCATAAAACTCGGCGAAATACGCAAGAACATGTCGAACATAAAGCACACAGCAAGGCTCAATTACACCGGATTCTACGGCAGGCACACAGTAACTGCCGGAGTCGAAGGCAATTATGAATACATGCAGCACTACATGTTCCAGGACAGCAGCAGCCATACGGTTTACACGCTGTCGGCATATTTGCAGGAAGACTGGAAAATCACGCCTAAAATAGACGTAATCGCCGGACTGAGGGGCGACTACCATGAAAAATACGGATTCCATGCGACCCCGAAAATATCGGCGATGTACAAACCATGGGAAATGCTGGCGATAAGAGGCGGATATTCGCAGGGATTCCGTTCCCCGTCCATGAAAGAGCTGTACATGGCTTACGACATGGGAGGCCTCGGAATCTTCATGATATACGGTAACGAAAACCTCAAGCCGGAAACCAGCCACCAGTTCTCGCTGTCGGCGGAATTCAACAGATGGGGATTCAACGCTTCGGTTTCAGGCTACTACAACCTGTTCAACAACAAAATATCGAGAGTGGCGAAAAACGACGGGACAAGCGATCTCCAATACGTCAATGCCGAAAATGCGAGAAGCACGGGAATCGAGATAATAACCGGATGGACCTCGGACTTCGGCCTTGCCGCACAGGTTTCCTACTCTTTCGTCGACGATTACCAGGAAAGCGACGGGTACAACATTTCAGACATGCGCCCGCACAGCATGACATTCAATATTTCCTACAGCCACGACTTCGGAAAGAAAATCAGCGGATTCGCTTCCCTGAACGGATATTGGGGTTCGGCCCTCAAAACCTATACGTTCAATGAGGATACCGGATACTCCCCGATTTATTACGACCCGCGAACCATTTGCTCGCTAAGCTTCGGCGCATATTTCCCTTACGGGATAAAATTGGATTTGGGGATAGACAACCTGTTCAATTACAAGGACAAGACATCGGCGGCAAGCATACAGCTGCCCCAAAGGGGAATAGGATTTATCCTGAGCCTGAACATAAACATAGCCGACATGTTCGGCATATAACCGGCCACCGGCACGCCTTTGCGGACGAAAAAGCCTGCAAAGGCGTACTGCGCCATGTGCCCCGGACCCGGCTTTGACCGAAGTTCCTGATCCGTGGAAGAAACGCTACAGGAACACCGGAAGACTGTCATGCGCAAAAGCGTCCATTGACGGGCAGGCCGTGAAAGCCCGGCAAACGCATAAAGAGCAGACACCTGCAAGAAAATCCCACAGGGACTTTTAGTGATTATTTACACATAAAACAATATAATTAACAATATGAAGAATAAAGCAATAGGAATCATAGCCGCCCTGCTGGCCATAACAGCAGGAATAACGGCTTACAACGCTTTCTGCGGCGACACGGAAATCGCCTTCATAAATTTCCGGACATTGGACATGAGCGGAATCGCGCGTGCCAACGACAACAGCCATATCAAAGTCGTAAACCTGCCTCTGGAAGACCTGAAGAAAGCCAAACGCTTCGACATGGTATTCATAAACGGCATGGGACTGAGGATAACGGAAGAACAAAGGGAAACCCTGAAAAAAGCGGCCGGAAAGGGAACGCCGTTCTATACATCAATGGCCACCAATCCGGACAACGACATATGCAATCTTGACGACAGCGCAAGGGCCATGGTACAAGACTGGCTGTCATCGGGAGGCAAACGCAACTACAGGAGCATGCTCAATTACGTGCGCAGCGTAATCGACGGGAAAAAAGCATGGAACAAAGAGTTCGAAGAACCGGTAAAGCAGGCATACGACATAATCTACCGCACAGGCAGGGACGGCTCCGAACATGAATTCCGCACCGTGGGAGATTATGAAAAATGGCTCGCGGAAAACGGCTTATACAAGGATGGAGCGAAAAACATCGTAGTGACAGGGCAAATGGCCGATGCCACAGGGCTTATCAACGCCCTGGATGAAAGAGGCTACAATGTCTACCCGATACTCTCATTCAGGATGCTGATTCCCTTCATGCAGGAAATCGGCCCTGACGCATTCATAAACCTCGCGCACGGCAGGCTCGGAGACAAAATGACAGAATACCTCAAAGAAAACAATATCCCGTACTTCGCCCCTCTCACAATCATGGGAGAAAAGGAAGAATGGGAATCGGAACCGATGGGAATGAGCGGCGGATTCATGTCGCAAAGCATAGTCACTCCGGAAATAGACGGCACGATACTGCCATATGCCCTTTTTGCCGAGAAGGACGGGAAAGACGGCATCAGGTACTCCTATGCCATGCCGGACCGTCTCGAATGCTTTCTGAACATCGTCGACAACTACATGGAACTCGCGGATAAAGCCAACAAGGACAAAAAAATAGCGATAGTATATTACAAAGGGCCGGGACAGAATGCCCTGACAGCCGGAGGCATGGATGTAACCGAATCCCTGTACAATTTCCTTAAAAGACTGAAAAAGGAAGGATACGATGTTTCCGGGCTTCCTTCGGACATTGTAAAATTCAGGGACAGGCTGATGAAGGAAGGCGCGGTATTCAACACCTACGCCGAAGGTGCGATAGACGATTTCATACGCACGGCCGGTCCGGAACTCATATCCAAGGAAGAATACGAATCCATGCTCGGCAAGACCTTGTCCGAAAAGATGAAAGAATCGCTTTATGAAGCCAACGGAGAATTTCCGGGAAGCTACATGGCAGTGGACGACAACCACCTTGCAATCGCAAGAGTACGGTTCGGGAACATCGTGCTTATGCCGCAACAGGCGGTAGGAGGCGGGAACAACGCATTCCAGATGGTACACGGGACGGACAATGCACCATCGCACAACTATGTCGCGGCATACCTTTGGCTGCAACACGGATTCGAGGCGGACGCCATGATCCACTTCGGAACGCACGGAAGCCTTGAATTCACTCCGAGAAAACAGACGGCTCTTTCGTCCAACGACTGGCCTGACAGGCTCGTAGGGGAAATGCCACATTTCTACGTTTACTCCATAGGCAATGTCGGAGAAGGAATGATAGCCAAAAGGCGTTCATACGCAGTGCTTCAATCCTACCTCACCCCGCCTTTCCTCGAAAGCGGGCTGCGCGGAGAATACAAGGACCTCATGGATAAGATTGAATCCTATCGCAAAGCCGTATACGAAGAATATGATGCCGGACAGGACGAAACAGGATACGGAAACACGGAGACAGCCGCAAAGGGCACGGGGACAGCACCTGCCGCCGGAAAGCCTGAAAGCCGCAACGGGCACGGCATTTCAAAAAGCACGGAATTGGCACGGGAAATCACCGCGCTCGCGATAAAATCGGGACTGCACAGGGATCTCGGCCTGGACAGCACCGCTACGGAATTCAACGATGAAGAGATAAGCAAAATAGAGAATTTCGCCGAAGAAATAGCAAGCGAAAAAATCACGGGCCAGCTTTACAGCATGGGCTCGCCTTACGAACACGAAAGGATAATTTCATCCGTAAAAGCCATGTCCGAAGATCCTATAGCCTACAATATGTATTTCATCGACAAGGCGAAAGGCATGGCACCGGCATCTCTTGCGGACAACAAGGCCCTGTTCCGCCAAAAATACCTGATCCCGGCGGAAAAACTCGTAGACAGGATACTTAAAGACAAAGCAGGCATCATAGACACCGACAAGCTGATATGCGAATATGCATCCGTCAGCATGGAAGACATGGAAAAAGCCGAAAAAATCAAACGGGAATCAATAGCCCCTAAAGGAATGGAGGCCATGATACAGGCCATGATGCAGCAGCAGTCCGGGAAGGCCGCATCCGAAGGCAAGGCCGGGGAAAAGCCAGCGGGCGAGGCTGACGGAACAAATGCTTCAGGCATGCAGAAAATGATGAAAGCGATTTCGTCCATCGACAAACAGGACCTCAATGAAATAATGTCGATAGCATCAGGCATGGACATGAACTCGGCAGCAGCCATAATGAAAACCGCGCATTCCGGAAAGGATATCAAAACAAGCGCGGACAGCATCATAGCGGCATTGCCTGAAAAGGACAGGGAAGCAGCCGGAAAAATAATCGCATTGCTGTCCGGCACGGATAAAAAACACGCAGGAGATGCGGCGGCAAAAGGCGGAAAGCCCGCAGGAAAAGCACAGGGTATGGCTCATAAGAGCAACAGGCAGCCGCTGACGAAACAGGAAAAGGAACTGTACATGGCCATAGCGGACCTGCGCAGCTCCGTATCCAATATAAGAAATTATAAAAAGGCTCTCGAAGAATCGCCGGAAGCGGAATTCAAAACACTTCTCAATTCCCTCGACGGCGGATATACAGCTCCATCTCCAGGCGGCGACATTATCGCTAACCCGAACACCTTGCCGACCGGCAGGAACATGTTTGCCATAAACGCGGAAGCGACACCGTCTGAAACGGCATGGGAAAAAGGAGTCGCGCTTGCAAAAAACACCATATCCATGTACAGGAAAAGGCATGGGGGAGAATACCCTCGAAAGGTAAGCTACACATTGTGGTCCGGGGAATTCATCGAGACCGAAGGTGCCACCATAGCCCAGATTCTCTACATGCTCGGCGTAGAACCTCTAAGAGACACTTACGGAAGGGTAACGGACCTCAGGCTGATTCCGTCCGAAGATCTCGGAAGGCCGAGAATAGACGTGGTCGTCCAGACATCCGGACAGCTCAGGGACATCGCGGCATCCCGCCTGTTCCTTATAAGCAAGGCCGTGGAAATGGCAGCGGCGGCTTCGGACGACAGTTTTGAAAACAATGTAAAAGAAGGGATACGCGAATCCGAACGCATCCTCGTCGAAAAGGGAATCAGCCCGAAGCAGGCAAGGGAAATGTCGCATTACAGGGTATTCGGAGGACTTAACGGAGGATACGGCACTGGAATACAGGGGATGGTCACGGCAGGAGACAGATGGGAAAACGAATCCGAAATAGCGTCAGTCTACATGAACAACATGGGGGCGTTCTACGGTTCGGACAAGGATTGGGAAAAATTCGGGGAACACGCATTCGAAGCGGCCCTTTCAAGGACAGATGCCGTCGTGCAGCCAAGACAGAGCAACACGTGGGGAGCCCTCAGCCTCGACCATGTATACGAATTCATGGGAGGGCTCAACCTGGCGGTAAGGAACGTGACAGGAAAAGACCCGGACGCCTATCTTAGCGATTATCGCAACCACAACAACATGAGGATGCAGGAACTTAAAGAAGCCATAGGGGTCGAAAGCCGGTCCACGATATTCAACCCTGCATACATAAAGGAAAAAATGAAAGGCGGAGCGTCCGATGCTGGCACGTTCGCGGAAATCGTCACTAACACCTACGGCTGGAACGTAATGAAACCGGAAGCCATAGACGATGAACTATGGGACAGGATATACGATGTATATGTCAAGGATTCATATGATCTCGGCATAAAGGAGTATTTCGAAAATTCCAATCCGGCCGCGCTTGAAGAGATGACCGCCGTCATGCTTGAAACCGCAAGGAAAGGCATGTGGAACGCATCGCAGGAACAAATAGGGGAACTTGCGAAACTGCATACGGGATTAATATCCGAATACAAGCCTTCATGTTCCGGATTCGTCTGCGACAACGCTAAACTGCGCGGATTCATAGCCTCGAAAACCGATGCTTCCACAGCTGAAAAATACACCGGAGCGATAACGGACATACGCGAAAAGGCGGCTGCCGGAGGGAAAGGCATGGTGATGAAAAAAGAGACCATCGACAATAACGCCGACAAGAAAACAGCCATAATAGGAGGGACAGCCATAGCTGCATGTTCGATAGCCCTGCTGGCCCTGATAATCCTGTTCGTAAGGAAAAAACGCCGCGAAAGGGCGGCCTGACAACCCGCGCGGCAATGCGGAGATTCGCCCGCACTGCCGCCGGAGGGGCGCGGCATTCGCGCATGCTGTCCATGGCATGCAAAGAACCGGGCAAATCCGGCAGGTGCCGAGTCAGTGGCATGGACGTCTTGCAGGCCCGCCGCAACTGAATGACACGGATAAACGTATAATCGGAAAATAAAACACCATATAACCCAACCTAAAATGGAAGCAATAGCTACAGCTCTTATATTTTTCACTATCATAGGAACGATGCTCAAAATGTCGTTCCTAAGCACGAAAACGGCATTGGCGGAAATAGCGGCAATGACATTGTTCACCGGGCTGATGTGGCCCATAGCGATAGAACAATCCATGACCCGGATTTCCGCATGGCTTGCCGACAGCAGCCTTATGCTCGACATCGCGGTCGTGCTTAGCGTGGAAGTAATACTGCAAATGGCATACTGCCTGCTTTCCGTAAACGCGGAAACGGGAGAAAATTTCGGAAAATTCAAGAGGGCGGCATTCGCAGTGCTGAAATATGTGCCGGGGCTTCTTATTTTCCCGGTTCTTTTCAGCATACTCGTATATGCGGTATTCTCGTTTCCGGGAACTGATTTCGGAACCATAGCGTTCTATGTCGCCTCGGCCGTATTCTTCGTCATGGCGGCAGGAAGGATTGCGGCAAGGCTGATCATTCCCGAACCAGAAATACGCACCGAGCTGCTGTTCATAATCTACTGCATCGTGGCGTTCTTGGGAATAGTGACGACCGTGAACGGACAGACATCGGCCGCCGGCACAAGCAGCGTGGACATGGGATCCCTGATCGGAGTAACAGCCATCGTCCTGCTGACCGGAGCGGCAGGCTTTTTCCTCTACAGGCTAAGGCTCAGGCTCAAATACAGGGCCAAGGCCATCGCAGGCAATCGCCCGGACGGTCCGGGAAATGCCTTATAAGCAAAAACAGGTCGCGGCATCTTGCCGAAGCCTCCGTTTTTGAACACTCATATTTTAAACTTCGTTTACAATCATAAAAAATTAATAATAATGACTTACATTTCAGACATTCTGTATTGGATTTCGACCGGCATGCTCGTTCCGGTCGTAGTACTTTTGATTTTGCTGTTCATACGATCCCTCATCCTCGCAGGAGCATTTTTCGGACAATATTACAATATCCGGAAAAACAACATGTTCCTGACCGGGAAAATAAACAGCCTCAAGGCCGGCAATATCGCCGAATTCGAAAAATCGCTGCCTGAAAAATCCGCGATGCCGGTAATACAGTACATGAAAAGAATCCTCGATTCAAAAGACAACGCGGCAAATATAAAAAGGCTGCTGGCCAATTTCGAAATAGAGGCGGACAAGGACATATCCACGTCCAAGACGCTCATCAAGATGGGCCCTATCCTCGGACTTATGGGGACATTGATCCCTATGGGACCGGCCTTGGCAGGACTGGCTTCCGGGGATATTTCATCAATGGCCTACAACATGCAGATCGCTTTCGCGACTACGGTAGTAGGGCTTTTCGCAGGAGCCGTAGGATTCCTCACCCAGCAGGCAAAGCAAAGATGGTTCACCCAGGACATCACGAACCTCGAATTCGTGGCGGAAACGATCAACAAGGACTCTTTAAGATAGCACGCCGATGAGAAGAAGACTTTTGACAAAAGACGAGGACAACGACCCGATGAGCGTGGTCTCTAACCTGTTCGACATAGCAATGGTATTCGCCGTAGCGCTGATGGTCGCGCTTGTGACCCGGTACGACATGACCGAGATGTTTTCGACAGAAGACTTCACCATGGTCAAGAACCCCGGACAGGAAAACATGGAAATAATCACGAAAGAAGGAAACAGGATAAACAAATACACCCCTTCCGACGAAAGCGAAGACAAGGCAGGAAAACGCGGAAGGCGCGTAGGCGTGGCCTATGAGCTGGAAAACGGGGAAATCATCTATGTTCCTGAATAGAGAAGCAGACCCGAAAAGGAAGGACTTTCAAGGCTTGTGAGGATTAGAAAACCGCAACGGCATAACTCAGAAAGCACCCTTTTGAGTCGGCTTCGTATAAAAACGGACTGTCGGAAAGGCTGCGGGACGGCATGCAGAAGCGATTACGCCGCCGCTCCGCAGCCTTTCGTTTTTATTGCAGCATATGAAAAGACTGCCAGTACGCGAACCATAAAGCGCAGCCCGTCAACCCCCCGCCCATGAGGCCTGAATCCGCGCATGATCCGCGACATGAAAATAAAAGATAATGCACTATCCATGAAAATGCATATTATTGCAATCCAACAGGTTCGAGACCAAAAAGACAGAACCGCCGCTAATGGCAGTCCCCAATCCATGCGCAATGCCGAAAAGCTGCCCGGAATGGAATATCCGAAGAAGGGGTCACGACTGCTTCCTTGAATCCGATTCAAGACGGATGAATATGAAAAGCAGGGCCGTGAAAGACAGCAGAGACGTTCCTCCGTAACTTATGAACGGGAGAGGAATGCCTATGACCGGCACAAGCCCGATAGTCATCCCTATGTTTATGAAAAAATGCATGAAAATAATCGCGGCCACGCAATAACCGTAAATCTCCGTGAATTTGTTCTTAGACCTTGACGAAAGCAGGACTATCCTCCTTATCAGATAGATATAGAGTAGTATGATAAACAAAGACCCGGCAAAGCCCCATTCTTCCCCTATCGTGCAGAAAATAAAATCAGTGCTCTGCTCCGGAACGAAATCGTATTTGGTCTGCGTGCCGTCGAGAAATCCTTTTCCCGTCAGGCCTCCGGAGCCTATGGCGATTTTCGACTGGTGCACGTTGTACCCCACCCCGTAAATGTCCTCCTTGATTCCGAGGAGGCTCTCGATTCTCACGCGCTGGTGCGGCTGCAAAATCTTATTGAATACCAGATCCACGGAAAACACGACCGTCACGGCAAACATGAAAGCCGCAGTAACGGCATAATACTGCTTGCGGTCGAACCTGCGTTTTTTCGTGAACATATAACTTGCAGCGATTATCACGCTTATTATCAAAAGCCAGTATTCCGGCTTCATAACGGAATGCCCGGCTATCGCATCGGACCTTAGAAGCGAGGGCAAAAAGGCGAGGGCTATATAAACCGTCCACATGAGGACCTTGCGCCTGAGCAGGTATCTGTTGGCATATTGCCACAATATCATGCATATTCCCAAAGCCGCATAAAGCCCGAAAAAGGTAGAGAATTTGAGAGTAATCACGAAAAGGGCTATCACGAGCAATCCGAAAGCTATGATCCAGCCGCTCATTCCTTCAAGATACAGCACGAATACGAAACCGGCATATACCAGCATAGAGCCTGTCTCCCTTTCCAATAATATCAATGCCATAGGGATCAGAAGGATAAGAGCCACCTTTGCAAAGTTCTGAAACTGGGAGAGCTTGAAATTATACCTGCTCATCACGGAAGACAGCATCAGGGCCGTGGTGATTTTCGAGAGTTCGGCAGGCTGGAAGCGCACCGGGCCCAAGGCAATCCATGACTTGGATCCGCCGACCTCGACCCCGAGCTTTACCGTAGCGACAAGCAGCAATATTATCCCGGCATAGAAGAACCACGACAGGACATCGTAAATCTTGGGACTCAGCAGGAACAGGATCACAAGTGCGACAGCCGCCGATATTCCGGCCCACAAAAGCTGCATGCCGGCACGCGAATCGAGGCTGAACAATGCCGTATTGCCTTCCGCATAAACGGAAGAATATATGTTCATGATTCCGATTGCGACAAGAAGCACATAAACCAAAATGAGCCTCCAGTCGAAACGCCTGCCGCTTATCTCGTCCATAAAAGTCATCTTGCGCCTCCTTTGGCCGCCTGGCCTGAATTATTCCCCTTGCATAGCATTTCGCGCCTTTCCCCTGCCACGTCCCTGTCCTTGACGAACTTCTCGACAAGGGGCCTCGACACGCCGCCCGTCAGATACTTCTCAATCGCCAACGACCCTAACGGAGCGGCCCAGGTCCCTCCGAATCCGGTATTTTCAAGGTATACTGCTATCGCTATCTTAGGATTTTCCTTAGGGGCGAACCCGATAAATACTGCATTGTCCTCTCCGTGAGGATTCTGCGCGGTCCCTGTCTTTCCGCAAATCTCAAGCCCTTCGGCACGGGCCATCCACGCGGTAGCACCGTCCTCGCGGCTTCTGTTCACCGCTTGGTACATTCCTTTTATCACGGATTCAAAAAGAGCGGTATCGACAAGCGTATAATGCCTTTCTTCATATTTTTCTTCGCCCCCGTCATGGCATTTCAGCAAATGAGGGACATGCCAATATCCCCTGTTCGCAAGTATGGAAGCATAATTTGCAAGCTGCAAAGGCGTGACCCCGAGCTCCCCCTGCCCGATCGAAAGGGAAACCGCCGAAAGAGACTTCCAGCGTCCCGGGCCGTGAACCCTGTCGTATGTCCCTGCATCGGGCACCGTTCCTCCCTGCTCGGACGGCAGCTCGCAACCTGTCGGAGAGCCGAATCCGAAACTCCTCACAACCGCGTTCCAATGATTCATGGCCTCGCCCACGGAAGAATATTCCGGATTGTCGAGTATATCCCTGAACACATAGCAATAATACGCATTGCACGACATCATTATCGATTCCGTAAAATCTATATTTTCCTTATGTTCATGGCATTTCAGCTTGAAATTGCCGACAGCGTAGCCCTCATGGCAAGGATATTTCGTGGAGGTCGAAATAAGCCCGTCGTCGAGCGCGACAAGCCCGTTAAGGATCTTGAACACCGAACCGGGAGGATACGATGACATTATCGCCCTGTTGAACATCGGATTCAACGGATCGGAGGCTATCTCTTCATAATGCTTGTTAATTTCCGCAAGCTTGTCCGTACTTATGCCGGGACTTGAAACGAGAGCAAGTATTTCGCCTGTGGCAGGTTCTATGGCCACTACGCTTCCTACCTTGTTTTTCATCAGCGACTCTATATATTGCTGCAAGCCGGCATCGATGGTTGTCACGACATCATTGCCCGGAATCGCGTTCTTGTCGTATTCCCCGTCCATGAACCTCGACAGGATCCTGTTGTGCACGTCCCTTAAAAAAATAGCATTGCCTTTTTCTCCCCTCAGTTCGTCTTCGCACACAAGCTCGATTCCTGTCTTTCCCGCCATGTCCCCGGCCTTGTAATCCGGATTCCTTTTTATATAAGCGGCGTCCACTTCGCTCACATAGCCGAGAAGGTTGCCGCAGGCATCGAACGGATAATCCCTTATGCTCCTCGGAATTGCCGTGAATCCCGGAAACTTGTAGGACAACTCGGAAAAGACATTATACTGTTCTGCCGGCACCTGCTTGAGCAATGCCACGCTCTGGTAACCGATAGACCGCCTTCTTTTCGCGAAATCCCTGAATTTGGACTTGAGCCACGCCGTATCAGCATGGAATATGGAGCAAAACGCGGCAGTATCGAATTGCGAGACATCGGCGGGGGTCGCCATTATGTCATATGCGACCTTGCTCCCTGCCAGTATCAGCCCGTTCCTGTCTAAGATAAGTCCCCTTGAAGGATATACGGTCATATACCTCAACGCATTGTTTTCAGCCGAGATCTTGTACTCGTCATCAAGGACCTGTATCCTGAAAAGCTGGACCGCGAAAATAATCCCGACTACGGCCAGTCCGGCCATCAAGACCTGCTGCTTATCGAGCTTATTTCCGTGCATCATTAAAAATGTTTGGATACGTACAACATTGAAAATACCGTTATCGCCGAATTCACGGCATAGGAGAGGAACGTCCTTGCCATGAACAGCAGAAAGCTTCCGCCGCTAATGAAGAACGCCTCTATTCCGAAATAAAGGACATGGAACAGCAACAGGGACACTAAATAATACGAGACCCTGTTCTGCTGCGGAATTTCGTCCAAGTCATAATAGTCCGGCATCCTGAAACTCTTCTTGGAAGCCGTCAAGGAAAGAATGCCGTCCCTTGCAAGAGCCAGAGGCAGCAATGCTGCGGTAAAAAGGCCCATGACGTCGTTAGACAACAAATCCACGGTAAGGCCTGAAACGAACGAAACGAGCAGAAGCACAGGCTTGCCGGCATTCAGCGGAAAGTTCAGTATAAACGCCGGGAACACGAGTATTTTCAAGTACACGCTCAGGTCCAGATAATTATTGCAAATCGTCTGGACTATCAGAAGAAACAAGTAATTCAGAAATATTTGCTTGCCGGCATTCATTTTCCGCCTCCTGTCAAACTATCGATTTCATTTTTCAGATTATTCCGGGCTATCGAAACGAACTGCACCGACCTGTAATTCTCGAACAGTTTCACATCGGCTTCAAGAAACCCCCTTTTGCCCATTTTCGAAGATTTCACGACTCCGAGCGGTATGTCCGGAGGAAATACCGAAGAATTGCCGCTTGTCAGCACAGTGTCGCCTGCCATGACCGGTATATGCGGAGGTATGTCCACAAGGACGGCCCCTCCGGAAGACTTCTGATCCCACGACATTATGCAGAAAATATCCGCTTTTTCCAGCTTCACGCTCACGCTTATCTCGTTAGATAGTATCGATATGACCGAACATGCGTTTTCGCTGACCGCATTCACTACCCCGAGAACGCCGTTTGGAGTAATCACGCCCATATCCGGGCATACCCCGTCCTTTTCACCTTTGTTCAGGACGATGTAATTGTTCTTGTAGGCATAGCTGTTGTGGATTATCCGCGCGGGAATATATTCGAAAGTCTGTCTGCCGGAAACTTCCGAAAACGGCACGGCAGAAGGAGCTATCGCCATCGAATCGAGAAGCCTTTCCCTCAGCATGTCGATTTCCTTGCGCAAAACGGCATTTTCGCCTGCAAGGTCGGCATTCGCGTCTTCGAGATGGAAATAATAATCCACATTACCTGTAAATCTCCAGAACGCCGACTGGACAGACCTCACGCTTCTTACAAAAGGAGTCTTCTGCAAATCGTTGTTTTTCGCAATAATATACATGGCCAAGAATTCCAACACGATAAACAGTATCGGAGTCATCATGGCCGCCGTATTCTTTTTTTTCCTCATACGTTATTACGAGTGGACGAAAACTTCTCTTGCCGCCGCATAAGGGAAGCTATCTCATAAGGAACGGAAGCTTTTCCGAATTCTTGAGAGCCATGCAGGTTCCCCTTGCCACTGATTTAAGAGGATCGTCCGCTATATGCACAGGTATGTTTATCTTTTCCTGAAGCCTCCTGTCCAAGCCCCTCAGCAACGCGCCACCGCCAGTAAGGTATATTCCTTTTTCGACAAGGTCCGCATAAAGTTCAGGAGGAGTCTGCTCCAGGATCGAAAGCAGGGAAGCTTCGATTTTCGTAAGGGACTTGTCGAGGCAATGGGCTATTTCCTGGCTCGTCACGGCGACTTCCACCGGAAGGGCCGTCATGAGGTTAGGCCCGCGCACTATATACGGTTCGGGAACTTCGTCGAGTTCCGTCAGTGCCGCCCCGACTTTTATCTTGATCGCTTCCGCCGTAGGCTCGCCTATCCTTATGTTATGCTGCTGGCGCATATACTGCTGTATCTCGCTTGTAAAGACATCCCCTGCCGTCCTGAGGCTGAGGTCGGTAACTATACCGCCAAGCGAAATGACGGCTATTTCTGTCGTGCCGCCTCCTATGTCCACGACCATGTTGCCGGTAGGGGCATAAACGTCCAGCCCGGCGCCCAGCGCAGCCGCCATAGGCTCGAATATCATATACACGTCGCGGCCCCCGACCTGCTCCGCCGAATCCCTGACAGCACGTATTTCGACTTCCGTGCTTCCCGACGGGATGCACACGATCATTTTAAGGCTCGGAGAAAAAAGCCTCCTTTTAGGATTTATCATCCTGATGAACCCTCTTATCATCTGTTCGGCCGCGTTGAAATCGGCAATGACGCCATCCCTCAAAGGACGGATTGTCACTATGTTGGGATTCGTTTTCTGGTACATGTGGGCAGCCGCCCGTCCGAATGCGATCGGCTTGTCGTTGGTCTTGTCGAACGCCACTATCGACGGTTCGTCCAAAAGCAGTTTTCCATCGCTCGAATAAATCAGGGTATTGGCCGTACCCAGATCCATGGCCAGTTCCTGCGTTAAAAATGAAAATCCCATATCTGTTAATGTTTAAAATGACGGAATCCTGTAAATACCATAGCGATTCCCGCCTTGTTGCAGAAATCTATGCTTTCCTGGTCCCTTATCGAGCCGCCCGGCTGGATGATTGCGTCGATGCCTGCCTCCGATGCTATTTCCACGCAATCGCTGAACGGGAAGAACGCGTCCGAAGCCATTACCGCCGACTTGAGATCGAACCCGAAACCTGTAGCTTTCGCCACTGCCTGCTTCAAGGCGTCCACGCGCGAAGTCTGACCGACTCCGCTTGCGAGAAGCATCCTGTTCTTCGCAAGAACTATCGCATTGGATTTGGAATGCTTCACAAGCTTGTTCGCGAAAAGAAGGTCTTCTACCTGCGCCGGGTCCACCGCTTTTTCCGTGACCTGCCTCAGATCGTCCGCAGTTTCCTTTTTCGTATCCCTTTCCTGCACCAAGACACCTCCGAGCATCGACCTGAATTTGACATCGCAAGGGACCTTGCAGTCATGCACGAGGATTATCCTGTTCTTTTTCGTTTCGAGAACGGCAAGGGCGTCGTCCGCATAAGAAGGGGCTATCACCACTTCGAAGAATATCTTGTTCATCTCTTCGGCAGTCTGCCTGTCTATTTCCCTGTTGGAAATGATTATTCCCCCGAATGCCGAAACAGGGTCTCCTGCGAGGGCGTCTTTCCAGGCCTGCAACAGGTTTTCCCTTGAAGCGCAGCCGCATGCGTTGTTATGCTTGAGAATAGCGACCGTGGTTTCAGCAAAATCGGAAATCAGTTCGATCGCCGCCTCTATGTCGAGCATGTTGTTATATGAAATCTCCTTTCCGTGCAGCTGGCGAGGGAATCCCTTCCCTTTCGCGAAATACAGCGCATTCTGATGCGGATTCTCGCCGTACCTCAGATGCCTTGCATCGGAAGAACTGAACTTGAACGCCTTTATTCCGCCGTCCCTGTTGAAATAATTGAATATTTCGGTATCATAATGCGAGGATGTCTCGAATGCGGCAGCCGCGAACTTCAACCTGTCCTCGATGCTGCTTTCGCCGCCTTTGGTCCTGAGCAATTCCAAAAGCTGCGGATAATATTTCCTGTCAGGGACTATTATGACATCCTTGTAATTCTTGGCAGCCGCCCTTATCAGCGATATGCCGCCTATGTCTATCTTCTCGATTATCTCCTCATGGCTTGCGCCCGCAGCGACATATTCCTCGAAAGGATAAAGGTCCACCATGACAAGGTCTATGTCCGGTATGCCGTATTCAGCCGTTTCTTTCCTGTCCGTTTCATTCTCCCTTCTGTTCAGTATGCCCCCGAAAATCTTAGGATGCAGGGTCTTGACACGCCCTCCGAGTATCGACGGATAACCGGTAAGCGATTCCACTGCGGTCACTGGTATCCCCAATGACGAAATAAAGGATTGTGTTCCTCCTGTCGATACTATTTCCGCTCCCTGTCCATGAAGCTCCCTCACTATTTCTTCGAGCCCGTCCTTATAGTAAACGGAGATCAAAGCCCTCTTGATTTTACGAACGTCTGTACTCATAATGTCTTTTAAATATTACTTTTGCAAATATCATTCAAAGTTAGTAAAATTAATGGATATTTACGTAATAATAGTTGCCGGAGGAAGCGGAAAAAGAATGGGATCGGAAATACCGAAACAATTCCTTCCTTTGTCCGGCAAACCGGTGCTGGCGCGGACTTTCGATTTTTTCAGGAAATCCGAAAGGCATTTCAACATAATACTCGTCCTGCCGGCGGGCCACAAGGATCTCTGGAAAGACTGGTGCATGAAGGAAAACATATCGTTAAGGCATATCATCGCGGAAGGAGGCATAACACGGTTCCATTCGGTAAGGAACGCGCTCGAATATGTCCCTGAAGGAGCAATCGTCCTTGTCCATGACGGGGTAAGGCCTTTTGTCACGGAAGAATTGGCAGGCAATGTGATAAGGAAGATAGAGGAAGGCGAGAAGGCGGCCATACCAGTAATTCCGGTCTACGACTCCATACGCCGGCTCACCTCCGAAGGAGGAAGTGTCCCGGAAGACAGGTCGGCCCTCGTTTCAGTCCAGACCCCGCAGGCATTCGATTCGACGACATTGAAAAAGGCGTATTCCATGCCCTACCGCCCGGAATTCACCGATGACGCTTCGGTCGTCGAACAGCTCGGAATAAAAATATGCCTGTGTCCCGGTTACCGCTACAACATAAAGATTACTGACCCTGAAGACTTGAAACTCGCAGGCCTGATAGCCGGCACGGCCGGATCCGCCGACTAAAAACCATGCCTTGCGGCAGTTCCGCTCTTGCAAATGAAGCTGCATGCCGCATTGCAGGCGGGCATGCCTCGAAAACGCGGGACAAATCCAAATTGCGCCTATCCGTAATTCTGCATCGGACAGGCAGGCAAATCCCTCCACGCCTTGTTCCAGACTCATCTATTCTGCAAAGCCGATAGCAGCACAGATGCACGATTTTCCACGGCCCGCTCCTGTTCCGGAACAATAATGCGGACAGGCTTTTTTAATTTGCAGGTCCTGAAACCGCGCACCCGGCATTTTGCAGGCGGCAGGCAAAAAAGAGAGGCGCGGTCCGCGCTTGGACCGGCCTCCCAAAAAACAGATTATCATGCTAAACCAGCTTTCCGCCGCCGCTACGGCTGCGCAGTGAAAGTTTCCGAGAAAAACGTCTTTCCTACTATGTCGGCATACCCGAACGCGAATGCCGTATATTCCACTCCTGCCTCAAGGTCGGCAGGATTATAAACCACTTCGTCATAAGACAGCCTCGATTTAAGAAGGTCGTTTATCACATAATACGAAAGCACGGCCGCAGTCTTGTCGTCAACGCTATCCAAGCCTTCGAAGAACGAAGTCGGAAGGACTCCGTAAACGAACTGTTCCTCAGGAACCGGCGTGAATTTCACGGCTGCGTTCGAAACGGTATTGTCCATCACATCGATAGTGACTTCTATGTCCATGTCTCCGGAAAGATCGTCGCTTGCGGTCACGAGGGTATAGAACGTAAGATCGGAAATCCTCGTGCCGTATTCGCTGATAGCCATCACTCCTACGAACTGGCGCGTATCAGGAGTCGCCCTCTCTCCTAACAAATCGTAATTGGACAATGTCATTGTGCCGGTATGCACCAATTCCGTATCGGTCGCCCAGTCTATGCCGGTAGCGCAGAGTATATTGAGAGCCTCTTCGGTCATTTCCTCTGCCGACACGTACAACTCCAGCATTTCATACGGCATCGTATATGCGAACCACCTTATGTCCGGATCCGACGGGGTTATTTCGACAGTGAACGTAGCAGCCCTGAGGTCCACGGTAGACACGTCGAACGAGCAGCTCACCTTTTCGAGGGTCTCCGCCCTGAACTCCTTTTTCATAAGTTCCGTCGTCACCACTCCGGATACGTCGCAGCCGAATGCGAAAGCCACATACTCGCCTCCTTCGTCCAATTTGTTGAACACTTGAGACTGGTTATGATAATACAGGACCTGTCCCATTCCAGTGCCGTCTTCCTTCGACTGTTCCAGGAGTTCCGCCGCTATCTTGTCCGCAGCGTCTTCGCCATAAGCCTCGAATTCGGCCTTGCTCTTCACCGCCCAATAATACTGCACGTAAATATCGCTCGGGAAAACATTCACCCTTACGCCTTCCAATGACGGGCGTATCATGAATTCGAACGTGCAATCCTTCTGTTCCGGCTTGGTCGTGGTGAATTCCACCTTGTAAACATCCGAAGTGACGGTACCGTCGGAATTAAGCCCGTAAGCATAGAACACATAATCGGACATCGGCTTGTCCAACGTTATCTCATAATCGATCATGGAACCCTGCCTCAGGAACATCTCTATGCACTCTTCCTCTGTAATCCCTTCTTCTCCGAAGGTCATTCCCCATTCGATGAAATAATCTATGTCCTGCTGGAAGAACTCATCGCTTCCTTCTTCTATCGAATAGTAATAGTCCTTGTCTGAAGACATGGCTATGTAAGTCGCGTTTTCATCGGACGGGATGCAGTCCACTACCACCGACCTCGATGCTATCGACTTGATTTTTATATCGAAAGAAAGTGCGGCTGGAGCCTCTCCCGATGTCCCGGCCTGGGTCACGTAAACCTCCATGTTTTCAGCTCCCGCATAAGAAAGGATGATTGAAGCGGACCTGCTTTCTTCAGCCTCGTTGGCTGCCGCATAGGCGATTACCGCATCTTCCGCAACGCTCTTTATTTCGAGCCATTCGCAGTTTTCTTCAGCCGCCAGGGTCTTTCCCTTGGCCGGGTTTTCGATGGAATATTCTATCCTGAATTCTCCTCCCGCCGCATCCACGCTTACGTTTTTCCCGGCAGAGATGACAGGCGTTCCGGTTTGAGGTTCTTTAGGCGTACAGGCTGCGAAAGCTGCCAAAACCGCCAGTAGCGACATGTATAATATTCTTTTCATATCCAATTCGTATTTTTCGTTCAACAATATTGCAGGCTGATTGCGTTCCTGCATTTTCATATTAAGGGCCTATTCAGGCAACTGTTGTTCAAACATGATGTTAGGGGAATATGCAAGGTCATAGTAGGACAGGGTCACGAAGCCGCTCCTTGTGGTTTCGTAGCTCGGTGCCACATCCGTGCTCGGAAGGACCGTGAATTCTATGATGCATTCCTCCATATCCACGGACACGTCGGTAACCCAGTCCGAACACTGGTAACCTGCGTTTGCGGTAAGTTCCCTTCCTTCTATCGGATTCTTCAATTCATAAGAGACCTTGTAAGTTCCGCCTTCGATAGGGATTACGGTTTCATTATCCCAGTCCAGAATGACAAGTTCCGGCTTTGCATTAGAATGGATGAGGACCTTGGTAATGCCGTCCGAAGTCACGGTGCCGTCTGCATTCAGGCCGTATGCGTAAATGTAATAGTCGGTATCGGCGGAAGTAAGATACTCATAGCAATTGGTCTGCGAACCAGAGTACAGGTAATCCGCGATTTCTCCCGGAACTCCGAACCAGTCCTCAGCCTGGAAATATTCTATGTCGGCAGCGATTACATTTTCATCGCTTCCGTATTCGTCGAACTCCGATTTTGACATCACGCCCCTGTAATAAGTCGCGTTTTCATCGGAAGGCACGATATCGAAAGTAACGGACGAAGACGTAGTGCTGATATTCGATATTTCGAAAGTCAGCCCGCCCGAAACGGAAGTCTTTCCGTCCTGTGTAATCACTATAGGGGTTATCGGCTCGGAATCCTCGTAACTGAAACTCAAGGTAGCGGTACGCTGCTGCTCGGAATCGTTAGGATCCACGCTGAAAGACAGCTTGCCGTCCGTGCCGCTCTTGAATTCAATCCAGTCTTCGCTGGCAACTGCGCCAAGGCCGTCTATCCCGTCCAACGGATTCTCTACCGAATACAGTATATCGTAATCTCCGCCTTCGGCAGGTATCACCGTCTCGGAATCCCATTCAAGGCTCACGACAGGCCTCGGAAGAGAAGAGAACGCCTCGGTCGAAATGCCGTCCGAAGTCACGGTTCCGTCTGCATCAAGGCCGTATGCCATAAGGTAATAATCCGTTCCCGGCTCGGTAACCACTTCCATTCCCGAAACAGTGCCCGACTTCAAATGCGCGGCGATGCCGCCGTCAGCCTCGAAATCCTCGATGTCGGCTTCGATTATGGCATCCATGAACATATAATCGGCATATTCTTCCTGGGTGATGATCCTAAGCACATACGTCGCCTCCGCATCTGAAGGCACGCACCCTACGACAGCCTTTGTCACACGTGCCGAACTGATTGAGAGAGTAAACGTAAGTTCCGGCTTTTCAGGATCTACAGGTTCGTCCGGTCCTTCAGGCTTGGGAGCCGACTGCACAACTTCCACATTCACCGGCTCCGCACCGGGATATTCCACTTTTATCGAAGCGGACCTGTCTTCAGGAGACTCTTCGTCTGTTTCATATTTCAGGACATCGAATGTCAACGCATCCTCGGCAAGGACAGGGGAAACGATCCAGTCGCAATCAGGAGTGATTTTAGTATTGGCGATACCGTCTTTCACGGGATTAGTAATTTTCACGGCAAGCGTTACGGTTTCACCGTCGGCGGAAACAGCCTTGCATTCTTCTATTTCCACAACCGGAGGCTCTGCCTGCGGCTCTTGCTTCTCGCAGCCGAACAGAAAAGCCATGGCCGCGATGCCCAAAACAGTTAAGTAAGTTCTCATAACAGAATGAATTAATTTGGTTAAGTATATTATCGCCTTTCGGACGGAAGCATTGCGATGCGGTACGGTCATGAATCTTTAAACAAGTCCCGACTTGGTTTTTCGGCAGCAACATGCGCCTATTTTTCCAGGCCGCCCGGTTTTTGGTTCAGTCAAAAACAGCTTGGGACAAAACCTGAATTCTTCAACGGCGGCCCGTACCGGGCCAACCGGAATCAGAAAAACCGCATTTCAACCAACTTCATGGGTACAAATCCACGCTTCCGCCTAAACGACTTAAAACGTCCTTTCAAAGTTAGGATAATATTTTATTATAAACAAAAAAATATCTAATAAATTATCAAAACATTGCCTCATAGAAGGCGCAACACGGAATAAATCAATGATTATCGGCAACATGCCCCAAAATAAGCGCAGACACGCAGGCGGCAAAGCCGAAAACGGACTGGGCAAGCCCAACGGGTCGCCGACTCTGAAAGGGTTGAAACGCAGACAGCAAGGCCTAAAACGGACCTTCTCCCGAGGAAAGACAGTCACGCTTTCTCTGATAAGCAATCATCGTGTATTCAGATGCCAGAATCAGTGACCCATGCTAATAGCCCCGCTTTCTCAGTCGAGCCAGTTTTGGAACGCATCCAGCAGAGCGTGTCCCTTGCTAATAGCCACGCTTTCGCTGTAAATCGGAACGTAATCGAAGAAGAACTCGGTGTGTGCCCCTTGCTAATAGTCACGCTTCCCCTGATAAGCGATCATCGTGTATGCAGATGCCAGAATCAGCGACCCACGCTAATAGCCCCGCTTTCTCAGTCGAGCCAGTTTTGGAACGTATCCAGCAGAGTGAGCCCCTTGCTAATAGTCACGTTTTCTCTGATAAGCGATCATTCCAAGCCGCTCACGGCCCAATGAGTACCTGCAGGGCATGTCAAATAACACAAGCGGCTTTGAAATGGCTGCAAATACCTAAGCATATTGGAACAAATCAATTATTAACAGTTTAAAATGCCAGCTTTTTCGACATATCCCTATTCTACGAATTCTTGAAAACTCCAATCCTTTAATAAGTATGGAGAAAGCAGAATTACCCGTCCACGCCTTGTTTTAACATCATACTGACACACAGCATGTTATAAATACCAAGCGTGGATTGATGCTCCTCAAAAATACGACCCATCCACGCTGAATTTTATTATATTATTGATAACTAAATGATTAAAACAATACACCGTGGATATATAATTTGCCATTCTGGATACAGAATGCAATAAGGCGTACAAAAAATCCTTTTACGCGAACTCCGCCGTGCCGAGGCGTACCAAAAAAGTTGGACAGAAATGATAAAAAGCTGGCAGCTTGCGAATCCGCCCCGATGGTTCTTCTGCACGACACGCTCAAGTCCGGCCTGAACGGTTTAAATCACCGGCATCTTTTACTTATCACCAAAAAAGAGTATTTTTGTAGATACTAAATTACGCAATCATGAAAAGAAGGACATTTATTTTTCTCGCCGAAGGTTTTGAAATAATCGAAGCCATGGCGCCAATGGACATGCTCAAAAGAGCTCAACTCGAAGCCGAATGCATCGCCATAGGCAATGACCGCAAAGTGACAAGCGCACAAGGCATAGCCGTATATGCAGACAGCACGATCGGGGAATTCGGCCTTGAAAACATAAAGAAAGACGACATAATGGTATTTCCGGGAGGAATGCCCGGATCGTCCAACCTCGCAGCATGCGAACCTCTCATAAAGAAAATGCAGGAGCATTATGCAGCAGGCGGCACCGTCGCGTCAATCTGCGCGGCACCGGGACTTGTGCTTTCCCAGCTTCCTCTCGACCGCACGGTCAAAGAACGCGGAAAGCTCATGATGACCTGCTACGAAGGCTTTGAAAAGGAACTTGTTGCCAAAGGAGCCACTATCGTAGATCAAAGGGAAGGCACTGTAACAGACGGCAATATCATAACGGCGAGCGGCCCGGGACATGCAATCGCTTTCGGAATCAAAATCCTGGAACACATCTCCGGAAAAGAGACGGCGGAAGCGGTAGCGAAATCGCTCATGCTATAAACAAGACATACCGGACAGCGGCATTGGACAAAGAGGCGCTGTCCGGAACAGAAAAGAGAGTCCAAAATGGCATTTCCCGCGTTATGCCCGGTTCTGATATGCCGTGATACAGGGAAGAACAAGAAACACCCACCACCATGAAGAAATACGACATTTTCATAAGCTACAGAAGGGATGGCGGCTACGAAACCGCAAAGCATCTTTTCGACTTGCTGGACAGGGACGGATACAGTGTCAGCTTCGACATAGACACCCTGCGAAACGGCGATTTCGATACAGCGATATTCCGCATAATCGACAGTTGCAAGGATTTCATCCTCATCCTGTCGCCCGGAATATTCGACAGATACGTGAAAAATGCCTCGAATGATGACGACTGGGTAAGAAAAGAACTTTCCTACGCGCTGAAGCAGAAGAAGAACATAATTCCGATAATGCTTAAAGGATTCGACGGCTTCCCGCCCGACCTTCCGGAAGACATAGCTCCGATTGCGAGGAAAAACGCTGTCATCTACGAAATGCATTATTTCAATGCATTTTACGAAAAGCTCAAAAAAGACTTCATGACAAGCCGCAGCAGAAAAACGAGGATGATTCCCGTAATCGCAGCGGCAGCAGTCGCCGTAATCGCGGCATTAGCCTGGTTCGCGGCGGAAAAAGGAGTATTCGACAAAGCGGAAACGGGGAAAGGCCTTACGGAAACTGTAGCAAGCGGCACGCAGGCGCATGATGGAACTCAAACCAGTACTGCATCTTCCGGCGAAAGGCCTGCGAATTCCAAAACAGGAATATCGACAGGCAAATCCGCCGACGGCAGGACTGCCTCCGAAGATGCCGCCCTCTATAACGGCATTGTAGCAAACGGCGACCGCCGGACAGCCGAATCGTCGGGCAAGAAACCGGAAACAGGCGGAATCACGTCAGACCCGACAGGCGGCACGGCAAATGCATCAGGCGATATATTCCGCAGCAAGCAGGCAGCGGCAAACAACGCTCAAACGGGCACGCAGGCAGACAACCCGGCAGGCGCAACAGGCAGCAATGCCAACGTATCGGGCAACGCTTCAGGCAAGCAGCATGGTACGGCAGGCAGCGGTGCCGGATTGCATGTCGAGAACAAAACAGCCGCAAGATCGTCCGGCGATGCCAAAGAAGCCGGTAACGTTACCGCTTATCCCGCAGCGGCCTCTTCCGCAACCATTCCCGAATGGCTGTTCTCCGACGGTCCCGGCTACCTGTGCATAACCCCTTCAGGCATAGACCGCATCAAAACACCCGCAAACCAATACAGGGAAACATCGGAAACCCTCGCCATCATATGCGCAGCATATCAATGGGCCGTCGCGGAAGGAAAATCCGTATCGAAAACAGACAGCCTCAGGACAGGAGAATACATCGGAAATACCATGACTCCAAAGCTTTATTTCGACTTTACCGTCGACATGCGCAAGAATCTGCCAAGCGGAGAAACGGCTTACAGGATTTCCATAGCCGGAACTTCCGCGAAATCGTCCTCCAAGGCATCATATATCAACATAATTCGTCGCATGGAATTCGACAATGTCGAATCATCCGGCGTATTATCGACCTCGAATGAACAAATCCAAAACTTTATAATCGGACACATCGAAGGATTTCCGTTCGTCTTTGACACCATGTGCGCATACGACAGCCGGGGAAGGAAATTCCTGAAATTCTATTTAAACGGCGTGGAAATCAAAATGCCGTTCTCGGAAGCCGCCTACCATGACTGCGGAAAATTCATAGCCCTTGAAAACGGAATGGCCTTGGACATGGAAAACGTCCTTTCCAACGACAACCTGTCCGAATACGGCTCCATGAGCAGGCTCTGGTGTTCTGCGATCTTCGACAAGCTTGTATTCTTACCATACAGCCTCTCTGAAACATCTGTCAAAAGCGACACCGAATACGACAAAGGCAGAAATGTCCGCTCAATAGTAACGATAACATCAGTGAAAGACTCGTTTCTTGAGCCATACCGCCTTGTCCTCAACGGCATAAAGGACGGCAAGGTCTCATTGTCCATGCGCCTGGACAAAGAAAGAAAGCAGGAGCTCATCCTGATTTCGAAACAGAAATACTAACCAAATCTACGAAAGCATAGATAATAAAGTGATTATTAGTGTATTATACGCAAACCGCTTCTAATGGCAGATTCTGATGGCATGGGATAATAGGACAATCCCGATAGAAATAAAGAAAGACCTGAAGCCAATATGCGCCGGCTTCGAAAAGTCCTTATCCGCATTACCCCAAAAAAACAAGTACCGGCCGCAAATATCCGAGCCGCAAGTCCATTCCGCTCCTGAAAACAAGCATGCCCGGGCTTTCACAAGCGCGGGCATGTTTTAAAAAATACTTACACACAACAGGCATGGGCTCCGCTATCGGAGCCGCAAGCCGAGGCCGGCTTAAAAGAGGACTTTCTGCGTTAAGCATGATTCGAAAATCGGGCAAGAAGCAAACGTAAGGCCTTGCGGACTTATCTTTCCGCGTTACGCTCGATTCGAAAATCCTCATGTACGCTGATACACTGCGGTCTTCTCATCTTAACAAGCCTTGAAAGCCCTCCCTTTAGGCCAACCCCCTTAACAACAATACACAAAAAACCTGAAATCAATTATCCGCATTCATGTCCTATTGCAAGGCATAGGCATTTTGAGGATAACAAAAACAAATCACACAATATATCGGACATGCCGTTTTTGTTACAACTCCGGCATGGCAACAATAATCAATGATTGGCAAGCTCAGGAAACTCGGACAGTTATGAGTTCAACGCCTATTGCAGCAATAATCAATGATTGGCAAGCCGGAGCGCCGATAATTGCACAAGCGTGCCGGAATGCATCCGGCATCCTATTCCGGCACGATATAAAACGGCCTGTAGGTTATTCCCAAACCTGTTATTATCGCCCTGACACCGGCCATATTGCCGTTTTCCCCGACTTGCTGGACTATGAAGGCATCGGCTATGTTTATCCCGTATTCCGACTTGAACCATTCCGAACTCGAAACCGCCTCGCCCGTATTCAGATTCATCACCATGCCCCCTGTCATCTGGAAATTGGAATTTCCGCAAAATGCCAGCCCGTCATTGCGCACCGTGATAGGAGAAACCCCCGAATCGAAAATCTTCAATTCTCCTGTCTCCGTATCGACATATGCGGCGGAATACGACTTGTTTCCAGAAGGATCGGAAGTCAGATACATCTGCACCAGGTATCTGCCGTCATGCGAAAGATTGAACCTCTCGCCCATTATGATCGGCCTCGAACAGTCGCCCCAATCCGAAACAACTTCCGCATACTCAAGGCCAGGATAATGCATCTGCCCGTCTTTCCAATAGACAGTGCTGTTGTAATCCCACTCCGAACCGTAAATCACCGAGCCGTCCGAAGAACATGCACGGGCCATGACTCCCATTCCCAAAGACTGGCCTGTAGCGTTGACTTCCGGGACTTCGAGTATTTCCGCATCGCCGTTGCGCCATGCTATCGGCCTATATGGATTCCAGTTGTCATCCACAAGCTGGGCGAATCCTATGATCACGCTGCCGTCCGCGCTCATGTTCTGATAAGCCGGGTTCCTGTATCCTTCAGGAAGCGGCATCTCGATGAATTCCCCGTCTACCATGACCGCGAACTCCATATTGCCTTCGTTGCCGAGTATGATCGTCCTTCCGTCATCGCTTATGGCCAGGCATTTCTCATACGTGGTTTCCTTATACTTTTCCCTGTCTCCGGTTTCAAGGTTTATAATGACAGGCCTGTAACGTGCATAAGCCCCCTGATCATCATAACCGAAGACCTCCAGGCCGCAAAACCATTCCCCGCTTTTGGACAAAGCTCCCTCCGCATGCATTTCGACGAAATCCTCCATCACTCCGGTAAATGAAGTTCCGAACTGGTTCACTTCAAGTTCGGCTGAAAGGCCGTTTCCGCATTCCACGACAACCAAGGCCTCGCGCCCGTCCGCGCCCTCATTGGCCATCGCCACCATTTTCAATGTTCCGTCATCCGCCTTAGAGACATAGAGCCATTCCGTTCCTCCCTGCACCGTCCAGTCCGGGTCGCTGCTGAGGACTGCCACGTCGACCGTATCGGACTGTCCGCTCGCGAAAGACCAGGATGTCATCGACAGGCTGAGATATTGAGCTTGTTCCTGCGGCTGGCAAGAAAAGAAAGCCGCCGCCATAATAATCGGTATGTATAATTTAATATTTTTCATATTCTTACGTTTTTGATAATAAATAACATCTTTTGCGCCTCCGTTTTAACCGGCAGGCCGACACAACCCTTTAGATTGGATTTCCGCATTATCGCATCGGATCGCACCGCCAAGGACGGCAGAAAATCCGGACCATGAAAAAGTCGCGATGCCACGTGAAGCCTGTCAATTATACAGCCGAGGTCCTTACAATTCCTGATTGCCTGTCAATGTCTCGAATTCCTCCATTGCCAAAGGCCCCCATCCGTCTCCAGGGCCGTTGGCGTTTACAGGACACGCGGCGACATAATATCTCATGCCAGGCATCCCGGTATTTTCGACATAATTGTATTCGCTTTGCCCGTATACCCAAAAATACGATATTGATTTAAGGTACTCATGTACGTAATAGTCATGCCATTGGGTCGATTCCATTTCTCCGTCCAGCCATTCGGCATCGATGGTATTATAGTAGAATCCGACAGTATTTTCATCGGCTGTAAAATCATACGTGGCACCGTATTGGGTTATATCGGACATCTTTATTTCTATGTGGGGCTCAGGAAGTTCTCCGAAAGATTCCGGAGTAGTCGCATTGAATTTCTGCAAGCCTGCAAGATTTCCGTCCATGTCATAAACGGCCGCATAAATTTCAAGTTCCAGCGTTTCGGCCATCATGAAATTCGTAAGTTCGGTTTTCAACGTTTCGCCTTGGCCGACTTCCCATGCATGGTCGTTCACTGAAAGATTGCCGTCGATGAGCCCGATTATGTCCCCGTCCCATACGGGGCCATCGAAAATGCCGGACAAATCCGAGGCCTGATAAACCGTAGCCCTGATTTTGCCGACTTCGCCGTTAGGAACGAGATCGTACCTGGCCATATAGAAGTCCATATCTTCGGAAGGGGATAGGCTTACCTTAGGGCAGTCGCCTTCAGCGCAGGTGACAAAAGGCACTTCTGCCAGTTCAGTTGCAATGCCGAGCCTGTCATATCCGATGGCATAGAACACATATTCAGTCGACGGTTCAAGTTCGAAATAATTGGCCGTGAACCCTTCTTCCTTGTCTTCGAGCCACTGCGACTGCGTTTTGTCGTTAAGGAAACCGTCCTTGTCGTCCGCTGTTCCAAGATAATATTTTATTGATTCATAAGACAAATCGCTGTTTATCCTAACCCCGGCGGTCCTGTCGGCAAGATACAGAATTTCGGCATAGAACACGCCGTCGTTTGTACGGAACTCCTTCACGGCGACACCGCCCGCCTTGCCGGCCTTGTCCACGCCGCGCGCGAACACCGCATATGTCCTGTCGGCATCAAGCCCGGAAAATCCGACTTCGAACGGTTCGGAGGATTCCACGATTTCCGTTCCTGCCATCGTCCCTTCCTCGAATGACCGCAAATCCGATTCCGTTCCCAAAGCGTACATGATCGATACCGCTTCCGGGCCGGGAACGAACCTGACATCGCATGATGCGGCATCCTCGGACAATATCTCTACGTGTACAGTCGCCGCCGAAGGAACATCCTCCTGCTGCGGCGTACAATTTTGAAACATGACAGCCAGCGGGCATGCCATGATTAAGAAAGCAAGTCTATTCATCTGTTTCATCAGTTTAATGATTAATAGTTACGCAAAACTACCCATGCATGCTGACAAAACAGTTGCGATAGCGCAATAAATGCGACGGACTGGACATGTACGCAAAGCATCTCCAGGAATAATAATGGCAATCGTCCCTGTCGAACCCGTTTTCCCCGGAACATGTACGCAAAGCACCTTCTGGTGCAGAATTTCGCGGCGTGCCACAACGAAGCATCCGACCGGATGCATGCACACCAAGCATCCCCGGCTATGCGCTTTCTGCCTACGAATCCTATAAGTTTTCCCGGAGCATGTACGCAAAACGTACTCAGGTTAATCCGAGGGCAATTCGAGTTCCGCGCCTTTTTGGCACACCTCAGTACCCCCTGCATGTCGAACTCCTGCACGCCTTCGGACCCAACTTGTCTACAATTCCACCATGAGGTAGCAGCTGCATATCGAACACCTGCACGCCTTCGGACGGGTCGCCAAAGCTCGAATCCATCTCAGTGCCTACTGCATGTCCCTGCTATGACGATTCGAGTTCCGTGCTTTTTTGGCATACCTCAGGTTTTCTGCCTCCTGCATCCTGAATAGTCAAATTATGCCTCCACCGTACTTTATTACAATTGCTTAATTATCAACAATATAACAAATAACAGCGTGGAGAAGTCGTGTTTTTGAAGAGCATCAATCCACGCTTAGTATTTATAACATACTGCATATCAGAATGGTATCAAGGCAAGCCGTGGACGGATAATTCTGTTTCCTTATATTCATTAACGGATTGGAATTTTTCTTCTCATAAAGTCGGCCTTGCGCCAAACTTTTGAGAACAGCTTCGCGGCAATGAACGCTGCGCCTCGGCAGAACTTTCAAGCAAGCTTGGCGGAATGGAAAAGGCCGCATGCCCTCCTGCGGCCTGGCTTGCAGTTAATTTCCGCTTCGCGTACAAGGCCTCGTTGCTCTCGGCTTGCCAATTTCCGCTTCGCGGCAATGAACGCTGCGCCTGAGGCAGAACTTTCAAGCAAGCTTGAAGCTCTGCTCTCGGCTTGCAGTTAATTTTACAAATTCAGACATTCCTTCAAGACCGACACGTATGCCTCCAACGCCGAGCGGCCCTTATCTGTCAACCGGCACGATGTCCTCGGCTTCTTTCCTATTATCTCTTTTCTTATATCGATATATCCTGCTTCCGCCAGCTTGTCCAACTGCACGCTCAAATTACCGGAAGTAGCCTGCGTTTCCTTTTTAAGGAAATTGAAATCCGCCTCTTCAACGGACAACAGCAAAGAAACAATGGCCAAACGAAGCTGGGAATGCAATAATGGATCGAGTTCTTTCATTTCACATGCTAAATTATGATAGCCCGCAGAATGCCCATAGCCAGGCCAAGGCATAATTGCGGGCAAACAAGTTAAAACTTTATTTTACTCCTGACCACATGCGCAGGCATTACCATGATTATCAGAAACGCAAGACCGAACCATAGATTCCAGTCATTATTCACGTCTCCCTCCATCAACATATAAACCGCAATCAGAAGCCCGCAGAAAGGAGGCAGCTCGAACCATTTTTCCTTTAGGACAAGACCTGTCATAATCGTGCCGATTCCGGCATAAATTATCGACAAAGGCATCATTAGCGAGAAATCGATATTTCCGGTAATCGCTCCAATGATAACCATCGCCGCGACTGTCAATCCGAACATGCTTCCTATAACCTTCCATACATTATCCAGCATGCCTTGCAAATATGTAACGACCTCCGTATCCTTTTTCCTTTTATCCTTGAAAAGGGTGACGAAATACGGCAGAAACATCGCAAACCACACGAACATGAATTCCATTTTCCCGGTAAAACGAATCAGGGACCATGCCAATAGCGAAACCGCGACGGCAGTATAACCGTAAAACAAAAATGCATTATAATCCTTTTTCGCCGAAGGTCCGTTCTTAGTCTTTCTTATCATTTCTGAAATGAGCTCAAGGCTTTCAGATTCATTGATTTTCCTGTCTTCCATGACTTTTAAATTAAATAAATGACACATTCCGTAACGGGACATCCAGATTGTGCATACAGGCTTGATTCACGCAAAACGCATGTTCATGAAAACCGCTACAAGCCTCGCGCCTCAACTTGAAATCCCATGCATAACGTTATACATTGCAAATATAAACAAGTTTATTTTATAAACCAAATAAAATGCTTCTATCGTTCGCACGCAAGATAATACCCGGCATTATCCGCAGCTATGGAGCACGGGCCAAATCCTCGGCGCCGACTCCATCATCTGCCCGCTCCTGCCTTTTCGCTTGACAGTAAGCGCGTTCCGAACATCCACCTGCCTGCCGCTGCTGCCACTACTATTATACCATTACTGCTACCGGCCCACGCTCTTCCTGTTACTCCTTCTGCTACTCGTGCTCCTCCTGCTACTGCTACTGTTACTGCTACTGCGCTACTGCTCCTCCTGTTACTCCTACTGTTATTCCTCCTACCGCTCCTGCTGCGGCAAGATTCTTTCGCGTGTTAGATTTCTGCGTTCTTCCCGCTCCTGCAAGGGGGCGCAAATCCCAAAAAACAACATAGCTTCCGTAGTCTCACCGGGACTCCGGAAGCCATGTCTCCAAAAACTCAAACTAAAAACAACTTAAAACTAACAACAGTTCATTTATCTGACGGAAGCGACCCAATAGGCATGCTCCGTACCTGTTCCCTGCGAAGACATGAACCTGCCAGAGAAAGACAGCCCGTCGTCGCTGACAGCGAAACAATAATACTTAGGGTCGATGATGAATCCGTGTTCCGCTTTCATCCATTCCGAAAAAGTCATCTTGGAACCAGACTTGGTATCGAAGACCATGCAGCCGTAACCGCCGGAAGCCTTGGCGAAAAGAACTCCGTCCTCGGTAGCCGTCCCGCTGCCATAATTGGCTGCATCCTCGTAAATTTCATAAGAGCCGGTCTTTGTATCGATTATCGCCGGATAATCCACATAATCCTGCATATCCTGGTCGAATTCGCGCCATGCTGCCGAAATATAACGGCCATCGCTGCTCATATTGAAATATTCCGCCAGCACCCTCAATATGCATGCGCGGTAATAATCTATGTCATCGATTTCGAGGTTGGAATTCTCCACGCCAATATTATGCAGTTCTTCGCCTATCCAATACGTAACGCCGAATGTCTGCCACTCCGAGCCATAAATCACGGAACCGTCCGCGCTGCAACCACGGGCCAATACAGGAAGGTTATCTCCGGTAACCTGGCCGTAAGCATCGGAGTCAGGGCAAGGAAGCGCTATCGGTTCTCCGTTCACGTATTTGTAAGGACGGTTCACGCCGCCTCCCGATGTAGGATGCCTGTATATCGCATTGCCGACAAGAACGGAAGCATCAGCTGACATGTTGACAATCCACACGGATTCCATTCCCTCAGGAACGGCAACATCCACTACCTCTCCCTCATACGTAAGCACGGACTTGCAAGCTCCCCAATGCCCGAACAAAATCCACTTCGCGTCATCGCTTATCGCCATTATCCCTTCAGCGTAATCCTCCCCAGGCATGGAAGGGACATCCAGATCCGTAGTTTCTCCTGTTTCAAGATTCAGCAGATACCCGTGATCGGTCCAGTTGCTGTTTTCATCCAATGTCACATCGACCCAGCCGAACCATTTCCCGTTACGGGACATGGAACCCCTGGCCGTAATAGGCAAAGCCTTGAAAACGCCTTTGAAAGAAGCCGGAAGCTGCATCACTTCGAAATCCACTACCGTTCCTCCTGCTGTGAAAGTCACCACGCCTTCAGCCATTTCGGAAGATTCGTTCCTGCCGACAGGCCTTATCACCACCTTATTGTCGGAAGGAGTGCCGACCTGCACGAAAGGGCAATCGGTCGATACGCTCCACTCCGAAAGGTTGGTAGTCACATCGACAACTACGCTGTCATTGCCGTTTCCGTCGAAAACATAGGAATTGACGGAAAGGTTCATGTAATCTCCCTGCTCCATTTGGGTGCATGCCCCGAAAAAGGCAGCTGCAAGGAAAATAGGTATTATTTTAAATATAGTTTTCATCATCATATGTTTTTAAATTCTTGATACGCATATTTGAATGACCATCCGAATGGTCCTTTTCAATGAAAATACGGGGAATTTTCTTGCGAGTATCTACACCTTGAAAAACAGCTTATTTTGCAAGGGTAGTATATTCTTCAAGGGTAACTTCTCCCCAGCCGCCTTCGACAGGACCGTTGCCGTTGACAGGAACAGCCGCCGCATAATACCTGAAATCGGATTGGCCGACAGTTTCAGCCCATATGAATTCGTCCGTGCCGTAGTGGAACATTCCGGAGCCTTCACCGTAATTGCTCCAAAACGTGTCGGCAAGATAATACTCATTCCATGACGGGTCATTTTCCATTATGTCGTCATACCAGTCGGCTTCGACAGTTTCATAAAAATAACCGAGGATATTAGGATCATCCGCCGTATAAATATATGTCGCGCCTGCTTCGCTCACGTTGGTAACAGAGATGGACACCTTTCCCGGAAGAGCAAGGCTCTCGTCGAAAGCCGGAGTAGAATATTCATAATATTTCACCCCCACGAGGTTGCCGTCCTTGTCATATGTCGAAATATATGCGTCTATCGGAGCTTCGGCCACCATGTCCTTGGTCACCAATGTCAATTCCATAGGGCTGCCGTTTTCCGAAACATAAGTATTATTGCTCCATTCGCCGAGTGTGCACCATGATTCGAGTATATACGGGATGTCATTGCGGAACGAACCGTTAAGCATCGAGCTGAGGACACCTTCCTCGTTGACATGCACGATGTACTTGCCGCAATGCTCGTTAGGAGTAACGGCATATGTGCCGGAATATATGTCTATGTCGGCGGAAATCGACACGTCCGCGAATTCTCCGGCCTTCAAGGTCTTGAAAGGAATCTCGAACAGTTCCGATTCAATGCCGAACCTGTCCGTTCCTATCGCATAGAACACGTAATCCGTTTCGGCATCGAGGCTGAGTGTAGATACTCACAAGAAAATCCCCCATATTCTCATTGGAAAGAGGACCATTTGTACGGTCGTTCAAATATAAGCGAGAATAATCATAAAATCAAATTTTCAAGAGCCTTTGAGTTTCCTTTACCC
>CALUPD010000030.1 GCA_944322605.1 uncultured Bacteroidales bacterium | reverse complement strand
CCACTTGCGTGACCTGTTCGACAAGACTAATTTCAATGATGTCAAAGATCTAAATGATCCCCTGATTCCGGGGCTTTTTGATTAATTGTTTAACTCGTCCCATTTTAACGGGACACTAATGATAAATAATATTGAATAAACATGTTGACATTATCACAAAAAGCAGTAAAACTTCCAGCTTCTCCGATAAGGAAACTGGTCCCATATGCCGAAAATGCAAAAAAGAAAGGCATAGAAGTATACCATCTGAACATAGGACAGCCTGATATCGATTCTCCAGAAGAAGCTATCAACGCAGTAAAAAATTCCAACCTCAAATTAGTAGCCTACCCTCATTCGGCAGGAAACGCATCCTACAGGAAAGGGCTGTGCGGATATTACCATAAAATAGGAATCGACGTCACCCCGGACGAAATGATAGTCACGACAGGAGGAACGGAAGCCCTTCAGATGGCCCTGTTCGTAACATGCGACCCGGGCGACGAAGTCATCGTTTTCGAACCTTTCTACACTAACTACAATGCATTCGCTATTGAAAACGACATTATTTTCAAACCGGTAACCACTACCATCGAAAACGGGTTCGCGCTGCCTCCAATGTCCGAAGTCGAAAAGAAAATAACCCCAAGGACAAAAGGCATTCTCATTTGCAACCCGGGAAACCCTACCGGAACCCTCTACACAAAAGAATCGCTTATAGAACTCGGGGAAATCGCAAAAAAACACGGGCTGTTCATTTACTCCGACGAAGTATACAGGGAATTCTGCTATACGGAAGACCCTCACTTCTCATGCATGCATCTTAAAGGGCTTGAACAAAACGTCATACTTCTCGACTCGGTATCCAAGAGGTACAATTTGTGCGGAGTCCGCATAGGAGCCCTCGTAAGCAAGAACAAGGATGTCATAGCAGCAGTGCTGAAGGTTGCCCAGGCAAGGCTTTGCTCTCCTGCATACGGGCAGATTGCAGCAGAAGGAGCCCTCTCCGCCCCTCAATCGTATTTCGATGCCGTAAGGGAAGAATACATAAAAAGAAGGGACATACTCGTAAGCTCCCTGAACAAAATGGAAGGCGTAAAATGCCCTAACCCTATGGGAGCTTTCTACGCGGTAGCAGAACTTCCGGTAGACGATGCGGACAAATTCGCGCTATGGCTTCTCGACTCGTTCCAGTACAACAACAAGACAGTCATGATCACTCCTGCTTCCGGATTCTACGCAACCCCAGGACTCGGCAAGAACCAGGTTAGGATAGCATACGTGCTTAAAGAAAACGACTTGAAGGCAGCCATGGAATGCCTTGAACATGCACTCAAGGAATACCCGGGAAGGACAACAAAATAAGCATCACGAATACAGTATTGCAAACAGGGAACGCTTTGACTTGGACGCGCTCCCTGTTTTGCATGAATGCCTATCCGCTTGCGGATATTTTTTGTTATTTCATTAAAATATTGTTATATTTGTGACTGTTGTACGAAAGAAATAAAACAAGCACTTTACTTTAAATTATATAAACTTATGCAAACCATTAAAAATCTATCTATCGCTCTGCTGTCAATGGCATCATTGGCATTAGTAGCTTGCCAAGAGAAAGAGACTCAGAAGACTCCTGAACTGACGATCACTCAGGAAGAAGTCACGGAAACATCCGTAACATTCACAATCTCTGCTTCCAACGCAGACGAAGCAGCATACATGCTCGTCGAAGGCACGGCAGCAGTTCCTTCCGCAGAACAGATACTCGCTGAAGGAGAACCTGCCGAAACAAGAGTTGCCGACACTTACACGATCGACGGACTCACCGCAGAAACGGGCTACGTCGTAGCAGCTGTCGCAGCCACTGAATCAGGACGTTGCTCTGACGTGAAGACAATCGAATTCACGACATCACCGTCACAGGCGGAAGAAGTGAATTTCGAAGTGTCCATCGCCTTGAAAGGAGAGCCTGAAAGTTCACGCATATCCGTAACAGTTACGCCTTCGGACGAAACCATGCCTTATTATATCCAAATCTACGACAGGGAAGAGGTCGTTGACTTGGATGACAAAGCAATCCAGGAATATATAATCAACCAGCTTTCAGAAGCCGCATCCCTGGAAGGACTGACACTAAGGCAATATCTTCCTGAAGTACTTAAAAAGGGCACTCAGGACGTAGATTTCGAAGAACTTGTCGGAAACAAGGAATTCACCGTAATATGCTACGGAATGTCCTACACCGGAGAAAAGACAAGCAAGTCGATTGCAAGGCTTGACGCGGCTACTCCTGTATCGCAGACCCTCCAGTTCGAATTCAACATCGAAAACGGAGCAGAAGTCACCACCCAGCCGTACCTCGTGCCTACAGTAATCACTCCGACAATGGATGACAAGACATACTTCTACTTCACTGCCCCGAGGCTTTCCGTAATGGGACTGTCAAAAGAAGAAATAGCTGACATCGTAGTGGCAAGGAACAAGGACAAATTCGACTCAGGAGAAGGACTTGTCTCAGGAATCCAGGACTTCGAACTCGAAACATGCGGCGGTGCGGAATGCATATTGCTTGCAGCACAGTATGAAGCAGGCACAGGCATTGCAGGCGACGTATACATGGCAAATTTCTCGACAACAAGCGGCGGATCCTATGAAGACTTCGCAGACTCTTGCACGGTAAGCATAAGCCAGACGGCCAACTCCATTAGCGCAAAAGTAACCCCTCCTAACAAAAGGCATCTATTCACATCCTTCATAATCGAAGACGCAGGAGATGATGCCGCTAATGAAGAAGCCATAGCTGCGCGCAAATCGGAACTGATGGACGAATCAGAACAGGAACTTGCTGATTTCAAAGAACAGTACGACGAACATTACAGCATTCAGGAAATCGTAAGGTACAAGTACCATGTAACCGAATACACATTCGAATTCGATAATCTTGAAAGCGGAAAGAGCTACATAGTAGTAACTTGCGGTATACAAAGAACTACTGGAAAGTTATCTAATTACGACAACAGGCAGACTGTTGCGCTATAGCAAAATCAGCAGCTAATAAGAAAGACGGGGTCGGCTTTTTCGAGCCGACCCCGTTGTTTTATTTGTGCCGGTCAAAGACCGTATCGCCACCGCTTGGACATCCGATTAGCGGAATGCTAACTCAGCCTTCGGGCCTTTGACAAAATTCAGGTATAATTGTCAAAATTCACATCATGGAACAAGGAAGAAGCAATGAGCGCACCGCACATGAATATTCAGGCAGAAAAGCCATGTGTCTGAATTTTTCCGTGGAAATCCAAATACGACACCCCATGCCAGCCGGAAATCACGCTTTAAGGAACAGCATCATTTTTCCCATTCGATCGAATCGCGCAAAGCTTCGATTTTCATTTGACGGCGCAACGAATCAGAACGATGCCGCCAATCTGATCTTGCCCGCGACACGGCTCTTTTGCCCCATTTTTGACGCTCGCTTATGCTCCTGAACCTTCCGGAAATTTCTTTGGCCAAATTCAACCGGAGAGTATCCACCTTGCGTATTTCGGCAGGAGCAACCAAATTCTTGTATTTCGCCTTCCCTATGCCGAATTTCATCTTATCAAGCGTGCCGCTTATGTTCAGCCCGGCCTTGAAAGGAAGAGGGGACTTCAAAATGGAAATATGGTAATCGAAGCTCATGTCCATGTATTGAGTTCCTCCTGCAGCAGCCTTGTACCTGTCTATCTCTATCACAAATGGATAGATCTTGATATTTCCGTCCTCCACGGTTATATTGACCGATATGCTGTCGAATACATTTTCTTTTTTATTCTTGAACATCAGTTTCTTCGAAATTTCAGCAAATGTCTCTCCATCCATAAGCACAAGGCTGTCTCCCCTTATGCAGACGGATGCCCTGAGCGAAGGCAGAATCATATTCAAAGTAGAATCAAGGACTGTCTCTGCCGCCATGTCTACATTAATCCTGCCTTTGAATGACTGCAACATAGGGACAAGGGAATCTATGGCCGGCATCGCATTTACGAACTCGGAAACATTTATGTCCTTCAATTTAAGGTCAAAACCGGCATAACCGTATCTTTTTGTAGCAGCCCTGTAAATCATTGAAGCATTCAGATCCGAATCGAACATTCCGATATTAAGGCTGTCGAGATAAACATGGCTGTCCCTTACTTCCACTTTCCCCTTTATATTCTTCAAGAGCAATTTCCCGAACCTCAATCTGCCTATGTCCGTATTGACATTGAAATTTATGTTATCTGGAATTGCAAACAATGCCATTTCCGTAGACAGCGTATCCTTTTCGATTTCCGCCTCCGCAGCATCCGGCCTGGAGACGGCTCTCATGAGCTGGTTCATATTGATATTCTTCGATGAAATATCGAGATTTCCCGACATCATCCGGCCTTTGGACAATGCAGCGTACAGGTTGTTCACTTCTCCGGAAAGCACGAGGTTCGAACGCCCTACCCTGACCCTTGCCTTTTTCAAGGTAATATTCCTATGCCCGAAAGACACCGAAGCCTTGTTAAACCTTACAGGCAACGCAAAATCAGGCACTTTCGCGACAAGACGGCTGAAATCGATTTTGCCTTCCGGAATCCACACGGAATCCTTCAGTTTCGAAGCCTTCAGCGAGATATTCCCTTTCTTCATCCCCGCCTTCACTCCTCCGGCCATGCAGAAAATAGAATCGGTTTCTATGCCGATTTCAGCAACAGGCATCGACGGATTCCGTTTACGCGGTTTCAAGTCGGCTGATATTTTCCCCTGCTTGCAAAAGACCGCAGTCGAATCATGCAAGGAAGCGAAAATGCTGTTCATGGAAATATCGCCATGCATGCGGAATATCCTTGTCGTGTCTTTCGGGCGTTCTGAAAACACCTTTGCCTTAAGGCTGTCCGCGACAACCCTGATGCTGTCGTAATCCATTTTCAAAGAAGAAATTTCAACGGTCGCGCCCAAAGCCCTGCCTCCTATGAATTTCAATTCGGCGTCGCTCGAAAAATCGATATGCGCGGATGAATCCCTGAAATAAAGGCTGTCCGCAATCAAGTCCCCCAATATGAAAACCTTGCCGAAATTCCTGTCCTTGATTGTAGAAAGCCTTGTCCTCAATCTAAGGTCTGCATGCAGGATTCCTCCCATCGACACATCTTCCTGCAACGGGAATGTCATGGCGAGAGCATTCAGATCGGCCTTGGCTTTGGTATTCAATGCCACGAACGGATCATCGAAAATCTCGTAAACTTTCATATCCGCAAGTATGTCCGTATTCATTCCTTTCATTTGGAATATTTTGAGATCGATATACGAACTGTCCTTTTCCATCGGATCAATGTTTGCGTCGAAATCAGCTTTAAGATAATCTATGCCGTAAGGAAGCCCTTTATAATGGAAAGAGCCGTCGTCTATGCTGGCGCACACGGATAATGCAGGCAAAAATCCGTTGCCGTACTTGCCGCGCAGGCTTCCGTAGAGGCCGACATTCCCCTTGGTATCCACCTTGCCTTTTTGAACGACTGATTCAGGAAGCAGCTCCAACAGCCTGTCCATAGACGGGGAATTGACAGAAAATTCCAAATCGGACTCTATGGCTTTGCTTAACGTGTCCCTTGAAAACGATCCGCTGACAATAAAATCCAAATCATTCACATTCAAGCCGGCCTTGTCTATGTAAACCGTCTTTTCCTCTCTCGCGGCCCTAAGCGACATATTTGCTCCGACCCTCAAATGCTTCGCCAGCAAATTCCCTTTTTGCCACAAGACAATATCAGGAGAATACGCGCCAAACTTGAGAGCCACGCCTTTCATGCCCATTGCCGCGCCGATTCTCATATTAAGGCCGTCCATGCTTGCATACAAGCCTGTAGACCTGTCATCGAAAGTAATGCTTGCATTTTTCATTCTGAATTTGCGCAGGACTATCGCAGAAAAAACAGGATCGCGGCTCACATGAGAACTGTCGGGATTATCCATGGTTTCTGCCTTATCGCCGGCATCCGCTTCGTAAATACCATCGTTGCCTGAACCATATATCTCCCAGTTCGCATTTCCTCCGTCATCCCTGAACGCATAAACCGTAGCCCCGTCGATAGCAAGCCTGTTTATAATTATCGCGTTTTTTGAAAAATACGCCACAGGATTAACCACCAACGTGCATTTGTCAAAGCTCAAAAGGGTATCTTGCCTGCTACCGGAAGAGACAGGGGATGAAATTATCTTGCCGTCCCCGATTTCCAGTCCTAACCTTGGAAACGTCGAAAAGAATGTAAGCTCGACTTTTCCTATGCGGACCTGCGCGTCAAGCAGGTCGTTAGCCGCCTTTTCGACAACAGGCGTTATTTTCGATGGAGTGAATACGAAATAAACAGCCGTTGCAATCAATGCCGAAACAAGAAAGATTACGGACACTATGACCGTGCCTGCAATCTTCAATCCCTTTTTTAGTCTTGCGTTCATTTGAATCTTATTTCCTGCAAAATAAGAAAAATTCCTCTAATGTTATTCCGGCGGACGTCATAAAAAAGGGAACACGGCGACTACGCCGCATTCCCCATGAAAGTAATATAGTAAATAGTTATTTTCTACCAGATAGAAGCCCTCTTTTCAGGAGCAAGGTACATAGGATCGTTTTCGGTGATTCCGAATGCGTCGTACCATCCGGCTATATGAGGCAGAGCCGCATTGACACGCAATTCACCAAGAGAATGCACGTCGATCTGGGTAAGCAGCCTTATCTGTTCTTCGCGGATATTTCCTGCCCAAAGGTTTGCGTATGCTATATAGAACCTCTGTTCCGGAGTAAATCCGTCCTTGACAGGAAGAGGAGCATCCTTCGTAGCGTTATGCAGTGCCTGGAATGCAACCTGGAGGCCGCCGTGGTCCGCAATGTTTTCACCAAGGGTAAGATTTCCGTTTGCATGAAGGCCAGGAAGCACTTCAAATGTGCTGAACCAGTCAGAGAGGACTTTTGCACGCTGCTTGAAGTTTTCGGAATCTTCGGCAGTCCACCAATCCTTGAGGTTTCCATCCTTGTCATACTGGCGTCCCTGATCATCGAAACCGTGGGTCATTTCATGTCCTATGACCACGCCGATAGCACCGTAATTGAAAGCGTCATCCGCATTCATATCGAAGAACGGATACTGGAGTATGCCGGCAGGGAAGCATATTTCATTTGTCGTAGGATTATAATATGCGTTCACCGTCTGAGGAGTCATCAGCCACTCATCCTTGTCTACTGGCTTACCTGCCTTCGACAACATGTAATCATAATCGAATTCATTGGAACGCAATATGTTTGCAAAATAAGAATCGTCTTTTATATCAAGAGCGGAATAATCCCTCCACTTGTCAGGATAACCTACTTTCACATAGAAAGTGCCGAGTTTTTCCATAGCCCTTTCCTTGGTTTCATCGCTCATCCATTCAAGGCTCTGAATCCTTTCTCCGAGAGCGATCTTGAGGTTTTCGACAAGGGCGATCATCCTTTCCTTGGCTTCCGCAGGGAAGTATTTCTGAACATACATATGGCCTACCGCTTCGCCGAGCACTCCGTCGACAGTAGCCACGGCCCTCTTCCAACGTGGTTTCATTTCCTTAAGGCCTGAAATCACCTTTCCGTCGAAATCGAAATTTTCAGCATAGAAATCATCGCTTACATAAGGGGCGGCAGTCTTGATTATCCTCCATTTAAGATAGGATTTCTGCTGGTCGAGATTGCCTTTTGCCATGAGATCGGCAGCCTTTTCTATAGGTTCAGGCTGGCCTATGTTCATTTCAGTGACATTTTGCAAGCCGAGATCGGACAGGAACGCATTCCAATCGAGCGAAGGTATTTCTTTAGATAACTGTTCCATGCTCATTTTATGGTAATTGGAATACGGGTCGCGCAATTTCATATTATCGTAATGGATTTCGGCAAGTGATGTTTCCACCTTCATTACGTCCTTTGCAGCCTTTGCAGCTTCAGACTTGCCGTAGCCAGCAAGTTCGAACATGTTTGCGATATGCTTTTCGTATTTGGCGCGTATTTCCTTGTTGTTTTCGTCATTCTTGACATAATAGTCGCGGTTGCCGAGGGTAAGGCCTGCCTGGTAAGCCTGCACGAGGTTCATCTTGCTGTTCTTTTCATCAGAACCGACATAAACGAAGAAATAAGGGGAATATCCCTTCCTCATCATTTTAGCCACAAGCGACGGAAGTTCCGCATTGGATTTCACGGCATCCACCATTTCAAGCTCGGCTTTAACCGGCGCGAAACCGTCTTTGTTGAGTTTTGCGCTATCCATGGCGATATTGTACAAAGTGCCGATCTTGTATGCGTCCGAGCCAGCTTCCGCTTTCTTTCCCGCAAGTTCTTCAATCAGGCCCTTGATCTGCTTGGTGTTGTTTTCAGCAAGCATGTCGAAAGAGCCGTAACGGCCGTATTGGTCCGTAAGAGGATGCTTTTCCATCCAGCCTCCGCAGGAATACTTATAAAAATCAACTCCGGGAACGACCGTAGTGTCCATATTGGTAACATCTATGCCGGCCGTAAGTTCTCCCGTCTTGTTGCCGCAGGAAACCGCCGCAACAGCAAATGCCAAAACTGGCAAGTAGAACAACTTTTTCATGATATGTTAATTAATTAAAATTTCAAATTTCGCAAATTTAGTAAAATTATTCTTATTGCGTATATTCGCAGCCCTAATTAAAAACAATATCCGGAATATGAGACATTCTGCAAAAGATTTCATCAATGCGGCAAGAATATGGTCCTTGCCCGCTTCGGCCATGCCGACCATCGTCCCTGCATGCTATCTGTACATGACAGGAAATTTCAATGCCCCGCTCTATGCCTTTCTGTTACTGTTCCTGTCGGTCCTCCTCTTTCATACGGCAGGAAACCTTCTAAGCGACAGGAACGATTACCTCAGAGGAGTCGACACGCAGGAAACGCTGTCCGTAAAGTACCTTCCCGACGGGATATTCACGCCCAAGGAAATCCTGGCATACGGGATAATATGCATAGCTGCGGCAGCGGCGGCAGGCATAGCCATACTTGTGACGGCCCCGCAGGAAAACCGCGCGGCCATCTTGATTATAGGCATTCTGACCGCGATAGGAACATGCACGTACCACTACAACAAGTACAAGGCATTGGGAGACCTGCACATTTTCTTCTTTTTCGGAATAATGACCGCAGCAGCCGTCTCTATCGTCATAGGAGGATTCCTGTCATGGAATACGATATTGATAAGCCTGTGCTATTCTCCATCGATCGTAGCGATTCTGCACGCGAACAATTCCAGGGACATGAATTCGGACAAGGAAGCCGGAATCAAAACATTGGGAATGCTTCTCGGAAAAAGGAAATCGTTTATTTATTATATAGTCCTTCTCGTATTCCAGTTCGCTTACACGGCAGCACTTATCATCGCAGGGCTGCTTCCTTTGCTTTCTGCGGCGGTATTCCTAAGCTTGCCTCTCCTTGTAAAATGCATAAGGAAAATGAAAAGGGTATGCATAGGAAATGAAAAAATAGCGGATGCGGACCAGGACACCGCGAAATTGCAGCTAATATTCTGCATATTGCTGTCCGCAAGCATGATAATTGCAAAATTCCTGTAACCGGCCGAAGACGGAAATCATCTTGAAGCGAAAACAATGAAAGGGACCGGCTTTCGTCCGGTCCCTTTTAATGTGCGCCGTGCGCACGTTGCGATTAACCGTACAGGCGATATGCGGACTAAAGAGCCCAGCCTTCGGTCCAGTCGGCAGACGCGTTCAAGCCGCCGATGAACGAAGTCGATTCGAAGAAATTGTCAACGGATGACATGTCCTTGCCGCCGCTTACAGTTCCTGCATAGCCATCAAGCTCGATAGTTTCATTCACTTTGTTAGTTCCGTCAGCGAGGAAATCTTCCGATGTATATATATCGCTTTCAGTAGCCATTTCGCCTGCAAGCAGGATATACTGGAGATGAGACTGTCCGCCAGCAAGAGAATTTTCCGTTTCCGGAGTTTCTGTCGTAAGGCACTGAGGCTTGCCGGTCACGATAGCGTTGTAAATGTCAGCGAATGTCCCGGCGCGGAGACGGATGCCTCTTTTGTTATCCGCGCTATTGTTTCCTACAAGCGTTATATTTGAAAGCACGGGATGCGAAACAGGAGTCAATGCCGCATTATTTCCGTTATTATCTGCTTCGATAAGGCAGTCGCATTCAGAAGATTCCTGAATTGCAAGAAGATACTGGCCTTTTCCGCACCAGCCTTCAGTCCAGTCGAAAGAATCGTCCGTGTTGTCCGTAGAGACGAGGTGCTTTACGTTTACCGTACCGCCGAACCATTCGAAACCGTCATCCGAACCCTTGTAAGCCTGAAGGTACTCTACAGTAGTACCGTTGCCGACTCCGTAGAAAGTAAATCCGTTGGCTTCTTTTTCTTCAGAGAAAGAGTAGCCTGCGTATTCGATTCTGATATACCTCAAAACGCCGGAATTGTCAGCGGCATCGCTTCCGCCGTAGGCAGCATCGCCCACTTCCGATTTAGAAGTCTGTCCCTGAACATTGATAGGGGCCTTGCCGCAAATATGAAGACCGCCCCATGCGCCGGCCGATTTCTTTTCGGAAGTCATCACGATAGGATTGGAAGCAGTTCCCTGCGCGTCGATTTTAGCGCCTTGTTCGATAAGGATGTAATCCACGATATTGTCATCCTTGGCAACTATCTTAACGCCTTCTTCTATCGTAAGGGTCGCGCCTTCCTTGACATGCAATCCGCCCGTAAGGGAATATTCCTTTCCGCTTTCGAGAGTAAGGTTTTCAGTAACCTCGCCCCTGAGCTCATTTCCATCAAGACCTGGAACTACAGGAGTTTCACCATTTTCGCATGAAACCATCATTGCCATAGCCACTGCAACGGCTGCAAAAGTTTGAAAATTTTTCTTCATTTTTTAAAAGAATTATTAAAAATTAAAAGTTGTAACTGATTCCTAATTGTATCCCGCGACCAAAACGGTATGATTCGGTCTTTATGTTTTCTCCCGTCGTTTTCACTTCCTGGCTGAACGACATTTCGCTGTCAAGAAGATTTTCAAGGGAAAGATCTATGCTCCATGAAGGAGTCACCCTGTAAATCATGTTGAAATCAAGGGTATGGAAAGTCTTTTGGGTAACATTTCCCAACCCGTATACGCCCACCGTATGTATTCTCGGTCCTTGGAGATTGTACATGAGGGACATCGAAAGCGAGGATCCGTTCCTGAATTCAGGCGCGTAAGTGACGTATGCATTTGCCAAGTACGGCGAGGCTCCTTGCAAGGCGCGCCTGCTATCGGTGTAGATTCCGCCGTTCGCCATAAGCACCACATCGGTATACATAAGCGAGGCATTTGCTCCTACCTGCAAGTACCGCCCTATCGTTTTCTTGAACTCGGCTTCGATGCCGGCGGCTATGCCTTGCTCGGCATTCCTGAACGAATACACCACCGCTCCGCCCGAAGACTCCTGGATTCTCTCAATAGGCGTTTTCAGTATTTTATAATAAACCCCTACCGAAAACATGTCCCTGTTGTCCTTGGAAAAATATTCATATTTAAGGTCGAAATTATAGTTGTATCCGTTTTTAAGATTTTCGTTACCTCTTATTTCCGCAGAACCGTAGGATTCCCTGTAAAGGAACGGCGCCATTTCTATAAATGAAGGCCTTGTGACAGTAATCGAAGCGGCGAACCTAAGGGCATGCCTGTCGTTTATGTCGAATTTCACATTAAGCGCAGGGAAGAAATCGCCGGAATTCAGAACCGACATCCTTTCAATCGAAGCGTCGTCCCAATAATTCACCCACTGGTGAGAATATTCGTAACGCACGCCGAGGCTGAGCATCAACCTGTCGATAGGGTAATATTCCACATCGGCGAATCCTGCTATTATGTCATGCCCTGCAAAATAGCTGTCCTTCGGCTGCGCGTCCTTGATAATCGGTATAAGGCCGGAAGAGACATTTTCCCAGTCGAGGAATGACGGATTATAAATATCCGTGATTTCAGGGTTTATGTAATCAAGGTCGTAATAGAACCTTGTCGACGAATAATCCCTTGACTTGTCCTTGTATGCCACTCCGAATCTCAGCTTGCTCTTTTCAAGAAAGGCATGCACTACGCTCAAATCCGCTATGAACTCGTTTTCCGTAAGTTCTCCGAAATACCTCATTGTCTCCTGCTGGTTCAGCTTGAAAAGCGACAGGTTTCCTGATTCTCCCCTGCGGTACATCACCTGTTTCCTGTCCGGCTCGTTGCTTGCAGTCATGCCGTAAGATCCTTTCCAAATGAGTTCCCAGTTTTTACCTAACGGATGTATGCCGTGCAGCTGGTTATTGAACAGGGAATATGAATGCGCGACACTGTTGCTTCCGAGCAGGTTGTTCTTTTCCGAATCGAATCCGCTCCTGAGCTTGTATTCGTCAGTGGACGTCTTGGAATAAATCATATTGTAGCCGATTTTCCCGCCGTTTTCAAAAAGATAATTGAGGCTGAATAATCCGGATATGTCCACGCTTCTCTCATAGCTGTCATAATCGAATGAATTCAGGACAGTTCCTTGCGCCGTAAGATTCGTTATGAAAGCGTCCCTTATGGACTGCCTGTCGTTTCCTATTCCGAAAGAAGCAAGAAGGCTCAATTCATCCCCGTTTTTCAAATCGAAAGTAGTTCCACCTGAAACGGTGCCGCTTATCCCTGGCAAGGCCGTTCCCTGCCCTATATTGAAAGACGACCTGAACGGATCCTTTGTCCTGACATATTCCGAGAAACCGCTCGGAGACAATGATTTCACCGCATCGGAAAGATTGTTGTCCACGAACATCGAACCGTGCCTGCTGCTGGTATAGAAATCCGAAAACGTGGTATTGAAATTCCCGCTGAATCCTAAAGAAACGGAGAAGAATGTTTCTCCCACATTTTCCTTTGTCCCTATGTCTATGCGGGCTCCGGAATAATCCGCAAAGCTTGAAACATCGTAAACCTTGCTGACGGTAACGCTTTTTATAGTAGACGACGGGAATATGTCCAACGGTATGAGCTTGTTGTCCGGATTCGGCGAAGCAATTGGCAAGCCGTTGAGAGTCGTCAGGCTGTACCTGTCCCCCAACCCCCTGACAAACAATTGTCCAGCATCCGCAAAAGAGACCCCCGTCATCGTTTCCATAGCCTCGGCCGCATTGGACAGTCCCTTGATGCTCATCTCTGCCGCGCCTATGTTCTCGATTGCCTTGGTCGACACTTTCCTGTCATTCATAAGGACAGTCTGCAATTCCGCATTCTTTCTCTCGACCAGGACCACTTCGTCTATCAGTACCGATTCGGACTTCATCATGAAATTCTTTTCAGCCGCGATAGTCTCGTCGAAAAATATCTCGCCGGTAACCAAGGTTTCATACGAGATATAATAGAGTTCAAGGCTTCCTTTATCATAACCGGTAACATCGAGTTCATAATAGCCTGTTTCATCGGTCATGGCGCTTCTGCCGGTTCCTGAAAGCAGGACAGCCGCCCCCGGAAGAGGGTCATTAGTTTCAATGTCCCTTATGTAACCCTTGATTATCTTCGCCTGCAAGATGAATGGCGACCCCAAAAAGACAAAGCAAAAAAAAGCCAATAATAAAATTCTCTTTCTCGTCATACTTTCTCACATATCTGTTTTCGGCCGCAAATATCAAAATCGATTGTTTTATTCATGTTACGCCGCAATTAAGTCTTGATTACCCGTTGCGGCGTTCCAAAAACAAAACGAAACAGATACATAACACGGCTTAACATCCATGTATCAGACATGAGGAAAATAATCAAATCAGGACAAGCCCTGCACGGAAGAATATCCGAACAAGCAGACAGACAACGCCCCGGAAGTCGAATCAATGACTTTCGGGGCGTTGTCTCAAAGCGCGTGGAAAACATCACGCGATGCGGACGGCATGCGCCGCCTTAGATTTCTTTTGCCATGCTTGCGTTATTTTCATACAAAGCGTCTATAATACCGTCCGCAAGGCCTATTTCCGGCACATATATAAATGAAGAATTAACCGTTTCGGCAATAGTCAGGAATATGTCCATTGCAGGAACTATTACGTCCGCGCGGTCCGGCATGAGATTGAAAGCCTCCATTCTTTCCTCCGTGGACAAAGGGCGCAGCTTTTCATACATGGCCCTCACATCCGACACGCGCACGCGCTTCAGTTTCCTGTCCTTATCGTCGATAAGGCGGTATATTTTGTTTATGTTTCCGCCCGATCCTATTATGTCAACGGCATCCAGTCCTTTAGTGCGGATCGACAATTCGCTTTTGAGATGCAGCCAGTCCGCTTCATCGACACCGCCGGTAAGAATACGCACCGTACCGATATTAAATGACTTCGAATAAAGCAATTCCCCATTGGAAAGAAGGCTTACCTCCGTGCTGCCGCCTCCAACGTCCACGTACATGTAATAGCCTTCCCTGTCTCCTACGAATTCTATATGGTTCTTGTAAACCATCCTTGCCTCTTCCTGGCCGTTCAGGACTTCTATCGGAATGCCTGTGCGGCGGCGGATTTTCCTTATTATCTTTTCGCTGTTTTCAGCATCGCGCATAGCAGATGTGGCGCATGCCCGCAAATATGCGACATCGTATATTTTTATCAGCTGCTTGTACGCCTTCATTAAGCGGAAAAGACGTTTTTCCTTTTCTTTCGATATCCGTCCTTTAGAGAACACGTCGAATCCGAGGCGGATAGGAACCCTCAACAGGATTTCCTTCGTAAACCTCGCCTCGCCGGTGTCCTCCTGAACGGACACCCTCTTTATCAGCAATCTTACGGCATTCGAACCTATGTCTATCGCCGCATAAAATTTGTTATTCATATTTGCAGGTTTTGTTAGTTGTTTTCCACATGCCCGGCCTTGTTTTCCTCAGCTTCAGCAGACGAAATCCCATTAGAAGAAAACATTTCATTTTCCTTCAAATAGCAATCATACAGGAATTCCTGCGACCTTAAACGGCCGTTCCCGTCTCCACGGAAGAACTCGTTTCGTCCGTAGCCGTCGACCACTCGTCCCTGCACGTTGTCATTAAGGCCGAGTTCCACAACCCTCTTCAAATCGGCTTTTATCTTGGGATCATAAACAGGAGCAATGACTTCAACGCGGTTGTCAAGGTTGCGCGGCATCCAGTCGGCAGAGCCGATGAATGTCTTTTCTTCACCTCCGGCCGCGAATATGAATATCCTCGAATGCTCAAGATACCTGTCTATAATCGCCGTCACTCTCATGTTTCCTTCCAATTTCGGAGAATCGGTGTACAGGGAACAGTTCCCGCGTACCAGCAAATCGATTTTCACTCCGTTTTCGGCAGCCTCATAAAGCTTCCTGACCATCAGCGGGTCAGTAATATGATTGATTTTAACTTTTATATATGCCGGCTTTCCGGCGTTCTTGTTCTTTATCTCGTCATTGATAAGATGCACGAACCTGTTCCTCATCGTATTCGGAGAAACGAGCAATTCCTTGAAAGAGACAGGGGCATACGGCTTTTCTATGAAATTGAATACCGAAAGCACGTCTTTCACGATAGGCTTTGACGCCGTCATCATTATATAATCCGTATACACTTTGGCATTGCTCTCATGGAAATTTCCGGTGCTTATGCAGGCTATGTCGCGCCCGTTTTTCATCGAAATATGGGTAATCTTCGAATGGACCTTCAATCCCTCGACACCGAATATCACATGTATTCCGGCATCCTGCATCCTCTTCGACCAGTTTATGTTCGAAGCCTCGTCGAACCTTGCCATCAGCTCTATCACCACAATGACCTTCTTCCCGTTCCTTGCAGCTCCTATCAAAGCCTTCACCACCTTGGATTCCTTGGCAAGCCTGTACAGGGTTATGCGTATGGATGTAACATCCTTGCTCAATGCAGCTTCCTGCAATACGCGCAGATAAGAATCGAAACTGTGGTACGGCACATGAATGAACCTGTCTTCCTTTTTTATCAGTTCCAATATGCTGGTTTCCGGGTCGGAAAGTTCGGATTTGAGGACCGGCTTCCATTTCGGGTATTTGAGATCCTTCCGCCCGCAATCCGGAAATCCCATGAAATCCTTGTGGTTATGATAACGCCCTCCGGCAAGCACCGTATCGAGCTTGTCAAGATTCATAGCCCCTAAAACATATTTCAAAAGGCGAGGAGGCATGTTTTCATCGTAAATGACCCTCAAAGGAGATCCTTTTTTCCTGTCCTTTAAGCCCTTGGATATTTTCTGAAGAAGGCCGTTATGAACGTCGTTGTCTATTTCCATCTCGGCGTCGCGTGTAAACTTGAACGAATAGGCGTCGAAACCATCGTAGTTCTGCCCGCTGAATATAAGCGGAAGAGAGCATCGGATAACATCGTCAAGATACATGAGATATTTCTTCCCGTCCTTGTCAGGAAGCCTTACGAACCGGCCGCAAATGCTTACCGGCAAATCAAGGAAAGCATACTCGTACCTGTCATCCGGCATGTTCTTCTTATGCATCCTTACCGCAAGGTATATGCTTTCATCGTTTTCCATATCGAACTGCCTGACCGCCGAAAAACGCACAGGCAAGACCCATCCGTAAAGGTTCTCCCTGTAATAAGACAAGACGAAATTCACCTGATCCTCGTCAAGCTGGCTGTCGTTCACCACGCATATGCCTTCTGCGGCAAGGTCTTCCATGACATCCGAAGTGACGGCCTCGAACTCTTTTGAATAGATATTGTTCAGCTTGTTTATTTCCTTTATTATGGAAAGAGCGTCTTTCTTGTCTTCTTTAGCAGTCTTGTCCTCGTACTCCACTATGCGGTTCAAAGAGGCGACCCTGACCCTGAAGAATTCATCCAAGTTATTCGAATATATGCCAAGGAAAGACAATCTCTCAAGCAAAGGGATATCTTTCCTGCCGGCCTCTTGCAGAATGCGCCTGTTAAAATACATCCAACTCACATCCCTCGGAAGAATCCTGTCGGCCTCCTGCCTGTTTTTCCTGGACTTTGACATATCGTTTTTCTGTTTTCTCATATACATAATTAAGACTGATACTTTTTAGCTGCAAAAATAAATCCATAAACATTACTATTTTGTTAAATTTGACATATATCCTCCTTCACGGCATGAACACCGGCAAAGAATTGCCGGTCCGCATTGCGTTTGATGTCCGGACTACTGCGGATTTTGTATATTTGCCGCATATTTACATGCTTCATATGAAAGACAACAGATTATTCAGCAAAGACACGGTAGACAAGGAATTAAAAGCCAACGGGCTGAAAGACCTGAGCAACGCGTCCATAGCGCAGATTCTTTCCGTAGCCGCCGGCCTTGAAAAAAGCACAGGCATCCCTTTCATCAGAATGGACCAGGGAGTACCGGGAATTCCGCCCGTACAGATAGGGACGGAAGCGGAAAAAAGGGCCTTGGATTCAGGAGCGGCAGGCACATACCCGCCGCTGAGCGGAATACCGGAGCTGAAGGAAGCCGCATCGAAATTCATAAAGGCATTCATGAATATCGAGGTCTCGCCGTCCTCATGCATCCCCGGAACAGGTTCTGCAATGATTTCATTCGCTGCATTCACCGCCGCATTGCAAAGGGATCCGGAGAAAGACACCATACTGTTCATCGACCCGGGATTCCCGGTCCAGAAATCGCAATTGGACATATTAGGCGCGAAATGGAAAAATTTCGACATTTATAATTACAGGGGAGGCAAGCTCGAACAGAAAATGGAAGAGATAATGAATGAGGGCAATATCGCAGCCATAATCTATTCCACGCCTAACAATCCGGCATGGTTCTGCCTCGACGAAAACGAAGTGCGGACAATAGGAAAACTCGCGGAAAAATACGATGCCATAGCCATAGAAGACATTGCATATTTCGGAATGGATTCAAGGACCTGCTACGGCAAGCCTTTCAGCGATCCTTACCCTCCTACGGCCGCCAGATATACAGGCAACTTCATAATAATGCTCTCGGCGTCAAAAATTTTCAGCTATGCAGGCCAAAGGATAGGAATAGCCTGCATTTCGGACAGGCTCTTCCGTAAAACATATCCTGCCCTTGCCGAAAGGTATAAGACCGCAGGATCATTCGGGCAGACGATAGCGGAATCGATAATATATGCAATTTCTGCCGGATGCTCCATGTCCGCGCAGCACGGAGTCGCGGCAATACTCGATGCCGCATGCGAAGGAAAATTCGATTTTGTCGAATACACGAGGGATTACGCAAAAAGGGCCGAAAGGATGAAAAAGATTTTCACCGACAACGGATTCCATATCGTATACGACATGGACGGCGGAAAGCCGATAGGCGACGGTTTCTTTTTTACCGCAGGCTACGGTCCGATGAGCGGCGGAGAACTGGTGAAAGAGCTTATATATTATGGAATAAGCAGCATTTCAATAAGCACGGCAGGGAGCACGCAGGAAGGAATCAGGGCATGCGTTTCAAAAATGACCGACAGCATGTTCCCTTTGTTCGAAGAAAGAATCGCCGCTTTCCGAAAAGATCATCCACTAATTTAATAATATGATTATGAATAAAATCCTTATTTCCGTCGCTGCGCTATGCATGCTTGTGTCATGCGGAAACAGCGGCACGGCAACAGAAAAAACAGACAAAGCCATGACAGTAGAAGAAGTTATAATGTCGAGAAGAAGCATCCGCAAATACAAGCCACAGCCTGTAGAACGCGAAAAGATGGAAAAAATCGCGCTTTGCGGAATCAACGCCCCTAACGGGCAGAACAAGCAATCCTGGGAAATACGCATCACTGACAATCCGGAATTCATTTCGGCAATCACGGACGCATATTTGAAAATCTATCCTGAAGCGGCCCAAGACAGCAATTTCGTAAACATATTCCGCAACGCCCCTACGGTCGCATTCATAGCGAACGACACGGCCTACGAATTGTCGCAAATAGACTGCGGCCTTCTCGGCGGGAACATGGTCCTTATGGCCCATGCGATGGGAATAGGCTCATGCTGCCTCGGAAGCCCTGTAAGGTTTCTCAAATCGGCGGAAGGGATGCCATTCCTGAAAGAACTCGGATTCTCCCAGGGATACAACCTGCTTTACGCCATAGGATTCGGCTATCCTGACGAAGAACCTGCCGCAAAACCGAGAAGCATGGACAAAGTGAAATTCCTGTAACCTGCAATAAGCACGCTATTGCGGCATCATCCGCCTTTCAAGCCGATGCCGCAATTTTTATTGCCACCAAACATCAGAACGGATGCTGGATATAATATCCCAAATGACATCGCTGTTCATCCTGATACTCGTAGGGTACGCCGCAGCGAAATTCAAGATAACAGACAGCCGCTTTTCGCAACAGCTGTCAGTGTTCGTAATCAACATCAGCAACCCATGCCTGATCCTCTCATCGGTAATGGGCGAAATTTCTCCGAAAAAAGAACTCATAATCCCGGTGCTTGCGATAGGGTTCATAACATACGCATTTTTTGTCGCAGTATCCATCGCCCTGTCGCACGCCATGTCCAAAGACAAAACAATGCAGGGCATTTACGGATTCATGCTGACTTTCGGAAACGTAGGCTTTTTAGGATTCCCGATAGTGGCATCCATATTCGGAGAACATGCGATATTCTACGCCAGCCTGCTCAATTTCCCGTTCAACCTGCTCGCATTTTCATTGGGGAGGAAAATGATCCAGGGAGGGGACGGCAAGCTTGAATTCGACTGGAAAGTGCTGCTTAGCCCGGCAATGATAGCCTGCTACCTGTCCATCATAATAGTCGCATTCGACATAAAAGGATTCCCGGACATTGTATCCAGGCCTTTCACCCTGCTTGGCAACATAACCGTTCCTGCGGCCCTTCTTGTCATAGGCACATCCATGGCGCAGATGGACCTAAGCAAAATATTCTCGGGAAAGCTCACATGGGTAATAACCGGGCTTCGCCTTCTCGTGCTGCCGATAGTAATATATTTCATCACTGAGGCCATGGGATTCAAAGGAGAGATATTAGGAATAAACACTGTCCTTGCCGCCATGCCTGTAGGTACTTACGGCGCGATGTTCTGCCTGCAATACGGGAAGGACGAGACAGTAATGGTACAGGGAATCCTGATTTCCACCCTCCTGTCGATAGTGAGCATTCCGCTGATCACGCTTCTGCTGTGACCCATCCCTCGCTCGGACAATATGCATATTTGCACGGAAAAACTTAACTTTGCAGCCAAAACCACAAGTTGCTCATTTAACATTTAATAAGAATGGATATCGATTTTGTAATCACGTGGGTGGACATGAACGACCCGAAGTGGCAGGCGGATTTCGCGAAATGCTCCGGAAACCGGGAGAACACTAAAAACGGGGTCTCAGAAGCCCGTTTCCGCGATTACGGCCTATTAAGATACTGGTTCAGAGGAGTGGAGAAATTCGCACCATGGGTGCGCAAGATACATTTCGTGACATGCGGGCAGAAGCCCGAATGGCTCGACGAAAACAACCCCAAGATTCATCTTGTGAACCACAAGGATTATATCCCGGAGCAGTTCCTGCCTACTTTCAATTCAGTGGTAATCGAATATTATCTCCACAGGATTCCAGGCCTTGCCGAGCATTTTGTCTATTTCAATGACGATATCCATATCATAAACACTATCGGGACGGAACGTTTCTTCAAAAACGGCCTGCCTTGCGACATAGCGGCATTCCTCTACAACCCATCTTGGTCGCAATGGTACAAGACGCTCCAAAACAGCATAAACATAATCAACAGGAACTTCGACAAGAAAGAAGTAATGGCCCGCGACCATGACAAATGGTTTGACAAAAGCTACGGTTCAAGAGCGCGTTGGAACCATATTCTGAAACATTACGGGAAATTCATAACGCTGCGGACCCCGCACAACGCGCAGCCATATCTGAAAACCACTTTTGAAGAGGTATGGAACGCAGCAGGAAAAGAACTTACGGCAGCATCCGTCAACAAATTCCGCTCCCCGAGCGATTACACTCCGGAACTTTTCCGCACATGGCAGATATGCCGGGGAAATTTCGAACCTTACAACACCTATCAGGACACCAAGATGTTTCCCCTCATGATCCGCCCCAAACAGGCAGCCCGTGCGATATACGACCAGTCCTATTCGCTTGTCTGCCTGAATGACAACGCGCATATCCGCAATTACGGCCAGGTGATGGAAAACATCAGGAACGCATTCGAGCACATCCTGCCTGAGAAATCCAGTTTTGAACTTTTTTGAAGCAGGTCTTATTTCAACGCCTGTTTTTCAAACATGGATTTTTCCGGAAAGCGGTTCGCCAGGAATGCCGTCATTTTCCGCCTGTCGCTATCCGTCGCGTACTCGGAATCATTCATGCAGAAGAATACGGGATCGTACCTTCTCAATTTGCCGTAGTGGCTTCCATTATAAATCAAAAACCTGAAAGAAGTCCGCTGGGTCACCCAACGCAAATGTCCGCGTTTTTCAGCAAGAGGCGCATATGAGTATATGACACGCTGGATGTCGTTATCCTTACGCACGTGATTGTCCAAGACTTCCGATATTTCCGGCCAAAACGTCTCCGCCGTGCGCCGGCAGCTGCTCTTGAGGTACGCGTCTATGTTATGATGAGGCTTTCCTTTATAATAAACGCCGTACTTCTTTTCCACAAGTTCTGCGGACTTGCGCAAGGTCCGGATATAATATTTGTACGGTACTCCAAGGACCTTGTTCCTGAACGCAAGGTAACAGTCCCTTAGCCGGGTATGGATAAGACGTATTATCGGCAAGCCGTCCGGTGCAAAAAACACATCAGGAGAGACCGGCTTGTTCAGGAACATGTCGTCGTTGGCATAGAGAAAATGCTCGGAAAGCCCGGGTATTTTATAGAGAAAATGCTCTATCAACGATGAATTATAGCAAGGCCGGCTGGTTTCAGGAAGGATTTCTTTCTGATCGACCACCGTCACTTTCGGATTTGACGTATCAAGCCAAGCCGGAGTCTGGTTGTCTGTCACGATAAAGACATGGCGTATCCATGGCGCGTACTTTTCCAATGCACGCAGATTATATTTCAACTCGTCATTATCGGCATATCGCCCTTTGCAGTTCGTCTCGGTGCCATCTAATTTTTTCCCTGTAAAAGCGCTGCGCCTTGCCTGCCATTCAGGATCGCTTCCGTCTACCCAAAGATACACTATATCGATTTCCATTTTCTTTTGCTCTTTGAAGGCAAATATACTATGCAACCTGCAATTTCGCAATAGGCGCAAATCATAGGGCAGGCATGATGCCTGCCTGATTTTCAGTCCTGGCAAAAGCGTTGCAGCCATCCCGTTGAGAATAGCTGACTGCAACCCCGACAGGCGCACTGATTTGTTTATAGTGCATTGTTTCCGGCAGGAACGGACTTGGCATATTCCTGCTTGATGATGCGCAACGCCTTGATAGCGGCAGGGAAGCCGATATAGGGCAGGCACTGGATGACGGCGGCGGTCAGCGTTTCGGGAGAGTTGCCCGCGTTGATATTGCCGTGATAGTGCGAATGGAGCTGGCTTTCAGCTTCCAAGGCAGTCAACACGCAGTAGCCCAACAGCTCGCGTGTCTGCAAATCTATTGCGCCACGGCTGTAGATGTCGCCGAAGAAATAATCCGTGAGGAACTGCTCCACGTCCTTGCCCATGTCGCCGGGCACGCCTTCCATCACCGAGGCGATGCCGCCGGGATAGAGTTTGTCCTGAATGGCCTTGCCCGCCTTGCGGCGTGTTTCCTCCGTCACCGTGCCTTGCTTTTCCAAAGGCAGGCTGATGCCACGCTCCTTGAACACCTCGTTTACCGTAGTCACGGCATTCAGCATCTTTGGGAAGCCGATGAACGGGGCGGTGAGGTACATCACTTCGCGCAGTTCCTCCGGGGTAACGCCCACATTGAGTGCCGCACCCGCATGAGCTTTCAGTTGCGGGAGCGTCTGCATCGTGGCGAGGGTGATGCAGGTAATCATTTCGCGCTGTTTCAGTGTCAGTTCGCCCGTCTGGAACACTTCACCAAAGATGAACTTCTGGAGGATGTCCATCATCTCCGGGTCCGTGCCCTGCCCGGTCAGGGCTTCGCCGCCGAACAAGGTGCGGTAATTCTGCTTGCATGCTTCGATTCTATCCATATTGTCTGTTGTTTGTGCCGTCGCGGACAGGCTT
>CALUPD010000029.1 GCA_944322605.1 uncultured Bacteroidales bacterium | reverse complement strand
AGCCATTTGTATTAGACTGCAAAGTTGCAAAATCAAGTCCGTTTCATTTCAAAAGACCGTGTAATTGACTATATTTCAATAATTTCAAAGAACTATTTATCCACTTTTACGGGACAGTAGTGATTATTTATCATTAATTCAGGTTTGTCTTGAATCAAAGCCTTATGCGCAGGCTGATTGCAAACAGCGAATTTAGATAAAAATACTCATTGTTGTTATGCATGGCGCAAAAAAAAACAGGTCCGCATTTAATGATTATGCTGATTTGCTCATTAGGTTCGCATGCCGGATGCCGCCATTCAAATGTTCATGCCTCCCATGCAATTACTTACAGCATTTGGCGACCCGCAGAAAAAGCGTTTTTTTAAACCATATCAGTAATAATCTGTGCAAAGGTGCTAAAATCAATGATTTGCATAGATTTCACCCTGCTTTTGCCGACTAAGCCCCATATTAATAACGGTTTTACAAATATATTAAAATCAATGATTTGCAAGTCTCCGTCCCGCTTTTGCCGAATAGGCCCGGATTATCTGTCGTATTCTATTCCGATGAATTGCCCATTATTCGAATATTTTAGCGAAACCGGCATTTGGGACGTGTCGTGTATGTCGATGACATATCCTCCTGTTTTCTTCTCGGCTCCGTACAAAGTGGACCCCGGATAACGCTGTTCGATATCATCGGCGATTGCTTCAGGAATTATGCCCGACGGCATTGTTGAAAACATGCAGTCTATGCTGGTCCAGTTCCCGCTTCCGTCGAATTCTATTTCCGTGCCGTCATTCAAGAGGGCGGTGTATTCGGTTCTTCCATCGTCTTTGTCTTTGATTATGCTGGCTGCGCCTATTCCGGGAAAATATGTTTCAATGAAAGTCTTTGCCTTGCCGGGCAGGCTTCCGTAGCTTATCATGCGTTCTTCGTCGCATGAATACAGGAACATTGACATGAAAGAGAAAATCAGTGCAAGTGTCGTCGTTTTCATAAGGCTTTTCATAATGCGATTCTATTAAATTGTTTTTGCAAAGGTTAAACATGTTTTTATAAGGAAATCAAAATGCATGTTTATTTTCCGTAAAATGTTCAAGGTGTCGATTACGGCGGCTTCGCCGACTCCGGAAGACCATGACTATGCGATCGAACTGCTATGGCGGGATAACCGCAATGCCGTATTTTGGGATAGGAGTAAGCTGGAATTTCCTGATGTTCTGATGTTGGAACGTTTAAAAAAATATTGTATTTTAGAATTATATTTTACATTTCAAAATTGTTTCGTATCTTTGCATGCACAAACGTGGCAAGCATGAGAATCATAGCGCGGAACAAGATCGTAGAATATTACATAAAGCTTCCCGATTCGGAAACGGCCCTTGAAGAATGGTATCAGAAGGTCAAAAAGGCTGAATGGACATGTTTTGCTGATGTCAGACAGGTGTTCGGCAGCGCGGACAGCGTGGGAAACCAGCATTACGTGTTCAACATAAGAGGGAACAACTACAGAATGGTTGCGGTCATCAAGTTTACGATAAAGTTGGTTTTTATACGTTTCATAGGTATTCATGCGGAATACGATTCGATAGATGCGAAAAATATATAGGACTATGGCAAAGATACAGAACGAAGCGGCCTACAGGGCGGCAATGGAAAGGATAGAGGAACTTCTTCCTTTGGTGAATGACGATACGCCTGCCGATGACAAGAACTTAGTCGAGCTGGATCTGTTGTCGGCTCTTGTCGAAGACTATGAGGAAGAGCATTATCCGGTAAAGTCTCCGTCCCTTGTTGACGTGATCAAGCTGCGCATGTATGAAATGGGGTTGAACCAGGCCAAGTTGTCCAAGCTTCTTGGGGTAAGCCCTTCGCGAGTGAGCGATTATCTCACGGGCAGGAGCGAGCCTACATTGAAAGTGGCCCGGGACATTAGCAAAAAACTCAATATCGATGCTAACATAGTCTTGGGAGTGTAACTGGACCGGAAAAGCCAGGATTGCTTTTCGGCATTCTGAAAAGATTAATGCCGGAGGATTGCAGTTAGCGCGATCTTCCGGCATTTTCTTTTCTAACGGGTTTGAACGGATTGTATTACACTTCTTATGTGACCCGTTCCACCAGGAACGTCTTGCGGCATATGATCAGGCAAGGCGTGCCGGTCTACGTTAAGAAATGATATATTTTTTTATATCTTTGCGGTAGGAAGCGATAAGAGATGAGACGTTACAAGGTAAGTGGATGTAAGGGAGTTGCTTTATGTAGAAAAGAAAAATAATTCAACCAATTTCCAATAGTATGGCAATACCAATCAATATAGAAGACTTGCTTAACAAGCGCAAGATAGAATCCAATCGCATTGAGTTCAAAAAGGGATGGAATCCCGATAAAATCTATAGGACCATCTGCGCCTTTGCCAATGATTTTGACAACATCGGCGGAGGATACATCGTGGTGGGGATAGAAGAAGAGGAACGGACTGGGATTGCCAAAAGGCCGGTTGCTGGGATACCTATTGAGGCATTGAACAATATACAGAAGGACATGGTTTGGTACAATAACAAGATAGAACCTTACTATATGCCCCGTATCGATGTTCAAGAAGTTGATGGAAAGAGTGTTCTTGTGATATGGGTTCCTGCCGGGGTTAATCGTCCGTATAATGTGAGGGAACGTGTTACGGCAAAACAGTCTCCGGGCAAATGGTATGTACGCGGCGGTACAAGTACCATTGAAGCAAAAGGAGAAGTACTTGACGAACTCAGGGAGATGGCTAACAGGACACCTTTTGATGAAAGAGGGAATGAGCAGATTGAGATTTCGGATATTTCTCCGGCTTTGGTGCTGGATTATCTTCAGACAGTAGGGAGTCGTTTGGCAAATGACTTTGAAAGCAAGCCGTTTGTGGAAATATTGGGTCAGATGGATTTGTTGACCGGGCCGACCGAGCATCAAACTCTCAAAAATGTGGCGGCGATGATGTTCAGCAAGAATCCGGCAAAGTTCTTTCCTACTACACAGGTAGACATTGTCATATTCCCTGAAGGATGCATCGAGAACCCTAACAACATGATAGAAGTTCCCAAGATAGTAGGTCCGGTTCCGGAAATGATCAAGCAGGCTTTGGACTATGTCCGGACCAATGTCATCAAGAAACGTATTATCAAGCCTAAAGACAAGGCGGAATCTATCACATTCTTCAATTATCCTTATCAAGCCATTGAGGAAGCTGTTGTCAATGCACTTTATCATAGGGATTATCAAGAACGGGAACCTGTAGAAATCACTATCGAACCGAAAAAGATCTCCATTCTCAGCTATGCCGGACCGGACCGTTCTATCAGTTTGGATGCCATTCATAAAGCCGAACACCTGAAGTCACGCCGTTACCGCAACCGCCGTTTGGGCGACTACCTGAAAGAACTCCAGTTGTCAGAAGGCCGTGCGACGGGTATCCCTACGATACAGGACGAGTTACGAAAGAACGGTTCAGAACCGGCAAGGATTGAAACGGATGAGGATAGGACGTATTTCCTGATTGAAATTCCTTGCAGGGAAGGATTTGAGAATACCATCAACCCGCAAAATGAGGCTATAAATGAGGCTATAAATGAGGCTATAAATAAAAATGCATTGTCTGTTTTGTTGGAGATTTCCAAATCTCCTCATATAAAGAGAAAAGCATTATTAGAACTGATTGATATTTCGAAGGCAACGTTGGAACGTATCATTAAACAACTGTCATCTGAACCTTTATGTTTGATAGAGTACCAAGGTTCATTAAAGACAGGCGGGTATGTATTGACGGAAAAGGGGCAATCATATTTGGATGCTTTAAAATAACCTTTTTTATATTTAAAGTATGGGAAAAATAAGGATTAATGTTGATTGGACCGGCAATTATGCAGCATCTCCTGTGAACGAAGATGTAGCCTGCGTGGCCACGGGCCGGACTTTGGACGAGCTTAAAGAAAACATGGCCGAAGCCTTGCGTTTCCATGCGGAAGGCTTGCGTGACAATGGTTATGATGTTCCTTCCGAATTGGACGGGGCGTTGGACATCGAATGGCATCTTTCCGCTCGCGCCTTGCTGCATCATACGGAAAAGATGGTTCCGCGTTCCGCCATTGCAAGGGCGGCAGGAGTGAATCCGCAGCAGCTTTCACATTATGCCTCCGGCTGGAGGCATCCGAGGCCGGAAATGCGCAAAAGGATATTGGACGGAATCCATAAGATAGGGATGGAACTCATGGCGATGTGACGGCATCGTATTCGCATTCCAAGGTCACGTGCAAAAAGGAATCACGGTTGAAGGGCGGCCATTCGGTCGCTCTTTTTGTTTTTATAATATGTTAAAAATCACTATATTTACAGTGAGATAGCAGTCCTATGGCATGCTGCCGCATTGTTTAAATTCGCGTTCGATGGGGAAACAGAAAGAAAAGACGATGGTTGGGGTCAAGGTTTGCCCTGCCTTGAAGGAATACATTATGGCCGTGAATTCAGGAAGCGACATTGTTGTTCCTTTGATGTAGATGCTCACAAGAAATTCCCCCATATTCTCATTGGAAAGAGGACCATTTGTACGGTCGTTCAAATATAAGCGAGAATAATCATAAAATCAAATTTTTAAGGGCCTTTGAGTTTCCTTTACCCTGAAAGACTGACCAGTCATGTTCAGCAGAAAATGCGGGTTTGCCCGTTCGAGGTATTCCCGCAGCCTTGCCATGTCAGTGTCCGGTACTATGGTCCTCTGCTTTCTTGCGGCCCGCCTGCTGAAGGTTGCAATGCCGTCCGTGGGCTTTGCCTGCACGTACTGGTAGTTCACGAGGAACGCGCTGAAGGACTTGAGGAATGTGAGGTAGTTGTTTCGTGTCGTAGGCGAGTTTCCCCTTTCGATATAAACATGGTCGAGGAATCTCATGCAGAAACGCTTGTCGAGCTGGTAAATGTAGCGTATGGGGCTTTTTTGCCTTGCTATCCATTTTTCAAGGATGTTAGGCGAGCTGCTGTAGTCTTCGTAAGTGGATTTGCGGTATATCCCATCGTCTCTCAGCTTCGCGATGTATGTCCTGTAATGCGCGAAAACTTCTTCGACAGTGCTGAATGTCGGGCCGTTTTCCGGTTCTATCCATGGATTCCAGCCGGATTCGAGCTTTGTGGCGATCCTGTGGCAGAGCTGCGATGCGTACCGCTGTTTCATGCTGTCGTTTCCGATGCGGTTTATTTTGATGCGCTTCCTTCTCATCTTGCCTTGTGCGGGGTCGAAGGCCGAGAATTCCACGTGCCAGGACTTGCCGGTCCTCAGGCTCGGGTAGGTGAATGACAGCAGTTCGTTGAATGCGCTGCCGCGCGTTCCTTTGGGGCAAAACATTTTTTTTACATTTTCTTGCGGAAAATGCAAAAGGTTAGAGAATCCGTCTTTTTTTCATCGCAGCCGTCCCGTTCTTGTCCCGGCTGCATTTAAAACGCAAGCAAGGAACTGTGCGCCAGTTCCTTGCTTGTCGAATGGTCGGGATGAGGCGACTCGAACGCCCGACCCCTACGTCCCGAACGTAGTGCGCTACCAACTGCGCTACATCCCGCTAACCGGAGTGCAAAATTATATATTTGAATTTATTTTTCAAAAAATAAAATTGGTCATCCCTGTTTTGCCCCCCCCCCTTTTTCGGGATTGCATTGCAATATCCGGGCCTGCAACTATGCCGGGCCGATACGGCTTGCGCGGCAAAAAGCGTGGTTCGTATATAAAGGTATGGCCTTTGCCGGGCTGGCAAGGCTCCGTTTTGTTCGTTTTCCTGAAATCATATGCCGCCGGTGATTGGCGGGCTTCCAAAGGACCGTTATTTTTCGAGAAGATCGGGCCTTAGCCGTTCAGTCCTTTCAATTGCCTGTTCTTCAAGCCAGTCCTTTATTGCCGCATGGTTGCCGGAAAGCAATATGTCGGGAACCTTCCATCCGTTGAATTCAGCTGGCCTTGTGTAGACAGGGGGTGCGAGGAGGTTGTCCTGGAAGCAGTCTGTCAAGGCGGACTGTTCGTCGCTCATCGCTCCGGGAAGAAGGCGTATTACGGCATCGCATATCATTGCTGCGGGTATTTCTCCTCCGCTCAGGACGAAATCCCCGATTGAAATTTCCTTTGTGATCAGGTGGTCCCTTATTCTTTGATCTATGCCTTTGTAGTGCCCGCAGAGTATTATGATGTTTTCAAGGCATGACAACCTGTTCGCTTCGTGCTGCGTGAACCTTTCGCCGTCGGGACTCATGTAGATTATTTCGTCATAATTCCTTTGGGCTTTAAGGTCGTTGATCAGATTGAATACCGGTTCTACCATAAGCACCATGCCGGCCTCTCCTCCGAAACTGTAATCGTCGACCTGCATGTAGTTGCCTTTCCCGTATGCCCTTATGTCATGTATCTCTATTTCGGCTATGCCGAGATTCTTTGCTCTTTTTACGATGGAATGATCAAGCGGGCTTGCGAGCAGCTCGGGTACGACTGTCAATATATCGATTCTCATAATAACGCAAAAATAGTAAAAATCCTAATCTTGCTTATTCAGAGCCGAAAAAATTGTATATATTTGCAAAGCAATTAAAAACCGATTCTATTTATGAGTGAAGATGTAAAAATCGCAGCAGGCGCGAACAATGAAGGACATGTAGAGGATTCCGCAATTGTAGGCGCTCAGGATAATATGGACCTTCTCAACGAAGAAGGGTGTCTGAACAGCAATGAGCCAGTAGAGGATGATACATATTCCTCGTTTACTCTCAAGGAAATAGTGGAAAAAATGCGCGGGGTCCCTGAGATGGAGGACAACGAGCAGATGTACAAGGTCGCCGAAAGCCTGAAGTCGGCTTTCTACAAGGTCCTGAGAAAAGAAAAAGACGCCTCATGCACCGATTCGGAAGATGAGGAAAAGGCTGCTGACAATTATTCTGAACTGTTCGATGAAATAGAAAAGGAATTCAAGAATCTGTACTCCCAATATAAAGCGAAGAGAACCAAATACCTTCAGGACCAGGAGTCCCAAAAGGAAGTCAATCTCGAATGCAAGCTTGCGGTGATCGAGGAACTGAAGTCTCTGCTTGAAAAACAGGAAGACATAAATCAGACATTTCCTGCATTCAGGGAGTTGCAGGCCAGGTGGAAGGAAATAGGGCCTGTTCCGCAGAACCGCATGAAAGATGTATGGGAAAGTTACCAGCACCAGGTGGAAAGATTTTACGATTATGTAAAGATCAATAACGAATTGAGGGATCTCGACCTTAAAAGGAACCTTGATATCAAGACTGGCCTTTGCGAGAGGGCCGAGGCGTTGAAGGACGAGCAGGATGTGGTGGAAGCTTTCAAGGAATTGCAGAAACTGCATGAAGAATGGAGGGAGACAGGGCCTGTATCGAAGGAATTGAGGGAAGAAATATGGAACCGCTTCAAGGAAGCGACGTCCGTGATAAACAAGAAGCACCAGCAGTTCTTCGATAATCTTAAAGAAGAGCGCAAGCAGAATCTTGAGAAGAAGACGGCGCTTTGCCTCGATGCGGAAATGATTGCAAACAAGAAGGACATTCAGCCGAATGAATGGAACGTCCTTTCAAAGCAAATGGAAGAGCTCCAGAACAAGTGGAAAACGATAGGTTTCGCAGCGAAGAAAGACAACCAGAAAATATACGAGAGATTCAGGGAGGCGTGCGACAAGTTCTATAATGCAAAAAGGGAATATTATGCTGAGTTCAAGAAGACGATGCAGCATAATCTTGAATTGAAAGAAGCCTTGTGCGAGCAGGCTGAAGCCATAATGAACAGCGAGGAATGGAAGAAGGTCACCGACCAGCTTATCAAGCTCCAGAAGGAATGGAAGAAAATCGGCCCTGTCGCAAGGCGTCAGTCCGATGCAGTATGGAAAAGGTTCAGGGCTGCATGCGACGTGTTCTTTAACAACAAGGCAAAGCATTTCGAAGAGGTAGACAGCGAATACGAATCAAACCTCGATGCTAAAAAGTCGCTCGTTGAAGAAATAAAAGCCTATGTCAGGACTGGAAACAAGGACGAAGATACGGCCGCGATGAGGTCTTTCCAGGAAAGGTGGCGCGAGATAGGTTTTGTTCCGTTCAAGGAAAAGGAAAATATACAGAACCTGTACAAAGAAGCCATGGATCTTCAATTTTCGGACATCAAGCCGTCCGATTCTGAAAACAGGATTAACAGGTTTGCAAAGAAGATAAAGGACATGCAGGCTTCCGCAAAAGGAAATGTGGGAAAAAGGATAAAAAGCGAAAGGGAAAAACTTCTTCAGAAATACCATAATCTGGAATCCGAGATAAAAGTCCTTGAAAACAATCTGGGCTTTTTCGCCAAATCCAAAAATGCAAGCCAGTATATTGCCGATATCGAACGCAAGGTGTCCGAAGCAAAAGCGGAACTGGAACAACTGGAACAGAAAATTAAATTGATTGATGAACAGTATCAGCAGGATAATAAGCAGTAGGCAAGTGTAGTATGAATAAGAATTCGATAATCGGTTTTGCACTCATAGGGCTGATTCTTATAGGATTCAGTGTTTATAATTCAAAAATATACAAAGAACAGGCAAGGGAAAGGTTCGTTCAGGATTCCATAGCCGCCGCGCAGGCTTTCGAGGAGCAGGCAAGATTGAGGGCGGAAATGCTTGAAGAAGATTCTTCTTCCGCTGCGAAGAGAAGCGTATCCTTGTACAAGGATTCTCTGCTAAATGTGGCAAGCGAAGGCGAAGAACAGTTCTATGTCCTTGAAAATGAAAATCTGAAAATTACTTATACCAATAAAGGCGCGCAGCCAAGCAGCATCCAGCTGAAGAAATATTCTTCATACGGCGGCGGCGATCTTATGTTGCAGAAGCCAGGTTCGGGTAATTTCAACATACAGTTTTATACGAACCAGCTTTTCAACAGCAAGGATTTTTATTTCTTGCCTGTCGAGGCATCCGATTCCTCTTTGGTCTTCAGATTGCCTGTGGCGGATGACGCGTATATAGAATATGCGTATGAATTGGGCCCCGATACCTACATGGTGGATTTCGACTTGAGATTGGTCGGAATGGACAGGTACATCCCGCGCAGCGTGAAATTCCTGGATATGGACTGGAATCTCGATATTCCGAGATTGGAGAAAGGCTATGATAATGAGAAGGATTATTCAAGCATAGTTTACAAGTATCCAAATTCTTCGTCTGCCGAGGATTTGGGATTCAGAAAGGAAAAAAGCGACGAGGAAATCAAGACGAGGCTTTCTTGGTTTGCGTTCCAGCAGCAGTTCTTTTCAGCGATAATGGTTGCAGGCAAGGATTTTGCGGAAGGCGACCTCGAATATTCCTTTTATCCCGAGAACGATCCGGACCGCAATCTCATGGCTTGTTCTGCCGCAATGGCGATAGCATACGAGCCGTCTGAGGACAATGTGATCCCTTTCAGTTTCTATTACGGACCTAATCTGTACAAGGAATTGAAAAGTTACGATTTGGGATTCGAAAAGATAGTTCCTCTCGGATGGGGCATTATCGGCTGGGTGAACAGGTATTTTATCATTCCGTTTTTCGATTTGCTCGGAAGGTCCATATCCAATTTCGGCATCATAATCCTGCTTATGACGATTGCCATCAAGCTGATCATATCTCCGTTGACGTTGAAATCATATGTTTCAAGCGCGAAAATGAGGGTGTTGCAGCCGGAAGTGGAAAAGATCAATGCCAAGTATCCTAAGCAGGAAGACGCCATGAAAAAGCAGCAGGAGATAATGCAGCTTTATCAGAAGACAGGGATAAGCATGATGGGGGGCTGCCTTCCTATGCTGTTGCAGCTGCCTATACTCATAGCGATGTTCCGCTTTTTCCCGTCTTCATTCGAATTGAGGCAGCAGCCATTCTTATGGGCAGACGACTTGAGCGGTTATGATTCGATACTCGATCTGCCTTTCAGGATTCCGCTATACGGGGATCATGTGAGCCTGTTCGCTCTGCTCATGGCTTTGTCCATGTTCTTCTATACAAAAATCAATATGAAAGGCATGGCTTCCAATCCGCAGATGCCGGGAATGAAATTCATGTCACTTTATTTCATGCCGTTGTTCATGCTGGTCTTGTGTAATAATTTCTCAAGCGGTTTGAGTTACTATTATATGCTCTCCAACATAATTACCATGATCCAGACTTGGGTCATAAGACGGTTCTTCGTAAATGAAGAAAAGCTGTATGCCAAATTGAAAGAAAAGGCGGCAAACGGCAAGGTGAAAAAATCCAAGTTCCAGCAGAGGCTTGAAGAAATGCAGAGGCAGCAGGAATCCTTGAGAAGGCAGCAACAGAACCGACGTTAATATTTGAAAAATAGTAACAGCCCGTTGCAAGCAGCAGCGGGCTTATGTTTTAAAAAATATCGCATATGAGTAAAATCGCAGAAGCTATAAAAGACATTAAGTCAGAATTGCCTGGAAATGTAAAGCTAATCGCTGTTTCCAAATTCAAGCCGGCAGAGGACATCATGGAAGCATATAATGCCGGGCAAAGGCTTTTCGGGGAAAACCGTCCGCAGGAAATGGCTCAGAAGGCGGAGGTCTTGCCTAAGGACATACAGTGGCATTTTATCGGAACCTTGCAAAGAAACAAAATCAAGCTTGTATTGCCGCATGCCTGGCTTATCCATTCCGTGGATTCGGTAAGGCTTTTCGATGATATCGTGAGCCATGCTCCGGCATATTGCAACGAGGGCAGGAAGCAGATAAATATTCTGTTGCAATACAGGATAGCAAAAGAATCTACAAAGCAGGGATTCGAAAAGGATGAAATAATCGCTCTTTTGGACAGGATGGATGCGGAATACGGCAAGAATCCGGATTATGCGTTCGTAAACATCATGGGGCTTATGGGCATGGCTACGTTTGTGGATGACGTCGATTCTGAAGAAGGCCGTGCGGAGCTTCAAAAAGAATTTGCCGAAGTCAAGGAACTGTTCGATTATATAAAGTCGCGCAATTATCCTTTCCTGAAGGATTTTACAGAGATTTCGATGGGAATGACGTCGGATTACAAGATCGCGGTGGAGCAGGGCAGCACCATGGTGAGGATAGGAACAAAAATATTCGGAGCGCGCGATTATTCGAACAGATGATATCTGACGGAAGGCATGCCTGAGCCTAAGACGGAAACTGTCCATATGGGAATATCTTACGACAGAATCCTGTTTCCATTTATGCAAAACTTTGGACAGCTCCCCGTCTTAAAAATAATGCGCGTTGAATATGAGGTCGCAATTCGGGCCGGGATATTCCCCGCCTGCAAGCGGATTCTTCCAGTACGCGAGCCTGCGTGCGGGCTATGCTTCCCTGACTCGCTTATGCTTTTTGGCAATTATACCCCTGTTTTTTCAACGCATTTTGTCGCCTGAAATCAAGCGATTTTACAAGGATGAATTTCGGTTTGTTCAACTTCGCTCATTTTATCGCCCAAAATGTTCAAGTGACCCTTTTGGGAAGATGATGAGGATCATATTTTAGATTTCATATACAATCACGCTGCGCCTCGGCATTGTCTAATCAAGCTCCGCCACTGCTCTCGGCTTGCAGTTTATTTTAAATTCTGAACGGTTTCGTCTAACCGTTTGATGAATAAACATTTAACGGAGTATCTGAAAAGTAATGGTAACGACTAGGAAACCGTGCGATTTTCAGCGTTTTGCGG
>CALUPD010000028.1 GCA_944322605.1 uncultured Bacteroidales bacterium | reverse complement strand
CCCTACGCGTATGTCCTCCCGTCGCTTTCCGGGGAGGGTAGCATAGAGCTGCGCACGGCATCCTCCGGCGGCGGAGATGACGAGATATGGTACTCGATACCGGAGATATACGTCATAGCGGACAGGCCGGATCAGAAGAAGGACTACATAAACAACGATGTCTTCGGGGGGGCGGCTTCTCGACCCTCGGCGACCTGCTGTTCGGCCTCCAATGGCCCGAGACTGGCGGAGGCGGGGGCTACACGGGCCCATACGAGGGGGAAGAGGGGCCGATATTGGTCAGGTTCGAGATAAGCGGCCGCGGCAGCATAAGCGTGCCGGAGGAATTCACGGTGTGGCCGTTCACGACGATAACGGCAACGGCGTACCCCGCGAGGGAGAAGAGCGGGGTGAAACTGTCGGAGTTCATAGGCTGGAGGTGCAACGGGAAGGCGACGACGGACGAGACGTTCGTCCACAGGGTGAACCTGGAGCACAGCGTCAACGTGTACGTCACGTTCCACGACTACTATCCGTGCCGGGAGGAAGGAGGAGGAAAGGCGGACCCGTTGATGCGGATGGAGATACTCGGGACAGCCGGATCGGGGATAGAGGGCGGCACGTTCGGGAAGACGAGGGAGAACAGGACGCAGCAGCACAACGGGCTGGACCTGAAGGCGGACATAGGCACGCCTATATTCTCGATATGCGACGGCAGGGTGACAAAGGTCAGGGACGCTTTCGAGCAGGGAGTGCCGTTTGACGACTATGAGAAATTATATGGAGAAAATGGAACATTGGGAAGATTTCAGAGAGGGGAGCGTAATGCCGGGAACGTGATCCATGTGCAGGACATGAATTCCGACATGGCATACAGGTACCTCCATGTCGCCGCGTCATACGTGGAAGTCGGGGACATCGTGAAGCGTGGCGACATCATAGGCGTTGTCGGGACGACTGGCAACGCGAGCGACCCTGGCAGCGCGGGATCTCACCTGCACATAGAGGCATGGAAGGACTACAACAGCACGGTGGTAGACCCCGAGCCTTACCTGTATTCGAGATTGGACTCGGTGACTGGCAAGAGCCTGAACCCGTGCAAATGAAAATGTTGACAAATAAAACGGAGATGTTATGAAAAAGGTTATGATATTTTTCTTGCTGATGCTCGTGTCGACATCAGCGTACAGCCAGCTGCAGCAGGTGACATTATTGGATCCTGACAAGATCTATGTGAACGGACTGGAGGCGTACTGTTCTTACTCTCACCAGGAAGTGATAGATGCATTGGGAGTGCCGGATGAATACTATCTTGACGATGAGGGCTATTATTGTTACAGATGGTATGATGAAAACGGCAAATTCATCGCCGGATTCTATTTTATAGTTACCTATAGGTACATGCAGTATTTTGAAATAGGAACGCCCAAGTTCAGCATCAACAACCTGTTCACCGTTGGCGACCACATAAGCAAGATCCCGTCGTCATGGAAAAAGGAGCTGAGGCGGAAATGGGATGACGGAAGCAGGATGTATTACTGTTCCCCTGCGAACTGGGTGAACACTTACGAGAGGCAGTCTCCGCTGATAGTGTACTGCGACGAGCGGGGGGTCATAACAATACTTGCCATGGAAACAGGGATATAAGGTCTGCCTTACGATGTCATGAAAAAGGTTATGGTATTTTTCTTGCTGATGCTCGTGTCGTCATCGGCATACAGCCAGCTGCAGCAGGTGGCATTATTGGACCCTGACAAGATTTACGTGAACGGGCTGGAGGCGTACTGTTCTTACTCTCACCAGGAAGTGATAGATGCATTGGGAGTACCTGATGAATACTATCTTGACGATGAGGGCTATTATTGTTACGAATGGTATGATGAAAACGGCAAATTCATCGCCGGATTCTATTTTATAGTTACCTATAGGTACATGCAGTATTTTGAAATAGGAACGCCCAAGTTCAGCATCAACAACCTGTTCAGGGTGGGCGACCACATAAGCAAGATCCCGTCGTCATGGAAAAAGGAGCTGAAGTACACGAGCGAGAGCGGCATGCGGACGTTTTACTGTTCCCCTGCAAACTGGGTGAACACTTACGAGAGGCGGTCGCCGCTGATAGTGTACTGCGACGAGCGGGGCTTCATAACAGAACTGGCTATGGAAACTGGGATATAAGGTCCGCCTTACGATGTCATGAAAAAGGTTATGATATTTTTCTTGCTGATGCTCGTATCGTCATCAGCGTACAGCCAGCTGCAACAGGTGGCATTATTGGACCCTGACAAGATCTATGTGAACGGACTGGAAATGTACAGATTTTCTTATTCTCACCAAGAAGTGATAGATGCATTGGGAACTCCTGACAAGTATTATTTAAATGATGAGGGTTACTACTGTTATTATTGGTATGACGAGGAGGGCAAAATCATCGCGAATTTTGAATTCGATGCGACAGACGACAGGTATTTTGCTTTTTTCGGATTCAAAATTCCCGAGTTCAGCATCAACAATTTGTTCACTGTGGGCGACCACATAAGCAAGATTCCGTCGTCATGGAAAAAGGAACTGAGGCGGAAATGGGATGACGGAAGCAGGATATATTACTGTTCCCCTGCGAACTGGGTGAACACCTACGAGAGGCAGTCACCGCTGAAAGTGTACTGCGACGAACGGGGGTTCATAACAAAATTGGCAATGCATACTGGATTTTAAGACGGATCATAGTGTAATATGTAAGGAATGAGAATATTCATGAAAAGAATAATGACAATTTTCTTGCTGATGCTCGTGTCGTCATCAGCGTACAGCCAGCTGCAGCAGGTGACATTATTGGATCCGGACAAGGTCTACGTGAACGGTCTGGAGGCGTACAAGGAATATTCCCATCAGGCGGCTTTGGATGCGCTGGGAACTCCGGACAAATATTATCTTGACGAGGGCAGTTACTACTGCTATTGTTGGTATGATGAGGATGGAAAATTGATTGCCAATTTTTGTTTCGGCCCCGCTCCTTATAGGTGGCTCGGCTATTTCTCATTCAGGATACCCGAGTTCAGCATCAACAATTTGTTCACTGTTGGCGACCACATAAGCAAGATCCCGTCGTCATGGAAAAAGGAGCTGAGGCGGAAATGGGATGACGGAAGCAGGATATATTACTGTTCCCCTGCGAACTGGGTGAATACCTACGAGAGGCAGTCTCCGCTGAAAGTGTACTGCGACGAACGGGGGTTCATAACAATACTTGCCATGGAAACCGGATATTGAAATCATAGCCGTGGATGATGTTATGAAAAAGGTTATGATATTTTTCTTGCTGATGCTCGTGTCGACATCAGCGTACAGCCGGCTGCATAGCTTCATTCGGCCATTGCAGCGCATAATCACATGTCTACGCACGATAGGGACTCCGGCTCAATCGCCTCGTTCAGCCATAGCCGAGCATAATTTAATGTCCACGCCTCTATTTTATATGCCATTGATTCCCAGTATTATATAAATCCAGAGCGTGGACGGATGCCCTCCAAAAACCTGACCGGTCCACGCCAAGCTCTTGCTATGTCGCTCGTGGCTTGACAGTTATGAATTGACCGCCGTGGACGGATAATTCGAGCGGCAGATGCTTGGGAAAGAGAATTCCTTGCTAACGGGGAACCGCCGGACTGATAATCTTAAGGACACCTGCAGGCCATCATTTTAAAAAAAATGAATAATTTGTTTGCAAAATCGGAATTAATCCCTATCTTTGCAGTCCGATTGGGAAATTAGCAGTAATAGCGAAGAGATATATCGCGGAGTAGAGCAGTTGGTAGCTCGTCGGGCTCATAACCCGGAGGTCGTAGGTTCGAGTCCTGCCTCCGCTACTAAGGCTGGCAATTCAGAGTTGCCGGCCTTTTTTTATTGCCCTGTACGGGATAATTTCGTACCTTTGGAAACTGAAGATAATTATTTTTGAAATGGACATAAAGGGTTTGGATTATAATACGCAGCGCGAGAAATTGCAGATGCCTGAATACGGCCGCAATATTCAGAAAATGGTGGAATACGTGGCTTCCATTCCGGACAAGGAAAAGAGAAACGAACAGATACTTGCCGTTTTGGATGTAATGGGGATAATGAATCCTCAATTGAGGGATATTGCCGATTTCAACCATAAGCTATGGGATCATGTGCAGATAATATCGGATTTTAAAATCGATATTGATTCTCCGTACCCTACGCCTACTAAAGAGACATTGGCTGCGCGTCCTAACAGAATCCCGCTGAAAAAGGAGCCTATAAAGGCGGCTTGCTATGGCAGGAATATCCAGAACATGATTAACGCGATAGCTGCGCACGAGGATTCGGAAGTCAAGGATTTCATGATAAAGACAATCGCCGAATACATGCGGCAACAGTATCTGATATGGAACAAGGATTCTGTTTCAGACGAGACCATTTTCAATGACATAAGAATGTTGTCGGATAATAAAATCGTCATTCCCGAGGATTTGAAGCTTGCTCCGCTGGGCTCGGCCGGAGATGTTTCGAAGAATGCGAAAACCACGGTGAAGAAGCCGAATGCCGCTTCGGCCAATAATAAGCATAATAACAAAAAAAAGAAGAAAAATGGCAACGTTTAGAGTAGAGGGTTCAAGGCCTATTTCAGGAGAATTGATTCCGCAAGGAGCCAAGAACGAGGCCTTGCAGGTAATATCTGCGGTCCTGCTGACAAAGGAGCGTGTTGTTATCAATAACGTTCCTGACATAATCGATGTGAACCGGCTTATAGATTTGCTCGGCGATGCCGGTGTAGAAGTCACGAGGCTCGGAAAATATTCATATGCATTCATGGCGTCCGATGTCAATACGGAATTCCTGTCATCCGAGGAGTACTGCCGCAAGTCGGCTGCGTTAAGAGGGTCGGTCATGATGGTCGGTCCTACGCTTGCAAGGTTCGGGAAAGCCTGCATGCCGAAGCCGGGCGGCGACAAAATCGGACGACGCCGTTTGGATACGCATCTGATAGGTCTTGAAAAACTGGGCGGAAAACTCGAATACAGCCAGTCGAACTCATATTTTACAATTTCGGCAAAGGATGGCTTGAAAGGCTGTTATATGTTGCTCGATGAGGCCTCTGTCACAGGGACTGCGAACATAATAATGGCTTCCGTGCTGGCAGAGGGGATTACCACGATATATAATGCCGCATGCGAGCCTTATGTGCAGCAGTTGTGCAGGATGCTGAACAGGATGGGTGCAAAAATATCAGGAGTAGGGTCGAACCTGCTTACTATAGAGGGCGTTAAGGAATTGAAAGGGGCCGAGCATACGATTCTTCCCGATATGATAGAAGTCGGCAGCTTCATAGGCCTTGCCGCGATGACTGGTGGCGAGCTGACGATAAAGAATGTCAATTACATGCAGCTCGGGATAATTCCGGACCAATTCAGAAGGCTCGGCATTACGGTAGAAAGGAGGGGGGACGACATATATATCCCTCATCATGACCATTATGAAATAGAAACTTTCATGGACGGGTCCATTATGACCATAGCTGACGCTCCGTGGCCGGGACTTACTCCCGATTTGCTGTCCGTATTCCTTGTCGTTGCAACTCAGGCCAAGGGGACTGTGCTCATCCATCAGAAAATGTTCGAAAGCAGGTTGTTCTTTGTCGACAAGCTTATAGACATGGGCGCGCAGATAATCCTTTGCGACCCGCATCGCGCGACAATCATAGGCAATGACAAATCATATAAGCTTCGTGCCTCGCGCGTGGCTTCTCCTGACATAAGGGCCGGAATTGCCCTTCTTATAGCAGCGCTTAGCGCGGACGGCGTAAGCTATATAGACAATATCGAGCAAATCGACAGGGGATACCAGGAGATAGACAAGAGGTTGAATTCGATAGGGGCATGCATTGAAAGATTGTAATTATCCGTATGGCAAAGAAAAGTGGAAAAAAGAATACGGCCAAGACAGGCGAGCTTGCTTCCGGGCCTACCGGCATGGACGCGGTCAGGCTTGCCGCAGGGCTTTTTTTCGGGGTCGTGGCCATATATACTTTCATATCCCTGTTGTTCTATGTGTTTACATGGTCGTCCGACCAAAGCATAACGGACAGTCCTGATTTGTTTTCCGAGTCCGCTGAAGTGGACAATGGCGGCGGGGTGATAGGTTATGTGTGGGCGAATTTTTTGATTTCCAAATTGTTCGGTTTGGGAGCGTTCGTCATACCGTTCTTTTTCGGGATATTGTCCCTTTATGCATTGAAGCTCAGGAACGTAAATTTGCCAAGGCTGTTTTTCCTTTCACTGTTCGGATGCATAGTCTTTTCTTTGCTGTTTTCGTATATATTTTCATTGTTCGGCTCCGACACGTGGTTCGGAAGCGGTGCGGGAGGGTCATACGGATATTATGTGAACGAGTGGCTGTGCAAGGCCCTCGGGGCTTTCGGAGCAGGCCTGTCCATATTGTTTGTGGTTGCGATATGGCTGATTGTGTTCGACAGGAGGTTTGTCGCGAAGTTCAACGGCATGATAGAAAGGTTCGTTTCCTTTGCGGAGAATGCAGTGTCTTCAATCGGCAGGAAACGCAGGTCTCATTCAATAGGTATTCAAGGCTCTGAGGAATCCGTGCATGACAGTGCCTGTGAAAGTCAGTCAGATGATATTGACCTCGCTTCGGACAGCGCGGACAATCAGGCTATCCATGCAGATGAAAATCCTGAGGCTGCCGGGCAAAATGCCGTTGCATTGAGAAACGCGCCGGAATTTGTCATCGTGGATTCGCGTGAGGAAGAAAATGACACGCCTGCAAGTCGTGACGATGTCGTGGAATTCGACCGTAAGGAAGAGAAAAGCGGTTCCGCGCTTTCGGAAAAAGATCCGGAAAGAGAAGATGAGGGCATTCCTTCTGATGAATATGGAGAAGCCGGAGGGGACGCCATCTCCGGTAACGAAGGAATGCGTAATGATGTTCCTCCTTTGGAAGTCATCGGAAATGACGACGAGGATTTTCTGAAAACCCTTTCTGACGATACGCTTGCCACTTTGTTCGATCCGAGGCTGGATTTGTCTTCTTACAAATCCCCGTCTGTAGACTTGCTGGAGGATTATAGCAACATGATATACACTGTGCCGCAGGCGGAATTGGAGAAGAACAACCGGAAAATAGTGAAAACGCTTGCCAACTACGGGATAAGCGTGGACAAGGTGACGGCAAGGATAGGGCCGACAGTGACTTTGTACGAGATAGTGCCGTCTGCGGGAGTCCGGGTGTCCCAGATCAAGAGGCTGGAAGACGACATAGCGTTATGGCTTGCGGCCAAAGGGGTAAGGATAGTGACTCTGACCAACGCGGTAGGCATAGAGGTGGCGAACGAGAAGCCGAGCATCGTGCCTATAAAGTCCGTATTGAGCGATCCCAAATTTTTGAATGCCAAGACGAAATACGATTTGCCGGTGGTAATGGGAAGAACTATATCGAACGAGCCGATGATGTTCGACCTGGCCAAGATGCCGCATTTGCTTGTGGCGGGTGCTACGGGCCAAGGCAAATCCGTAGGACTGAACGCCATAATAGCGTCCCTCCTGTATACGAAGCATCCGTCGGAACTGAAGTTCGTGCTGGTGGACCCCAAGAAGGTCGAGCTGTCGCTGTATTCCAAGCTGGAAAAGCATTTCCTGGCTAAACTGCCGGACGCCGACGAGGCCATCATAACGGATACTCAGAAGGTAATATACACGTTGAAGTCGTTGTGCATCGAGATGGACAGCAGGTACGACCTCTTGAAGCTGGCGCATGTGAGGAACATAAAGGAATACAACGAGAAGTTCCTCAGCCGCAGGCTGAACCCGAACAAGGGGCACAGGTTCATGCCGTTCATGGTGGTCATAATCGATGAGTTCGCGGATTTGCTTATAACGGCCGGCCGTGAGATAGAAGAGCCTATAGCAAGGCTTGCGCAGCTTGCCAGGGCGATAGGCATCCATTTGGTGATAGCCACGCAGAGGCCTACGACTAATATCATAACCGGGAGCATCAAGGCGAACTTCCCTGCGAGGATAGCGTTCAAGGTCCTTTCGAGCGTGGATTCGAAGACGATTCTCGACCAGCCCGGGGCAAACCAGCTGATAGGAAAGGGAGACATGTTGATACTTAGCGGAGTAGAGCTCGTGAGGGTGCAGTGCGCGTTCATAGATACGAAGGAAGTGGAAAGGGTCGCGGATTTCATAGGCTCTCAAAGGGGGTATTCCACGGCTTATTACCTGCCTGAGTACGTGGATGAGAACCAGGATTCTTCCGGCATAGGTGACGTGGACCTGAAAAAACGGGACAAGCTGTTCGAAGAGGCGGCGAAGATAGTGGTTTCTACCCAAGTAGGCTCCACTTCGATGATTCAGAGGAAGATGAATATAGGTTATCCGCGTGCTGCAAAAATCATGGACCAGCTGGAGGCGGCAGGCATAGTCGGCCCTTATGAAGGAAGCAAGTCTCGCGAAGTTCTTGTCACGGATTTCAACAGTTTGGACCGGATATTGGAAAGTCTTTGATTATGGGAAAACTGAAAACGGCAATAGCGGTTATGGCAGTGCTTTTCGCATGTGCGCAAGGCGTGCATGCTCGCGCCTTGGATTCTGCCCTTAGAAACGAGGATGTCCTTGAAAGGCTTTCAAGGAATATGTTCGACAACGGATGTTCTGTCATAGGATTCAGGCTTGATGTCATTGAAGGAGGAAAAAATTCCTCAGGACTTGAAGGTACGGCATATGTGTACGGCGAGTCCTACAGGATTGAATCGGAAGGCAATATAATGATTTCGTCGGATGGAGAGAAATGGATATACGATGCTTCTGCTGATGAAGCTGTCGTAATGGAAAACAATGCTTCGTCTGCCGACATTGTTGAAAATCCATTTGTCCTGTTCGACTCTTCTTCGGGAAAATACGACTGCGATGCCGAAAGCGTGGCCGTTGTCAGGAATGGTTGTTATATTCTCGAATTCGAGCCTGTTGTCAAGAGCCTGTATTCAGGAATCAAGGTCCTCGTGTCTGAAGATTTCCTGCCTGTCGAAATATCGTTCGTATCGAATCAGGGAATCGGATACGTTGTCGAAATATTGTCGTTCGGGAAGAAAGATGCTGATGGCATTCCGGCGGGACTTTTCGTGTTCGAGCCGGGCCCGGAAACTTATATCACCGATTTAAGATAATTTTGCAGCCGCGAATACTTCCTTTATTGAAGGGTAGGCCCCGCTTAGGTATTTGCCTGCTTCGGCTTTGTCGATCCATATTGCTTTTTCTATTTCTTCTTCGGTTTGCGGCCTTGCGGACTCTTCTCCTGCATATGACATTCTGAACCAATGGGTGTTCTTTAGCATGTGTTTCCCGTCCAGTTCATAGGTGTGGCGCGTTACGCATAGTTTTTCTTTTATAGACAGCTTCCCGATGTCAAGCCCGCATTCTTCCATGACCTCCCTCAGTGCGGTTTCTTCAATCTTTTCCCCTTTTTCATGCTTGCCTTTCGGGAGGTCCCATGAGCCTTTTCTGAAAATCATCAATATGCGGTCGTTTCCATTTTCGACAAGGCCTCCTCCAGCCTCTATTACCTTGAACCGTCTGCATATGTGTTCGAAACATGCTTGTTCATTGTCGCATGCTATCGTTAGGCTCGTTATTTCCTTTTTTTTCATGAAAAGGTCCATGGCCTCGTCCGTGCCCTTGTCGTCGCTTATGAAAAGCGTGGTGTCGCATGCATTGCCGGACAGCTGCCTGCCGCTGATTGTTTCGATTCTATTACATATTGTTACACAGCGGGTATCGAAGTAAATATTATACATTTTATAATGAGAGTTTTTTATATCTTTGCAAAAATTGTACAAATATAAGTTTTATATGGAATCTGTAAATAGATTAGCTGCAAGGCAGCTTTTGGAAGTGAAAGCTGTGAAACTCAGCCCTGACAAGCCTTTTACATGGGCATCCGGCTGGAAGTCTCCGATATATTGCGACAACAGGAAAATCCTCTCGTATCCGGGTCCGAGAAAGTTCATATATGAAAGCCTTAAAAACCTGGCAGAGCAGAATTTCAAGAATATAGACGTAGTGGCCGGGGTGGCTACCGGCGCCATAGCATACGGGGTTCTCGTTGCTGAAGCGATGGGCAAGCCTTTCGTGTACGTCAGACCTAAGCCGAAGGATCACGGTACCGGCTCTCAGATAGAGGGAGACCTTCCTCAGAATGCGCGCGTGCTGGTAGTCGAGGATCTCATTTCCACAGGCGGAAGCAGTTTGTCGGCAGTCAACTGCCTGGAGCAGAACGGAGCGAATGTCCTTGGCATGGTGGCTATTTTCTCTTACAATTTCGACCATTCGAGAAAGGCTTTCGAAAACGCTTCATGCGAACTGCATACCCTTACTACTTACGATACTCTCATAGAGGAGGCTCTCGAATGCAAATATATCGAAGAGTCCCAGATGGAAACCTTGAGAGAGTGGAGAATCCGTCCTGAAACCTGGGGTAAATAGCTATGGGCGTAACAAGGGTCGAAGGGAAACAGGTGCGGTTGCCTCAGTCTCCGGCAATGCTGTTTCCTCTTTTTTCCGATTTGAGGAATTTTGTGAACAATCTTCCTGAAGATAAAAAGAAAGAAATAACGGCTACGCAGGATTCCATACTTGGGAAGGTGCAAGGTTTCGAACTTGGTGTCGAAGTGGAGGAAAGGATGCCTTTTTCTTATATTAAGCTTAAAGAGTACGGCATGTCCCCGTTCCATTTCAACATATGGTTGAATTTCACGCCTGAAGAATCCGGATCAAGATTCAATATCGTCCTTGAGGCCGAACTGAACATGATGATCAAGATGATGATCGGAAACAAGCTTCAGGAGGCTGTCGATAAGATAACGGAGCAATTGGAAATGGTTTTGAACGGAAATATCCCGCAGGAATACGCGGAATATTTTAAGAAATAGGCGGTATGCCATATCCTGAAAATTTTCTTTCCGGTTTTAAAAAGAAGTTTTCCGCAGAAGTGGCGGAAAGATTCCTTTCCTCAAAGGAAGTCTTGTCCTGCATAAGGTTCAACGCCGTCAAGATGCGGAAATTCGGCTTGCGGAAGGAAATGTCGGATGCATGCCCTTTCGTAAGCCGCCAAGTGCCTTGGTGCGAGGAAGGGGCGTATCTGCGCGAGCGTATCCAGTTTACATTGGAGCCTGAATATCAAGCGGGAATGTATTATGTCCAGGATTCTTCGTCCATGTTCCCGTTTTCATTGAAAGAGATTATAAGGGACTCTTTCAGGCACAGGAAAGGGAATGTTTTCAATGCTCTTGACCTGTGCGCGGCTCCCGGAGGCAAAACTACTTTGCTGTCGTCTGTTTTGAGCGAAATATCGTCCTGCGAGAAATCAGCCTACCTGCTTCTTTCGAATGAGGCCATACGGCAAAGGGCTGCCGTCCTTGCCGATAATGTCGCAAGATGGGGCAATTCCAATATCGCGGTTTCAAATAACGACCCTTCTGCATTCTCACGTTTGAATGGTTATTTCGATTTTATCCTTGCTGACGTCCCGTGTTCAGGAGAAGGAATGTTCCGCAAAAATGCAAATGCCGCCGCTGAATGGTCTGAGGATAATGTCAGGCTTTGCGCTTCCAGGCAGAGGCGTATAATCGCAGATGCATGGCCGTCATTGGCGGACGGAGGCTTGCTGGTCTATTCTACTTGCACGTTCAATGACGAGGAAAATGACGATAATGTCGATTGGATATGTTCCGAATTGGGCGCGGAACCTGTAAGCCTGCCGCAGGAGCAGGATGGCATGCTGCGGTCGTCCGGAGCGATAAAAGGCCGCAACGGCTATTTCTTCATACCGGGGACTGTTGAAGGGGAAGGGCAGTTTTTTTCTGTTTTGAGAAAGCGCGGCAGTTCCGGATTCGGTTCATCATGTAATGGAAAGCACAGCCTTTCCGGTCATGCTAAAGGAGGAGGCAGGCGCGATGAATGTACGAAAAGCAAAAAGCCGGGATTGCCGCCGGACGTGCTGGCTGGCGATTATTCGTTTCTCAATCATGGAGATTTCATCAAGGCCGTGCCGTCAGGTATCATGCAGCAGTTGGACGGGCTTTCAGGATTCCTGAATATCATGCTATCCGGAGTATTATGTTATTCGGTTAAAGGCAAGGACCTTGTCCCTTATCCTGATCTTGCCCTGTGCAGCGATTTCAACCGTGCAGGTTTCGAAATTATAGAGTTGTCCAAGCAGGAAGCTCTCCTCTATATGAAAAAAGAGAATTTCAGCTTGCCTGCCGGAACAACAAAAGGTTATCTTCTTATGGCATACCGTGGCGTGCCTCTCGGTTTTGTCAAGAACATCGGTTCGAGGTTCAATAATTTATGGCCTGTTTCAAGGCGCATAAGGATGTCCTTGTAGGCGGCCTGTCAGAATACGCTTATCCCCAGTTTTGTGGCGAATGCTTCCAACGTGGATATTCCCCTGTATGAATTTCCATGCTTGTTGAGTTCAGGACTCCATACCGCAATGGAAAGCTTTCCTGGCAGGATTGCGACAATGCCGCCTCCTACGCCGCTTTTGCCGGGCAGTCCGACCCTGTAGGCGAATTCCCCTGCTTCGTTGTATAGCCCGCACGTGAGCATCAGCGAGTTGATACGTTTTGTCGCGGTAGGGGAGATTATCTGATTTCCGTTATATATGTTGCGGCCCGAATTGGCAAGGAAGAGAGAACTCTTTGCAAGTTCAACCACGTTCATGGAGATGCTGCATTGGTGGCAGTATACATCCAGCACCTCTTCGATGTCGTTGTCTATGTTCCCGAAGCTTTTTATAAGGTATGCGAGAGACCTGTTTGTGTATGAAGTGTCGAATTCAGACAGTGCTTTCGCCTTGTCGAAATATATGTCGTCGCTTCCTGCAAGTTCGCGTATGAATTCGAGAATCACGTGCTTTGGCTTGCTGTTGTAGTTTATTATCCTGTCGGTTATTACCAATGCTCCTGCATTTATGAAAGGATTTCTTGGAATTCCCTTTTCCTGTTCGATCTGGATGAGCGAGTTGAATGTGGTGCCGCTCGGTTCCCTTCCGACGAAATGCCATATGTCTTCGCCCATCTGCTTCATAAGCAGGGCAAGCGTGAATACTTTCGATATGCTTTGTATCGTGAATCTCGTCTCGTAGTCTCCTATCATGTATTCCTGCCCGTCTATTGTCGTCACTGCTATGGCGTATTGGTTCGGGTCGATTGCGGCAAGTTCGGGAATATAGTCTGCGACATGTCCTTCTCCTACCATGCCAAGATGTTCGTTGTAGATTTCTTTTAAAAGTTCATCCATATATTTTATTGGTGTTTTGAATACGTCATTAGATATCAAAGGGGAAGCACCTTTTTTCCGATGCCGCCCCTTGCTTTAGTTTCATGACCGTAGGCTTATTTGTTTTCAACGCACCAGTTGTATGCGTTTATGAACATTTCCAACCATGGAGTGGCTTCGTCGTTGGACTTTTCCCTGTCATAGAATGCCCAGTTCCAAGGCCTCAGGCATCTTTCAGGATGAGGCATTATTACGAGGTGGCGTCCGTCCGGGCTGGATACGCCTGCTATTGCCTCAGGAGAGCCGTTTGGATTTGCCGGGTATGCATCATAGTTGTATTTCAATGCGATGTTATAATTTTCCGTGCTTTCAGGGAATGAGAATTTTCCTTCTCCGTGCGCTACCCATATTCCTAATTTGCATCCTTGAAGCGATTTCAGCATTATGGCCGGGCTTTCCTGTATTTCGACTCCTACGAATTCGCTTTCGAATTTATGGGAATCGTTGTGCTTCATCTTAGGGGACATGCTCCTGTTTTCCGGGGTGATAAGCCCGAGCTCGGTCATGAGCTGGCATCCGTTGCATATCCCGAGGCTCATTGTGTCTTTGCGGGCATAGAATTTTTCGAGGGTGTTCCTTGCTTTTTCGTTATATAGAAAAGCTCCGGCCCATCCTTTGGCGGAACCGAGCGTGTCGGCATTCGAGAATCCTCCGACGAATACTATCATGCTGGCTTCTTCGAGGGTTTCTCTTCCGCTTATCAGGTCTGTCATGTGCACGTCTTTGACTTTGAATCCTGCCATGTGGAGGGCCCATGCCATTTCCCTGTCTCCGTTCGAGCCTTTTTCACGTATGATTGCGGCTACTGATTGTCCGTCCCTGTGTTTTTTCAAGGATGAAATTCTTCCGTCGAATCGTTCGGGGAATTTGTATTCGAGAGGCTGGTTCTTGTAGTTCTTATATCTTTCTTCTGCAAGTTCCTTTCCGCTTTGCCTCTTGTCGAAGAGATAAGAGGTCCTGTACCATATGTCCCTCATTTCGGAGATGTTCCATTCATAGGCGGCATTGGCTGTTTTTACCGACAATGTCCTTGATCCTGTGAATTTCCCGATTCTGTAACATGCGAGTCCCTTTTCGTCGAGGATGCTTGCCAGTTCCTTGTATCCGCTTTCCGGCACCTGGACCAGTATTCCCGGATTTTCCGAAAACAGAAGCTTTATGTCATCGGTTTCTCCAAGATGCGACAGGTCTATTTCCATTCCTCCTTCGGCATTTGCGAAATTCATTTCGAGAAGGGCCGTTATGAGTCCTCCTGCCGAGATGTCGTGTCCTGCAAGTATCTTGTTGTTTTCTATAAGGGACTGGACGGCATTAAAGCATTCCGCGAAGTATTTCGGATCCTTGACATCCGGAGCCTCTGTTCCTATCATGTTTATGGCCTGTGCGAAAGACGAGCCGCCGAGGGCGAATTTTTCTTTTGAGAAAGGAATATAGGCCATTACGGTATTTTCATCTTTGACAGCTACCGGCCTTATGATGTTGCGTATGTCTTTGGCCTGTGCGGCTGCCGATATTATCAGCGTGCCTGGCGACAGAACCTTTTCTCCGTCAGGGTATTTCTGAGTCATGGAAAGCGAGTCCTTGCCGGTAGGAATGTTTATTCCGAGCGCAATTGCGAAGTCGCTTGCGGCTTTGACGGCCTGATACAATCTTGCGTTTTCTCCTTTGTTTTTGCAAGGCCACATCCAGTTCGCGCTTAACGATACTCCTCGTATCCCGTCAGTCAAAGGTGTCCATACTATATTTGTAAGGGCTTCTGCTATCGACAGCCTTGAGCCTGCTCCTGCGTCAATCAGGGCTGCTACAGGGGCATGGCCTATGGATGTCGCAATGCCTTCCGTGTTGTCATAGCCTATGGCGGTCACTCCTAAATTGTTGAGCGGCAACTGGATTTCTCCGGCGCATTGCTGGCCTGCGATAAGCCCTGTTACGGACCTGTCTACCTTGTTCGTGAGCCAATCCTTGCATGCCACGGCTTCCAGTTGCAGTACCTGCCTGAGGTAGAAGTCCGCTTTGGACTGGTCGTAAACGAGATGTTCGAACGGCTCGTTTACCGTTGCGTCTTCCATTACCGTCTTAGGGGCGGAACCGAACATGTCGTTCAAGGCAAGGTCTATCGGTGTTTCTCCGGTCTTGAAATTCTTCAATGTGAAATTTCCGGTTCCGGTAGTTTCCCCTATCACGTACATCGGGGCTCTTTCCCTGTCTGCTATTTTCTTCAATTCTTCCGTGTCTTCCGCTTTCATGACAAGCCCCATCCTTTCCTGGCTCTCGTTTCCGATTATTTCTTTTGCCGAGAGAGTAGGGTCTCCTACGGGGAGCTTGCTTATGTCAATTGTTCCGCCTGTTTCTTCAACGAGCTCGGAAAGGCAGTTCAGATGTCCTCCTGCACCGTGGTCATGTACGGAGATTATGGTGTTGCGGTCGCTTTCGGCCACTGCCCTTATGGCGTTGTATGCTCTTTTCTGCATTTCAGGGTTTGAACGCTGTATCGCATTAAGTTCGATAGCGTTGTTATATTCTCCCGTTGCTACTGACGATACGGCGCCGCCGCCCATTCCTATCCTGTAATTGTCTCCTCCGAGAAGCACTACCTTGTCTTTTGCATGCGGTGTCCCTTTTATGGAATCTTTCTTTTTCGCATATCCTACGCCTCCGGCCATCATTATTACTTTGTCGTAGCCGAATTTCCTTGTTTTTTCAACATGCTCGAAAGTGAGAAGGCTGCCGCATATTATTGTCTGTCCGAATTTGTTTCCGAAGTCGCTCGCTCCGTTTGAGGCTTTGGTAAGAATCTCCTGCGGAGTCTGGTAAAGCCATTTTCTTTCAGGAGTCTTTTCCCAGTTCCTTCCTTCGTCTGCGAACCTGCTGTAGGACGTCATGTATACAGCCGTTCCTGCTATAGGGAACGAGCCTTTTCCTCCGGCAATCCTGTCCCTTATCTCTCCACCGCTTCCTGTTGCGGCCCCGTTGAACGGCTCTACTGTAGTAGGGAAATTATGGGTTTCCGCCTTAAGCGAAATCACCGTTTCCTGGTCTTCGGTTATGAAAAAGTCAGGCTTGCTTCCTGATGCGGGATGGAACATTTTTATGACCGGGCCCTGGAGGAATGCGCAATTGTCCTTGTATGCTGAAACTATCCTGTTCGGATTTTCGCCCGATGTTTTCTTGATCATCTTGAAAAGGGTGGATTCCATCTCCTTCCCGTCTATGATGAATGTGCCGTTGAATATCTTGTGCCTGCAATGTTCGGAATTCACTTGCGAGAATCCGAATACTTCCCCGTCTGTGAGAGGACGTCCTATTTTTCTGCTCAGGCCTTTGAGATACTCTATTTCTTCCTCGCTCAGGGCAAGTCCTTCTTCCTTGTTGTATTTTTCGATGTCTTCTATGTGGATTATCGGGTCCGGCGTTTTTTCGACTGTGAATATTTCCTGGTCGAGCCCTTTGTATATCCTTTGAAGCATTTTGTCGTGCGGCGCCTCTGCCGACGATGCCTTGAAGAATTCTTCGATTCTTTCTATGCCATTTATATTCATGTTCTGGCATATTTCAACAGCAGTGGTGCTCCATGGAGTTATCATTTCTTTTCTCGGGCCGATGAAAATGCCGTCTAATTCTGTCTTGTCGGTTAATTTTGCGCCTGAAAAAAGCCATTCCAAAGCTTCTATGCTGCCTGATTCAGGCCTTTGAGCAGTTTTTACTGCTATTATGTGTTCATTATCAGAACAAAAGAATAATATCATATGGCTTGTGTATTAATATTCCGCAAAAATAATCATAAATATGCAAAAATTGCTGCCGCTGCGGCTTATTTAAGCATTTCAGGAATACATTAATTAAATGTCTGTCCGCATTATTGCCCCAAGGCAAGCGCGGGCCGCGAATGCCATGGCCTGCAAATCCAAGGCGCATTTTTGCGGATAAGATGTCCTGCGTGGAAAATCATCTTAAAATTGACTACTTTTGTGTCCGTTTTTATGCTTTATCCTATGGGTTTTATCAGATTGGACAATAAAGAATTTTCCAGGGAGTCTTATAACGAGGCGATAGATTCTCTTTTTGCGCAGGTCCCGACATTCCAAAGGGCCGGCGCCGCTGCCTATAAGCCCGGCCTTGAGGCATCTGTGAATTTCGACATGGCTCTCGGGCGTCCGTCGTCGTCCTTTAGAAGCATTCATGTAGCGGGGACCAACGGGAAGGGGTCCGTGTCGAGCATGATAGCCGCATGCCTGCAATCGGCCGGATACAGGACGGGATTGTATACTTCTCCGCATCTTGTCGATTTCAGGGAGAGAATAAAGGTGGACGGCAAGATGGTCCCTGAGGAATTCGTGTTTTCGTTTCTTAAGAAATGGTCGGATTACATAATCGGCGAAAGAATATCGTTTTTCGAGATAACGACGGCTCTCGCTTTCGACTGGTTCTCCGAATCCGACGTTGATGTCGCGGTGATAGAAACCGGGCTTGGAGGGCGGTTGGATTCAACGAACATAATCCGCCCGGAATTGTCAGTGATAACCAATATCGGACTGGATCATTGCGAGTTCCTCGGGAATACCCTGCCTGAAATAGCTTTTGAAAAGGCCGGGATAATCAAGGCGGGGATTCCTGCGGTGGTAGGCGAGTCTTCTCCTGAATATGACGAAGTGTTTGTGCGCAAGGCGGAACAGGAGGGGTCCTGCCTGTATTTTGCTTCGGGCCTTTCATCCATGGATTTCGGCAAAATATCCAGGTATCTTGGAATAAGTTCCGCCGGCGAACTGGAAATGGGGCTTAAAGGTTATTGCCAGAAAAAGAATATCGATACCGTTCTCGGGGCATTGTCGGTGCTTGCGGGACTTTCCGACGGAAAAGAACGTTTCCGGATCTCTCCTGAATCCATGCGTTCAGGAATCAGGGACGTGGTTTCCATTACCGGGCTTCGCGGACGGTGGGAGCGTATTTCCGATGTTCCGAGGGCTTATTGCGATACGGGCCATAATGCCCACGGCCTGAAATATGTTTTCGAACAGCTGAAAGGCGAAAGGTACGAGAGGCTGTATATTGTTTACGGAATGGTCGCTGACAAGGATTTGTCTGCCATATTGCCAATGATGCCGCGCGACGCATATTATATCTGTACGAACTCGAAAGGATCGCGGGCGTTGCCTGCCGGTGATCTTTCAAGGCGTTTGCGCGATGCGGGATTGAATGTGGTCGATGCAATTCCCGATGCCTGGCAGGCATACAGGCGCGCGTTGTCCATGTCCGGCCCTGATGATTTCGTTTATGTCGGCGGAAGCACGTTCGTGGTAGCCGAAGTTTTGGAAAATATTTAAAATATTATTTGCGGATTAAAGAAAAAGACATATCTTTGCACTCGCTCAACAGGGGAGCTTAGCTCAGTTGGTTCAGAGCGTCTGCCTTACAAGCAGAGGGTCGGGGGTTCGACTCCCTCAGCTCCCACCACC
>CALUPD010000027.1 GCA_944322605.1 uncultured Bacteroidales bacterium | reverse complement strand
GGTGGTGGGAGCTGAGGGAGTCGAACCCCCGACCCTCTGCTTGTAAGGCAGACGCTCTGAACCAACTGAGCTAAGCTCCCCTGTTGAGCGAGTGCAAAGATATGTCTTTTTCTTTAATCCGCAAATATTTTCATTAAAAAATCATGCAGGCAAAGCAAACATGAATGTTGCGACAAGTAAAATCGCAACAGAATCGCATTATCAGCCGCAATGCAGCTTGCACAGGAATAATAAATCATTCCAATCGGACCGTGTCTTAACCATCAGAAAAGCCAATGACTGCCGCCTGCTCAATAAAACCTGGGTTTCACATATTTATCATCCGCAGATGTGAACCTCAGTCCGTGAATACAGTTTTTTTGCATCGGATACTCCATTTCCGAAAGCAATGAAAAGTCCCGTGCGGAAACGGCATAATAATGCACCGACCCGTCGGATTCAATGCAAATCGTCCAATCGTCCATGTTGCCTATTATCATCATTCTGTCCTTCTCAGGGTCAAACGCCGGAATATTCACTTTCCTGATTTCGTAGCCAGGCATCGAAACGACATAAAAACCGTTTTCCGTATCGGTAAACATCGCTAATGTGGAGCGGCTTGCAAATTCGTTTATGAAAACATGCTGCGGAACTATGTCGGAAGGAATGTCAATATGTCTGAAATATGGCCGTCCTCTCATCATTTTCATATGGTAAAGCCGGTTCGCGGAATCAACAAGAATGTACCCTTGGTCATATTCCTTCATCACAGTCGGATTGCCGGAAACGCAAAGCGCGGGAAATACGAATCCTTTTGAAAGCATCATGTCCGTAAAAAGCCTGCTTTTGCCCTCATTGATCCTGTTTTCATCCATATCGATGAATTCTATCGAGGAAGAAGTCAGGCGGAAAGCATCGTCAGGCATTTCAAGATCCACCCTGCCTGACATGGATTCCATAAGAAAATATATTCCCGGAATTTCCCTGTTTATATCCGAAGGAACGGATCTGAACACGAAATTGTTCCTTATGACTTCATGAACGTCCGAAGGCCTGCCGCATATCGAATCAGGAAACCTGTCTTGCGAATAAAGCTGTCTCGCATAAAAACAAGGAAGAATGGAATCAAATTCCCTCACAGCATAGACATTTCCTTTCCTGTCCGCATACCTTGCAGGCTCGCCCTCATGCCTTGTTATCATTGCGAAATCTCCGATAACATTGCTGTAAAGGACAAACGGAGCATCTTCAGGGCGATATGAAAAAAAAGAAACAGCCCATGGCAATTGCCATGCAGCCAAGACTATGATAACGAACCAGAAAAAAAATCTACTGAACTTAGTCATAATATCAACCTATAAACATCTCAATCCTGCACTCCGTCCTTGAATCTCACAACGGAAAGCCATACCAAAGAAACGGAAAGCACTACAAAAACAACAAGCCACATAATAAATGAATTATATGCTTCCGGAGCCGGTCCCATAAAGAATAATCTCAGAAGCAATACTGAGACGACCGCATTTATAACACGCATTTTCCACGCCGGCTCCAAAACGACCCACGCCGTAAATACATATGCAGCGACTCCGGCAACAAACCATGGCAGCGAGGTAAGCAAAATCCTTTCCATCAATTCTACCGGGAACAATTCCGAAAAACATACGGCCATCACCGATATGGAAACCGTAAAACACGCCGTCAATACGGCCGTGCCATAAAGAATCATCGCCATAATCAAACTGAAAGAACTGCAAGGCAGATGAAGAGTCAGCTTGAAAGACTTTCTGTAAATCTCAGGCATATACTGGAAGAATCCCATTGATATTCCTATAAGAAGAGGAACATATTTTAGAATGTCTACAAACACCGCATCCCTTAAAACCATAACTTCCCAAATATGTCCGGCACCTCTCAAGTCAACGGCCCTGCCTGCGACAAGGAAAGCATAAACGGTAAAAAGAAGCATTATCGATAACGAAACGACAGCACACCATTTCGTCTTTATCCACTCTTTATATATTATAGGCCTCAACATAATAAATTCCTCAATATTTTCCTGTCATGCTTATAAAGGCGTCTTCCAATGTCGGCCGTGCCATTTCAAAATCAGCGTTCATGCCTTTCGATAAAAGCAGCCCGGCGACCTGATCACGGCTTAAAAACGTACCGAACTCAATGCATTTCCCGATTTTGGACGGATGATATATTCCGCTGATTTCAGAAAGCAGCTCAATCCGCCCGTCTTCATCATGTATCCTGAATATCTTAAATCCGTCCAAAATTTCCTTGACCGGACACTGGATCAGTATTTTCCCATAATCCATAATAATACAGTCGTCTACAAGACGTTCCATATCCTGCACAATATGAGATGTGAGAAAAACCGTCTTTTCTCCTGACTTGGCATAATCCCTAAGGTAATCGACAAACAGCCGCCTGTACCCTGGATCAAGGCCGAGGGAAAAATCATCCAACACGAGAAGTTCCGGATCTTGAGCCATTAAGAGGCCTAAAGCCACTTGGGAACGCTGGCCGCACGACATTCTTGAAATACGTTGCTTAGGAGCGACTCTCAAAAGCGACATCAGTTCATAATAGGAATCTTTTCTCCATTTCGGGTAAAATGCCGAATAAAACTTTTCTATCTGCTCTATAGTCATGAACTGGTACTGCACATGTCCCTCAATTAGCAACCCTATCCTTCTTCTCTGCACGGGATCCATAGCCTCCATATTTTCTCCGAAAATGCGGCATTCCCCGCTGCACGGCTTCAAAAAACCGCTAAGAATGTTAATGGCAGTCGTTTTCCCGGTACCGTTCTTTCCCAAAAGACCGAGAATCCTTCCTTTTGGAACGTCGAAAGAAAGATTCTCATAGATAAGCCTTTTCCCGTAATAATGGGTAAGGTTTACACATTCAATAACGTTATTCGGCATCCTCGATACTGTAAGAACTTGCCACTACATAATAAAAAGACAGGTAATCCTTGCCTTCCGATATTCTACGATTCTCTATTTTCCTGCGGAAATCGGATATGCGATCTTCTACAGTTTCGCCCTGCTCTCCTCTGGCCGCTTTTTCAGAATCGCACCCTGCCGCATCTTCTTCCGACACATTGGAGGCCAGATCTTCCCAGCGTAAAAGATACGCCTCATCTATTCTTTGTTCGTTGACAATGCCTTTTACTTTTACAAGATTTTTAGCACATTCCGTATCGAAACTTCCCAAATCCCCGCTTTCCACTCTTATCACTTTCGTATCGTCGCTTCCCATGAGAAACATCTTCCGCGCTCCGTGCGAACACGTATGAGTGCATATTCCCTCGAATTCCACTTCTTTTCCGACCAAGCCTTCAGCATTGTCCAACAATTCGTCAACTGTCATGACAGCATCGGACGGCGTGTCTTTTTCCGCAACGCTTGAAACGCCAGTCGAAGTTGTTCCGTTTCCGGAACATCCGCTACATGAAATAAATGAAAAAATCACAGCAATAGCTGCAAACGCAATTACAAAATCAATCTTTTTCATATTATGTTATTTTAAATTCCTGCAAACCGCGTATCCCGGCACGGGAATCCATCTACGCTTGAGCATGGAAACCTGTCAAAATCCGAAATCCACGTTGCAAAGATATGCACCGCATTATCGGCACGTCATACCTAAAACACACATGCCAGATGAAAAAACATAGCAATATCTAGGTATTGTCCCGGATACTGCATGGACACAGGTCGAAAATCAGAAACCGCATCTTTCCATATCAATAAAAATATCAGAAATGCTTATTCGCAAAATATCCCAAAAAAATAATGCGAGATTAATACGGTTTAGGTAATCGCCTGCTAAAAATGAGCATTTGTTGCGATTCCAACTCAAAGGCATAATCAGGATTTTTGCAACCGAAAATACAAGTCAAACCATATGAAACACATATGCAGACATATTGCAGTGTTCGCGATGTTAATGATTCCGGTTTATATGCAAGCCTCCGAAAATGCCGTGATCATAGGCAGGATAACCGATGAAAAGACGGAAGAAGCCATAAGCGGAGCTGCCATAAGCATAGAAGGGACATATCTATGGGCCGTAAGCGATGACAACGGATTTTTTACCATATCAAATATTCCGGCCGGGAAATATGTCATTGCAGCCCAGTGTCTCGGATATGTAAAAAAACGCCTGTCCGTCTCTGTCGAAGAAACGAACCGCTACACATTGGATATAAAAATGTCCGAAAGTTCACTTGCAATCGACCAGGTAGTCGTGACGGCTGAAGGTGGGACACGGGAAATGACCACTACGCGAAGCATAGGCAGGAACGCGCTCGATCATCTTCAGGCAAGCAACGTAACAGACGCCATGGCACTGCTCCCAGGAGGAAAAACCGTAAATCCGGATCTTACCCAAGACAATATCTTTTCTTTAAGAGACGGAGGGTCTTCGGAAGGAAACGCATCATTCGGCACAGCAATAGAAATCGACGGGGTAAGGCTGTCCAATAACGCCACTTTCGGACTTGAAGGGACAAGCACACGGAACATTGCAGTCGGAAACATAGAATCCATAGAAATAATTACCGGGGTGCCTTCGGCCGAATACGGGGACATCAACAGCGGAATAGTCAAAATACGGACAAAAAAAGGGCGTACTCCATGGAATATAGAAATGTCCGTTAATCCGCGCACATATTATGTTTCGGCATCTAAAGGATTCGACCTGGAAAACGAAAGCGGCGTAATAAACGCCAGCGTCGAATGGACACGGGCGACAAAACAGCTCATTTCCCCGTACACTTCCTACACAAGAAGAGGAGCATCCCTTTCATACAGCAATACATTCCTCGGCAAACTCAAATTCGATGCGTCAGTAACAGGAAATATCGGCGGCATGAACTCTGAAGATGACCCTGACGCATTCAGCGGAGAATATACGAAAGAACGCGACAATCTTTTTATTGCAAGCACCTCGCTCGTATGGCTTGTCAACAGTTCATGGATTACAAACCTCAAATTCGATGCGTCCGTAAACTTCCATGACACAAAGACACACTCCCGAATCTTCAATTCGTATGCTTCGCAGCAACCGGCAGTCCATCAAGAAGAGGAAGGATATTTCCTCGCCGGCAAACTTCCATTTACATTCTTCTCCGACCAAATAACAGACTCGAAAGAACTTGACTACGCAGCTTCCGCCAAATACGAATGGAATAAAATATGGGACAGAGTCTCCAGCAATCTCAAGGCAGGAGTGCAGTGGAAAGCCACGGGCAATATCGGCGAAGGCGAATACTATGAAGACCCGGCACTGTCCCCGAACGGATACAGGCCGCAACCCTACAGCGATTACCCGTACATGCACAACATTTCCGTATATGCCGAAGAAAAAATAAATTTTCCCATTGGACGGACATCATTCTCTCTATCGGCAGGACTAAGGCTTGAAAACCTTTTCATAAAAGGCAGCCGTTACAATCATAAAAACACCTTATCTCCTAGAATCAACGCCAGATGGGACATAACGGAAAATTTCGCAATAAGGGGAGGATGGGGCATAACTGAAAAACTGCCATCCTACTACATCCTCTATCCGAGACAGGAATACCGGGACATCCAGACTTTCGGTTTTTCATACAATAATAATGAATCATCCTATGTCTATTACACACAGCCATACGCATTGTTGCACAACCCGGATCTGAAATGGCAGAAAAACCATAATTCCGAATTCGGCATCGAAGCAAGGATAAAAGGCATAAAGCTTTCACTGGTAGGATATTACAATATAACAAAAAATCCTTACAAATATTCCAGGTCGTACAGCCCGTTTTCATACAACCTGCTCGAATTGCCTGATGGATATACGATGCCGGCAAATCCCGATATTGAAGTCGACAGCCAGACGGGGATGGTCTATATAAGAGACGACGACGGATACTGGACACCAATGGACCTTAAAGTAACCGACAGGACATTCGTGCAAAATAACTACCAGGACAACGGAACCGATATTGTCAGAAGCGGAGTGGAACTTGTCGCCGATTTTCCAGAAATAAAACCGATACGGACAAGCCTAAGACTCGACATGGCATACGGATATACCAGCTATTGCGACAATTCCCTTTCGTATTATTATCAAAATGGATGGTCGCATACATCCTTGCCGGACAGGTCATACCAATATGTAGGCATTTATGCCAACGGAGGCAACAGTTCTTCCGTCGTTACGGGAAAAATCACACATTCCCTTGATGCGAACATAACTGCGATTACGCATATCCCGGCAGCAAGGATAATAATAACATGCAGGCTCGAAATGTCGCTTTTGAAACGTTCGAGGAACATATCTTCTTACAAAGGAAAAGAATATGCTTTCAACGTGACTGAAGACAGCAATTCTCCGACAGGAGGAAGCATATACGACGGCAATTCATATACTGCCATATGGCCTGTAGCGTATATGGATTTGGAAGGCAACGTGCATCCGTTCACGGACAAGGAAGCCGAGAATCCTGAATTCGCAAACCTCATATTGAAATCGAACAATGCGTATGCTTTCGCTCCTGACGGATACGGAGCCTATTTTTCGGCAAACATCAGCATAACAAAAGAAATCGGAGACCATGTTTCCATTTCTTTCTTCGCGAACAATTTTACGAATTCAAGACATTACGTGAAATCATTCGCCACAGGGGTAGGCGCCATATTCACTCCTGATTTTTACTACGGACTTACATGCAGACTAAAATTCTGACATCATGAAACAAAACACAACCATAATACTTGCTCTTACGGTATTATTATCCACTTCCTACGGATGCGCCATTGACAAAGGCATGCAATATGATGAAAACATGCAAACCCTGACAATAAAGGCCATTTATCCTGACGGATTTGAGAGCTACGCCAGAGAAGGCGTGAAAATAAAAATAGAGGAAATAAACAACGGCAACTCATACTCAGCACAGACGGATTCCACCGGAAAGGCCAGCGTAATATTGTCGGACGGCATATACAGGGTTCTTGTCAGCGATCGACATGAGGAGTTTTTCTTCAACGGAACAGCCGACAACATAAGGCTGGTCAACGGGGACATGGAACTAAGCATTAATCTTATACGGTCTAAAACCGGGACAATCCTGATAAAGGAAATATATTGCGGAGGTTGCCTTCGCAGCCCGCAGGAAGGGGAATACCAGTTCGACAAATACATAATCCTGCATAACAACAGTCCGCAAACCCAGTATCTGGACAGCCTTTGTTTCGGTTCATTGGATCCTTACAACTCGCAAGGAACAAACGTATGGGTAGACAACGATGAAAATACAGGAGCCAGCATCTATCAGGATTTTTCACCCATAATACAAGCGGTATGGCAATTCGGAGGCAATGGGAGTTCCTTCCCTATAGAGCCGGGAGAAGACGCTGTAATCGCAGTTTGCGGAGCAATAGACCATGCCTCGCAATATCCGTTATCAGTAAATCTAAATAAGCCTGGATACTTCGTGTGCTACAACAGCACATATTTCCCAAACACGCTTTACCATCCAGCCCCAGGAGACAATATATCTCCTGACCGTTACCTTAACGTAGTGATAAAGACAGGCGTGGCAAATGCATATCCTCTATCCATTTTCAGTCCGGCCATAGTAATATTCAAAGCCGAAGGAACCACGATTCAGGATTTTGTAAAAGACCCGTTGAATGTCGTTCAGAAACCCGGCAGCAAATATGATTACGTCGTAAAGATACCGATGGAATGGATTATAGATGGAGTCGAGGTTTTTTACGGAGGATCTTCTAAAAATACAAAAAGGCTTAGTCCTGAAATAGATGCCGGATACGTAACACAGTCCGACATTTATCTCGGCCACACGCTTTTCAGGCATACGGACGAGCAGGCAAGCGAAATATCCGGATACGAGATACTGATGGACACCAACAATTCTTCTACTGATTTTTACGAACGCACCCAGCAATCATTACATGAATAGCACTATCCGCACATCTTTGATATTGATTCTGTCCCTTGCCTCAAACCAGCTTTTTGCAGGCAGTTTCGACAGAATTGAAAGGCGCAACTTCTGGAACGCCGGAAGCAATGTTGCAGGCCTGAGAATGGATTCAGTGACGATTTCCTATGCGGAAATCTACGGAAACTCCATTCATGGAGGATACCGCGATTACTCGGACGCCTCTCAATCATGGAAAGCGGGAGCAGTGGCAAAGACGATAACGCATCTGAAAAAGATATCCATGAAAGGATCTTTCTCTTTCGATCATTTTTCCGGAAGGCAGATGTGCGGCTCCATGTTCATACATCCCGGGAAATATCCTGTAGACGTCATGGAATTCACCCCGGGCACGAAAACCCTCCAGACCTACTCCTTTTCGGGAGGAATAGCGGCAGAAATCACTGACAATCTCGTGATAGGAGCTTCCATAGACTACACCGCCGCCAATTACTCAAAACGCAAGGACCTGCGCCATACCAACTACCGGCTCGACATGAAGGTTGCTCCGGGGCTTATGTACCGCATCGGAGATTTCACAATCGGAGCGGCCTACGTATACCGCAAGACAGCCGAAAGCGTAGTGGCTGCGCAAATAGGAAATGCCGAGACATCCTACTATGCTTTTCTTGACAAAGGCATGATGTTCGGCGCCTATGAAATATGGGATGGAAACGGAACGCATTTGGCAGAATCCGGAATAAACGGCTTCCCGGTCAAAGAACACTATCACGGAGCAGCTTTGCAATTCCAATGGAAAAGGTTTTATGCCGACATCGAATACCGTCACGGAAAAGGATCTGTCGGAGAAAAGCAAAGCATATGGTTTGAATTTCCCGCCGATGTAATAATATCCCATATGGCTTTCGGATTCGGACGGGACGGAAACCAGACAATAAGGCTTAGCATAAAATGGTCAGGCCTGACCAATAATGAAAACGTTCTCGGCACGGAGACCGAAAACGGAATAACAATAACTCATAAATACGGTTCGAATAAAATCCATGAATCCTCGTCCGTATCATTAAATCCCGAATATGAAAGAATAGGAAAAATATGGGAAACCAGAGCAGGACTATCATTGCTGGTTTCCGATGAAATGTCATCGCTTATGTACCCGTACTCCTTTTCCATGAATCTGTTGCAGGGGACTGCATATTTCGAAAATCTCATACATGCCGGAAAATTAGATTTGGGAATTTCCATGGCATATTTTCAAGGCAGGATCAGTGAAACAGAAACAAGGGCAGAAATGCCTCCCGGCACTGAAGCCGGCGAATACCCGCAAAGGATAGGGGACTTCTACGATATATGGAAAGAATACTCTACGGCTCCGGCATTCAAGGCAGGAATTTCTATCAGATACAATTTCTTGAAAGGGTTTTACGCAGAAATCAGCGGAACATGGTCGCACGGCTTCAGACTGAAACATATAGGCGGAAATAACAGATGGAGCGAGACTTTGAAATTAGGATATGAATTCTGAACCGCAATACAAAACACGAATTATTATTAAAACAATCATTAACAATAAAAAATATGAAAAAGATCCTATCATTTTTTTTGGCTGCAAGCCTGCTTGCAGCATGCCAGAAAACCGAGTCTCCGGTAATTACTCCTGGCAAAATCACGATTTCTCCTATCATAACCAAAGCTACCGATACCGATTTCGAAGAAAATGACCGAATCGGATTGAGTGTCACAAAAGGGGATGAAGCCTATCTTGAAAATCAGCAACTGATATTTTCCAATGGAGTCTTTTCTTCAGACGCGGTATGGTATGCCGAGGCAGCTCAGACTTCAACGCTTACAGCCTACTATCCATACATGGCTGAAGGCGCGCCAGAAAAATTCAGCGTTGAGACGGACCAAAGGGAAGGATACGGAAATTCCGATCTCATGGCATCCGTAAAAACTAACGTAACCCCTTCTTCAAATGCAGTCAACATGATTTTTAAACACCTATTGTCGAAAATCATAGTAGACATTGAAAACGAAAGCGGATCCGAGATTGCCGAAGTGGCATTGAAAGGATCGGTTCCGACAGCAGATATAAATCTTGCAGACTTGACTGCCGTTGCAGATGAAAAAGCATTGCCTGCCGACATAATAATGCAGAAAGTTTCCGACACTCTTTACAGAGCGATCGTCGTTCCGCAGACTGTGGCATTTACATTAAACGTAAAGACATCCTCTGGCAAAGAACTGGCACAAGAACTCGTCTCAATGCAGCTCAAACAAGGCGGCCAATACACAGTAACAGCAAGAGTAACAAGCGATGATATAAAAATCACAGTCAGCGGAGATATAGAAAACTGGGAAGATGAAGGCGAAATAGGAGCTGCGGAAAACGAAGTGCCTTTTGAAGAATTCGACGGATATTTCATCTATGACGGAGAAAGGTACAACACTGTAACACTCGCCAACGGAACGACATGGATGGCAGAACCTCTGCGCTATGTTCCTGACGGCTACACGCCTTCAAGCGATGCTTCCGCAGACTCGCACATCTGGTATCCATACAGACTCGAAAACGACAGCGAAACCCTTACGATAAATGCCAGCCGCGCAGTAGCCCTCACGGACGAGGAATCCATTAAGAAATTCGGTTATCTTTACGATATGGAAATTGCCTTGGGAGAAGAAGTGACAGTCGAAAACTGCTACGATTTCGAAGGAGCACAAGGCATCTGCCCTAAAGGCTGGCACATACCTACTCGCACTGAATTCTTCAATCTATGCGGTCTTTCCAACAAGGCCGCCGAAGGCGAAACAGGCAATCAGATAAATGAAGACGCCTTATTCTATGACGAAAACTACGGAGGAGGAAAACTTCCACTATACGAACAGGCAGGATGGAATTATGTAAGAAGCGGAGTACGCATGATGAGCAATTTCAATTCGGAACCCAAATACCAGCTTACCCAGCTTTACTCAGGCAATTCTTCCGATGAATCCCAATACGGGACAATAGGTCTGACCTATATAATGTCATCGACCTGCTACAAGCCTATCTATTCGACAGCCAATCCTGAAGAACTCACTAATATACAATTCTTCACACAAATGACCACATTCACGAAGCTATATCCTGAAGGAAGAATCAATGTCGCATACGCAGGCATACTGTGCGGACAACAGCTACGCTGCGTAAAAGACAGCGAATGACATCGCGTAACAAATCGCGATTTCAAGAAGCCATGAAAATGGCATTTTAGCCCGACCATGAAAATCAGACTGACCAATAGAATATTTATTTAGACAAGGACCGGACTCGAAAGGAGTAATTTCAAGGCTTGCCAAGAAGAAAAATCAAGCGTAAGCAGAAAGCACCCTTTCGAGTCCGGTCTTTTCATTTATTTCAGTCCGATTGCAATCAAAACGGATTCTGAACAATGTTCATAGTCCGGATAGCGGCATCCTGTATTCGCGATGGAACAGCACGCCTACAAAAACAGGCAGCCCGTTACAGGCCGCCTGCCACACACAAAACTTTTCCGGGAAATCCCGGCAAAAGCCACTTAATTGAATTTACCGTTACCAGCCGGTGCCTTCAATCTTGGTCTCGGAAATAGGTACGAGTTTGCCGTCCGTATCCACAGCCAAAACCCATAAGGTCGCTTTAGGACCGCACGATTCGCCTGTCCCGTCAAATCCGGTAAACGAGTTTTCTCCCGAATATTCCATCAACATTCCCTGCATGCACTTGTCGACGAACGAAGCTTGGGTGAAATAGCTTGCATTGTCCGTATCGGAAAATGCGAAATAATATTTCGAAACATGTTCGTTCGGAACAGCCGTGAATTTCACATTATACCCGTAAATCTCATTCTTTTTTACTCCGTCCAACCTGATTTCGACTTTGGCGTCCTGGTTTCCGTCGAAGACATATGACGATGTAGAAGCATCTATTATATAATGCTTTCCGAGAGTGCCGTCCTCGCCGACAGCGCAGAACCCGAAAACGTAATTCGTTTCAGCACTCAAAAAGTCGAACGAAATTTCCCCGCTTTCGCTTATGCTGTTATAATTATTGACCTTCAACGTCCTCAAAAACGAAGATTCGTCATACCATTCATCTTTTATCTGGGAGCTGTAAAGCACGCTTGACGTTCCTTGATCCAATGTAACGTTGAATGTCACCCTGTTCGGCTCGGAGACAGGCTCGCCGACCCGGGCAGTCGCGCTTCCTTGCTCAGTGACATCTTTTGTGGCGATTTTCTGTACCGCTTTGTTCAGCCTGCCATCCTTGTCTTTCGCTATCATGACCACATAATATTCGGTGCCGGGCTGCAGCCAGCTGAAAACCGTATCGCGCTGGAAAATTGAAAAATCCCTGAAAGAAGTACGAGGCCCGTCAAGTATGTTCCTTACCGCAGCATCTTCCCCGCTGGAAGCCGGTTCCACGCCCAAATAAACGCATTCAAGACCGTCAGTTCCTGACACTTCCAAATCCACGGAGACCTTATCCATGCCTATGCTCATTACCTCAAGCGAAGGAGACACGCTCGCATCGCCGAACGCCACTGGCTCCAAAGTAATCTGCCTCCATATCATGGCATCCTTGTCGACCGTTCCATCCGACATGACAGGCACGCCGCCTATGTTATACAGTTTTTCCAAATCAAGGCTCTTGTCTTGGCTGAACTCGCTCAACCTGATGCTCGTATTCTCGGTGCAAAGCATGGGTTTCATAGGCGAGAAAAACGCATTATACTCTGCTTCAAAATCATAATCATCTATCGACGGAAGCCAAACCTCGCTGCCTATGACAAAATAATAAGAAGAATACGATTCCTTATCGAATGTCACTGCCACATCCGCATCCGTGCTCGTCACGTTGCTTACGGTTATCTCGAAAGGCTTTTCCACATATTCCGTAGTCGCAAAATCTTCTGAAATGACAGATCCCTCATATCCTCCGGATGTTATGCCGTATGCGTAAACAGTATAATCAGTAGATTCTTCCAATGGGGAAATTATAAAAGTATTGGCCGCATTCTGCACCGCAACTTTCCTGAAATCCGTCCTTTCCGGCATTTCGCCTCCTTTTTCAGAATATGCCCATGCGAACTGCGCGGCCTTTTCTACGTTTACCGTGACTGTCGCCTGGTCTGAAGAAGGAGTAATGCCCGTAATTTCAATGACAGGCTCTGTTTCCGTCCTTACCGTAACATACGAACGCGCAGACTCTTCCCCGGAAGCATTCGTGGCAGTCGCAACTATCGTGTAATTCGTATCCTCAGAAAGGCCTTCCTCAGTAAATTCCTGCTCCTCGCCCCCTTCCGACTTGTTAGGCAATTCCATGGTCTCCACATCCTCCTCAGGTCCTGCCACCGCATATGACACCGATACCGCGTTCATCGGCACGAGCCTGAACGTGATGGAAGATGATGTCTTCGACACGGTTTGGATTTTCACCGATGCCGCCGATGTGGTAGTCGCCGTCTCTACCGCTTCCATGCATTCCTTCCCGTCCGCGTTGGTTGCATAAGCCTTTACAGTGTATTCCGTCTCGGCTTCCAGCCCCCTCTTCTCTATCTTCACCGCAGAGCCGTTCTGCGCCTGCTCGGTGACGTATTCCGCCGCACCTATCTCCGCGTTCTTTGCGAATGCGTAAGAGTATGTCGCAGCGTTTTCCGTAGTTATCTCGAATGTAATGCTTTCAGTCGTCGTTCCTGTGATTTCCAAGCTTATCGTGGCTTCTTTCGCCTCGTCTTCCTGCTTGCAGGAGCTGATCGCAAGCGGCAGGCCTATCGCCAATGCCGCTGCCATTATCCTATTAAATATGCTTTTCATGGTTATTTTCCTTTTTTGTTTTTTTATTGAGGCCGACTCAAAAAGTCATTTTCTGTATTACGATCGATTCGAAAACCCTAATGTACACTATCACACTGCATTTTTCTAATCTTCGCAAGCCTTGAAATTCCTCCTTTGGTCTTCCT
>CALUPD010000026.1 GCA_944322605.1 uncultured Bacteroidales bacterium | reverse complement strand
TGAAGCCGCCCTTGCGGAAGTTGTCACGGAAGCTGCGCTGGGCTATTATCCCGGCCTTTCGCGGCAGGGTCTCGTCGCGCAGCCTTATCAGCCTGCGCACCGCCTCCCGAGCCTGTTTTTCTATGTCTCCTGTTACCGGCATGTCAAAAAAAGTTTTGCGGTTTAATTTTTATTTGTATATTTGCGATGAACCGTCTGGCAGATATAGTGCGATAACTTCAAGCTGGCCCGGTTCAAGCATATCAAGGAGTAGCAAAAGCTACTCCTTGAGTTTTTTAAGCATATCATCTACTTTAAGGGTAACTGCCTTTTTTTCAAAATTATCAAATAAAGCAATATCTATATTTATTGCCCTGTTCCTGTAAATCACGTAGCATGACTCTATATTTTTAGATATGAAATCTTGTTTTCTTCCAACTATCTTGGATGTTAAAACTTTATTGGGCAGAGGATATCGCCCCATCTTTTCGTCAAGATCTATAACTGCGCATTTACATCCTTGAGCTTGCACGCGCTGAAAAGCACTACGTATTCCGTTTGGAGACTCAATGCCTTTTCTGTCGGCGAGAAGGCCGTCTATAAGATATTCCGGGTTTTTCACGCCATGCTGCAGCACATGCCTGCGTATCTCCAACTTCATGTCCGGGAAAGAATCCAGCAGCGTTTTTGCGGCCCTGATGTTCGGGTTGATCTCGGTCATGTCCGCTTGGACCGACACCTTGAAACGCTTGCCGTATTTCCGTGATATAAAGTATTCGCCGGATCTGTCAAGCTGCAAATCTTCCGCATACTCTTTTTTAATGTAATACAGTCTTCCGTGAGCGATTATCCGTTTGACGGCAATGCAGTTATAACAATCCTTCATCTTATTGGAAAATCCGCCCGATAGCCTGTCCGAAAGGGCGAGATACTTGGAGAACGGACATGAAGAGCAGTTTTTCGGGAAATACGGGTGCGTGTCGGAGAACAGTTTTCCGTCCGTTGCCGGATTGTTGTCGAGCCCCTTCTGTGCGGTGGTCTTTTTCGGCATGGCATCGAACTCGGCATCCGTCGTTACAGGCACATCGTCGGTCTGCTCGAGGGAGCATTTGCAGTTCCAGCGGTTGCCGGGCCTTTCCCTTTCCCAGAACGATATGAAGGAACGGTGGTCAAGGAAAACGCGGTCATAGGGTTGCCGGGCCTTTCCCTTTCCCAGAACGGGTGGTTCACAGGCAGGGTGAGCTTCATCGCCCAGTAGCGCTCATGTACCAGGTCCGGAGTCGCGGAGGTGGTGGGCATCCAGGTGAGGTTGGGCATGATGCCGGCATCCTGCTCGAAGCGTTTCCAGCGGGCGGCGTTCTGTGCCCTTATGACGGCGGTGTTGTACTCCGTGCGGAGCCACGGCCCGAAGTAGTGGTCCGTCATGCCCTTAACGTCGCGCTTCCACTGCTCGAAGCTCTTGCGTTTGCCGTTTTATAGATTATCATAAATTGCAGATTCATGACAAATTGTTTAATTTTATAAAATATTAAACGGAAGAAAGGAAATATATGGGATTTTACACCGATAATTTGCGGATAGTGGTAGGAGATATTACCGAATTGCATGTTGATGCGATTGTGAATGCGGCTAATACGACCCTTCTTGGAGGAGGCGGCGTGGATGGAGCGATACACAGGGCGGCAGGACCAGGCCTTTTGGAAGAATGCCGTACTCTCGGAGGATGCAGGACAGGCAATAGCAAAATGACCGGAGCTTACAACCTCCCGTGCGGCAAAGTGATACATACGGTCGGGCCCGTCTGGCATGGAGGAGCGCGCAATGAGGCAGAACTGCTTGCTTCATGCTACGAAACTGCAATGAAAATCGCTGAAGAAAATGAAATTGGAAGCATAGCTTTTCCGTGCATAAGCACGGGCGTTTACCGCTATCCTAAACGAGAGGCAGCTGAAATCGCGCTATCCGTCATACTCAGGCATCTGAAATCAGGTGATTATAGAGGCAACGTCATTATTTGCTGCTTCTGCGATGGAGACGCTGAAATTTACAGAGATGTGGCAGCAACGTTGCTGGATGGTCAGGAATAATATTTTGCGATTGAATGATATGCGTATTACATATATTTTCCATAGCGGATTCGCAATTGAGACAGGATCATGCGTGATGGTTTTCGACTTTTGGATGGATCCTGCCGGCGTGATGCCTGGAATTCTCAGTACGGATAAACCTATATACGTATTTTCCAGCCATTTCCATGAAGACCATTTTAACAAGGACATATTTTCGTGGAAAAATGGCGGGAATAAGATTACTTACATTTTGTCCAAAGACATATTGAAGCGGAGAAGGGCCGCGAAGGAAGATGCAGATGCATGGCTTGCCAAAGGAGGGGCATGGCAAGACGGAATAATCGATGTTCATGCGGCAGGAAGCACGGACAGCGGGGTTTCATGGATCGTAAAAATCGGTGGCAAAACCATATTCCATGCAGGCGACCTTAACAATTGGTATGCCCGCTTTCTTGCTGACGGATACGATGTTGGATTGGTTCATAGTGCTGAATTCGATGAAACGGTCGATCCTGTAAAAGAAGAAAAACGTTATCTCGGAGAATTGAAAGATATCCGTAAGATTGCGGATTCGTTCGACATTGCGATGTTTCCCATAGACGGCCGCATAGGGAACGGCTATACGAGAGGCGGACGGCAATTCATAGAAAGGTTCAAAGTCGGGCTGTTCGTTCCGATGCATTTTGTGGCAAACGGATTCGAATCCGCCTGGCGCATGGATGAATTCACATCCGCTAAAAACATTCCATTTTGGCGCATAGGCAGGGAAGGGGAATGCATTGACTTCGGAGACTGACCTGATGCACGCAATATTTATGGATTTTCAATTTCTTATTATTTGTTTTTATTAAAATATGAATTATTTTTAAAATAAACTGCAAGCCGAGAGCAGTGTCGGAACTTGTTCAGACACTGCCGAGGCGCAGCGTGATTGTAGATGAAATCTAAAATAATTATTAGAAATGACATGTCTATATTCGATATTTTTTATATAAAAAAGAAAGAACCTTCTGCTGATTTGTTGGAATTGTCTGAATTCAAACATTTTATGCACAAGTTGCTCGATATGGACAAATTCATTGCTCGTAGCGATTATGTTGCAATATTTGAAAAATTCAAGGATTTATATCAGAAATTCGATACTCTGAAAAAATCGGACACATTAGGATATTTTTGTAAAAACAATCATATTGCAATTCATGAAGCTGAAACCTTTTTATCCGTATACGAAGAGTCATTTGATAAAGAAGGTTCTGATATAATAAGAAAACATAATGAAACATATATAAAAAAACATCTGATATCAGAAAATTCCTATTTGGATGATATATTGAATGAAGTAGACCCTGCGATTAAACTGGATGAACAGCAACGCCGCGTAATCCTTTCAGACGAGGATTATACATTGGTCATAGCCGGGGCAGGTGCTGGAAAAACTACAACTGTAGCTGCAAAAGTCAAATACCTTGTTGAAAAGAAAGGAATTCGTCCTGATCAGATATTGGTGATTTCATTTACAAACAAAGCTGTAGGCGAATTGCAAGACAAGATAAACAAGGCATTGAAAATCGATTGCCCCGTCACCACCTTTCATAAAGCAGGATATGCGATATTGCGTAAGCAGGATAGCGACAGGAAAATCGTAGCCGCTCCAGGGTTCATGTTCAATGTTATTAATAATTATCTGAAATCCAATATTCTTGAAAATCCTGAGCTGGTTGACAAATTGATCCTGTTTTTCGGAAGCTATTTTGACGCGCCTTTCGAGGGAGATGGACTTAATGACTTTTTTAATTATATTAAAAAGGCCGATTTTTCTACCCTGCGAGGAAATATAGATGAATATGCAGAGCAGATAATCGACAAACGGACAGGAAAATGCATAAGCATCGCACACGAATTCCTTAGATCCAGGCAAGAGGTACGGATTGCCAATTTTTTATATATGAACGGGATAGAATATGCTTATGAAAAACCATATCCATATAATATCAAGCGTTCCTATAAGCAATATACCCCTGATTTCACAATAGTCCAAGATGATAAAACCGCATATATAGAACATTTCGGCATTTCGCAGGATGGATGCAATAACCGTTATACGAAAGAAGAATTGCAACGTTATAAAAGAGCCATTGCCGACAAGATTAATTTGCATCGGAATCATGGCACGGTCCTGATCAAGACATTTTCTTCATATGATGACGGAAAAGACATTCTTGAACATCTTAAGGATGAACTTGAAAATCACGGGTTCGAAATAAGGCCTCGCTCGTCCCGGGAAATTTTTGACAAAATCGTAAGTACGGAGGAAAACAAATATATATCCAAGTTGGTAAAACTTGTATGCACTTTCATTCAAAACTTTAAAACCAATGATTATGCATTAGATGATTTTCACAAGTTCAGATCGCGCTCCGGCAATGAACGCACAAGGCTGTTTCTTGCAATATGCGAACAATGTTATCTTGAATATGCAAAAAGGCTTAAGGAAAAAAATGCGATTGATTTCGAGGACATGATTAATGACTCCGCAAAAATATTGCGCGAGGAGGAATCGAAAAAATCAAAGCTTGATTTCAAATATGTCATAATAGATGAATATCAGGATATTTCCCGTCAAAGGTTCAATTTTGCCAAGGAATTAAGCAAGATATGCGATGCTAAAATCATAGCAGTAGGCGATGACTGGCAATCAATCTACGCATATGCCGGTTCAGACATTACATTGTTTACGAAATTCAAGGAAACTTTCGGATACGGAGAAGAGTTGTCCATTACCCATACATACAGGAATTCACAAGAACTGATAGATATTGCAGGATCTTTCATACAGAAAAACAATTCTCAAATAAAGAAAAAACTCGTATCTCCGAAGAGAATAGCCGATCCTGTAATTGTCCAAACATACACTGAAAATGCAGACAGGAAAAAATATGAGGGAAAAGGCGGCAGGTTTTATTTGCTCGGGGAGACTGTAGAAAAGATAATGAAGGAAATATTGGCTGAAAATCCAAAATCATCGATTCTTTTGCTTGGACGATACGGGTTTGACGGATATAACCTGACAAAGTCGTCAGATTTCGTTTATTGGGAAAGGACAGGGAATGTGACATCAAAGACATTCGCAGATGTGGAAATGGAATTCATGACAGTACATCGTTCAAAAGGTTTAGGATATGACAATGTCATAATAATTAACGCGATTGATGCAGTATATGGTTTCCCGTCGCAAGTACAGGATGACCCTGTTTTGAAATATGTGCTTAAAGATGACCATTCTATCGAATATGCAGAAGAAAGGAGGCTTTTTTATGTGGCATTGACACGTACTAAAAACCGTGTTTATATCGTAACGCCGCAACAAAGGCCTTCCGATTTTGTAAGAGAGCTGCTGAATGATTATCCTGTGGTTTTGCGAGGCACATTGGATGAGAAACAGGAAGGGAAAAACGATATGAAATATTGTCCCGTATGCGGCTATCCGCTTCAGCTTCGTTATAAGAAATTCTACGGCTTGAAATTGTGGATTTGCTCTAATGAGCCTGAAATTTGCGATTTCATGACTAATGACCTGAGCGGAAAAGATCTGCCGATTCTCAAGTGTGATAAGTGCAGGGACGGATATTTGATCGTGAAAACTGCAAAAAACGAAAATAAGGAGCCTTTCTTAGGATGCACTAATTATAAAGTGGATAAGACAGGTTGCAATAATTACCTGACCAGGGACGGTTATCTGAGATTGAAGAAAGAGGAAGATTCATTTCTTTAAAAACGAATAGCGTCCTGAAAGCAAATGAAGAGATTCGCCCGTACTTCCTGATGACGTTGCCATACTATGTATAAATCATAAATCCTTGATGGATTCAAGGCTTATTCTGATGGATTGCATTGCCATGCTGGGTATAAATCTTAAATAATGGAACTATGCCAAAATGGTAAATTCGGCGCAGTTCCTTAGGCATGCTAGAATTGAAAAATGCAAGGCATTGATGGTAAGGGCGACAAGAGTTTGCTTCGGTAAATGACTTAGCCCGAACCCGATATTAATGCAGCAGTTTGCAATTATGACACGCCGCCATTATCTGTTCGCCACGCCGAACGGGATATGCACTGACGGGATATTGTTCAAATGGTCGAGGTGCTTTATCTGGTCGTCGAAAAAAATATGCGGCTTTAGTATGGTCAGTATGCGGTTTTTGTCGATTCCGCCGAGAAAAAACGCTTCATCCACGTTTATTCCCCAATTTTTCAAAGAAGATATGACACGCTCATGGGCAGGGGCATTGCGCGCTGTGACTATGGCTGTTTTAAGTATCCTTCGATATGAAGGGTCTTTCTCCCTCCTTTCTTTTTCCAAGGTTTGGTAATAGGATATTTTATCCAACAGATTGAACATCGGCCCTTCCTGCATCGGCTTGTCGGCAAGTTCCTTTTCGTGGTTAAGGTATGTGTCCAAATTCCCTCCTGATTCCTGATAGACTTTTTCGGAAGAATCATCGGCAAGCACTCCGTCGAAATCGAATGCGATACGCAGTTCATTGTCGTTTTCGTCATCTTCCGTAAAATGAGTGTCCATGACCCTGCCTGCGGCGAATCCGCAATTCATGGCCTCCCTGACATCGCCGGGATTGGCTGAAAGGAACAGCGTGGCATTGAAGGCGGGCAGGTATTTGAAATTCGGATTTCCGGAAGTAAAGCAGGCCCTGCTTATATCGAGTCCGTAATGGCTTATCGAACGGAACGCTCGTTCGCCTGTTTCAGGGCTGTTGCGCGATATTAATATGACTTCTACGGGTTTGAGTTCGGGAAAAGAGGCGTTAAGGGCCAAAAGCCTTTTGATGAACGGGAACGCGACCCCCTTTTTGAAAGGCTTGTCGATATTCCTTTCCTGGTATTCGCGGTATTTCGCTTCGCCTTGCTGCCTGAACACGCTGTCGGACTCTGTCAGGTCGAACAATGCGCTGGAAGCCACGGCTATGACTAATTTTTTCTCTATAGGGTAGGGCATCGTAAAATTTTTTAAATAGTTTATTCCGGCAGCAATTCCACTGTTATGAAACCATGCCTTGCGGCTGGAAGGAATGCCTCAAGAAAGTCTCTCATGCTCATCTTTACAGTTGCCGTGTTCACGCATGGATGGCATCCGATGGATTCGTATCCGAGCAGGACCTTGTCTATGATCAATTGCACCTTGCCGTCCTTGTCGTTCATCAGTCCCAACGGGGAAACGGCTCCGGGATGTATTCCGAGCAATGACACCATGTCATCCTCCCCGGCAAACGACAGCCTCGAACAGCCTATCTGCGAAGAAAGGTATTTGGTCTTGAATGGCTTGTCGGCAGGTATCATCAGCAAGTATATGCCGGACTTGTTTCTTGTGCACAGAAAAAGGTTCTTGCATACGTGCGCGCCGAGCCGTTTTTCTATCGCGACGCATTCTTCCATCGTGAATGCAGGCGCATGGCATGCGGTAACATATTTTATTCCAAGGCTGTCAAGCAAGGCGTAAACTGCTTTTTCCGTTTCAAGGCGGCCTTCGATCCTGTCGGGCCGGCCTTCGAATAATTCTATATTTTCCATCTATCAGTCGTATCGTTGGCGTATGGAATATGCATAAGTTATGCCTAATCGGACATCCTGCCGCTTTTATTTCAATTGCCCGCATCGGATATCCGCAGACTATGTCTGCGAGCCTTCATATTGCAGTGCTCAGCATCCGTTTCCGTCAATCCCGCACGATTCGCCTTCATCGGCAGGACGGGATTGCAATCCGGCTTCTTCGGGAACAAGAGTTACTGTCCCGTTTTCAAGGACGAAACACGGGATGCCGGCGGCCCCGTGCTTTTTGGCCGCTTCGAATGCCGCATTGTTGTCGCGAAGATTCAGAAAGGCTTTCAGGTTTTTCACATGTTTCCCGATATCGATGATTTCGTACCCTGGATTTCCTTTTACCTGACGCTCAACGTATTCGCAATCCTTGCATGTTGGCATTCCGTATATTTTAATCACGTTGCGCCTGGGCATTGACCTGACGTGTCCGGCCATTGCTCCCGGCGTGCAGTTTGTTTTAATCATAAGTGCATGTTTTTAAGCATTAACTGTATTTAATGAGCAACAAGATGACAATGGCGGCGACTATCAAGCAAACAACGAGTGCCGCGCATCCCGCCATTCCGTTTTTTGAATCGGACGAGCCTTGCGCGGATGCCGGCTTTTCAGGAGGGTCCTCTATGTGCAGGTTCTCAACGCCCAGCATAGAGCATAATTTGTCAGCAGTCATTGCAGACAAGTTTTCCGGCATTTTCCGGCCTATCTTTTCATAGAACGGCATATATTTTTCTTTCCGTTTTCTGATAATCGTTTCCAAGGAATTTCCGAATTCCTTTTGATTGAGGCAGGCATCCGCGATTTCTTCATTGAAATGCGAATTGAGGTATTCATACGCTCCGTCCCTGTCTTCTGACAAAATGTATTTTGCGGTTTCCATGCCCAGCGTTTTCTCGTCCGTGATATGGGCCAGCCTTTCGGCAATCCTTTCGCGCTCTTTCTTCAAATTGCGGATCGCGCTGTTCATGATCGAATTCCCTGCAACATATCCTATGCCGGCATTTAACAAATCTCGATTGTCCATTTTTACATGATGTTTTATGCAAAATTAACGATTTTCCGGAATCCGGATTGAGCAATGCCTCAAGTTTCCGTTTTGGAACATCCTGCCAAACCGTCAGGAAAGAACCGTATAATGAATTCGTATTTTCCGTATTTTCGCAGGATTAAAAATGCGCCAAATGAATACGGTCAGAAGAAGCAAGGCGGAATGGTTACGCCGGTATTTGAGTTTTATAGTGATATTGTTTGTCATCGCGCTCGGAACATCCCTTTCGATACGGGCCAATCTCGGGTCGTCTCCCATATCGGCTCCTCCGTACATTTTGTCCCTTGTAGATGGCATAAACCTCACGATGGGCCAGCTGACCATATGCATGCATGTGATATTCATTCTTATACAGGTCATCCTTTTGCGCAGGGACTTTGAAAAACGCCAGTATGCGCAGATTCTCGTGTCGTTCCTGTTCGGATTCTATACGGATATCACCATGTGGCTTACGGGATTCCTGCAAATACCGTTCGAGGTGAATCCGCTTATCGGTTATCCTTTGCGTTTTGCGGAACTGCTTGCCGGCGGCGCGATACTGGCATTCGGGATAGCGTGCGAGGTCAGGTGCGATTCCCTGATGCTTGCCGGAGAGGGCCTGCCTCTTTCGATTGCCAAATTCCTCAAACGCGATTTCGGAAAGGTGAAGATATGTTCGGACACTTCCTTAGTATGCATAGGCATAGTTTTCATGTTCGTGTTTTTCGGAAAGTGGGACTGGAAAATGGTAGGAGCCGGAACATTGGTTTCTATGTTCTACGTAGGGTTCATGGTCCGTGTGTTCGCTCCGCATATTTCGTGGCTTGACAGGATATTCATACCTGCGGACGAACGCGCCTCTTCCGTTGCAGAAGATCGATACGTGAAAGGAGAAAATAGTGTCATTACTATCGCCCGCACATACGGCAGCGGAGGGAATGCAGTGGGAGAAGAGGTGGCCCGCAGGCTCGGATGGCCGTGCTATAACCGCCAGATAATCGACAGCACTGCCGCACAGATGGGATACTCTGAAGAATTCGTCGCCGAAAACGAGCAAAACATATCTACAGGCCGCTTGTGGGAATTGATATTTTCAGACAGCGGCATACCCGCTTCGATGAATCCTTCAAAGGAAGATGCGATATATGTGAGCCAAAGCCGGACCATCCGCAGTTTGGCTCATGAAGGACCATGTGTCATTATCGGCAGGTTAGGGAACTGGATATTGAGGGACAACCCTCGCGTGCTACGCGTATTCATAAAGACAGGACATGACTTCGCAGTAAGCCGCGTGGCAGGCATGTTGCATATTACTGACGGCGAAGCGGCAAGGAAAATCGAACGCGTGAATACTGGTCGCGCGAACCATTATCGGCATTATACCGGAAAGCAATGGACCGATATCAACGGATACGACCTTGTCATAGATACGGAACGGGTAGGGATAGAAGGAGCCGTTGAAATTATCCTTGGCGCGGTTGGGGATATGAAGAGTCGTGCATGACGTATGGCAGAGACGAATAATGGCAACATCTCCACCGAGATTGATATGGTTATCCGCAAAATAACGCTTGGATATGCGCTCGAAAATCAGGGCAACCGCCTGCCGTTGTCTCGTGAACGGGAGCAGTCCGTAACGGCGTAGAGGAATTTGAAGCGCTTTGTAGCATCGAACTTAACGACAAGGAAGAAAGGTCCGTGCTGTCATAGAGGGATTTGCAGACTATAGCTTTCAAGGCATGCGTTTGTATGAAAAGGGGGGGCGATTAGGGACTTTAAGCAGATAATCCAAGATAAAGGACCAAATGGATATAACGAGGAATAAGGGCAATTATGAATTTTAAGCGGATAATCCTCTGATTTTCACAGTGTGTGCCCGTTATGAAAGTAAGATGCGGACAGGATTTTTTAATTAGTGACGAATATGAGAAAAAAGAGCAGGGAAATGGATAGCGAATGGGCCTTGGAAGTAATGCGCAAGGCACCGTATATTACTGTAAGTTTTACACGCCCTGACGGCACTGCTTACGGCGTGCCGCTTTCTTTGGCCTGCATAAGCGACAATGTGTGGTATTTTCATTGCGCGCCTGAAGGAGACAAGCTCGATGCCATTGCGGCGCATCCGCAGGTCTGCCTTAGCGCAGTGACAAGATGCATGCCGACGGCAGGGCCGAAGGACGGGTCATTTACGCTGCAATACAGCTCCGCAATCGCATTCGGCATAGCGGAGACCGTAACGGACAGGGAAGAAAAAATACAAGCCCTCAAAGCGATATGCCAGCGTTTTCTGCCTGAGCATATGGATGCGTTCGACGATGCGATCAGGCGAAGCCTTGACCGTACAGCCGTCGTCAGGATAACGCTCTCGATGCCTCCTGTCGGCAAACGCAAGCAGTATGACAAAAACGGCGAAGAAATGAAATACGGGAGGATGTGAAAAATTGTTTGCAGGCATGGCGAATCGTATGGGATACTGGCGGAGGCATTGGAGGTTGATATGAAGGATTTATTATGGCCGTTGACTGAATTGAAATAATGGACATGACTAATAAACAAGGTTTGCGATGAAACAATATAATCGTATCATGTTAGGCGAAGGCGGAAAATTTATCAAAGATTGCCTTGAGAATAACTATATCGGTGCTAACTTTTTGAAGGATATAGATTTGTCTGAAATTTCCAATGCGGATGAAAACGCATGGAGGCAGAAGCTTATAAGTGAATATCTTAAAGCGAAACCGGACAAGTCTATCGGAACTGCAAGAACCTCTATCGGTTTTTTGTGGACTATTTGTTATGGATTGAAGACTGGCGATATAGTACTCGCACCCAATGGGGAAGGAGGTTACCGTGTGGCGGAGATAACCGGAGACTATTATTACGCGCAAGGCAAGGATTTGCCGCATCGCCGGGAAGTCAAATGGCTTGATGTTGTTATTCCAAGACGTTCTATGTCTCAAAAACTGCAGAATTCCACAGGTTCTATCGGAACATGCTGCAACATAACGAAATATGCAGATGAATTGGAGCGGTTGATAACCGGAGGCGTTTTTCCAACAACGCCAGCACTTGTACCGCAAAAGAAAGAAACATACAAGGAGCGGAACCTGCATCGCCTATTGGCTAACTATTTAGCGGGTAAGAATATCCTTTCAAAGACGATATTTCATGAAAGCTCTAGTCGAACGGACCAAGCTCAAAAATGGGTACATCCCGATATGGTGGGTGTGGAATATAATGAATTTCAGGAACAGGCCACACGTTCTTTATTAAAAGCAGCGGAAACCAAGGAATATATTTATTTGTACTCTTACGAATTGAAACGTGCCATTGAGAATGACCATCAGTTAAAAGAGTATTTTTTTCAAGCATTGTCCAATAGCAGTTGGGCTAATTATGGTTATTTAGTCGCTTTTGAAATAAACGAGGATGTGATGGAGGAGATGGCGCGCCTGAATAGGTCTTTTGGCATAGGAATTATCAAACTGTCGCCTTATAGTGATGATACAGCCGTGTTATTTCCTGCAAGGAAGAATGAACTGAATTATTATACAATCGACAAACTTTGCAGGATGAATCCTGTTTTCAAAAGTTTTATGACAAAAGCCACGAAAGTACTTAATGCTCAGACTGAAGTTCTTGAAGATGTGAAACAAGGCTTGCAGCAGTTCTGCGATAAAGGTTTTTCTTCGCAGGAAGAAATATTGGAATATTGCGATGAAAATCATATACCGCGCTGACATATGGACGCAAAGCAGTGCATGGTAATAGATTTGGAGCGACGAGGCGACAAACGAATGTTTATCACCGAACAGGTCGCTTCGATAAGCGAGAATAGAAACGGGCTTTGGACGGTGCGGTTCTTGTCCTCGCCCCGTGTGTTCAATTACAATCATTCCAGGCTGCTTTATCTCACGAGTCCGGAATCCATAAACATTGGCGAAAAAGGGCTGTATGTCAAGAACAGGCATATTACGGATGTAAGCGAGTTGCTTCGCTTCACAGATGGCCGCCATGCTTTTTATCGAGCGACTTACGCCAACGGTTATTGTGAAAACCTTGACGGCAATGATGTGTATGTAGCCCGTACACCGATTGATAAAAATGTAGGTTCTATTTGGGATTATCTCCGCAAATTGGCTGCTGAAACAGGCCTGACAACCGAAGATGACGAGAATATATTGTCCAAACAGTATGATTTGGTGGACTTAAAGCGCGACAATGTGCCTTTGGCACAGTATCTTGGTGACAAAACAAATCTGGCTGTTTATAGTGAACCCCCACAGATATATTATCCTTTCGGCTGCAATGCAAGCCAAAAGGCTGCCGTGGAAGCCGCATTGACTCATCAGGCAAGCGTCATCCAAGGCCCTCCGGGTACGGGCAAGACACAGACAATCTTGAACATCATTGCCAATCTGTTACTGTCAGACAAAACTGTGTTGGTCGTGTCGAACAACAATTCTGCGGTTGACAATGTGGAGGAAAAGCTCGCAGGGGAAAATCTTGGCTTTATTGTAGCAAAACTGGGCAGTGTGCAAAATAAGGAAGCGTTCATTGCCAACCAGACAGACTATCCTGGCATGGACGGTTGGGCGATAGAGGAGGAGCCTGTAAGGCAACAGGTTCAGGATGCGCTTCATGCCGTAACCCAAGGTTTTGACGCGCAAATGCGTCAGGCCCGGTTGAAGGCGGAATATGACGCCTTGCTGAAAGAAACGAAGTATAATGATATGCTTCAGCAAGAGTCTGCTGAAAATAAGTGGCTACATGGCAAACGTTCTTCCAAACTGATGAAACTGCTCAATCTTTATCAGTTGAAGATAGAGAACAGTCATAGGCCGGACATCTGGTTTCGCATGAAATGGATGTTTTCATTAGGCACGAAAATGTTCTCGTTTCTCGGAGGCAAACCATCGGATGTCGTTGCGGGCTTGGAGTCGGCCTATTATTTTTCCCGTAAGACAGAAATAGAACAAGAGTTGGATGTCATCGCCACGACTCTGCAATCCATCGACATCCAGCGGTGTACTGCGAAATTGCGTTCCGATTCTCTCTTGGTGTTGAAAAGCAAGATAGCCAAGCGCTATCAAACCTCAGAAAGGGTACGATTCACCGTCAAAAACATTAAATCGAGAACCGAGGAATTCTTGAAAGAATATCCGGTGGTGCTCAGCACTACCTATTCCGCCAAAAGTTGCATTAGCAAGGATATGGTCTTTGACTATGTGATTATGGACGAGGCATCACAGGTGGACATCAAGACAGGTGCGCTGGCATTGTCATGTGCCATGAATGCCGTAATCGTGGGTGATGACAAACAGCTTCCAAATGTAGTCAGCAGAGAAGAAGCGCAAGCGTTGAACGCCATCTATTCTACGTACAATGTGGATGACAGATACAATGCGGCCACACACAGTTTCCTGCAATCCTGCGTGGATGTGTTCAAGGATGCGCCTGTTACGCTGCTCCGTGAGCATTATCGCTGTCATCCGAAAATAATCGAGTTCTGCAATCAAAAATTCTATGACGGCGAGCTGGTGGCCATGACCGCAGACAAAGGCGAGGACGAGGTGTTACAGGTGGTGCGGACAGTTAAAGGCAATCATGCCCGCGGGCATTTCAACCAGCGCGAGATTGATGTAATAACCCGGGAAGTGATGCCCGAATATGCGGATATGGACACCGTGGGCATCATTACTCCCTATCGCTCACAGGCAGAGGAAATCAATAAGGCAATTGGGGCAGACATTGCCAGCACTGTGCATAAATATCAGGGCCGTGAATGTGATACAATTATCATGAGCATGGTGGATAACAACCCGACAGAATTTTCCGATGACCCCAATCTGCTCAACGTGGCCATCTCTCGTGCCAAGACCCATTTGTGCATAGTGACTAATGGCAACGATATGCCGCAGGACACAAACTTGGCCCAGCTTATCGCCTACATCCAGTACAACAATTTTGAAGTAAAGGAAAGCAATCTGCATTCCGTATTCGATTTGCTGTACAAGCAATATACGGAGGAACGGTTGGCATACGAACAGGCTCACCCGGTTGCAGCCGGGTATCTATCTGAGAATCTTGTGTATGAAATGCTGCGCAAAGGCATATCCCATTTGGGATTGGCGAACACAGAAGTCTTGTGCCATTATCCCCTTTCAAGATTAATTGCAGATTGGGACGTATTGGACATGCAAGAACAGGCGTTTGCCGAAAGTCCTCTTGCTCATGTGGACTTCTTGATTTATAACTCCCTCACCAAGCGTCCGCTTCAAGCAATAGAAGTTGACGGTTGGCATTTTCATAAAGAGAGCGAGGCCCAGCAATCACGCGATGCCCTCAAAGACCGGATACTCGCGAAGTTCGGATTGTGTCCGCATCGTATTTCCACAACGGATACGGTGAATGAAGAAACGGTCATGAAAATGCTTCAGGCAATGTCTTAAAAGGAAAAGTTTCCTATATTTAGCCTGATTTATCCGATGGCGTAAATTTTATCTCCGGACTGTTGTAGATACAGCGCCGGAATCAAGTCCATGCACATAGATGGCAATAGGCTTTACATTGTTCTCATTAATTAATGTTGCGCACATATTTTAATATAGATTACTTCAACACATTGCAAATGTATCCTCTATATGTCTCACTTTTATATACAGCTTTATATACAGCAATAGAATTGTTGCTGCTTGTATCGCAGATTGAGCCAGCAATCCTTTATCTTTGGAGAAAAGAAAGCATTCGAGATGAAAATATTGCATATTTCTGATACGCATGGCTGTCACAGACGGTTGCACGATTTGCCACAGGCTGACATCATTGTGCATTCAGGCGACTTTACCATGAACGGCAGCGAGCAGGAAGCGTTGGATTTCATGAATTGGTTCTGCGACCTTCCTTATCCGCAAAAGATATTCATTTGCGGCAACCACGACGAATGCCTATACGGTGCCGCCATTGACGGGCTTGACGGCAATGTCCATTACCTGTGCAATTCCGCAGTAGAGATCGAGGGTCTGAAATTCTATGGCGTTCCGATGTTCATGGGTGACTGTATTACTGACCGCCAAACCAAACATTATGCAAATATTCCTGAAGGCACGGATGTTCTCATCACCCACACACCGCCTTTCGGAATCCTCGACTTGGACGATAACATCAATTACGGTTCGGAAGAACTCCTTAGCCGTATTTCGGTTGTCCAACCTCGGCTGCATCTTTTCGGGCATATACACTCCCAGCATGGAACAACAGTCTTTAACGGGACAACCTTTTCCAATGGAGTGATAATGAATGCTGATTATTCTGATTTAAGAATGCCGAACCTCATAGAATTATAAACGAAACAAATATAACAATGCAAACAACACATTATTCTAAACTTTATTCTAAATTTTTAGATGACAAAGATATTGCCTGCCGGATTTACGACATGCTGGCAAATGACATTTTAGGCAAAAAACAATTGGAAAAGATAAAGTTGCGATATGATGACATGTACCGCAATTTCTTCAATTATTCCAAAGAAGAAGCCGGGAGATTGATAAAATCGGGAAGAGAAGCCTGTGTTTGGGAATTTAGTAAAGGAGTTGAACCATTCACTCCTAAGGGTTGGAACCGTTATTATGAAGACACTATTACCGTGCCTATACCTATAACTCATCCTGATTTCAAGGATTTGACTACACGCACAGAAAAACGCGGAGCGATAGGCCTTGACCTACCTACATGGTTCAACATGAAAAATAATGACAAGCGGATTATGCTTGTGGCACAAGATCCACTGCGAGACAATACATGGTATTCCGATGTTGACAATCCCGACGTTCCAGAAAAAACCGGGTGCAAAGAAAATTATATCTGCATAGACGCGTTGGTGGCTTCTCCGTTTGGACTGCATGGTAAAAGTTGGAGGGATAAAAAGAATGGAGGCGGCAGAATGGCATTGCTTGTTGAAAAACTTATTGAACACGGTAATGGCGTTTACCTTACCGACTGCAGGAAATATTTTGTATATGACCATAAGGAGTCGGACATTTATTCTTTGAAGAAAAAGACTATCTATAAAAGAATATTGGAAAAAGAAATTAGCATAATACGACCTAGCTGCATTGTCGCAATGG
>CALUPD010000025.1 GCA_944322605.1 uncultured Bacteroidales bacterium | reverse complement strand
TAATGATGCGGAGACCAAGACGGGTTTCCTGCATGATGTGGTGGAGGATTCGCATTTGACCCTTGAAGACTTGCGGCAGAAGGGTGTGGACGAGAATGTGGTTGCGGCCTTGAAGCTGCTGACCCACGGAGATGAAGAGGATTACTTTGAGTATGTGCGCAGGATAGCGGAGTCAGGCAACATCACGGCTATTCATGTAAAGATTAACGATTTGAGGCACAATCTTGAAAGGGGACTCAAGACCTATGCCCGTGCTGAGGAGGAGGGCGACACAGCCATGACGGAGCGTCTGGCCCGCATCAACGACAAGCACCGCAAGGCCCTGCATCTGTTCGAGATGCGGACTTGACAATGCTTTCCGATTTTCGATGATGTTTTGCTGAAAAGTACTCCTTTAGTACACCTTGATAAAATAGAAAAGCCACTTAATCAAGCGATTAGGTGGCTTTCTGCGTACCCGGAGCCGGGGTCGAACCGGCACAGCCTTGCGGCCATTGGTGTTTGAGACCAACGCGTCTACCGATTCCGCCATCCGGGCAAAAATGTTACGGTAAACATTAGGACTGCAAAAATAATGCTTTTTTTCGATAAAACAATATTCCTGAGAAAATTTGTCAAATTCAGGGTGCGCGGGCCAGGAAATTTGCAGCCGGAACTTGTTTTTTGGAGGCTAATAATGCAGTCAGGTATGGATTTATGTAAGCAGACCAGAAAAACTCCTGTAAAAACAGCACTTAATAATACAGACAGGCATGAAATTTAATGGTTTTGTTAAAATGGTTTTTTATTGCAACCTTTGCGCAGGTTACGCGAGCAGGCTTGAGGCCGAATTTGTTTTCGATTCGGAAGGCATGCATTAGGGTGTCCTGCGAATTGCAGCTTTTATGAAATTCAGGAGACGGGATTAATTGAATGAGAATCAGTTGTGATGCCATATGCTTCAGGATGGCGTGCGCCGTGAGAATTTTCGGCCGCATGCCGTTTTTTGCTGTTGCCATGGCGTTGCTTCCCTTTTCGCTTTTCGCACAGGAACCAGAGGCTGTGAATGATGAGAAATGCTATGAAATAAACCAGGTCACTCTTGTGGCCGAAAGAAGTTTGTCGGACATGGGCGTTTCGAGGACGAGGCTGGACACGGTCGTTTTGAGGGAGAATATTTCGAACAGCCTTGCGGACATATTGTCTCAGAAAACGCCGATTTTCATCAAGTCGTATGGCAGGGGGACGGTTTCTACCGCTTCTTTTCGCGGGACTTCCCCGTCGCATACTCAGGTGCTGTGGAACGGGATAAAGATCAATTCTCCCATGCTCGGAATGACCGATTTTTCCTTGATTCCGTCATATTTCATAAGCGATGCGACGATTTATCATGGCAGCGGATCTGCTTCCATTACCAGCGGCGGGCTTGGCGGAGCGATAGATCTTGTATCAAGGCCTGAATCCCGCAAAGACGGATTGGGCGTTGAATTTTCTCAAGGGATAAGCAGTTTCTGCACATTCGACGATTATCTTGACCTGTCTTACAAAAAAGGCAGGCTTGTTTCAGACACGAAGGCGTATTTCGCTTATTCTAAGAACGATTTCAAGTACACGAACTATTACAAGAAGAATCAGGACGGGACCTATCCTGTGGAACGCAACAAAAACGGGAATTTCATGGACATGCACCTGATGCAGCAGATAGGGTATTCCGACAAGAAAGGAAACGGTTTCTCTTTTGCGCTATGGGGACTGTTTTCTGACAGGGGAGTCCCGATGCTGAACGTGACCTACAGGGATGAGGACGAGGTGGAGAATAATCAGAAGGAGTATACGTTGAGGGCGGCGGCCGGCTGGAAGAGGTCTATAGGCAGTTTGCGGCTTTCGGCAAATATAGGCTATGCCGGAAGCTTTACGGAATATTCCTATAAGGGCAGCAACGGCATGGAAATGGTCGAAATGATGAATTCAAAGGGCCTTACGAACAGCATTTCCGGCAATTTCAGGATGGAGTATTTCATTAATGAGAAATGGGGAATCGCTGCGAAATTCGAAGCCGTGGAAAACATAGTCAGCTCGTATTCCAAATACGACGGCACCGGGTACGATATGGACAGGCTGGATATGACAATGCTCATAAGCATGAAATACAGGCCTGTCGAAAGGCTCGGCATAGCTCTTAACGTAATGGACGAATATTACGGAGGAAAATTCACTCCCGTAATACCGTCCCTTTTTGCCGATTATGTGCTGTGGCCGGAATATAATCTTGCGGTCAAGGCTTCCATTTCGAAAAACTACAGGACTCCTTCTCTCAATGATCTGTATTTTCAGCCTGGCGGCAATCCGGATTTGAAGCCTGAAGACGGTTTTTCTTACGAGGTCGGCATGGAATTCGGCAGGAAATTCGAAAAATGTAGCTTCAGCGGAGGCTTTACCGGGTATGACTCCGAAATAAACAACTGGATCGTATGGCTTCCGTCTTTCCAAGGATACTGGACTCCTGTAAATGTAAAGCTCGTCCACAGTTACGGGGTGGAGGCAAAGGCCAAGACGGATTTTTCGATAGGCTCTTTCGATTTCAGGTTCGATGCGTTCTGGGCGTGGACAAGGTCGGTGAATTACGGCGATCCGACAAGCTGGGCCGATGAATCCATAGGAAAGCAGCTGGTGTATGTTCCTGAATATTCTGCCGGGATTACCGGTGTCGTGGAATGGAGGAATTGGATATTTACCTACAGGTGGAATTATTATAGCGAAAGGTACACTACTTCGAGCAACGACATCGGCGTATTGTCCGTTCTCGGGAAATACTATATGAGCGACATATTCCTTGAAAAGCGCATTCCTCTCAAGAAAGGCCAGCTCTGCATAAAGGGGGCGGTGTACAACCTTTTCAATGAAGAATACGTGTCCGTGCTTTCGAGGCCGATGCCGAGGATGAATTTCGGACTGTTCGTGAGCTACCGGTTTTAGGTTTTCGAGGCTCTGCCGAAGAATCCGGTGTTCTTTTCATGCAAATGGAAACAGGCATTGGGCGGATAGCCATTTTAAAGCAAGAAGCTGCATCGCGCATTGCGACACAGCTTCTTTTTGCTTCTTTTCTGTTCAAATCTTGTTCCCGGCACATGTCCTTGATATGCGCCTTGCGTTGTGGCCATTGCCTTGGCGGTATATGCCGCTTGCTGCGTTTTGGCGGGCAAGCGGCTTGTTGCAGGATGCCGCTTATGACGTCAGGATGTCGCCGTAGGATTATCCGGCCATTTCGGCTTCGACGGCTTCAGGCGTGTTGGGAAGTCTCTTCGAGCCGAGAATCCTGCATCCGTTTTCTGTAATGAGGATGTCGTCCTCGATGCGGATTCCTCCGAAATCATAATATTGTTCGAGCTTGTCGAAATTGATGAATTCCTTGTTTATGCCTTCCGTTTTCCATTTTTCTATAAGTGCCGGAATGAAATAACATCCTGGCTCTACCGTTACGACATGACCCGGCTTCAGCTCTTTTCCCATTCGCAGCGATGCAAGCCCGAATTGCGAGGATCTTTGGACTTTCTCGTCATATCCGACATTGGTTTCGCCGTATCCTTCCATGTCGTGGACATCCATCCCCATCTGGTGTCCGAGCCCGTGGGGCATGAAAAGGGCGTGCGCTCCTGCCGCTACGGCTTCGTCGACGTTTCCTTTCATGAGCCCTAAGTTTATAAGGCCTTGGGCGAGGACCTTGCATGCTGCAAGATGCACTTCCTTGTAGGTCAATCCCGGGCGGGACATTTCCACTCCGAGGTTGTTGGCGGTTGCGACGATATTGTATATGTCTTTCTGCTTTTGGGTGAATTTGCCGGAAGACGGGAACGTCCTTGTAAAATCGGAACAATAGTTCATGTTGGATTCCGCTCCTGCATCGATGAGCAGAAGTTTTCCGTCTTCAAGGTCGAGGTTGTGGTTGTTGTTATGCAGGGTTTCTCCGTGCTGCGAGAGTATGATAGGGAAAGACGGCATAGAACCGTGCGACATGGATATTCCTTCCATCAGGCCTGCGAGTTCTTGCTCCCTCATTCCGAGCTTGGCCATTTTCATGACTGTCATGTGCATTGCGTATCCTATGTTGCAGGCATGGTCGATTTCGTCTATTTCGCACGGCTCTTTTATCTCGCGCATAGACACGCAGGCTTTTATCAGTTCCATTGACGCCTGCTCGCGCAGGTTTTCAAAAGGTATTCCCAGAATTCCGTTCAGCAGAATGCATGTCTTTGCGCGGTATGGAGGCAGATAGTGTACCTTGCGTCCTGCCGCAATAGCTTTTTTGATTACGCTTTCAAGGTCTGAGAACGGGCGCGAATGCCGGACTCCTGCCGATTCCGCTTTTTCGGCGACTGTGGGCTGCGGGCCCATCCAGATGATGTCGTCCATCGTCACGTTGTTCCCGAAAATCGTCTCTTCTCCTGATTCGAGATCTATTACTGCCGCAAAATCAGGGTCGTTAAGCCCGAAATAATAAAGGAAGGTGCTGTCTTGCCTGAATTTGTAGATGTTGGCAGGATAGTTCATGGACGCGTCGGAGTTGCCTGGCATGAGTATGAGTCCGTTTCCTGTCATTTTCTTTTTCAGTGTATTCCTTCTGTTGACGTAGGTTTCTTTTGTAAACATTTTTCTCGGTTTTATAAGTTATTTATTTGCGACTGGCTTTGGCCGCTGTCATTCCTTGTCCAGCAATACGCTGTCTATTATTTTCTTGAAATCGTCCTTGCTCATTGCTCCCTGCAATATGTGAGGTTCGCCTTCCAAGGGTATGAAGAATAATGTAGGGATGGACTTTATCCCGAAATGGGAGGTCAGCTCTTTTTCCTTGTCTATGTCGATTTTGAAAATCACGATTTCGTCCGCGTATTCGGCGGCCAGCTCGTCAAGAATCGGGGCTATCATCTTGCAAGGCCCGCACCATGTAGCATAAAAGTCTACGATTGCCGGCTTGTTGCATACGTATTTCCATTCCTTAAGGTCCGATACGTTCTTGATGAATCCTTCCTTGTCCAATTCTATCGGCTTGGCGGATGTCTTCGTTTCTTCTTTCACGTTGGCCTGCATTTCCATGTTTTCAAGGCCTGAGGCGTTTGCCGCAAAGAATGCCAATGCGGCAGCGAGTGTCAATAATGTTTTGCGCATAATTCCGATTATTTTTTCCAAATTTAGAAAATCTTTTCAAGATATGATACGAATGTGAACGAGCCCGGCGATATTCCTACCCTGAACGTGTCTATGGGAGACGAGTTTGGACTGTATCTTATGACGACGGCGTTCTGCACGTAGTCTATGGCGTCTGAAACATATATTTCTGAAGTTTCCGGGTCTACGCCGAGCCCGTAGAATATGCCGTTTTCGGTTTTTATTATTTCTTCGTGGTTCTCGTAATCATCCGCGCTGAATCTCCATACGCCTCCGTTGAGGTAATAGATAGTGTCCTTGGCCCCGTTGGCGCATAGCCTGCCGACGGAGCGGAATCTCGTATCCGGGATTTCCCCCTCCGGTGCGGCTGTTCCGTGGGGCTGCCGCTGATAGAGGTTCTCCTTTTTCCCATATGCCGTGCCGCTTGCCAGGCTGCCGGAGGAGAGGTCCTGCTCGTATTCTATTTCAAGCGTTTCGGTGTTTATCATGAAAATTCTCGGATTTTCATGCCCGTAAGGGCTTCCCGGGTATCCTCCGGTGCTTATGGCCCATAGCCTGCCGTATTTGTCCGTGCATATGGAGCCGGGTTCCAGTCCCGTTTCGACCATCCCGCAGAGCTTGTCGTTTTCAGTGTCTATCGCCAGAATCTTGTTGTCGTTGAGATAGCTGTTGGTGAATACCCTGTCTCCGATTTGAACCATCTGCTCCGATGAATGCTCCCTTGTCCCGGGCTCTCCTTCTATGTCGATGCTGCCCGTTATGCGTTCCGTGGAAAGGTCGGCTATCCATATTTTTTTTGCGTACATGTCGGAAACATAGGCTTTCCTTTCATTCAGGATATGGATGTACCTTGGCGATACGAGTCCCGTGATGATGCCTGTCCTCTCGAATGTTTTCGTATTTATCACGTGTATCGCTCCGGAATTGTTGACGACGATATATCCCTTGTCCCCGTAAACGGCCATGGATTGCACCACGTCTCCTGGCGGTATGCCGTTGCGCCTTTGGAATACGTTGTTTTCGATTTTCATTCCGCCGATGTCGTAATATGAGAGCGATCCGTTCCCGTACATGAAGTTTCCTTCGTTTGTTATGAAAATGCCCCGGTCTCCGGTAGCGGTGATGTTCTCTTCGGGTTGCGGCCCGTAGCTGTCCATGCATGAGAAAGCTGCGGCTGCCAGCATTGCCGTTGCGGCGTGCCGTAAGATTTTCGCCCTATGCATGGCTCCGGATTTCAACCCGCGCTGCATTGCGCCATTGGCCTTTGCTTCTGATTCTGAATAAGTTCGCATTTCGCATTTGTTAAGATAAGTCAAATATACGCAGAAGCCGAGCGCAGAGCAAATTTATTTGCTATGCCGAGGCGCAACAGGATATGCGGGCCGAAGGGCCGAATTGCGCAGAAGCCGGGCGCAGAGCAAATTTATTTGCTATGCCGAGGCGCAACAGGGTATGCGGGCCTGATGGCCGAAATGCGCAGGAGCCAGGCGCAGCGCAAATTTCTTTGCTATGCCGAGGCGCGACACTATTCGGGGCCCGGAGGGCCGAATTGCGCAGAAGCCGAGCGCAGAGCAAATTTATTTGCTATGCCGAGGCGCGACAGGATATGCGGGCCGGAGGGCCGAATTGCGCAGAAATCGGGCGCAGAGCGGGTCTTGTTTGTCAAGCGCGGCGCAACAGTGTTAATAATGCTTATCCGCAAGATGCCCCTTGGATATGCGCCTCGAATGTCAGGACGGCCCGGCCGCGCGTGGCCCGTGAGCGGGAGAGGCTTGTGCGAGGGCGCGGCAGGGATTTTCCTGCACGGACATTTTATGACTGTGCTTGTTTTGGGCAAGAATGCGGAGGCATATAGATTAATTGCTAATCCAATAGCCGCTGTCGACGGAAAAATTGCTATATTCGCGATAATTATAATCGCGCCGGACATCGAATGTCCGGCTTAAAATGAAATAAAAATGACACTTATAAAATCAATATCCGGTATCAGAGGCACCATAGGGGGTGTGCCGGGCCAGGCCCTTACTCCTGTAGACATAGTGAAATTCGCTTCCGCTTATGCGATGAGGCTTAAAAGGCAATGCGGCGAGAGAAAGCCTAAGGCCGTAGTGGGACGGGACGCGAGATTGTCCGGAAGCATGGTGAATTCCATAGTATGCGGTACTCTGTCGGCTTCCGGCGTGGACGTCGTCGATTGCGGGCTTGCTTCTACTCCGACAGTGGAGATGGCCGTGCTTTTTGAAAAAGCGGACGGAGGAATTATCATAACCGCTTCCCATAATCCGAAACAGTGGAATGCCTTGAAGCTCCTTAACGAAAAGGGGGAATTCCTTAATGCGGAAGAAGGCGAAGCCCTTTTGAAATGCGCCGAAAGCGACAGTTTCGAATTTTCCGAAATCGACGAAATAGGGAAAATAACTGAAAAGGATTTCACGAAAGCGCATGTGGATGCTGTCGTGGAATATCCTCTTGTGGACAGGGACGCGATAAGGGCGGCAGGATTCAAGGTTGTTCTCGATGCGGTCAATTCTGTCGGCGGGATAATAATGCCGGCTCTTCTTGACAGGCTCGGCGTGGAATGCATAAAAATCAATTGCGAACCAACCGGACGTTTCGCTCATAACCCTGAACCGCTTCCGTCGCATCTGACCGAACTTAGCGGCGCGGTAGTGAAGTACGGTGCCGATTTAGGCATTTCAGTGGATCCGGATGTGGACAGGCTTGCCTTGATATGCGAGGACGGGACTCCTTTCGGCGAAGAATATACGCTTGTAAGCGTTGCTGATTATGTCTTGTCGTGCAGGAAGGGCAATTCCGTTTCGAATTTGTCTTCGTCAAGAGCCTTGCGCGATGTGACCGAGTCGCATGGAGGGAAATATTCAGCGAGCGCGGTAGGCGAGGTCAACGTCACGACGGAAATGAAACGTACAGGAGCAGTCATAGGAGGCGAAGGGAACGGAGGGGTCATAGTTCCGGATTTGCATTACGGCAGGGATGCCATGATCGGCGTAGCCTTGTTCCTGAGCAATCTGGCCCATAAGAAAATTTCCGTAAGGAGGCTCAGGGATTCTTATCCGGAATACCATATTTCCAAAAACAGGATAGAATTGTCGGACAAGGCGATGATCGACAGGATATTGAATGAGTTGAAATCCCTCTATTCGAATGAGAGGATCACCGATATAGACGGCGTGAAGATAGATTTCGACAAGGACCGCAAATGGGTTCATCTCAGAAAGTCCAATACAGAACCGATAATACGCGTTTATTCCGAAGCTCCTACGGAGTCGGAGGCGGAATCTCTTGCCGGGGAAATAATCGCATGCGCTGACAGGATAATCAAAGGATAGGATGTTTTCTTTCAGGACTACTGCTTTGCAGGCCCAGGAGGATATAATCCTTAGAGGCGGGCGGCTTGCCGTATTATGCAATTATACGGCATGGGATACGGCTACGGGCGAGTACCTGTACCAGTCTTTGTACGGAAAATATAATGTGCGCAAGGTCCTGGTTGGCAGCCATGGCTTTTTCGAAGAATCGGCCCGCTTTCCGGCGGAGCCTTATGATGGAACGGGTTTGCCGGATTGTCCTTTCGTTTTTTTCAGGAATGCGGACGGGACAATTGCTCCTGAAGCGTTTTCGGACATAGACGCGCTTGTCGTGGACATTCAGGACATAGGGTCGAGGTATTCTCGTTTTCTAATGGATTTGCGTGACATATTCGTTTTTATTTCCGGCAATGGGATGGACATGCCTGTCTACATATTGGACAAGGTTAATCCTTGCGGAAGGCAGGTGGAAGGCACTCCGCTCAGGGAAGGCCCGGATTCGTGCTGCGGGGTGGAAGGGCTTCCGCATAAGCACGGGCTTACGTTAGGGGAAGCCGCGAATATGGTCCATTCGGAACTGAACGCGAAGTTTCCGCTCCATGTCATTTCATACGCCGCTTCGATGGCCGGCAAGGACCTGCTGACATGGAGCATCCCTCCGATGTCCGATTTTCCGGGCTTCTTCACAGCGCATCTTTTTAGCGGGCAGTATTTATGGACCGGAACCAATGTCAGCTGCGCTGTCGGCACGTGCAGGCCTTACGAGTCTTTCGGCGCTCCTTTCATGAAGGATCTCCGCAGGATTAATGACGGCGACTGGAACAGCCCGTCGTGTCCCATATCCTATCCGGGGGCTTTCATGAGGCCTACGGTCTTTGTCCCGTATGCCGGAATATATGCCGGGGAAAGATGTTACGGATTCCAGATACTGATGAACCCGAACGCGCAGTACCATTCGCTGGTACACAGTTTGCATATACTACGTGAAATAAGAAGGGCTTATCCCGAATTTTCATCCGTGGGGCTTTCCGAATGCGGAAGCGGCTCCATGGAATCGGAATCCGGCAGCTGCCGGGTGTCGTTGGCCCGGCTTGTGGGTGATGATCTCCTTATGTCTTACATAAACGGAGAAGCGGACAAGGACGAAGTCCGCGAGTACATAAAGACAGAGGAGCAGAAGTGGATAAGAAAAGCCAAGAAGTATATGCTCTATGATGATTCGTTGTGGAGAGTAAAATAACCCGCAAGCCGAGTGCAGAGCTTCAAGCTTGCTTGAAAGCTCTGCCGAGGCGCAGCGGTTATTGCCGCAAAGCGGAAATAAACAAGCCGGGCGCAGTGGCGGCTTGTCTGGCCAACGCCGAGGCTCAGAATGATTGTAAACAAAATTTGAAATATGTCTAATCCTGTTTTAAGCGAAAAGATTTTTGAAAGAAGCCGCACGGAAAATCCGTCGGGAACAATGACAATCAAAGGTACGTTGAATAAGTCGATACTGTTGATAATCATGACTGTCGCTGCTGCGGCATATACGTGGAGAGTTTTTTATTATTCTACCGATCCTTCTTCTGTGCTTCCATGGATGTACGGCGGAATCATTGCCGGGTTCGTGGTGTCGCTTATCATCACGTTCAGGCCCCACCTGTCTCCTTACCTTGCTCCTGTCTATTCCTTGTGCGAGGGATTTGCATTGGGATGCATTTCCGCTTCGTTCAATTCGATGTTTGCCGAATCGGCCCCAAACTTAGTCATGAATGCCGTGCTGCTTACTTTCCTTGCGGCATTCGTGATGCTATTCGTGTTCAGGGCGAGGATCATAAAGGTGAACGGGACTTTTACAAGGGTTATTGTCATAGCCATGGGTGCTATAGCATTGTTCTACATAATCCAGCTCGTGCTGTCAATGTTCGGAGTGAAGGTTGTAGGGTTCGGTAATCCCCTTGGAATAGGTATAAACCTTGTAGTAGTGGGAGTTGCTTCTTTCAGCCTGCTGACGGATTACAAGATGATAGAAGATCTTGCGTTGCAAGGCGCTCCCAAGTACATGGAATGGTACGGGGCGTTCGGCCTTATGGTGACATTGGTATGGCTGTATCTTGAAATGCTCAGGCTGCTTGCCCAGTTCGCCAGCAACAGGGAATAGCAGGCTGATGCGGTAACGGGCGTATTGGCGCGAGGCGGACACGGGCTTTTCAGGCGACGGTCCGAGGCAAATTAATAGGGCAACCGTCTTTGCCGTCAGGCAGGCGGCTGCCTTTTTTATTTGCGGTATAACAGCGTTTTGGCAATTATACCGCGTTTTGCGGCTTTGGCGTTTTCGCTTCATGTTTGAGAGACGGATGCATGGGCGGCAGCAATCCCGCCTTCGTTTGCCTTCATTCAGCGTGCCGTCTTTTTGCGTATTGTCTATTCTTTTATATTTTTGTGTCAAGTTAACGGCGTTGTAATATTTGGCGTTTTCTTGACTATGAAAAAATATATTGAAAGGACAACCGGAGATCGGGTCCGTGGTTCAGTGCGGGATTTTTTGACAATCCTTTGTCTTTTATCAGGTTTTTTATGGACGACCGGAATAAAGGCCGAGCCGGTTTATTCGGCAGCGGGCGCATCGGGTTTTTGCGGAACCGGCGGCATGATTCCATTTGCTGCCGATACTGCGGTCATGGAAATAAACGAGCTTACGATAGTGTTCGAAAGGCCGGAATCCGCCATGCGAGGCAGCATGTTGTCCGAGGTCAGCGTGGATTTGGACATGATCAAGGCCTTTCCGAAGGTTCTCGGAAATTCCGATCCGTTGCGTTATCTGCAGTCTTTGCCCGGGGTGCAGACCAATTCCGAATTCGATACTGGAATTTATATACAAGGATGCGACAATGCCCATAATGACGTGTCCATAGCCGGCGTGCCTCTTTACGGCGTAAGCCATTTGTTCGGTTTTTTCTCGGTGTTCAATCCTTCGCATTTCCCGAGCATGAAGTTCACGGGAGCGACAGGACCGAAGAATGCCAATATGATAGGCGGCATGATACGCATGGAACTTCCTGGCAAAGTCCCGGAAAAGGTGGGAGGAAGCGTCGATGTCGGCATAATGTCAGCCCAGGGCACTTTGAAAATTCCTGTCGGGAAAAAGGCCGGGCTTTTCATATCGGCAAGGCAGTCTTATCTGAACCTTCTTTATAAAAGATGGCTTAAACTCGACGGTTCGCCCATAAGGTACGATTTCGGAGACTATAACATGACATGGTATTTCGAGCCGGGTAAAAAAGACAGGGTATGGGCTGATTTTTATTTCGGAAGGGATAATGCTTCCCTTACGGAAGTCCATTACGGAGCGAATGCGGCAATGAGGTGGGGAAACCATATGGGCGCGGTCCATTGGGAACACGCTTTCAAGGATGGACTGAAGCTTACGCAGACGCTGTTCGATTCAGGGTTCCGGTTCAATCTGTCATTGCTTCAGGACGAATTGGATTTGAAAATGCCTTCCCATATAGAAAGCATAGGATACAAGGCCAATCTTGTGCATGGCCATTTCAATTCGGGCTTGAATGCGACATGGTACCATGTCCTTCCTCAGGACCCAATGCTTTCAGGGACATATAACGAATCAGATTACGGGCAGAAGATTCAGCGTGGATTGGAATTGTCCATGTATTCGAATTACAGCAGGGTGTTCAATTACAGGTGGAAGATAGAAGCAGGCCTGATAGGTTCGATGTTCGCTGCTTCCGACAGGAATGTCTTTTGGAATTTGTCTCCGTCAGTGGCTGTCTCCTATCTTATGCGCCCGTATGGCTCGATAACTTTGGGATACGGCTGGCAGCACCAGTACCTATTCCAGGCAGGTCTGACTGGAATAGGGATGCCGACCGAATTCTGGTTTTTGAGCGGAGACCTGAGCCGTCCGCAGGTTTCGCAATACGTGTCGATAGGATATGAATCAGTTTTTTTAAGAGGCGCTTTGGCCCTTACGGCGGAAGTGTATTATAAAAAGCTGTATAACCAGGTGGAATACAAGGGAGACCTTTTCGATTTCCTCAATTCTTCATACGATCTTAATGATGCTTTGCTGAAAGGGAGCGGCACGAATTACGGCATCAGTGTCATGCTTCACAAGCAGACCGGCAAGCTGACGGGATGGATAAGCTATTCCTATTCCCGCGCTTTGAGGAGCTTCGATTATCCGGCGTATCCTTCTGTATATCCGGCCAATCAGGACAGGCCTCACGAGCTTACGGTTACAGCGGCCTACCATTACAGGAAATGGGAATTCGGTGGCAATTTCGTATATGCTTCCGGCACTCCTTTCACGGCTCCTAAATCGTTTTATGTGTCTTCCGGTTTCCTTGTCCCGGAGTACGGAGAACATAATGCCAACAGGATGCGGCCTTATATAAGGCTCGACCTGTCTGTCAATTACAATATCATCAAGAATGAAAGGCAGGAATGCGGGGTCAATTTTTCATTGTACAACGTGCTTGCCCGTAAAAACGATGTCATGTACCGCCTTAAAATCGACGGAGACAAATTCGCGTATAGCCCGATGTCTTTCTTTTTGAACCTTGTGCCGTCAATAAGTTATTACCATAAGTTTTGATCCTTGAATTATGATACGCAATATGAAAATCAATGCTGGCAATATGAGGGCCATGAAAAATATATTGGCGGCAGGGCTGGCCAATATCATCATGATGCCTGCCGTCCTTATGCTTTTTGCCGGATGCGATGAGGACAATATCATTTATGCCGAGCCGCAGCTGGCGGTAGAAGGATGGATAGATTCCGGAGGGCATCCTGTAGTTTTGCTTTCCACGACGATACAGCCTTCCATGGAATATCAGGACATGTCCGTCATTAATGACTATGCCGTCAGGGACGCGAAGGTCGTGGTGAGCGACGGGCAGAACGATTATGTGTTGACAGGCAGGGAGGATGACGGATATTTGCCGAACTTCATATATACATGCGAGGACCTTGTCGGAGAACCGGGCAAAGAGTATTCCCTTTTTGTGGATTGCGGGGATTACCATGCCGAGGCTGTTACTACTATCCCGTCTCCTGTCGGGATCTCTTCATTCGAAATCAGCCCCAAGGACGAAGACGGCAGCCTTTACGGCATAAATGCTTTCTTCGAGAATGACAGGACTGGGAAGAACTATTATAAGTTTTTCGTGAAGATCGAAGGAAAGGACGATTTCTATCTTTCTTCATTTCTCGGGCTGATTAACGGGGATGTCCTTGGAGAAGATACCGAAGTCCCTGTCTATAAAGGAATGAAGATTCCATGGGACGAATTCGAATCGTTTTACCGTCCTGACGAGGTCGTGAATATAAAATTCGCGTGCATCGACCGGGTGTCATATGATTACTGGAGCGATTTCGACGAGCTTGCTTCCTTTTCGCGAAACCCTTTCTTTTTTGTGGATTCCAAAATCAGGTCCAATATCAATGGCGGACAAGGGTATTGGTGCGGCTACGGCGCGACAGAGTATCGCATAGACATTGCGGAATGCATTGAAAGAGGGGATTATGTCGTGACGTTCGATTAGAAGAGGGCGTGAAGGGCGCGGAAGGAAAGGTTTCAGTTCATGGATTATGTCGCGGCGTTTGATTGGCAGTCCGCGCAGTCCGTTCCAGAATCGGCACCGGCTTCAGGCGGAATGTTTTGGAAAAAATATTTGCCGTGTAGGAAATAATTATTACTTTTGCAGCCCATAATATTAAAATTTAAAGAAATGAAAAAAGGAATTCATCCCGAAAACTACCGCCTTGTAGCTTTCAAGGATATGTCGAATGACCATGTTTTTATAACGAAGTCATGTGTCAATACCAAGGAAACTATCGATATAGACGGTGTTACTTATCCTGTATACAAGATGGAAATTTCGAACACTTCGCATCCGTTCTATACCGGCAAGATGAAACTTGTCGATACTGCGGGCCGTGTCGATAAATTCTTCAGCAGATACAAAAACAGGGCTAAATAAATTCAGGACAAAATCCGGATTTATCATAAGAGTTCAGAGGCTGTGTGGAAATAAAATTCCGGCGCAGCCTTTTTTGCATGCCATGAAAATCCTTTTTAATGCTTATGAGAGATAATTTTGAAGAGAATTCGGCAATCCTCAAGCGATTGGCTGAAGATTACAACGATATGAGGTATTTCGAATGCGATCCTCTGATTTTTCCTAAAAGGTTTCTGGAAAGAGGGGCTTCTTTGCAGGATGTCGAAATTGCGGCTGTCGTTTCGGCCCACCTTGCCTGGGGAAGAAGGGACATGATAGTGCGCGATTGCAACAGGGCGTTCGACGAGATGGGCTGGAGACCGTATGAATATGTGATGTCGGGGAAATACAGGGCAGGCAAGGAGTCTCTCCACAGGACAGTGACGTGGAATGACTTTTGCCGCATATGCGGAAATATGAAGTCCTTTTATGAGAAAGAATGCACATTGGAGGTTCTCGGCGCGGACGGCATGAGGGAATTGATATACGGGCAAAAGCCTGACCCTAACGCTGCGAACAAGAAAATCCATATGATGAGGAGGTGGATGGTCCGTAACGACGGGAAAGTCGATTTGGGCATATGGAAAAACACAAGCCCCGCCGATTTGATAATACCTGTCGACGTGCACGTGCACCGGTCCGCCTTTAATATGGGGATTACGGAACGCAAGTCGATTGACAGGCGCACGGCCTTGGAGATAACTGATTATCTTAAAAGGGTCTTTCCGGAAGATCCGTGCCTCGGGGATTTCGCACTCTTTGCATATGCGGCGGTAAACAAGGCCGGCATCAGGTAACGATTGTTAAGAAAACGGAGATGGGAATACAGTTCGATTATGACAAGGTTTTGGCCGCTGCGATGTCCACGGGCGGCGATTACGCAGACATATTTGTGGAACACAGCACGTTCAGCGATATAACCCTGCGCGATTCCAGCGTGAATTCGGCAGGTAACCATATAGATTGCGGAACTGGCATCCGCGTGCTGAAAGGGGACAGGACCGGGTATGCGTATACTGAAAGCATGGAATTTTCCGACATAATGCGCGCGGCCCGCGTGGCTGCCGGAATAGCCGATTCCTCGGCTTCTTACAATCCGGTTCCGGTTTGCGTAAGCGAGCCGAAAGGCTGGGGATATTATCCTTTAAGCGATGCTGGAGACCGCATGCTTTCCATAGAGAGGAAGATGCAGTACCTCTACATGCTTGATGATTTTGTCTTCTCTTCGGATGAAAAGGTGGACAAAGTCCTGGCCAGGATTTCGGACAGCATTACCGAAGTTGATTTTGTGAATACGCAAGGATGCTGTTTCCATGACGTGCGTCCCATGCTCTCGGTAGTCTCGTCCTGTGTCATGAGAAAGGGCTCTCGTGTCGAGTCCAATTCTTCATCGAGAAGTTTCAGGGCAGGAGGCGGAATGTTGACCGAGGGCCTTATAAGGGAGGTGGCGGACGAGTGCGTTTCGCGCACATCCCTGCTTTTTGACGCTGTGCAGCCCAAAGGAGGGGAAATGCCTGTGGTGATGGGGGCCGGCGGTTCGGGGATTTTATTGCACGAGGCGATAGGCCATGCTTTCGAGGCGGATTTCAACCGCAAGGGTGCGTCTATTTTTTCGGACAAGATGGGGAAAAGGATTTGCCGGGATTTTATAAGCGTGGCTGACGATGCGACGATAATGTTCAACAGGGGAGCGGTGAATTTTGATGATGAAGGCGTTCCCGGGGAAAAAACGTATATGGTGAAAAACGGTATCCTTACGTCGTATTTGCATGACCGGATCAGCGCAAAGTTCTATGGAGTAAGGCCTACAGGGAACGGCCGCAGGGAATCTTTCAGGTTCATGCCTTTGCCGAGAATGAGGGCCACGTATATGGAAAACGGGAAATGTTCGGAAGAGGAGTTGATAAGGGACGTGAAATACGGGGTATATGCCGATAATTTTTCAAACGGGCAGGTGCAAATAGGAGCTGGCGATTTCACTTTTTATGTAAAATCCGGTTATTTGATAGAAAACGGGAAGCTTACGTCTCCTGTGAAAGATATAAACATAATAGGGAACGGTCCGGCGGCCCTTGCCTCCATAGTCGGCGTGGCGGATAATCTGAAACTTGACAACGGGACGTGGACTTGCGGCAAAGAGCAGCAGTCGTGTCCTGTCTGTTGCGGAATGCCGTCGGCCCTTGTGGAAAAACTTACTGTCGGAGGCGTTAACTGAGCTGCAAGCCGGGAGCGGAAGACGAGCCCGTGCGGATTATGCCGAGGCGAAGCGCGTTTGTAAACGAAGTATAAAATAAACTGCAAGCCGGGAGCAGTGGCGGAGCTTGATCAGACAATGCCGAGGCGCAGCGTGATTGTAGATGGAATCTAAAATAAAAATGATGGTTGACAATATAAAACATATAGTGGACAATGCCATAGCATGCGCTTTGGCAAACGGTGCCGACCACGCGAGGGTGACATATTCCAAAAGCACGCAAATGTCATTTTCCGTGATCGGAAAAGATCCGGACAGGCTTAACATGTCAGACGAGTCGTCGATGTACATACAGCTGTTCGCCGATTCTCGGTACGGGGCTTTTTCAACAAACCAGCTTGAGGGCCGGGAGGTCGAGGATTTCATAAAGGACAGTGTCAAGATGACAAGGCTTCTTGCCGAGGACAAGGACAGATGCCTTCCTGACACGAACCTTTATTTTAAAGATGATGGAAATTGCCCCGACCTTTGCCAGTATGACAGCTCTTTCGACAATATTCCGGTAAGCGAAAAGAAAAAAGCGGCTTTGGACACGGCTTTGGAAATCGCCGGGAAAGACAGTCGTTTGGTTTATGTATCGGCAGAATACGATGACTCTGATTATTATGCATACATGGCGGATTCGAACGGGTTCAGGGGCGAAAGCCGCCAGACCTTGTACAGCATATCATGCGAATGTTCTGTGAAGGGCGACGGAGACGCCAGGCCTGAATCGTGGAGCTATGAATCGGACATGTTTTTCGATAAGCTCAGGAAAGACGGAATAGGAGTGGACGCTCTCAAACGCGCTCTCGGCAAGATAGGCGCGAGAAAAATCAATTCCGGCAAATACACGGCTGTAATAGAGAGCCGCGTGGCTTCGAGGATGGTTTCCCCTTTGGTTTCCGCCTTGAACGGCGCGGCCTTGCAACAGCATAATTCATTTTTGGACGGCAAGCTCGGAGTTAAGGTGTTTCCTGAACACATGTCTTTGGTGGACAGGCCTTTTGAGAAAAGCACTCCGGGGGCGAGGCTTTTCGACGGCGAGGGGGTGGCTACGAGGAATATGGACATTATAAAAAACGGCGTGGTAAACGAGTATTATATAACTCCGTATTTTTCGCGCAAGCTTAAAATGCCGGTAACGGCGGACGGCCCTTCGGTATTGGAATTCGACATGGCAGGGCTTGATGCTGCAATCGGCAAGGACAGTTATGAGGAGATGATGCGCGCTGCCGGCTCGGGCATATTCGTGACAGGGTTCAACGGAGGCAATTGCAACCAGTCTACCGGAGATTTTTCTTTCGGGGTGGAAGGATTTTATTTCGAGGACGGGAATATCCTTTGCCCTATAAAGGAAATGAACCTGAGCGGGAATATGATTTCTTTGTGGAACAGCCTTTTGTTCATAGGTTCCGATTTCAGGAAGCAGAACAGCTGGCATATTCCTTCTCTTGCCTTTTCGGGCGCCTCGTTCAGCGGGGTATGACGGGACGGATGTTCAAAGACTGCTGTCCGCAGATAGTGCGCCAATTAATGCTTCCGGTAGGTATGGCAGGACGGATGTTAAAGACTGCCCGGCGGCAGGAATGTCCGTTCCTTCTATCAGGAATCCTTACGGGAACAAGGCAGGAGTGGCATTTGAGTTTTCATGGCAGCGGGTATTTGCTGCCGGCATTTTTTCGTGTCATGCCCTTTTTAAGAAATGATGATTGCCGCTTTGGCAAAAATAATTACCTTTGAAACCGTTCCGGATATTCCGGCCTTAAAAATCGTTTAGTAATCAATAAAAATAACAGCAAAGATGAAAATAGCTCAGAACAAAGTGGTTTCTCTTTCATATACGTTGAAAGTGGATGGTGAAGTGATAGAAACCGTTACCGTTGAAAAACCAATGAAGTTCATATACGGGACAGGTTATCTGCTTCCTAAATTCGAGGAATACATAGAAGGCAAACAGAAAGGGGATTCTTTTGATTTTACCCTTACCGCTGAAGAGGGGTACGGCGAAATAAATGACGATGCGATAGTGGAACTTCCTAAAAACATTTTCGAGGTTGAAGGGAAAATCGAGGACGGGCTTTTGAAAGCCGGAAACGTGCTGCCGATGATGGATTCGCAGGGAAACAGGCTCAACGGTGAAATTACCGAGGTCAAGGATGAAACAGTGGTTATGGACTTCAATCATCCTCTTGCAGGAGCGGCCCTTAATTTTGCCGGAGAGATTGTCGAAGTGCGCGATGCCACGGAAGAGGAACTTGCAAACGGCCTCTATGGGGAAAAAGCTGCCGGCGGATGTTCCGGCGGGTGCTCAAGCGATTGCTGCTCTTCGTGCGGGGGCGGCTGCCATTAGCAGGAATTTTCGGGCATTGCGGTTCATGAAGCCGCTTCTGCCCGGTTTTTATAAAGCGTGAATGATGACGGCTCAAAAGGGTACTTTCTTCGTTACGCTTGAATCGAAAATCCTCATGTACGACAGTACACTGCGGTTTTCTCATCTTCGCTAGCCTTGAAATTCCTCATTTTGAGCCGTCCTCATTATTTCCAATATTGTCCATTTCTGCCTGAGCTATGCTCTTTCAGAGATATGAATGCCGGGAAAGCGGAGATGTTTCGCCGTCATGAAATGCGGATTGTTCCGGCTAAGGGAGGAAGCATGCCGTCTGATGCCAATGAACCGGCATTTATGGCATCTCACAGAGGGTAATAAAGCAGGAATCCTGTCAGGCCTCCTGCTATTATGGTTATGATTGGATTTACCTTGAAGAATTTCCCGGCTATGAATGCGGCGGCAAACAGCAGGCAGCTTTTCCAGTCTATGAAATTCTCGCCGTTCATCAGCAGGACTGCCGCTGCTCCTATCATGCCCGCGACTACGGGACGTATGTCCTTCATCAGATTGGCAAGCCATGTGCTTTGGCGGAATTTTTCAATCAGCTTGCAGATTGTCAAGACTATTATGAATGAGGGAAGGATTACGGCGAGCGAAGCGACCGCTGCTCCGAAAACGTTTCCTGTGGCCATATATCCTACATACGTCGCGCTGTTTATGCCTATAGGCCCTGGCGTCATTTGCGAGATTGCCACTATGTCCGTAAACTCTTGATGGCTTATCCATTGGTGGTTTACTACTATTTCGTTATGGATAAGCGACATCATGGAATATCCTCCTCCGAAATTGAATATCCCTATTATGAAGAAAGTAAGAAAAAGTTCGAGGTAGATCATTGCCGTTTGCGTTTTTTTGCCGTTAAGGCCACAGAATGCGCCACTGAGACGGCTATGGCCGCAAGTATCACATATACTGGCGAAATTCCGGCAACGGAAATCAGAAGTATCGTGACTATTACTATTATTATTGACAGGTAATTCAAGTCGAATGTTTTCAGCATGTTTACGGCAGGGACCGCGATAAGGGCCACTACCACAGGGCGGATGCCTTTGAACATCGCGTTAATTGCGGGGTTTTCCGAGTAGTCCTTGAAAAGCATCGCTATCGCAAGTATGATCAGAAAGGAAGGAAGGACACTTCCAAGCGTGGCCGTTATGCTTCCTTTTACTCCTTTTAGCCTGTACCCGAGGAATATGGATACGTTGACGGCAATCAGTCCGGGGGCTGATTGCGAGATAGCTATTATGTCGGCGAATTCTTCTTTGTTTATCCATTTTTTCCGGTTCACGAGCTCGGCTTCTATAAGGGGGATCATTGCGTATCCTCCGCCGATGGTGAACGCTCCTATTTTCGCGAAAATCAGGAACAGGTCGATATAGGTGTTTTTCATTTTGAGCCAATAAAAATGCTTGCGCTGTTTCCGGTTGGGGACATGCCGCAGGACGGGCTGTCTTTAATGTGCGTTTGAATATTCCTTATGGGGAGCATTCATGTTTGTACGGAAATATGCACAGGGCCGTTGCATGGTGCCTGCGCCTTTGCGGGCTGGTATAAATTCCGGACTCCTGCGCGGTTTGTCCAATCCGGCAGGATGTCCTGCGTCCGGCTGCGGTTATTTTAGATTTTATCTGCAATAGCCGCTGCGCCTCGGAGCATCAAGAACGGAGGCCGCTTGAATGCGCTTGCGGGTTGTTTCCGCTTAGCGTTCAAATCCAGTTGCCCTCGGCTTGCATTATTTCCGCTTCGCTATTGCTTGCGGCAATGACCGCTGCGCCTCGGCAAAGCTCCCGAGCAAGCTCGCGGCTCTGCCCTCGGCTTGCGGGTTATTTTATACTATCAAGGAATTCCTGCCTTGTTTCGAAATGGTTGAGGAATGCTCCTGTGAATGCCGATGTGACAGTGGTCGAGTTTATTTTCTGCACTCCTCTTATTTGCATGCACATGTGGGCGGCTTCTATTACTACGGCCACTCCGAGCGGATTGAGGGTCTCCTGTATGCAGTCCCTTATCTGGACTGTAAGCCTTTCCTGGACCTGAAGCCTTCTTGCAAAAGCTTCCACTACCCTCGGAATCTTGCTTAGCCCTGTGATATATCCGTTCGGAATATAGGCTACGTGAGCTTTTCCGTAGAACGGCAAAAGGTGGTGCTCGCATAACGAGAACAGTTCGATATCCTTGACAAGTACCATTTGCCTGTATTCTTCCTTGAACTTGGCCGAGTTGAGAATTTCGACAGGGTCGACTTTGTAGCCTTGCGTGAGGAATTGCATCGATTTTGCCACCCTTTCAGGTGTCTTTATAAGTCCTTCCCGCTCGGGATCTTCTCCGAGCAGGCCTAATGTCTGCCGATAGAGGGCGGACAGTTTTTCCGTCGTGTCAGGATCGTATTGATCTATCTTTGTATATGCCATATGCTCTCTACTATAGATATATGCGGATAAAGAACGCAAAAATACAGAAAAATGTCAAGATATATGTCAAATAGTACAATTATAATCTCGAATGTGCTTTTGGAGTAAGTTTTGCATATCGCAAGTGTAAATTTTTCTGATATGAAAATATATACAAAAGGAGGCGATAAGGGCAGGACTTCTTTAGTCGGCGGAGAAAGGGTTGCAAAAAATCATCCGAGAGTGGATGCTTACGGCAACGTGGACGAACTGATTTCCTGGCTTGGGCTTGTCAGGGCCATGCTGGAAAACGAGTCGGTGTCATGCCGTGCTGAAGGCCAGGCGGCCGGGGAATGCGATGCCGCCGCAGTTTCGGAAAATGACAGAGTGTCTTCTGAGTGCAGGATAGGAGATTGTCCGGCAGCGGCCGTTGGGGAAAAGATGAAATCCGGTCATGCAGCGGATTTGCCGTCGTCGTCCGGATTGAAGGAAAACGGTGGCCCATGTTCTGCCGCTTTGGATGGAAATCATGAATTCCGCGTTCACGGGGATACGATAAGGCGCATCCAGAAAACTCTTATGCTGGGGTCTTCCCATCTTGCATGCGAGAGCGGCTCCTCTAAGCTGAAACCAATGGATGAGGATGAAATATATTTTCTTGAAGGTGAAATCGACAGGATGGCGTACCAGATACCGGAACAGAAAGCGTTCGTGCTTCCTGCCGGCCCTGAGCTGGCGGCTGTATGCCATGTGGCCCGTACCGTATGCCGCAGGGCGGAGCGTTCGTGCGTTCCTTTCATGAATGATTCTGCCGATGCGGAAATAACGGCACGGTATCTGAACCGGTTGTCGGATTATCTCTTTACGCTGTCGAGGCATATATGCTTCATAAAAAATTATCAGGAAGATTTTTGGTTGCCATAAATATTTTTATATATTTGCGCCCCTTGATTTATATTGGTTAAATAATTAATAATAAAAAACATAAGTTATGTATTGGACATTAGAGCTTGCATCGAAACTTGAGGATGCGCCGTGGCCTGCGACCAAGGATGAATTGATCGATTATGCCACGCGTTCAGGCGCTCCGCTCGAAGTTATAGAAAATCTCCAGGACTTGGAAGACGACGGCGAAACATATGATAGCATAGAAGATATTTGGCCGGATTATCCGAGCAAGGAAGATTTCTTCTTCAACGAGGAGGAGTATTGACACTCTTCGAATAGATTAAACAATTAAATATCAGCGCGATAAACAATGAAAATTTGTTTGTCGCGCTGGTGTTTTATGGTCTTAAATGGCGCTGTTTGTTTGTCTAAAATGCGGTTTTTCTTTCCAAAATCGGAGTTTGTTTGTCTAAAATACATTACCTTTGTTTATCCTCGGGAATATTAAAACAGGAGGAAAAACATATGGGAAGACCGAAAAGACAATATCCGTTGGGCAAATACCGCCTTCGCACGCCGAAAACGGTAGACAAGGAGAAAGCCTATCCTGTCGAACTGGAATATACATGGAACAGGCAGGTTATCAGAAAGACAACCAATGTCTTTGTGAAAGTTGCGGACTGGAATCCGAACGGCAATCAGGGACGTGGTGCCCTGCGTGCCGGTTATGGGGATGAGTACAAGAGACTAAATAATCTCCTGCTTTCCCGTGTGGACAAGGTTGATTCACTTCTTGCGGAGTATAATCAGGCTCATCCGAATCAGATTACGGCTGAGGTGATAGCAGGCCTGCTTGCCGACAAACCTCTGGCACGTAAGGATCAGGGAAAGGATTTTGTGGAGTTCGCTATGGAACGGCTTGCTTCCGATTATTCGAGGAACAGGATAGGCCGCAGCCGTTATGAGAACGGCAGGAGCTGCATGAATATCTTCCAAACTTTTCTCCGTGCCACCAAATGCGGTACAAGCCGCCTTGACTCAATCTATATCGGAGATATGACTCCGGATTTGCTGGACAAGTACATAGCATGGCGCCGGGGAGTCAAGCTGAACAGCGATGCGACAATCAACCATGCCCTTACTCCTATTCTGAAGGCATGTGCGTACGCCAGCGAAATGGGGATGATAGAACCTGCTGTAAATGCGAGAATCCAGGATATGCGTATCGCTACCAAAGTCTCGTTGTCGGAGGAGGAGAATGAGTTTGACGGGAAAAGCCTGACAAAAGAGCAGATGTTGTCCTTGCTCGAATACTACAATACTTGTCCCGAACCGCGCCGCAAAGAGTTTCTGGAGATGTTCTTCTTTGCGTTCCATGCCTGCGGGCTCCGCGTGGTGGATGTGATGACCCTGCAATGGAAGCATATCGATTTTTCACGGAAGGAGTTGCGGAAGATAATGATCAAGACGAACAAACGTCATGTGATTCCCCTTACCGAACCCGCCCTGCATATCCTGAAGCGGTGGCAGGAGAAGCGTTCCGGATGCCGGTATGTCTTCAATCTGGTGAAGGACGATCTGGATCTCGACGATGCGGAGGCACTGTACAAGGCCCGCAACAATGCCACGAAATGCATCAACCAGTCGCTGGCCGTTGTCGGTGAACAGATCGGCCTTCCG
>CALUPD010000024.1 GCA_944322605.1 uncultured Bacteroidales bacterium | reverse complement strand
AACCCACTTGCGTGACCTGTTCGACAAGACTAATTTCAATGATGTCAAAGATCTAAATGATCCCCTGATTCCGGGGCTTTTTGATTAATTGTTTAACTCGTCCCATTTTAACGGGACACTAATGTGTTGTGTATATTGTCCTGTAATGCCTGTTTCGGCAGAAAACAAGAACGCTCAAAGTTAGGAATAATTTCTTTTATTCAAAAAATATTTTGCACTATTATTTGAACGCGTGGATTTGATTATAATTTGTAAGTAAAATTGATGTGGTATTAATAATGTGTAGTGCTTTGTGCGTGGGGTGCGGCATGAGAAAAATAATAAAAATAGCCAAGGTGGCGCAATTTTGCGCCACCTTGGCTATAATCTATTAACATTTAATAATTTAGCTTGTCTGTAAGGGCGATTGTGATCCGCATGGGCTTTAAAAGGCATGCGGATTTTTATAATCATGCATGTGTCTATGGCGTGCCTTGCATTTACGGCATTACGGCAGGATGCCCCATACGAGGAATGCGGCTGCGAATGCTAGGATGGCATAAAGTTCAGGGAATACGGCAAGGATAAGGGTCTTTGAGAACACGTCGTTGCCGTTGCCCATTTCATTTATTCCGTTTGCCACGAGGTTCGCCTGCCTTATGGCCGAGAAATATCCTACGAATCCCAATGAAAGTCCGACTGCCAGCACGGCGAGGGCGTAGCCTATTCCAAGTTCGGTTCCGGCAGCGAGCATTTCGGCAAGCTTGCTGTTGATAAGGAAGAATGCAGCGAATCCGTAGAGGCCCTGTGTTGACGGAAGGGCGCAGAGGATCATGGAAGAACCGAACATGTCAGGGTTCTTTTTAAGAGCGGCTACTGTTGCGTTGCCGCCCATTGTAACTCCGTATGCGCTGCCTATGCAGGATAATGCCAGCATTACTGCAAGTCCGGTGTAAGCTAAAAATAAAGGTAGTTGTTCCATAATTTGTATTTTTAATTGTTATTAATTCGTTTTTTATGTTATTTGCCTGATTATTGTTTTCCTCCTTTTCTGAAAGGCCTGAAAGCCCTTCCGCCTCCTTCGAATTCGGCGTTCTTGTAGAATTCGATGAATGTAAGACGCATAGGATGCACGAATGCTCCGAGCGCGGAGAGGAACAGGACGGCCGTATGGCCTATTATCAGCATCAGTCCTGTGAGAAGCCATCCGATGTACGGTATCCCTGCCATTTCCGATGCTACCGAATTGACTACCAATCCGAGGATTCCGCCTGAGGTTCCGAGCCCGAACAGCCTTATGTAGGACAGGGTGTCGCCGAAAACTCCGGTTATGTCCCAGAACGATGTGATTCCTTTAAGTATCCTTTTTATGATATTGCCTTCTGTTTTCGAGAAGAACAATATGAGCAGCGCTCCTGTTATGGCCATCCATGTCATGGCCTGCGATGGAAGCACCTTGGCTCCTTCCATGGATGCGTACCCGAATGCTGCGGCAGAAATCAGAAGAGCCCATCCGATATGCGCAAGCCCGTGTATGAACCCTTTAGTGCACATTAGCGATATGCCCCTCATCATTTTTGCGAATACGATTTGGAATACTCCGAATATTATCGCAAACCAGAACATCTGTATTGAATTCATGAACAGTCCGGAGAGAGACGGTATCTTTTCTCCTATGCTCATTCCGAAAAATGTTCCGGAAAGCAGAGGCATTATTATCGAGCCAAGGCCCAGTACCTGTATCAGCGATCCGTATCCTTTGAAAGACGGGATTTTCATCTTCACGACGAGTCCTGCCAATATGAGGATTATCCCGTACCCTATGTCCCCGAGGCATAGCCCGAAGAACAGCATGTAGAACGGCGCGAAATAAGGAGTAAGGTCCATTTCCCCGTATTTAGGAAGCATGTACAGGTCTCCAATAGGCTCGAACAGCCTTGCGAACCTGTTGTTCTTCAGCTTGATCGGTGGATTGTCCTCTTCCGTGGCCTCTTCTTTGAGGTACAGCACTTCCTCATTGTCGAGGAAGCCGCATATGCGCTGGTCTTCACCCTCAGGGGCGAAGCCTTCGAGGACGCTTATGGCGCCTTCGCCTTCGCTGCCTGCCGAATCCTTGGCCAGGTACATGTCTATTTCGGTTTTCGCATCGTCCATTCCCTGTTTCAGGCGGTCGATTTTACCGGCGATGCATGCGATCATGGACTTGGCTTTCGAGATGCTTTCTTCGAGGTCCGCCATCTTTTTCCTGTATTCCGAAATAGGAATGTCGGGAAGCTTTGCGGGCGGAATCTTCAGTCCTGGGGCTTCTCCTTTAGGGACGACTAACGCGAAATAGGTTTTGCTGGAAGTCCTGTTCAGTATCTGGACAGGGTATTCTTCTTCCCAGCGTTCCTCGTATTTGTTATTCGATACCGAGTAGAAAACGAGGTCGTATCCTAATGCCGATATTTTTTCGATGTCCTTTTTGTCGAAGTCTCCCCAAGCCTCGGTGAAGATTTCTTCCCTTTTCAGGACAGTCAATTCTTTTTCATCGGCAACCAGCTTCTTGTTGCATTCTTCGAAAAAGGAGAGGAGAGACTCGGGGGACATATTGTCGAAATCGTTTCCGTATGCCTGCGGGTCTGCTGTCTTGTCAGCTGCGGCAAGCAGTTTTATCGCTGTCTTGTATCTCGCTGCAAGGCCGAACAGGCTTGCGGATTCTTCATCGAAAGCCCTTTGCTTTCGGGTGACGTCCATCAGTCCCAGATCCTGGAGGGAGCCGAGAAAGGCGTCCAGGCCTTCCGATGGCAGGACGATGGAGTATTTTATCATCTTAGTTACCATGGCTTTCTTCCTCCTCTTCGATCATGTGTCTGTTCTTGACTATCTTTTGGGCGGCTTTTGAAAGGTTTTCTTCGTCTTCCATGTACCGCTTTATTTTAAGTATAGCTTCCTGGTATCCCGGAATCTGTACCTTTTCGTACAGGTTCACTTTTTGCGTGGTTTTCTTTCTGGCAAAGTCGAGCAGCTTCATTTTCTCCACATAAATTTCAGACTCTATTCCGAGCTGGGCCAGCTTCTTCAGCAGCAAGACCCCTTCCGCGTACCATGCCGGTTTTTGGAAAAGGTTGAAATCGTGGACTATGTAGTTTACATTCCTGAGCGACGGCGTCCGTACTCCTGCTATTTTTACCGTTTCGATTTCCACGTCCTTGACTTCGACGAGGCCGGGCTCGAATTCGGTCCATAGCCCTGAAATGTAATCGTAGCTTTTCAATGAGGACTGCAACTCTTCCAGAAGTTCCTCCGATTTGCGCCTTGCCTTCTTCGCTTCCATGCGGAGGGCGGATTCCTTGTTTTTCAAGGTAGGCAACGCGCTTTCCCTGATCTTGAGCTGTTTGTTAAGATCATTGAGGGAGGTTTTGTTGAACTGGAATTTAATTGCCATAATCAGTTTTTAATGTCTTTCCAATATTTGTCGACAAGTTCTTGCCTTATGCCGAGTTCCGGCTTCGTGAAATATGTCGCGAACAGTTCCCATGCGGTATCGAGCATTTCGTTTATGGAAATGTTGACGTCGATTGCAAGCAATTTGTTGGAATAGTCCTTCGCGTATTTCAGGCATCGCATATCGTAGTCGCTCAGGTCGAATCCGTTTTCCTGTTTCGTCTTCGCGTTCGCTGCGTCGGCGTAAAGCCTTACCGCCGTGTTCATTACCTGGCTGTGGTCTTCTCTTGTCTGTTTTCCTATGACCAGCTGTTTAAGACGGGACAACGAGCGGAACGGGTCTACTATGACTTTTCCGGTGTCCGTGTCGGTCTTCAGGTACAGCTGTCCTTCAGTGATATAACCTGTGTTGTCAGGGATGGCGTGCGTTATGTCTCCGTTGTTGAGAGTAGTCACCGCTATGATCGTGATGGAACCTCCGTCAGGAAGCTGTACGGCCTTTTCGTAAATTTTTGCGAGGTCGGAGTATAGCGAGCCAGGCATTGAGTCTTTCGACGGAATCTGGTCCATGCGGTTGCTGACTATGCTGAGCGCGTCGGCGTAAAGGGTCATGTCTGTCAGCAGCACGAGTACCTTTTCGTTTTTGTCGACGGCGAAGTATTCGGCTGCCGTAAGGGCCATGTCCGGGATAAGAAGCCTTTCCACAGGAGGCTGGTCTGTCGTGTTTACGAAGCTTATTATCTTGTCGAGTGCTCCTGCATTTTCAAACATCTGCCTGAAATACAGGTAGTCGTCGTTCGAAAGTCCCATCCCTCCGAGTATGATCTTGTCTACGTCGGCCCTTAGCGCGACGCTTGCCATTACCTGGTTGTACGGCTGGTCCGGGTCGGCGAAGAAAGGAATCTTCTGTCCGGACACGAGGGTGTTGTTAAGGTCGATTCCGGCTATTCCGGTAGGAATCAGCTGCGATGGCTGGCGTCTTTTGTAAGGGTTTACGGACGGGCCGCCGATATGCCTTCTTTCTCCTTCTACCGCAGGGCCGTTGTCTATCGGTTCCCCGTAGGCATTGAAGAATCGTCCTGCCAAATCGTCGCTTACGTTCAATGCAGGCGGTTCTCCGAAAAATGTTACTTCCGCGTTGGTAGCGATGCCGTCGGTGCCTGCGAATACCTGCAATGTCACAAGGTCTCCTTTTATTTTCACGACCTGTGCCTGCCTCCCGGCCACTGTGGCGAGTTCGTCGTTCGATACTCCTTGAGCCCTGAGTGTTACGGTGGCCTTTGTGATGGCTTCGAGCTGGGTATATATTCTTTGAAATGCTTTACCTGTCATTTTCGATTCTGTTATTAAGTTGCTCAAGATATTCGTTGAATCTTGCGCTCTTGAACTCAGAGTAGTTCATCTGGCGCATTATGTTTATAAGTTCCTTGAAATATGCGCTGCATTCTTCGAAATTGTCGAAGTCGAATGACTTGCCGCATATGTCCATGACTTTCGTAAGCATGAACTCCTGCCTTTCCATCGAGGATGACGCGTCTATTTCGTCGAAAGCGTCCTGTTGCAGTATGATGAAGTCGATAAGCTCGGATTTCCAATATCTTTCGTGGTATTCCATCGGCACTCCGTCGTCCCCGAGGATATTGATTTGCTCGAATGCTTCTTTTCCCCTTTTTATCATGTTTTTTGCCGAATTCACCTTTTCAACCCATGTGCGGTCCACCCTTTTTTGCAGGTATTCGATGATTTCTGGATATTCAAGGTATTTGGAGTATGAGTCGATAGGGTCTACGGCAGGATACCTTTTCCTGTCGGCGCGGTTCTGCGACAGGGCGTAGAAGCATCTTGCGGCCTTTTTCGTAGATTCCGTAACAGGCTCCTTCAGGTTTCCTCCGGCAGGAGATACCGTCCCTATGAAAGTCACCGAGCCCGTTTTCCCGTTGTTCAACGTGACGATGCCGGCGCGCGCGTAGAAGTTGGATATGATGGCCGGAAGGTCGACAGGGAACGCGTCCGCTCCTGGAAGCTCTTCCATTCGGTTGCTCATTTCCCTGAGGGCCTGCGCCCATCTTGAGGTGGAGTCGGCAAGAAGCAGGACTTTCAGGCCCATGGACCTGTAATATTCTCCTATGGTCATCGCGGTATATACGGATGCTTCGCGGGCTGCCACGGGCATGTTGGAAGTGTTGCAGATTATGGTGGTCCTTTCCATCAGCTTCCTTCCGGTCTTCGGGTCTTCGAGCTGCGGGAATTCCGTGAATATTTCCACGACTTCGTTGGCGCGTTCACCGCATGCTGCCATGATGATTACGTCCGCTTCTCCCTGTTTTGCTATAGCGTGCTGCAACACCGTCTTTCCGCATCCGAAAGGTCCAGGGATGAATCCTGTTCCTCCTTCGGCTATAGGATTGAGGGTGTCTATCGTCCTGACTCCAGTTTCGAGTATCCTGTACGGCCTCGGTTTTTCCTTATAAGCTGTAATGGCGACTTTTATAGGCCATTTCTGTACCATCGTGACGGCTTTTTCCTCTCCGTTTTCGTCTGTCAGGACAGCAATCGTGTCTGTGATTCTGTATTGTCCGGCAGGAACGACGTCCTTTACGGTATAATTTCCTTTAAAAGCGAAAGGAACCATTATTTTATGGGGAAGCCATCCTTCCTGCACTTCTCCGAGCCAGTCCGCTGCGGCTACCCTGTCCCCGGGTTTCGCTATCGGCTTGAAGTCCCATAGTTTTTCCGTGTCGAGGGGCGCGGTGTACTCTCCTCTTTTGAGGAATACCCCTTCCATTGTCGCAAGATTGTTCTGGAGCCCGTCGTAGTTGTTTGAAAGCAGTCCCGGGCCGAGCGTGGCTTCGAGCATGTAGCCTTTGAATTCCACCTTGTCGCCAGTTTTGAGGCTTCTGGTGCTTTCATAAACCTGGACGAAAGCATTCTTGCCCGTCACTTTGATGACTTCAGCCATGAGTTCGACCCCGTCGAGGTCGATCATGCATATTTCATTCTGAGCGACAGGGCCGTCAACCTCGACAGTGACGAGATTGGATATGATGCCTGTAACTTTCCCTTTGGTTGTCATATTTGTATATTTTATTGATTTTCGTTGTTTATGCCTTTAAAAGTGTCCCTTACTTCGTCTACGAATTTGCGGAACATTTCAGAGCCGGTCGCCTTGTCCATTTTGTTCCATCTTTCGATTATCGCGGCTTTCGCCAAAAGGGAAAGGATGATGTCCATGTCGAAATAATGAAAAACGGCCAGTTCGTTTATTTTGTCCCATCTGAGCCTGTCGATTTTCTTTTCCCTTTCGAGGATGTCGGTTTCGGACAGGATGTTTCTTATTTTCGCCGCGTCCTCGCAATTTTCCGGAATGCATCCTATGATGAATTCCCTGGGGTCTTTCCCGAGAATTTCAGCGTTGCGGGCGGCATAGAGATTCCTTACGAGCCTGTCGAAGTCGTAATATCCTTTCAGGAAATTGTTTTTCAGCTTGCCGATCGCCCTGTAGGTGTGGGATGAGAGGTTTTCCTGTTTCATTCCGAATTCGAGCCATTCAATCAGGCGCATGTCCTTCGCGGAGCAGTTTTCCGCTATGCGGTCATGGACGTCCCGGTATGAAAAAGATGAATTGTCCTTGAAATCGAGGACCATATTTGGCAAGCCGGCTATTATGTAATAATAGTTGGTCATGGTCAGCCGAATAATAATTCCCTTGTTTTAGGCCTGAGGTATTCTGCGATGAGGGCTTCGAAATCGTCCCCGGTGAATCCTATGGTGTAGGAGCCGTCCTTGGGCCCTATCCTGAATCCGCCTGATTTGAGTTTGCCGTATCTTATTTCCATGCCCGAGCCGAGATTCTTTTTCAGCTCTTCCTTGAGGTACGTATCCAACGACGCCTTCATTTCTTCAGGAAGGATGGTCTCCAAAGGAACGGCCTGTGCCTTTTCAGGATTGAACGCCTTGGCTACGGTCAGAATCAGGTCGCGGAGGAATTCCTTTTCGTCTATTGCATTGCTTATGTTTTCCTTCAATGCTTTCGCGACGATCGAATTCTCGGTTTCCTGTTTAAGGGCCGCTATGGCCTGCCTTGAGGCCATTTTCAGGTCGCTGTCTGTTTTGGAGCTTAGTTCGGCGGCATTTTTTTCGGCTTCCTTTATTATTGATTCAGCCTGTCTTTTTGCTTCTGCAATTATGTCTGCCGCTTGTTTTTCGGCCTTGGATACGATTTCCCCGGCTTCTTTCTTTCCTTTGGACACGCCTTCGTTGTAGAGCTTGTCCGTCAGTTCCTGCAGTTTATTTTGCATGTTAAGATACTTTTAAAGTTAGATTCCTCAAATTTAATAAAATTTATTTTTAATAATGGACATGTTTGAAAAAAAATTGGAGGCTGTCCGCCGCTGCGGCATATGACATGCCCTTGAAACGGAATCATCCCCGCTTGCAGGCATTTGCAGCGGGGATGATTTTATTTTATGGAGGCTTTTGCCGCCTCCTGTCATGCCAAGCAATATCCTATCCTAAGGCGTCAGGAAAGGAATCCTAATAATATGCCTGCGGCCACTGCGCTTCCGATCACGCCTGCGACGTTAGGTCCCATCGCATGCATGAGCAGGTAGTTGGTTTTGTCGTATTCCAGGCCTATGTTGTTCGAAATCCTTGCTGAATCCGGTACTGCCGATACTCCGGCGTTTCCTATCAGTGGGTTTATCTTGTTGCCTTTCTTCAGGAAGAGGTTGAAGAACTTGACGAACAGCACTCCTGCAGCTGTCGCTATCACGAATGAAAGGAATCCGAGGATGAATATCTTTATGGATGTCCATTGCAGGAATTTGTCAGCTTGCGTGGAGCAGCCTACCGTAAGTCCTATGAGAATCGTGACAGTGTCGATTAGCGGTCCTCTTGCCGTTTCTGCAAGCCTGCGTGTCACTCCGCTTTCCTTGAGCAGGTTGCCGAAGAACAGCATGCCGAGCAGCGGAAGGCCTGATGGCACGATGAACGCCGTCAGCAGGAATCCTATTATAGGGAACATTATCTTTTCCTTTTTGGAAACCGCGCGCGGGGATTTCATCTTTATCAGCCTTTCTTTTTTCGTTGTAAGAAGCCTCATTATAGGAGGCTGGATTACAGGAACGAGGGCCATGTATGAGTATGCTGAAACCGCAATGGCGCCGACAAGGTCCGGGGCGAGCCTTGATGAAAGGAATATCGCCGTAGGGCCGTCTGCTCCGCCGATGATGCCGATTGCTCCGGCTTCGGCAGGCGTGAATCCGAGAGCCAGCGCGATGCCGTAGGCTCCGAATATGCCGAACTGGGCCGCAGCCCCTATGAGCATGAGCTTAGGGTTGGATATCAGCGCGGAAAAGTCGGTCATTGCCCCTATGCCTAAAAATATGAGAGGAGGGTAATACCCTTGCTGTACTCCCTGGTAAAGTATGTTCAGCACCGAGCCTTCTTCATAGACCCCGACGCTGAGTCCCGGGAACAGTGGTATGTTGCCTATGATTATGCCGAATCCTATAGGTACAAGGAGCATCGGTTCCCATTCCTTTTTAATCGCAAGGTAGACGAACGCCAGTCCGATGAGGATCATCAGGATATGTCCGAATGTGGCATTTGCGAATCCCGTGTATTCGTAAAACTGGGACAGGTTGTCTGCGATGAGAGAAAAAATGTTGTGCTCTTCCATATTATCCTATAGTTGCTAACGTAGCTCCTTCAAGCACGGAGTCTCCCTGTTTTACATTGATGCTTTTTACTGTGCCGTCCGATGTGGCTTCGATGACGTTTTCCATTTTCATGGCTTCAAGAACCATGAGCTTTTGCCCTTTCTTCACGGTGTCCCCTTCGTTTACTGCAATGCTTATGATAACTCCCGGAAGAGGAGATGTCACGGCGGAGCCTTGTCCGGCTGCCGGTGCAGGAGAGCTTGCCTTAGGAGGCATGCCGGTCTGGGGCTGGGCTTTCTGGGCTGCCGGTTTTGCCGCCGCAGCGGCAGGCTTTTTGGAAATCGGCTTTTCGAATTCGACAATGAAAGGCATGCCGTTGACTTCGACATGCGCTATTTCTTCCTCTACTTCGTTTATGGCAACAGTGTAGTCGTTGCCGTTGATTTTCATTTTATATTCTTTCATCGTTAATTTCTTTTTCTTAATTGCGGTGTTTCTCGTAACATGTAGATTTTGGAACTCCACGGAGAATATGCCTTTTTGCTCTTTTCTATGGTGAGAATCGTGTTTTCCACATCATGAAGCTCTGTCTCTTCCCTGTAAAGGTGGAGGGCCAGGGCGATTGCGGCATATGCTTCAGCTGATGTCTCTTCGAATTTGTGTTCGGCCTTGTCGTTCTGTTTTGCCACGTCGTCGGATCTCTTCTGGTGCTTTTTGATGGACAGGTTTCCTATCCATTTGAACAAAAGGTAGAGGATGATCAATGCGACGAATACGACTGACATTGCCGTGATGGCCATGATTATGCCGTAAGGATCGAGCTTTTTAAGCTTCATGCTGTTGCTTTCGCCGTCGAGTATCACGTTGTTCGTGCTTGGGGATGTCTTCTTCATTATTTCCCATCCTTCGCCCGAGCCGTCAGTCGATCCTATTCCGTCGTTAGTGCGCCCGTATGACACGTTGGGGCTGGCTATGGAATGGTCTATTTTTATCCTGTCCACGATAGTCCTTCCGTCGCTGCTCACGAAAAGTATCTCATCGGAGTCTTCCAGCCTGAAATTTATGTGGAAAGTTCCCCTGTCCGGAAGGTTGTCCGCCCAGAAAAGCGTGTGCTGCCTCGGTTTTACCTTTGTCAGCACGTCTCCTTTGGGAATCATGTATTTTGTCAGGTTGCCCGGGTCGTTCGTCAGAAAGCATCCTCCTACGTCCACGGTCCCGTATGATGTGTTGAACAGTTCTATCCATCCGTTCTTGTGTCCGTAGTCGTCTTCGAAGTCATCGGTGTTGATGACAAGGAATTCGTTCAGCCTCATGTCCGATATGTTTTGGGCATGAAGGCCGAGCGATGCTGTCAGGCAGCCGATCAATATAATAATCTTGTGTATTTTCATCATATTATCGGTTATAGAGGAAGATTGTCATGTTTTTTTGCAGGATTGGTCAGTTTCTTGTTGGCCAGCTGCTGCAATGCGCGTATTATGCGGAAGCGTGTGTTCCTCGGTTCGATTACATCGTCGATGTATCCGTATTTTGCCGCATTGTAAGGATTTGCGAATGCGTCCCTGTATTCCTTTTCCTTTTCGGCGGCGAAAGCGGCAGGATCTGCGGCTGCGGCCATCTCTTTCCCGTAAAGAACTTCGATTGCTCCCGAAGGGCCCATTACGGCTATTTCCGCTGTAGGCCATGCGTAGTTTATGTCTCCCCTGAGATGCTTGGAGCTCATCACGCAATATGCTCCTCCGTAGGATTTCCTGAGAGTTACGGTTACCTTAGGAACTGTGGCTTCTCCGTATGCGTAAAGAAGCTTTGCGCCGTGGAGGATGATTCCTCCGTATTCCTGCTGCGTTCCAGGGAGGAATCCCGGAACGTCCACCAGCGTTACGAGAGGTATGTTGAATGCGTCGCAGAAACGGACGAATCTTGCGGCTTTTCTTGAAGAGTTGTTGTCGAGCACGCCCGCAAGGTATTTCGGCTGGTTGGCCACGATTCCTACCGATATCCCGTTGAATCTTGCAAAGCCGACGATTATGTTCCTTGCATAGTCCTTATGCACTTCGAGGAATTTTCCGTCGTCTATGATCGCGCCTATGACTTCGTACATGTCGTAAGGCTTGTTCGGGTTGTCCGGGATTATTTCGTTCAGGCTGTCTTCGAGCCTGTCGATAGGGTCGTCCGTAGGGACTATCGGCGCTTCTTCAAGGTTGTTTTGCGGGATATAGCCGAGAAGTTCCCTTATGACCTGTATCCCTTCTTCTTCCGAATCGACTGCGAAATGGGCGACTCCGCTTTTGGACGCATGCACGCTTGCTCCTCCGAGCTCTTCCTGCGAGACGTCCTCTCCTGTGACCGTCTTTACGACCTTTGGCCCTGTGAGGAACATGTAGCTTGTCCCCTTTGCCATGATGTTGAAGTCGGTAAGGGCAGGGGAGTAGACCGCTCCTCCTGCGCAAGGCCCGAATATTGCGGAAATCTGCGGCACCACGCCGGAAGCAAGTATGTTTCTTTGGAATATTTCAGCATATCCGGCAAGAGCGTTGACTCCTTCCTGGATTCTGGCTCCGCCCGAGTCGTTGAGCCCTATTACTGGCGCGCCCATTTTCATGGCCTGGTCCATTACCTTGCAGATCTTCATTGCGAAGCTTTCCGAAAGGGAGCCTCCGAATACGGTGAAGTCCTGTGCGAAAACATATACCAGCCTTCCGTAAATCGTGCCGTAGCCGGTGACTACTCCATCCCCGAGGAAGGTTTTCTTTTCCATTTCGAAGTTCGTGCACCTGTGCGTGACGAACATGTCGAATTCTTCAAAACTGCCTTCGTCCAGAAGCATTGCGATTCTTTCGCGAGCAGTGTATTTTCCTTTTTGATGTTGGGAGTCGATCCTTTTCTGGCCTCCTCCCAAACGCGCTTTTTCACGAAGTTCTATAAGCGACTTGACTTGTTCCAGCTGTTGGCTCATATATTTTGTTTTAAACTTTGTTTGCAATCAATGCTGCCGTTCCTGCCTGCAGGCCTGTCGGCTTTGCAGGCGGAGCGGCGGTCATGGCGTTCTTTCGCCCTGTTATTTTTCGTTAGGGTTTTCGCAGAGTTCCGTAAGCACTCCGATCGTGGATTTCGGATGAAGGAAGGCGATGTCCAGTCCTTCCGCGCCTTTTCTCGGGGCCTTGTCGATCAGTTTGATTCCTTTTCCTTCAAGTTCGCAAAGGGCGTTCTGTACTCCGTCTTTGACCGAGAATGCGATATGGTGGATGCCTTCTCCCTTTTTCTCGATGAATTTGCTGATTGTGCCTTCTGGATCCGTGCTTTCGAGAAGCTCTATTTTGGTCTGGCCTATCTTGAAAAAGGCGGTCTTTACTTTCTGGTCCTTGACTTCTTCGATTGCATAGCATTTAAGGCCAAGTATTTCTTCATAATAAGGTATGGCTGTTTCCAGTGATTTTACTGCAATGCCAAGATGTTCAATATGTGATAATTCCATTTCTATGAGATTTTAATGAGATTCAGATCCGGTGTTAATCCTTACAAAAATAAGAATAATTGGGTGATCCGCAAAGAAAATTCTTTCCAAAAACGGCATGAAAAAACAGCGGTCCCTTTTGAGGGATCCGCTGTCTTATAATTGTTTCGAAAAAGCGTATGCCGCTCCTCCGGCTTTTCATCAAGCTTTCTGCTATTCGAGAAGCATCGTATGGTAGACGTTCTGCACGTCGTCGTCGTTTTCGAATCTTTCGATTAGCTTTTCGAGTTCGGCCTGGTCTTCTGCGGAAAGGCGTTTCAGCTCGACGTTAGGGATTCTCTCAAATCCTCCCGATATGAGTTCGAATCCGTTGTCTTCAAGATATTTCTGTATGTTGCCGAAGCTTTCGAACGAACCGTATATGACGATTGCCTCGTCTTCCTGGAACACTTCTTCCGCTCCGTAATCTATGAGTTCGAGTTCGAGTTCCTCTATGTCTATGCCTTCTTTGGCCTTAACCTTGAATACGCATTTCCTTTCGAACATGAAATCAACGCTTCCGGAAGTGCCTAAAGATCCTCCGCATTTGTTGAAGTAGCTTCTGATGTTCGCGACTGTCCTTGTCGGGTTGTCTGTCGCCGTTTCGATAAGGAAAGCTATTCCGTGTGGCCCGTAGCCTTCATAAACCATTTCCTTGTAGTCGCTGTGTTCCTTTTCGACAGCTCTTTTTATGGCCCTCTCGATATTGTCCTTAGGCATGTTTTCGGACTTTGCGGTCTGTATAAGGGTCCTCAGCCTCGGGTTTCCGTCAGGATCCGTGCCGCCTGCCTTTGCCGCTATGGTTATTTCCTTGCCAAGACGGGTGAAGACCCTCGACATGTTTCCCCATCTTTTAAATTTCCTTTCTTTTCTAAATTCAAAAGCTCTTCCCATATACTGTGAATTGTTAGTCTGTGATTAAATTAACGGGCAAATATATAACATTTTTTAGAATTTGCCGGTAAGACGTTGTACTATTTTTACTTCTGCAAGGAATTCCTTGGCGATTACCCTTATCGCAGTGTAGCACGGTATCGCTATGAGCATCCCGGTTATGCCTCCGATCTGCGCCGCCATGAGTATGATTATGAATATTTCGAGCGGGTGGGCCTTTACGCTGTTGGAATAGATGAAAGGCTGGAACAGGAATACGTCGATTATATGGGTCGCCACGTACACGGCTATGACAACGGCGAGGTGGGCGGCCAAGGAAATCCCGGCCGTTGCAGGGTGGAAGGTCGCGACGGCTACTATTGCTCCCAACGCTCCTCCTGCGAGCGGGCCGATGTAGGGGATTATGTTGATTACTCCTGAAAAGAAAGCCAGCACGAGAGCCATGTTCCAGTCCATTTTTCCGAAAAAGTGCAGCCCTGCCGAGTTGAGGACGGTTATCAGAAGGGCTTCTATCGTTATTCCAACAAAATATCTTACAAGCAGGTTGTTTATTGAATTGAGCACTTTGACTGTCCTTTCTTCGTATTTGTCAGGCACTATGGCCGTGATCATGTTCATGAATGTGCTGTTGTCCTTGATGAAGAAGAATGAAATGAATGAAATGGAGAACAGTGCTATCCCGAGCTTTGCCAGCATGGTCGCTATGGAGCTGAACAGGCCCGTGAAGATGTTCATGTCCAAAAAATTCCTGAGGTTGTCGAAAATCATGGATTCTATGCTGAAATCAGGATCCATTCCGGGCATCAGCCCGTGCAGGGCCTTGTTCCATTCGCCCAAAGGCCCGGATATTTTTTCGCTGAAGCTGTTGAAGTCTATGCTTCCGAGTTCCGAGATGATTTGCGCCGCAAGAGGGGTTATGACGGCGAATATCCCGATTATGCACGACATGACCGCCGCAAGCGTGATGAGTGCCGCTATCGTGCAGGGCATTTTGAATTTTCCTATCCTGATTCCTGACAGGAATGACATAAGCGGCTTGCTTATGAGGGCTATTACGAATGAGATGATGATATAGCTCAGCACCGACCTGAAGTACCAGCATATGAAAACCGCTATGGCGGCTGCTGCGGCTATGGTGACGTATTTCTTGATATTTTGGTTTGCGGCCATTGTGTTTCCGTTATTACGCGAATATATGCAATTATGCGGTAACAATCCGCAGTGTCGTGATAAAAATGATATATTTGTAAGAAATAATACGGTTCATTTGCATTATTGCCACAAAGCATATGCGGGCTGTAAATGTCAGGGACGGTAAATCCCTCCCACGCCTGCGGCGCGGGCCCCTCCCGTTCACGAGGCCACGGGCGGCCTGGTCGTCCTGACATCCACAGCCTGCATGTCCATGGGCTTTTTGCGGATGAACATTAGAAAACGCTTTAACAACTAAAATCACTATTATGGAAATCGATTTTAAAGGATTCAGGATGAACGGCTTTTTGATGCTGTTCGTTCATCTTGTGCTGATGACTGCCGCGACGGTGGCATGCTTTTTTGCCGATTCTCCCGTTTTGTGGGCGGCAGGAGGCCTTTTGGCTTTGATATGGCTCATATTCTTAGGCGGCTACATGCAGCTCGAACCTAACGAGGCGAAGGTCATGGTCTTTTTCGGGAAATACAAGGGCACGTTCAAGAATACCGGATTCTTTTGGGTGAATCCCTTCATCACGAAGAAAAAGCTTTCCTTGAGGGCAAGGAACATGGATGTAGAGCCTATCAAGGTCAACGACAAGGCCGGCAATCCGGTCATGATAGGGCTTGTCCTCGTGTGGAGGCTTAAAGACACCTACAGGGCAATGTTCGACATAGATGCCGAAACCCTTGCGGGTTCTGACAAGGAAAACCCTATCGGCAACGTGGTCGGCAGGATGAGGGCTTTCGAGTACTTCGTCAGGGTGCAAAGCGACGCGGCGTTGAGGCAGGTGGCCGGACAATACGCGTATGATGACAACGAGACTGAAGGGGAGGAACTTACATTGCGAAGCGGAGGCGATGAAATAAACGAGCAGCTCGAACAGAAATTGAACGAAAGGCTTGAGATGGCAGGAATCGAAATAATTGAGGCAAGGATCAATTATCTTGCTTACGCGCCTGAAATTGCAGCCGTGATGCTGCGCCGCCAGCAGGCTTCGGCCATCATCAGCGCAAGGGAGAAAATCGTCGACGGGGCGGTGTCAATGGTCAAAATGGCATTGGACAAGCTTTCATCGGAAAAGATCGTCGAACTCGATGAAGGAAAGAAGGCCGACATGGTGGGAAACCTGCTTGTAGTGCTCTGCGCTGACGAGGCTGCTCGCCCCGTGGTGGAAACAGGCTCCGCCCGCCAGTAGCAGGCCGGACGGCGGTTCGGGTCATTCCGCTGCCGCGAGGCTCTTTTCCGGTTGCTGTCATCGGCAAAGCGGCAAGGATGTTCAGTCCTTTTCATTGCCGCGAGGCTGGAATGGACCGCAAACCCGGCGCATGGCTTCGATGTTGCTTTGGCTATGCCGGACAGCGGATGGCTGGCGTGCCGGTTTAACGTATATTTATTTGATTTTAATCATGAGAAAGATATTAGCAATATGTTTTTTGTTGATTCCTGCGGCATCGTTGCATGCCGACGAGGGAATGTGGCTTCCGTCGAAGATAAGCGGAAGGATCGATGAGATGAGAAGCATGGGATTCATGCTTTCTGCCGAAGATATTTATTCAGAGGACGGCTCCTCATTGAAAGACGCGGTTGTCCTTTTTGCAGGAGGATGCACCGGCGAGCTGATTTCAGATGAAGGCCTCCTCATAACCAACCACCATTGCGGGTACGATCAGATACAGGCGCATAGCTCCGTGGAGCATGATTACCTGACGGACGGGTTCTGGGCCATGACAAGGGAAGAAGAATTGCCTAACGACGGGCTGGAAGTTAAATTCCTTGTCAGGATGGAGGATGTGACATCTTCCGTCCTTAAAGGCTATAAAGAAGGCATGGGCGAGGGAAAAAGGATAGGCATAGCGGAAAGGAATTCTGCCAAAATCATAAGAAAGGCGGAAAAGGAAGGCGCGGCATACGAGGCGCAAATCGTTCCGATGTATTACGGCAATGAATATTGGCTTTTCGTGTACCAGGTGTTTTCTGACGTGAGGCTGGTGGGCGCTCCCCCTTCTTCGATAGGAAAATTCGGGGGCGATACCGACAACTGGATGTGGCCGAGGCATACGGGGGATTTTTCATTGTTCAGGATATATGCGGACAAGGACAACAATCCCGCTCCTTATTCAGAGGATAACGTGCCGTACCGTCCGAAAAGGTTTTTGAATATTTCCACGGCCGGCGTGAAAGAAGGCGATTTTACGATGGTGTACGGTTTTCCAGGCAGCACGAAGGAGTATATAATATCGGATGAGGTCGAATACATAGCGGAAAAATCGGATCCGTACAGGGTGGCGTTGCGCACGCTGGTGCTGGACAACCAGAAAAGTGAAATGGACAAGTCCGCCGGAATACGTATAAAATACGCTTCCAAGAATGCCAATGTCGCGAACGCGTGGAAAAAATGGCAGGGAGAATCCAAAGGCATCCGCAAGATGGGCGCAGCCGCTTCCAAGAGGAAATACGAAGCGGCTTTCGAGCAATGGGCTTCTTCCAACGGAAAGGAATACGCCGGCATAACGGAAAAACTGAAAAAGACATTTTCAGGCATGGAGGATTACAGGTTCGCAGCGGAGTATCTGAACGAGGTATTCAACGCTGTGGAACTTCTCGGCTTTTCGTACAGGTATGTCAATTCCGACCCTGAAACGCGCAGCACCGTAATGGATGCATTCTTCAAGGATTTCCATATGCCTGTGGACAGGAACAATTTTTCGGACGTGATTGCGGATTGCGAAAAGGCGGCAGGCGAAGAGTTCATGCCGGAATACCTGAACGGGCTGCTGTCCGTTTACGGCCATGACGCCGACAGCCTCGCCTCCTTCTTTTACGCGTCTTCCGTATTTGCGGACAGCGTGAAGTTGAAGAACGCTTCCCTGCAAGATATGGAAAATGACATATGTTACAGGTTGTCCGAGTCGTTCAAGGATTTTCTCCGTGACGAGATAATGCCTGCGTACCTTGAAGGCAGGAAAGAAATGGATCTCCAGTACAGGACCTATATGAAAGGCATCATGGAGTTCGATTCCCTGAGGGCGTTTTATCCTGATGCCAATCTTACTTTGAGGGTCGCATACGGGAGCGTGCAGGGATACAGCCCTGCCGACGGGATATGGTATGAGCCCGTGTCTTCCATCGAAGGGATAATCGAAAAGGATGATCCTTCGATATATGATTACGACATTCCGCAGGTCCTTAGGGAAATATATGCCGGGAAAAATTACGGGCGATGGGAGTCGGGCGGCACCGTGCCGGTTTGCTTCATCGCCACCAACCATACCACCGGCGGAAATTCCGGCAGCCCGGTATTGGACGGAAACGGCAATCTTGTCGGTGTCAATTTCGACAGGGTATGGGAAGGCACGATGAGCGATGTGGTTTTTGACGGAAGCCTGTGCAGGAACATAGTATTGGATATCCGTTATGCCCTGTTCGTTATCGACAAGGTCGCTGGAGCTTCGCATCTTATTGACGAAATGTGCATTGACGGAGACTGATGCCGCATGTTGCACCGGATTGTGTCAATGCCGGCCAGTGGCAGGCATGGTGTCCCGGTTGCTGCATGAATTCCGGCACAGGATGTAAATAATGGATGGCCGGGAATGGATAAGGCGGAAGCCTGTCCGTCCCGGTTTCTTAATGCTTGTCAGGATATGCAAAGGATTGCATGATGATCGTTTCCTGTCAAGGCCGAGGCATTTTGCGGGTGGCCGTATTTTATGTCAGAACGGTATTTCCATTCCGTCGTATCCGGGGAATATCCCTTCCGGGAGCATTTTTGTTATTTCTTCGTGCGTTCCCATCTGGTGGGACATATGCGTAAGGAACGTTTGTTCCGCGCCTATGCGCCTGGAAATGGCTATCGCTTCTTCAAGGCAGAAATGCGATATGTGCTTTTCTATCCTTACGCAATTTATTATGAGAGTCCTGATTCCTTTCAGAAGTCCGAACGTTTGTTCAGGAATGAAACTTCCGTCGGTAATGTACGCAAGTTCCCCGAACCTGAACCCGAGTATGTCCATCCGGTAATGCCTTACCCTTAAAGGCACGATTTCCGTTCCCTTTATGGAAAAAGGCTTTTCGTCTATCAGGTGTATTTCGTATTCGGGGACTCCGGGATATTTTACTTTGTCGAATGCGTAGGAATATTCCATTTCCAATGATTCGAATACTTCCTTTTCGCAATAGACAGGAAAGGCTTTTCCTGTCAGGTAATTCAGGGATCTTACATCGTCGAGGCCGCCTGTATGGTCTTTGTGCTTGTGGGTGAGCAGGATGGCATCGAGCCTGCATATGTCTTCCCTCAGCATCTGCTGCCTGAAATCCGGGCCTGCGTCTATGACTATCTTGAGTCCTTTGTATTCTACGTATGCGGATGTCCTCAGCCTCTTGTCCCTGCCGTCTTCGCTGGCGCAGACCTTGCATTTGCATCCTATCATCGGTACTCCCTGCGATGTACCGGTTCCCAGTAAAATTATTTTGTCCATATGAGTACCCGTACAAAATTGACGGCCGTAAAGATAGAAAAAAAAATTACCTTTGCGGCCATGAAAGGGAAATTGCATTTGATACCGGTGCCTATAAGCGAAGGCGAGTTTGCGGACATGCTTCCGGCTTCGGTTTTTTCCGTAATAGGGAAAATCTCGTTTTTCGTCGTTGAAGAGACAAGGACGGCACGCCGTTTCCTTTCGGCTGCCGGCCTGAAGGGCAAGATAGACGGCCTGTCCTTTTTCGAGCTTAACGAACATACCTCCCCTGAAGCCGTGGACGAATATGTAAGGATTCTCGATAACGGCAACGATGTGGGGCTTTTGTCGGAGGCCGGGCTTCCTGCCGTGGCCGATCCGGGTTCGTTGCTGGTGGCTGCCGCGCACAGGCATGGCGTGGAAGTCGTTCCTTATGTTGGACCGTCGTCCCTGATGCTCGCGCTTATGTCTTCAGGGCTTAATGGGCAGTCGTTTGCGTTTGCCGGCTACATACCGGCGAAAACGGATGAAAGGAAGCAGCATTTGAAGCAACTCGAAAAACGTGTTTTTTCAACCGGGCAGACCCAGATAATGATTGAAACGCCATACAGGAACGATTCTCTTTTTGCGGACATATTGGCTGTCTGCCGAGGGGACTTGAAAGTATGCGTGGCGGCAGGGCTTATGTCTCAGAACCAGTTCATAAGGACGGAGACGGTTTCGGAATGGAAAAAAAACAAGCCCGAAATAGGAAAAAGGCCTGCCGTATTTGTATTGGGAAGATGATAATGACGAGCCTGCAAGAGCGTTGCTGCATTGACGGGAATTGACGGAAGTGGCAGGAAACGAGGCATCCTCGTCAAGGTCCTGCCTGCAAGAACTGTGCTGTAAGTATTTTATATTTTAAAGATATGGGAGTTGGAAAAATCGAATTGAAGGGCATGGAGTTTTTCGCCCATCACGGCTGTTTCGAAGACGAGAGGACTATAGGCAACAAGTTCATGGTCAACCTTGAAATGGAGGCCGACCTGTCGCTGCCTGCCGAAACGGACAATATAACGGACGCCGTGAATTACCAGGATGTCTATGCGATAGTGAAAAAGGAGATGATGGTGTCTTCGCATTTGCTGGAACACGTGGCTTCGAGGATACTGAAAGCCGTAAAGGCCGCTTATCCTGCCGTCCTCTCGGCAACGGTATGCATAGACAAGCTGAACCCTCCGATAGGCGGCCAGCTTTACGCTTCTTCGGTCACGATGTCATTGTAGGACGTCATCGCTTGCCGCGCATTTCTGCGGGCAGTGTTTTAAAACTCAAATCATTGAATTATGGCATGCATTAATGAAGAAAATAAAAAAGTCGCGTTCGCTACCTTAGGCTGCAAGCTCAACTATTCGGAGAGTTCGTACATATCCAAGAAATTCGCCGCTGCCGGTTACCGGATAGTGGAGGATACGGAGTTCGCTGACGTATATGTCGTGAATACGTGTACTGTCACGGAACATGCCGATAAGAAATGCCGTAATATAATCAGGCGGCTGCATAAAATAAACAAGGATGCCATAATAGCTGTGATAGGATGCTATGCGCAGCTCAAACCGGAGGAAATAGCTGCGATAGAAGGCGTTTCCATTGTTCTCGGCGCGGCGGAAAAAGGCAATGTGCTGGATTTCGTCGAATCCCGCCTTGCATCCATGCAGGCTTCTTCCGGAAGCCTTTCGGGACAGCATGCGGCGCATTCCGCTGCCGGTGTTCCGGAAAATGGGACGTTCGCTCCGGCGAATCCATGCTCATGCGGCGGTGCGGCTTCTTCCTGCCATCCGGATTCCGTTTCCGGTTGCATAATAAGGCCATGCCGCATAGACGAAGTCGACAATGTCTTTCCTGCCTATTCTTCAGTCGAAAGGACGAGGTCTTTCCTGAAGGTGCAGGACGGATGCGATTACAAATGCTCTTACTGCACTATTCCTCTTGCGCGCGGCAAAAGCAGGAACCTGCCCATAAGCACGCTTGTCGGCCAGGCTGCGGAGATTGCGGCTTCCGGCATAAAGGAAATTGTGATAACGGGCGTGAATACCGGAGATTTCGGCAAGACCACAGGAGAGGATTTCCTGGATTTGCTTAAAGGTTTGGACGGAGTGCAGGGCATCGAAAGGTACAGGATTTCGTCGATAGAGCCTAATCTTTTGAGGCAGGACATAATAGAATGGATTGCATCGGGTACCAAGTTCATGCCTCATTTCCATATCCCTCTTCAATCCGGGTCCGATGCCGTTTTGAAAAGGATGAGGAGGCGTTATACCACAAGTATTTTTGCAGACAAGATAAGGATGATACGCTCCATTATGGAAAGGCCGGGTTCGTTGAGGGTGTTTTTCGGAATCGACCTTATTGCGGGATTCCCGGGAGAAAGCGATGCCGAATTCATGGCAACCTATGATTTTCTGGAAAATGCCATACGTCCTTCATTCATCCACGTTTTTCCATATTCGATAAGGCCAAATACCCCTGCTGCTTCTTTCAAGCCTCAGGTCAAGGACTCTGTAAAGACCGTGCGCGTTGAAATGCTGTCAAGGCTTTCAGACAAACTGTACGCGGATTTCTGCAAGCTTAACGAAGGTTTGGAAACCGATGTCCTTTTCGAGCAGAAGACTGACGGCGGAATGATGTCCGGCTATTCCGAGAATTATATAAGGGTCGAAAGGCCGTATGATGCCGCTTGCATAGGAAAAATCTGCAAGGTCGTTTTGTGACCGACCTCGTGTCCCTGGTCTGTCCCCGGTCCGTTCAGGGTTTGTTCAGGGTCTGTCCCGGCCATGCGCATGCCCGGCATGCATTCATGGATTCCGGCAGGGCTGCCGCAAATGGGAATGAGGGGGCTATCTTGACATGAGTTTTTTAAGGTGGCAGAACATCAGATTCCCGTTTTCGTCCCTCAGATGCATTCCGTTGCCGTTGCAGTAACGGAAATAACGGCAATCCGCGCATTCTCCGTTTTTCATCCATTCCCTGTTGCGGAACACGCCGTAACGTTTGTTCCATACGTCCATGAAGTCGTCCTTGTAGATGTTTCCCTGCGAGAAATTGCTCCTTATGCTCGGACATGCTCCTATAGACCCGTCAATCAGCACCGATCCGACGGTTTTTCCGGCTATGCAGTTGAACATGTTGTCCCGTACTTCGCCTTCGTAATTGCCGAGAAATCCTTCGCATCCGTAGGAAGCCTTTATCCTGCCTTCCTTTCTTGTCCGGGCTATGAAGTCCATCATTTTTGCGAATTCGGTACCGCTAAGGTTCATTTCAGGATCGCTTGCCGCCCTTCCTGACGGGAATACGGAGAATACCCTCCAGTTTTTTACGCCGATTCCTATGAGGGTTTCCTTTATTTGGTCGAGTTTTCCGACGGTGCGCTTGTTAACGCAGGTTACAACGTCCCATATTATGTCGTCCTGCATCGCGAGATGCTTTATTGCGGCTTCTGCCTTTTTGTAGCTGCCTTGCACTCCGCGCATCCAGTCATGGTCTTCTTCGTTTCCGTCGAAACTGACGGTCATGGCATGGATTCCGGCTGATTTAAGTCTTTCAAGCCTTTTTTCCGTCAGGGCGAATCCGTTTGTGACCATTCCCCAAGGAAATCCCCTGCGGTATATTTCGGCTCCCCATCTTTCGATGTCCGTCCTTACGAGGGGCTCTCCCCCTGTGACTATTACGAACACTTTGTGCGGGTCTGTCTGAGCCGCTATCCGGTCGAGGACTTTCATGAAGTCTTCTCCGGGCATGTCTTTGGCCATGGAGTCCTGTTTGCAGTCGCTTCCGCAATGCCTGCATCTGAGGTTGCACCGCAGGGTGCATTCCCAAAACAGTTGCCGCAACGGGTATTCTCCTGCTTCCGTTTTCGACAGAAGCCTTGCCGTTTCTAATCCTAATTTGTGCCTTATGTCCAGCGGAATCGGTTTTTTCATGGCATGCTGCTTACTTGGGCAATTCTGCTATTATCGTCTGGCGGCCTTTTACCTTGTCTCCTTTTTCCACGAGTATTTCGCTTCCCAAGGGCAGGAAAAGGTCTATCCTAGAACCGAATTTAATGAATCCTGTCTGTTCCCCCTGTTTGAATTCCTTTCCTTCCTGCGCGTAGCATACGACACGTCTGGCTATGAATCCCGCTATCTGCCTGAATAGCACGACTTGTCCGTGCTTATGCCTTACGGCTATGCTTGTGCGTTCGTTTTTTTCCGATGACTTCGGATGCCATGCCACGAGGTACTTGCCAGGATGGTATTTGTAATATTCGACTATTCCTCCTATCGGAAACCAGTTTACATGGACATTAAGTATCGACATGAAAATAGATACCTGTATGCATTCGGATTTCAGGTATTCGGGTTCGTAAACCTTGTCGATGATTACTATTGTCCCGTCGGCTGCGGCGATTACAGAGTCGTCGTCTATTTTCGGAGACCGGTTCGGGCTTCTGAAAAAATTGGTAATGAGCAGGAACACCGCTATTCCTATGATGCAGCATATTATGCTGGAGACAGTGTAGCTGTTGAAATATAAAATCAGCCCTAAGATTATTCCGATTATTATAAAGCTGTATGCTATTATTCTATATCCTTCCTTGTGAATGCGCATTTTTTCGTAAAGTTATTGCCGGCAAAGCTTTGTTGCTGCCTGTCACGGCATATGTTCAAGTACGGTCTCTATGTAAATGACAGCCATCGGAAAACCGATTAATGCGCCGTCGAACCTGTCGAGCAGGCCGCCATGCCCGGGCATGATTTTTCCTGAATCCTTGACACCAAAGTTACGTTTTAATTGCGATTCCGCCAAATCGCCGAATACGCCGAATATGTTTATTATGACTGAGATTATCACGGCATCGGCCATGCCTGTTTCTATCCACCCGGCCTTTTGCAGTACTATTCCGGCGACAGCCGCCGTTACAAGTCCGCCTGCGAATCCTATCCACGACTTCTTGGGCGAAATCGAAGGGAAAAGCTTTTTGCCGAACTTTTGGCCGAGGGACATCCCGAACAGGTATGCTCCGACGTCGGAACCCCATAGTATTATGAACATTGACAGGATCAGAATCCCGTTGTAGCTGCCGTCGTCCCCGAAAGCTATGAGATTGGTCAGAGTGAAAGGCAGGGCGGTGTAGGCTATCGATGTTATCATGGCCATAAGGTCGCCGTATGCCTCATGCTTGCGTTCATACAGCATGGATATGTATATGAAGAACATCGGAATCAGAGGTATCAGCATTATTTCAAGAGGATAGCCTGCTGCATGCCTTATCGCGGATACGGTGAATATTGATACCGATGTGAAAACTGTAAGGAATTTCATTATGGTGAAATTCTTTCCGCTTGTGATGGCGATGAATTCGTAGTTCATGACGGCTATGATAAAAGCCATGAGCGTAATGTATGAAACGGCGCCATGGAGTATGGCACCGATCATTATCGCCGCGAATACAAGTCCGCTTATTGTCCTGACATATAGATTTTCCATTTTGACTTTATTGAAAACAGGCTGTTAAGCCGTTCATCATGCCTTATTTCCATTGCCTTCATGGTTTTCATCTTCCGGTCCGGCATTTTTGCAGCCGGTGCGGTCTTCCTGATTTTCCGGGGCGCGTGACTCGTTTCCGGTTTCTCCTGCGCCCTTTCCGGATTCCGCCTCGTTCCCGGTTTTCTCCTCCGGTGCATCGGTTGGCAGGCTGCATTCAGGCCCTGGCAGATTCCCTGCGCTGCGCGCTTCAAGTTCCTTGTCCGCGCTGCTTTCCCCTATGTGCGGAGGAGTCGTTCCTGCCCTCGGACCGAAGATTTTTTCCAGGTCTTCCGAGAAGATGACTTCTCTTTCAAGCAAGAGGTTTGCAAGAGCCGTGAACTTTTCCTTGTTTTCGTTCAGTATCTTCTTGGATACGACATATGCTTCGTCTATGAGCCTTTTGGCTTCCTTGTCCATGAGTTCGGCGGTGGTTTCGCTGTACGGCTTGCTGAATGAATAGTCTCCCCTTCCTGAGGAATCGTAAAACGACACGTTTCCGATCTTTTCGCTCATGCCGAAATAGCTTACCATCGCGTATGCCTGCTTCGTGGCTTTTTCAAGGTCGCTGAGGGCTCCGGTTGAAATCCTGTTGTTTACGATTTCTTCAGCCGCGCGGCCTCCAAGCGTTGCAGCCATCTCGTCCATCATCTGCTCCGTAGTGGTAATCTGCCGTTCTTCCGGAAGATACCATGCTGCGCCGAGGGATCGTCCTCTCGGTATGATGGTTACTTTGAGAAGAGGATTGGCATTAGGAAGAATCCAGCTTACGGTCGCATGGCCGGCTTCATGGAAGGCTATGGTCCTTTTTTCCGAAGGGGAAATCACTTTGCTCTTCCTTTCAAGTCCTCCTACGATGCGGTCGATGGCATCTATGAAATCCTGGCGTTCTATCGCCTTTTTATTTTTTCTTGCAGCTATAAGGGCCGCTTCGTTGCATACGTTGGCTATGTCGGCTCCTGAAAATCCGGGAGTCTGTTTTGCAAGGAACGATGTCTCAAGCTGCGGCGACAGCTTCAGTTTTTTCAGGTAGACGTCGAATATGGCTTCCCTCTCTTTGAGTTCTGGCAAGTCCACATTGATCTGCCTGTCGAAACGTCCCGCCCTTAGCAGGGCCTTGTCGAGAATGTCCACCCTGTTGGTGGCTGCAAGGATGATGACTCCGGAATTCGAGCCGAACCCGTCCATTTCGGTCAGCAGCTGGTTGAGGGTGTTTTCCCTTTCGTCGTTGGATGAAAATCCTCCGTTCTTGCTCCTTGCCCTTCCGACCGCGTCTATTTCATCTATGAATACGATGCACGGCGATTTTTCCTTGGCTTGGCGGAACAGGTCCCTTACCCTCGAAGCTCCGACTCCTACGAACATTTCCACGAAGTCCGAACCGGATATTGAGAAAAACGGCACTCCCGCCTCTCCAGCTACTGCTTTCGCAAGCAGGGTCTTTCCTGTACCCGGAGGCCCGACAAGCAACGCTCCTTTAGGGATTTTCCCTCCGAGCTCCGTGTACTTTTTAGGGTTCTTCAAAAAGTCCACGATTTCCATGACTTCGACCTTGGCTTCGTCCAATCCGGCTACGTCCTTGAAAGTCACTTTCGTGTTGTTTTCGCTGTCGAACAGCTTGGCCTGCGATTTTCCGACATTGAATATGCCGCCGCCTCCGGCTCCTCCGCTCATGTCCTTGCTTACCTTTCTGAAAAGGAAGAAGTACAATGCGATTAGTATTATCGGTATGAGCAGGAAGTCAAGCGCCCTTGCGAAGTAATTGATTCTTTCGTCAGTATCGATCGAGAACCTGCTTCCTTCCGGCAGAAGGGCCCTGGCTTCTTCAAGTTCTTCTTCGACATCTCTATTTTTCCCGGCCTTGTAGTAAAAATGCGGCCCGAATCTGGGTTCTCTTCCGCCGAAATAATTCTTGTATTTATAAAGGCTGTCCTTTTTTATGTAAACCTCCGCCTTGTTCAGATTCGATATGTAGACTATCTTATCAACGTCCCCTGCCGGTATGACGTTTTCTTTTATTTTAAGCCAATCGATTTTTACCGGATCTCCTCCCGAATAATTGAAATACATCATGAATACACCTAATATCAATATGATGTATATCCACGAAAAAGACATTTTCGGGGGTTTTATCTTGCCCTGGAACTTGTTGTTTTTTGGATTATTGCCTTGATTCATATATGTCTGTTTGGGGTAGGGAATTATTCTTCGTAATCTGTTCTTTTGGCGTCAGCCCATAGGTCTTCGAGCCTGTAGAATTCCCTGTATTCTGTTTTGAAGATGTGGATTACTATGTCGGAATAATCGAGGATTATCCAGAATGCGTTTTCCTTGCCTTGCGAACGCAGCACTTTCCTGCCGCATTTGGCAATCATCTCGTCTTCTACGTTGTCTGCAATCGCCAGCACCTGCGTGGATGAATCGGCGTTGCATATTATGAATTTGTCTGCAATCGCGCTGCCGATGCTCGTAAGGTCGAGGACGCATATCCCTTTCGCCTTTTTGTCGGACATCGCTTTCATTATGACTTCGGTTTCGTCAGGAACGGCCGTTTCTGCCTTTTTCTTCCTGCCTCTTGTGCTTTTTTTCGGTTCTTCGGCATTTGCGCCGTCTTCTTTATCCTTGTCGCTTTCTGCTTTTTTGCGTCCTGTCCTGGCGGTAGTTTTTTTCTTAGGTTCTAATTCCGTATTTTCAGTTTCGGTAATTTTCTTTTCTGTATTCTTTGCCACAATCTGTCTGATTTAATTATTTATTACTTTTGTGAATACAAATATAATGCAATATTCCGACCAAAGTCAATAAGGCATATTATTTTTAGAAGCGGCATGGAATATAAAATCGTACATTTCAAAGAAATAGATTCTACTAACAACCAGGCCCGAAGGGATATGGAACCTGCATCCGACAGGACCGTGTGGCTTGCGGATTTCCAGACTTCGGGACGCGGACAGAAAGGCAACGGCTGGGAGAGCCGTCGAGGCGAAAATCTTACGTTCAGCATGCTGTTGAAACCCAGGGCTTTTTTGCCCGAAAGGCAATTCTCCCTGTCGCAGGCGGTAGCCCTTTCAGTGATGGAGTGCCTCAGGGAATACGGCGCGGATACTAAGATAAAATGGCCTAACGACATTTATGCAGGAGACCGCAAAATTTGCGGAATACTCATAGAGAATACGATTTCCGGTGACAAATTGTCAGCAAGCATAGCAGGAATCGGCATCAATATAAACCAGCAGGAATTTTCTCCTGCTATCCCGAATCCCGTCTCTCTTTCCCTGCTTACCGGCAAAATGCATGATCCGTTCAGGATTCTCGAATCCTTTTTGGAAAAATTCGAGGGATATTACCAGGACCTTTATTACGGAATTGTCCCGGAAAGCCTTGATAGGGATTACCATACGAATCTCTACAGGCTCGGCGAGTACCATGAGTATGTGGATATGTCAGACGGCAGGGCTTTCGAGGGCCGGATAATAGGGGTTGACAAGAATGCCTGCCTTAGGGTAGAGGAGCGTTCGGGCCTTTCAAAGCCGTATGCTTTCAAGGAAATAGCCTATGTCCTATGAATTGATGCCTTAGGGCCGTTTGGCCTTGCAAAGTCAGGTTTGAGAAAAAAAAAGAGTTGCAGTGAACCGCCTTTCGGCCTGTAAAGGCCTGGCCGGACTGCAACTCCTGTTTTTGCACGGTGCATTCGGTTTTTATGCTCCTTTGATCATTTCAATCGCCTTGGCCGGGTCTTTGGACGAGAATACCGCGCTTCCTGCAACGAGAATGTCCGCCCCGGCGCCTTTTAGCATGCCAGCGTTTTCGGCGCAAACTCCGCCGTCGACTTCTATGAGTATTTCCGGGTTAAGGGCTGCGGCCATCTGTTTCGCCTTGCGTATCTTTTCGATGGCGCGTTCTATGAAACTCTGTCCTCCGAATCCTGGATTTACCGACATTATCAGTATGAAATCCGCTTCGCACATGATGTCTTCCAGCAGGCAGACCGGACTATGCGGATTGAGCGCGACTCCTGCTTTCATCCCTGATTTCTTTATGTGCTGCACTGTCCTGTGCAGGTGGGGGCATGCTTCATAATGCACGCTCAGGTATTCTACTCCCGATTCTGCGAACCGGTCTATGTACTTGTCCGGCTCGACGATCATGAGATGGGCGTCAAGCGGCTTTTTAGCGGATTTTGCAATGGCTTTCACTACCGGAAATCCGTATGAAATGTTAGGCACGAACACTCCGTCCATTATGTCGAGGTGGAAAATGTCCGCTGCCGAATTGTTGACAAGCTCTATGTCTTTTTGCAGGCAGCCGAAATCGGCTGACAGCATTGACGGGGCCAAAAGGTTCTTGCTCATTGTCCGGTTATTTGTAGTTTTCGATGATGTCTGCCAAAAGCTTGGCGAATTTGTCCAGAGAAGCGAGGTCGAGCTTTTCTCCCGGCGCATGCACTCCCCTGATCGTAGGGCCGAATGATATCATGTCAAGGTCGGGATATTTGTCGAGGAACAGTCCGCATTCAAGTCCCGCATGGATGGCTCTTACTACCGGTTTTACATTGAAGAGCCTTTCGTAGCTTGCTATTGACGCCTCCAGTATCGGCGAGTGGATATTAGGTTTCCATCCCGGATATTCGGAACTGTGTTCCACGTTCGCGCCGGCAAGGATGAACAGGCTTTCGACACGTTCTGCCGCATATTGCCTTGAACTGTCGGTGGAACTTCTTTGGTTTGTCCCTATTCTGACGATGTTTCCTTCCGTCATTTTTATGAATGCGAGATTGGTGGAAGTCTCTACAAGTCCTGGAATGCTTGCGTTCATTTCAAGTACGCCGTGCAGTGCGGAATTGAGCGCAAGTATCAGACTTTTTGCGGAATCACGGTCTATCGCGTTGCCTGCGTGCCCGCATTCTTCCTTTGACCCGTTTATGTCGGGGTCGCTTGCCGAGAATTCGTCGCGCACCTGGGCAACCGTGGTTTCGAATACGGAATCGGCCTTGTCGAGGTCTTTCCTGTCTATGTTGATTATTGCGAATGCTTCCCTTGCAATGGCGTTCCTCTTGTTTCCTCCATCGATTTCGCAAAGGTCGAAATCGCATTCTTTCGTCAGCCTGTAAAGGAATCTTGCAAGTATCTGGTTCGCATTCGCCCTGTTTTTGTTTATATCGTCTCCGCTATGTCCTCCCATTGCTCCGAAAATCCTGTATTTCACGGTGGTGTCTTTGGTCGACGGCACATGTGAATACTTGAATTCCGCAGTCGTGTCTACCCCTCCTGCGCATCCTATGAACAATTCTCCTTCGTCTTCCGAATCAAGGTTGATAAGTGTCTTTCCTGTAAGGAAATCCGGTTTCAGGGCTTTTGCTCCGTCCAATCCGGTTTCTTCGCCGACAGTGAAGAGGGCTTCGATTTTCCCGTGGGAGAGATTCTTGTCCGTCAGCACTGCGAGCGTGGCTGCTATTCCGATTCCGCAGTCGGCTCCGAGAGTGGTGTCTTTTGCTATGAGCCAGCCGTCTTCGATGACTGTCTTTATAGGGTCTTTCCTGAAATCATGCTCAACGCCGCTGTTTTTTTCGCAAACCATGTCGGAATGGCTTTGAAGTATCATGACAGGGCTGTTTTCCCTTCCCTTGACGGCTTCTTTTATAATCAGCACGTTTCCGGCCTCGTCGGTTTTGCATTCAAGGCCGTTTGCCGCTGCGAATTTTTTCAGGTATTCGATGATATGTTCTTCATGTCCGGATTCACGAGGGATTTTCGTGATTTCCATAAAGTATTCCAAAATTCTGTCTGTCATATTCTTGTATTTTTAATTCCGTTTTCTTGCTTCATGCGGCGGATTCCTTGCTGGATTTCCCGGTCTTGCGCATGGCGTGGCCATGTGGCCGCCGTCCGTGCCATGAACCGCGCCGGTACAAAAGACAAATATGGCTAAAAATACGGTAAATAACAAATACGGCAGGTTATGCCGTAAGGATTTTGGATTCTATTTCGCTGACACGCTGCTTGAATGCGTTGTCCGTGTCTATGAGGTTAGCTATCGTCTTGCACGCATACACGACGGTCGCATAATTGCGGTTTCCTATCTGATGCCCTATTGTCTGGAGAGAACTTTTTGTCAGGTTTCTGCCCAGGTACATGGCTATCTGCCTCGCCTGCACGACTTCGCTTTTCTTTGAGTTGGACATGAACGTGTCTATCGTCATGTTGAAGTAGTTGCAGACGTTGTTTATGATATTTTCCAAAGAAACGCTTTCGTTTTTCTGAACGGCTATCTTTCCGACCAATTGTTCCGCAAGGCTTAGCGTTACGGGACAATTGCCGAATTTGGAGTATGCGTAAATCGTATTCAGCGCCCCTTCGAGCTCGCGGACATTCTTGTCAATGTTTTTCGCCAGGAAATCAACCACGTCTTCCCCGATATTCATTTTGGCGATTTTGATTTTGCTCCTCAGTATATTGGCCCTCGTTTCGCAATCGGGCCTCTTGAGTTCGACCGACAATCCCCATTTGAACCTTGACAACAGCCTTTCTTCCATTACTTTCAATTCCGCCGGCGACCTGTCGGACGTAAGGATCAATTGCTTCCTGTGCTGGTGCAGATGGTCGAAAATGGAGAAGAACGCCTTTTGCGTTCCAGGCAGCCCTGAGAAAATCTGAATGTCGTCCACTATCAAGGTGTCTATCATCTGGTAGAATTGGATGAAATTATTCAGCTTGTTCGCGGAGCATGCGGCCATGTATTGCGTTTTGAACGTGTCCGCATTTACGTAAAGCACGGCTGCATTGGGGAAGCGGGCTTTGATTTCAAGCCCTATTGCCTGCGCGAGATGCGTTTTCCCTAATCCTGACCCTCCGTAAATCAGAAGCGGATTGAAAACGGAGCCCGGGTTTTCGGATATGGCTATTCCCGCCGACCTTGCTATTTTATTGCACGCTCCTTCTATGAAGCAGGCGATGTTGTAGTTCGGATTGAGCTGTGAGTCGATTCTCGATGCCATAGGCTTTTTGTCCGAAAACTGCGGCCTGTTCGAATCCGCGCGCGGATTGTCCTGGTTCGGCGTGATGTAGATGAGGTTCGCCTTTTCTCCGAGAAAGGTTTCGAGCGGCTTTTTGAGGATGCCGCAGAACTTTGAGTCGAAATATTCGTAGAAAGCCTTTGACGGGACTTTCACGAACAGCTTGCTGCCTTCTATCTTTTCGGGCGCGATTTCAGAAAACCAGGTTTTGAAATCGTGTTCCGATATAAGATTCCGAATAACCGACAAGCAATTATTCCATACCTCTATGTGGTTTGGATTCGACATTTCGTTCTCTATTTCTTTATTGTTTTTTCTTCCTTGGGAATGCAAATTTTATAAAAAAACGATGAACGGAAAAATTTATTTTAGCAAAAACGCAGCCGTTCGATATAACGTCTTAATATCCAATACGAAAAAATTAAAGTCTCTATAAAATAATGATTTATAGAGACTTATATCTTTTAAAAAGATTTATTTGCTTGATAGTCCGACCTTTTTAGAAAACACTTATGCGGATGTATTTTTTCGGATTTTCCGAGATTCTGGTGACAAGGCTGTCGACGTTTTCAAGCAGCCCGTTCAGGTTGTCGTGAAGGCTCGTGTCGTTGAGCAGAAGTCCGAGGGAATTGTCTTTTTCCTGGATTTTTTCAAGCAGGCTTCTGATTTGCGAAATCGTGTTTTTGAGTTCGGCTTCCTTGAGATCTTCGCTTGCTTGCGACAGGTTGCGCATGGTGCTCTCGATGTCGCCTGTGCTGTTGCCGAGGCTTGCGGCGAGCTTGTTCAGGTTGTATGCGATGCCCTGTATTTCCGGCATGCTTTCCTTTATTCCTGATGATATGGCGGCCGCATTTTCAGCCGTGCTCCTGAGCGACCCTACCGCTGCTTCGATGCCGGCCTTCGTGTCCGCGTCCAATATTTCATTGATGCTTGCTACTGTCGTATTCAGTTCTGCAATCAAGGATGAAAGCTGGTTTTTAAGAGGCCCTATCCCTGAAACGAGAGACGAGATCATGTCCGGCTCGCTCCCCGATGCCAGGGTGTCCCCGCTTTTTGCCTTCGTTCCCGACAGCCCTGTCGTGATCCTGAGGGCTTTGCCTCCCATTATGTCGGAACTGTAGGATTCGGCTTTGGAGTCGTCGCTGAATTCATATTTTCTTGAGACCGAAAATTCGACGATGAATTTGTCGGTCCGGCTGTCGTAGCGGACATCGTCGATTATCCCTACTTTGAACCCTCTCATGTAGACCGGTGCGGAAGCGTCTATTCCTTCCACGTTGTCGAATACCGCGTAATAGGTGTTCTGGCGGTTGAAAAGGTTCTTTCCTTTAAGGAAATTGATGACCAAGAATATTCCTACGACGATTATGATCGCGAATAGTCCTATTTTCTGCTCTTTTTTCATATTTCGTTGTTTTTTGACTGCGCTTTCTTTTGTCACGGCGTTTGGTTTTTGACAAGGGAATCGTTTTCCATTTTCACGATGAACGCGTCCTTGAATTTCTTCCTTACCGTTTCAAGTTCCGCCATGGCTCCGTCCCTTGTGTCGAAATTGCCGTAAATATATTTATAGTATTTCCCATCCCTTATGCAATATGCGTCGAGCCCTTTCATCAGCCTTTTGTTATTGGCAGGCGATGTCCTGGAAAATATCTGTATGCCGAAGGATTCTCCTGTCCGGCTTGCCTGGCTTTCCGTTCCGTCCGCCAGCCTTATGCTTTCCGACTCGTATTTGGTTTTGTATTCCTTGAATGCGGCGAATATCCTTTTTGCAAAGGTGTTGTGGTTGTACCTGTTGGCAAGCAGCCTGCTGTCGTTGTCGTTGGATATGAATCCGAGTTCTATCAGTATGGTCGGCATCGTTGCCGTCCACAGGACAAGGAAAGGCCCTTGCTTGACACCCCTGTTCCTTACGATAGGCCCTTGCACGAGCTGGTTCTGGACCAGGCCTGCGAAATACAGGCTCTGTTCGAGATGCGTGTTCTGGATAAGCGAGAATATTATGTAGGATTCAGGGCTTTCCGGGTCGAACCCCTGGTATTTCGACGTGTAGTCGTTTTCAAGGATGATGGCGGAGTTTTCGGTCTTGCAGACTTCCATGTTGGCCGCCGTCTTGTTGGTTCCCATGACCCATGTCTCCACTCCTTTTGCAGAGGCGTCCGCAGCCGAATTGACATGGATGGATATGAAAAGGTCCGCTTTGTTCCTGTTTGCGATGTCGGTCCTGTCCCTGAGGTCCACGGCCTTGTCGGTAGAGCGGGTGTAGAGCACTTTCACTTCAGGGTAGTTCTGTTTTATCAAGGCTCCGAGCTTCAATGCCACGGACAGAGTTATGTCTTTTTCTTTAAGCCCTTTGGCCCTGTTTATGCATCCGGGGTCCGAGCCTCCGTGTCCGGGGTCGATGACGACCGTCCTGAGCTTTATCAGGCTCTTTTCGTCTGCCGCGCCGGCCTTGCAGTGGAAAAGGCATAGGGAGAATGCTGCCAGGAGCATTAAAATAATATTGTACTTTGCGGGGGCGTTCATTTTTTCTTGCAAAAAAATATTACATTTGCACTTTGCAAAAATAGGATTTTTTCTTCAAATACCGGATAGAATTAGGATTAATGTCAGGAAACAAGTATCTAAAAATCATAATTTCCATGCTTATTGTTCTTGTAAGCATTAATTCTGTCTATGCGAAAAGGAATGAAAGGCAAAAGCGGTCCAAGAGGGTGAAGACGGAACTCGTCAGGCAGGCTCAGGACTCATTGCCTGCGAATTACGACGGCATGGTTTCTCCGCATGCCGGGACTTCCGCCATTGCCGATTCGGCATGGTCGGCATACGGGGCGAGGGACTCGATAGCGGCGTCTGCCGATTCCCTTGCGATATCGGATTCCCTTTCCGGCATGAGGGATTCGATAAAAATCAAGCAGACTTTGGAATATCCGGCGTTTTCGGTCGCAAGGGATTCGATGATAGAAGATTTCAGCAACGGCAAGAGGGTCATTTATTATTACGGGGACATAAAGGTCGATTACGGAACGATGAGCCTTACTGCGGAGTACATGAAGTACGACGTGGACGAGAACATCGTGTATGCAAGCGGCCTGCCTGATTCGACCGGCAACATAGTCGGCCGTCCTGTCATGACCGACAACGGCGTGTCTTACGAAATGGAGGACGTGTACTATAATTTCACCACCAAGAAGGCGAAGATAAGGAACATGATAACCCAGCAGCAGGAAGGCATTCTCCATGGCAAAAACCTTAAAATGATGCCTGACAATTCGTTCAACATATCAGGCGGAAAATATACGACCTGCGATCACGAGCATCCGCATTTCTATTTGCAGCTTACTTCTGCGAAAGTCGTTACAAAGCCCAAGCAGATGACGGTGTTCGGCCCTGCTTATGCGGTCCTCGAAGATGTCCCGACTCCTTTCGCGCTTCCTTACGGGTTCGTTCCGAGAATGGCCACGAGGGCGAGCGGAATCCTGATTCCTTCCTACGGCGAAGAGACTTCCAGGGGTGTTTTCATGAGAGGTCTCGGATATTATTTCGTCATAGGGGATCATTGGGACGTGGCCCTTACGACGGACATTTATTCCCTCGGATCATGGACCGTTAATCTGAATTCGAGGTACAAGAAACGTTATAAGTACGACGGAAGCTTTTCGATGACATATGCCAATAACCAGACAGGCGAGAGGGGCAGCCCCGATTTTGCCCAGTCGGCAGATTTCGAAATACGCTGGGAGCACGCACAGGATTCGAAGGCCGTGCCGGGGACATCGTTCAGGGCGTCCGTGGATTTCAAGACTCCTGCCTACAATGAATACAATTCCCAGATTTCGGTAAGCGAGCATCTCGAAAGCCAGGCTTCGTCGTCCATTTCATATTCAAAGACATGGAGCGGCACGCCGTTTTCCCTTTCCATAAACGCCTTGCACAGCCAGAACATGAGGGACAGCTCTTATGCGTTCACGCTGCCTAACCTTACGTTCACGATGAACAGGATTTATCCTTTCAAGCGCAAGAACAGGGTTGGAAAGGAAAAGATATATGAAAGCATATCGTTCAGCTACAATGCGACCATAGAGAACAAGATCAATTTCAAGTCGAGCGAATTCGGAAAGCCTGAATTTTGGGACAAGATGAAGAACGGGGTAAGGCATAATTTCAATATAAACCTGCCTTCCTTTTCCATTCTTAAATATTTGCAGGTTTCGCCTACTGTCACGTATGGCATGAACTGGTATTTCCAGGATGTCAAAAAGGTCTACAATTATGAGACGGACGAGATAGAAACTATCCAGTCGGACCAGTTCAGCACGTTCGGAGTGGCACAGAATTTCAGCGCGGGCGTTTCCATGAGCACGAGGATATACGGTACTTTCAATTTCAAGGAACGCAGCCCTATTCGTGCGATAAGGCATATGATTTCCCCGTCGTTGAACTTTTCCTACCGGCCTGACATGGGCGTGCCGGCTAACGGATATACTTCCCTTTCATACATAGACGGGAACGGAGTTCATCAGGTGTATGAATACAACCGCTATGAAGGAGCTTTGTATTCGCCTCCCGGAACAGGGCAGTCTGCTTCGCTGAACTTTTCGATAGGCAACAACCTCGAAGCCAAGGTTCGGGACAGGAACGATACCACAGGCACGGGCCTGAAGAAAATCAAGCTGCTCGACCAGCTTTCCATCAACGGTTCGTATAATTTCCTGGCAGACTCCATGAACCTGTCCAATATCAACATATCGTTCAATACCACGATATTCGAGAAATTGGGCGTGAACGGAAACATATCGCTCGACCCTTATGCCGTTAACGAATACGGGGCCAGGATAGCCCAGTTCAATATCGCAAGGGAAGGAGGCTTCAAGCTTGCAAGGCTGACAAGCGCTTCGGTTTCCCTTTCATATACCCTTCAGGGAAAGAGCAAAAGCGGCGGAGCGGCAGGAGGCATGCAGGGCGGAATGGGAGGAGGAAATATGCAGCAAAGGCAGGCGGGAGGGGCTACGGCAGGTCCCGGGTACGAGAGGATATACTATCATCCTATTACCGGAGAATATATTCCAGGAGGTTGGGTGACGTACATGGATCCGGACATACCTTGGTCCGTAAGCTTCGATTACAATTATTCCTACAGCAGGTCTTATAATTACGCCAACGGCAAGAGGAATACGGTCCATACTCATACCCAGACTCTTGGAATAGGGGCGCAGATAAGGCTGACTAAGGATTTGAACATAAACCTGAATACAGGCGTCGACCTTATGAAGATGAGCCTTACTACTACCCAGCTCAGCGCGACATACGACCTTCATTGCTTCCAGATATCATTCTCGTGGGTCCCTATGGGAAAATGGCAGCAGTGGAGTTTCAGGATAAATGCGAAAGCGTCGGCTTTGGCAGATGTTTTGCAATACAGGAAGGGGTCTAGCTTCTATGACAACAGGAGGTAAATTCATTTAAATCAAATATATTATGGTAAAGAAAGTTATAGCATCACCTTTGGCTCCCAAGGCCGTAGGTCCGTACAGCCAGGCTATATTGGCTGATCGTACATTGTATGTATCAGGGCAGCTCCCTATAGATGAAAAAACAGGCGAATTCGCTCCTGGAGGAGTCAGGGAACAGCTTGTGCAGATATTCAAGAACATATCCTATATACTCGAAGAAGCGGGATACTCTTTCACAGATGTGGTAAAATCTACTGTTTACCTTACTGACATGAAAGATTTCGGAGTCCTTAACGAAGTGTATTCGCAGTTCTATTCCGAACCGTTCCCTGCAAGGGTGGCTTATGCCGTAGCCGCGCTTCCTAAAGGCGCTCTCGCCGAGGTCGATGTAATTGCTGTAAAATAACCCGCAAGCCGAGTGCAGAACCCCAAGCTCGCTTGAGGGTTCTGCCGAGGCGCAGCGGTTATTGCCGCGAAGCGACAGCGAAGCGGAAATAACCCGCAAAAAAAATATCCGTAAGGCTTCCATGCCTTGATGTTCCGAGCCGCAGGTTCACCTGCGGCCTTTTTTATGCTTCAAGCTTGCTTGAAAGCTCTGCCGAGGCGCAGCGGTTATTGCCGCAAGCGACAGCGAAGCTTACGGCGTTGCAAATTAACGGGCCGCGCATTTCCGCGCGGCCTTTTTGCTGCCTGTTCCTGCCTGTCGCATTGCCGCTTGATAAACATTTTGCCGTTATTTTTTTTATGCATATCTTTGTGATGTCCGAATATTCTTTTCGGACCGGTTTAAATCTCAATATAAAATTGCGGTAAGCGGACGGACTGACAGTACGGCGTTTATTGTAAAGAATTTAAATATTTCATGTACGATATCATAGAATTGAGCAATATGAGTCTGGAAGACTTGATTGCAGTGGCAAGCGGGCTTGGGATAGAGAAAATAAAGTCTGCTACGAAGGAAGACCTTATTTACAGGATCCTTGACGAGCAGGCCATCAAGAATATCGACAAGCCTCTGCCAAAGAGAGGAAGAAAGAAGGGGACCGTGTCTGTGAAAAACAAGTCTGACAGAACGGAGGTGTCCAAGTCTCAGGATTCAAGATCTTCTGTCGAAGAAAATTCCTTGCAGGAAGACAATGTCCGTCAGAATAACCAGAACAGGAAGAAAGGAAGGCCTGCAGTGTCGAAATCCAAGCAGGACGATGCTTCGGAACCGGTTCAGGCAAAAGACAGGATGTCCAATCAGGATGGCGCGGCTGCCGCCCGTGGACCCGTTGCAGGAAAAGACGCAAGGCGTCCGGATGGCAGGATCGAAGAAGATGAAAATACGGAAAAGAAAAGAAGGGGACGCCCGAAGAAAGCCGCAGGCCGTTCCGAAGCTGAAACCGGAGAATCTGTCAAAGAGGAAATGACGGCGGGAGAGAGGCAGTCAAATGCCGTGCCTGCGCAGGCACGGGCCAATCAGGACCAGGCATATCCTGAGGTAAAAGGCGAAGAGGATTTGCAAGGACAGCAGAAACCGGCAAGAAAAAAGAGGGAACGCATATCGAGGCCCGATTACGCGCAGGAACAAGTTCCCGAATTCCAGGATCAGGGTCCTGATGACAGGAAGCAGGGAGTGCCGGTTTACAATACCCAGCAGAATCAGGACCAGGCAAGGCAGAAACAAGGCGCGCAGTATGCGAAGACCGAATCGCGCCTTTTCCAAAATGCGGCAGGAATCAGGCCTTTCCAGCAGGCGCAGCCGCAAAACAGGGCTCAGATCCAGCAGGTTCCCAATAATTTGCCTGCCGTGCAGTCTTCCGACAGAGTGAAGAAAATCCTGAATGATTCTGATCAGTCACAGCAGAATATCCAGCAGGAATCCAACAAAAAGCAGCCTAAATTCGAATTCGAAGGCGTCGTGGAGGCGTCCGGAGTCCTTGAAATAATTCAGGACGGTTACGGATTCCTCAGGTCCTCGGACTATAATTACCTTAATTCACCGGACGACATTTATGTCTCCCAATCGCAAATCAAGCTGTTCGGGTTGAAGACGGGAGATACGTTGAGCGGGGAAATCCGTCCTCCGAGAGACGGTGACAAATATTTCCCGTTGGTTAAAGTGAACCAGATAAACGGGCGCAGCCCTGAGTATATAAGGGATCGCGTGCCTTTCGATTTCCTTACCCCTCTTTTCCCTAACGAAAAGTTCGACATAACTTCTAACGGACATAATTCATTGTCCAATAGGATTGTGGACTTGTTTACGCCTATAGGGAAGGGGCAGAGGGGACTTATCGTTGCTCCTCCGAAAACAGGAAAGACCGTTTTGCTCAAGTCTATAGCGAACGCGATTGCGGACAACCATCCTGAAGTCTATGTGATAGTGCTTTTGATAGACGAAAGGCCGGAAGAAGTCACTGACATGCAGAGAAGCGTAAAGGCGGAAGTCGTGGCATCCACTTTCGACGAACCGGCCGAAAGGCATGTGAAAGTCGCGAACATAGTTATTGAAAAGGCAAAGAGGCTGGTTGAATGCGGGCATGACGTGGTTATATTCCTCGATTCGATAACAAGGCTGGCAAGGGCATTCAATACAGTGCAGCCTGCTTCCGGAAAAGTGTTGAGCGGCGGAGTGGACGCGAATGCTCTCCATAAGCCAAAGAGGTTTTTCGGCGCGGCGAGGAATATAGAAAACGGAGGGTCCCTTACGATTCTTGCGACCGCACTTACTGAAACCGGTTCGAAAATGGACGAAGTCATCTTCGAGGAATTCAAGGGAACAGGTAACATGGAGTTGCAGCTTGACAGGAAATTGTCCAACAAGAGGCTTTTCCCGGCTGTGGATGTTACGTTAAGCAGCACAAGGCGGGACGACCTTCTTTATCCTGCGGATTATCTTAACAGGATATGGCTGTTGAGAAATTACCTTGCGGACATGAACTCCGTAGAAGCCATGGAATTCATGAAGTCGAGGCTTGAAAAGGTGCAGACGAACGAGGAATTCCTCATATCCATGAACGGATAGGGTTGTGATAAGGCCGGCTCCTGTCCGGACGGCGGGACAGGGCCGGTTTCAAGGCAAAAAAATATCCGATGGCGGTACTTACTTCCATCGGATATTTTTATGAAGGCGCGAGGCCTTCTGTTTTCAGCAGGATTGCTGTTACTTGTCAAGTGAAATGGCGCCCATAGGACAAACGCTTGCGCATGTACCGCATTCAGTACATACGTTAGGGTCGATTTTGTAGATATCTCCTTCAGAGATAGCTCCTACTGGACATTCATCGATGCAAGTTCCGCAAGCTGCGCAATCTTCAGAAATTTTGTAAGCCATATCAAAATATATTTTAGTGTTAATTGTAGTGCAAAGTTACTAAAAAGAACTATTATCTTTGCAATATATTTTAACAAAAAGATTAACCAGCAGGCCGATGACACGAAAGAATATAATAATCCTGTCGATGATAATATCGTGTGTTTCCCTTTGCGTATCAAGAGTATATGCCAAAGGCGAACTTGTATTCGAAAGCATGGTCCATGATTTCGGGGACATACTTATAGACGACGGTCCCCAATATTGCGAATTCGGTTATAAGAATACGGGCGACAGCCCTGTGGTAATACATAATATAATATCATCGTGCGGATGCACGCAGCCGCAATGGAGCAAGGCCCCGATCCGTCCCGGCGAGAGCGGAAAAATCAAAGTGACTTTCCTCAATGACCAGGGCCCTTATCCTTTCGACAAAGTCCTGACGGTATATAATTCGGCTACGAGCCGTCCTGTCCTTCTAAGGCTCAGGGGAACAGTCCATGAAAAAAAGAAAAGCCTTGAAGAGCTTTATCCGGTGCGATTCGGCGGGACGGGCCTGAAATCGCGGAATATCGATTTGGGACAAATACCGGAAGGCCGTTGCGAGGAAGACAGCTTCACTATCGCCAACATGCTCAAGAAAAGCATAGAGGTATCGTTTCCGGAATTGCCTGAGGGAATGTCCGTTTCTCCGCGCAGCGCGACCATAGGGGCGCGAGACGTGGCAGGATTTGCAATATCCTATGATTCAAAGGCCGGCAAGGCTGGGTGGGGCAGGACCTCTTATGAGCTCCCGGTATCCGTGAACGGAAACGAGGCCGGGCGGATAAGCGCGGAGTTTCTTCTCAAGCCTGATTTTACAGGCATGCCGGCATCCAAGAAGGCATTCGCCGCATTGCCGGTTTTCGATAAAAGCTCATATACGTTTTCAGACGTCCCCGCCGGAGAAATAATAAATGTTTCATTCAGGTTCGTAAACAACGGGCGCGAGCCTTTCGAGATATATGCATCGGATGCCAACAGTGAAAATATAACTGTAAAATATCCGGAAAACCCGACCGGCCCTTCGGACAGCGGGGAGATACGCGTTTGCGTCGATACGTCTGACATGATGGAAAACAGCGAGAAATTATATATCATAACATTGATAACGAATTCGCCGTCGAGGCCGATGGTGAACCTGTTCGTGTCAGTAGGAAACTAACCGGCAATGCAGGCGGCTCCGTCCGCGCTTGCCGAAAAAAACAATATTATGGGGAATCATTTCGAAAACGAGGAATATAAGGAAAATCACAAGGATACTGCATTGAACGTGAATGACGGGGTCGAACAGCCGCCTGTCCTTAATCCGTACATCAAGTCGTTTTACAAGAAGAACCGCATAAAGGAACTGTCCTTCGAGGATTACATGGATGGAATAAGAAAAGGCGACAGGGTAGTGCTGAGCCGCGCTATAACCCTTGTGGAAAGTTCTCTTCCCGCGCACAGGGAAATGGCACAGAAAATAGTAGAGGCGTGCCAGTCCGAAAACAGGAACATGTCGATGCGTATAGGCATAACAGGTGTCCCGGGTGCAGGCAAAAGCACGTTCATCGAGGCTTTCGGAGGCTTGCTGACTTCAAGAGGGCATAAGCTTGCCGTGCTTGCCATAGATCCGAGCAGCGAAAGGTCCGGAGGAAGCATATTGGGTGACAAGACGAGAATGGAAACCCTGTGCAACGATCCCAACGCTTTCATACGTCCCAGCCCGAGCGCGGGATCTCTCGGGGGAGTCGCCCGCAAGACAAGGGAGACAATAATCCTGTGCGAAGCCGCCGGATATGATGTCATTTTCATCGAAACGGTCGGCGTGGGCCAGTCGGAAACCACTGTTCATTCCATGAGCGATTTTTTCCTTCTCCTTATGCTTTCAGGAGCCGGGGACGAGCTTCAAGGAATAAAAAGGGGCATCATGGAAATGTCCGACCTGATAGCCATAACCAAGGCGGACGGCAACAACGTGGAAAAAGCCAATATGGCAAAAGCCTTGTACTCCAATGCGCTTCATCTTTTTCCCCCGACCGAATCGGGCTGGATTCCTACCGCTCTCACGTCTTCGGCGGTTACCAAGGACGGGCTTGACGAGATATTGGAAAAGATATATGCCTACTTCAAGCTCGTAAAGGAGAACGGGTATTATTTGCGCAAGCGCAGGGAACAGGCACGCTACTGGCTATATGAAAGCATCAACGAGACTCTACGGAATTCCTTTTATGAAAATCCCGAAATCGTAAAAGTCATTGGGGATTTCGAGAAATCGGTGCTTGACGGAAAAATGGAATCGTTCATGGCGGCGCACAAGCTCATGGACATATACGACAGGAGCAGGAAATAGTGGAGCATCTGGTCTTAGGAGTCTTGAAAAACAGCGTTTTGATTACCGGTCTTGTCATCATGATGATGATAATGATCGAGTATGTGAACATTTATTCAAAAGGGGCGTGGTTTTCCAGGCTGAAAGGAAATCCTGCAATGCAGGTCATAGTGGCCTCCTTGCTCGGCCTTGTGCCGGGGTGCATAGGCGGATTCGCGACCGTGTCGTTATATACGCATGGAATCATTTCGTTCGGGGCAATCGTGGCGATGATGATATCTTCCTCCGGCGACGAGGCTTTTGTCATGCTGGCGATGATGCCCGCGACTGCCTTGCTGCTATTCGCCATATTGTTCGCCATAGCTATTGTTACCGGCATTTTGACAGACAAGGCGTTCAAAAAGACCGGGCTTGCCGGAAACAAATGCGACCTGGCTTTCGAAGTCCATAAAAACGAGACCCTCCCTTCGCCGTTCAGGAAAAAATCATACGCGGTGCTGAAAAACATATCCGCGAAGCGGCTTCTGATTCTGCTGTTCATGGCATTTTTCTCCGTTGCCGTATTTTCCGGCTTGATCGGTCACGATCATGCGGCGGCATCCGCCCCTGACGGGCATTTGCATATGGACATATTGGGCGAAAGGTGGATAAATGTGATTTTCGCCGCGCTCTGCTGCATAGTGCTTCTGTTCACCCTGACGGCTGACGAGCATTTCGTCGAGGAGCATCTTTGGCATCATATAATCAGCAAGCATATGATGCCCGTCTTTCTGTGGACATTCGGCGCGTTGTTCGCGGTCCAGGCCGGACTTGCGTATTTCAACGCCGATGAAATCATAAGCGATAACATAGCCCTGGTCCTTTTGCTTGCAGTGCTGATAGGCATGATTCCGGAATCAGGCCCGCATATGGTTTTCATAGGCCTTTTTTCGGCCGGAGCGATACCTCTTTCCATTTTGCTTGCAAATTCGATAGTCCAGGACGGGCATTCCACGCTGCCCCTGCTGGCTCATAATAAAAAGGATTTTATAACGGCAAAGCTAATAAACATGGCGGTAGGGCTTGTCGTAGGGGGAACTATGTTGTTTTTCGGGATGTAGGGTATCTGCCCCGGCGATATTGTGCCGGCCCTTGCCGGATTTGCGGGCATTCTGCATGGCATATGGAATATATTTTGCAATAATTATTTAAATTTGCAGGTTAGTAAAAACAGATTAGATAATAGGATAATTGTATGGCGGCATTTTCAAATCTTTTGAAAAAAATGTTCGGTACCAAAGCCGAAAGAGACCTGAAGCAGCTCACTCCGATTCTTAATTCGGTGCTCAGGGAGTATGATCAAATAGACAAGCTTACGGACGACCAGCTCAGGGAAGCGTCTGCCGGGCTCAGAAAAGAGATATACAAAAGGATAGAAGCTGACGAGAACAGGAAAAAGGAATTGCGCGGGCAGTTGGAGGACATAAACATAGATCCGGAAAAGAAGGAAGCCCTGGCTACTGAAGTCGACAAGCTCAGGGAAAAGATAGACAAGGAAATCGAAGAAGTCCTCAACGATCTTTTGCCTAAGGCTTTCGCCATAATGAAATCCACGGCAAGAAGATTCAAGGAAAATAAGGAAATCAGGGTGAAGGCTACTGATTTCGACAGGGAATTGAGCATAAAGGCCGATTATGTCAGAATCGACGGCGATTATGCGATATGGAAGAATACATGGACAGCCGGCGGCAACCCTATCGTATGGGACATGGTGCATTACGATGTGCAGATAATAGGCGGTATCGTGCTTCATCAGGGAAAAATCGCGGAAATGGCGACAGGGGAAGGAAAAACGCTCGTCGCTACGCTTCCTGTATTCCTTAACGCGCTTGCAGGAAAAGGAGTCCATGTGGTTACCGTCAACGATTACCTTTCAAAACGTGACTCGGAATGGATGGGGCCGCTTTACCAGTTCCACGGCCTGTCAGTAGATTGCATAGACAAGCATCAGCCGAGTTCGGAAGCGAGGAGAAAAGCCTACAGGGCCGACATCACGTTCGGCACGAACAACGAATTCGGTTTCGATTACCTTAGGGACAACATGGTCATCGACCCGAAGGAACTCGTGCAAAGGCGGCATAATTATGCAATTGTCGACGAGGTCGATTCAGTGCTCATAGACGACGCGAGGACTCCTTTGATCATTTCCGGTCCTGTGCCGCAGGGCGACGACCAGATATTCGTGGAATTCAAGCCATACGTGGAAAGACTGTACAATGCCCAAAGGGCGATGGTCACGCAGCTTCTCAACGAAGCAAAGAAACTCATAGCTTCGGGAGACGAGGCTGAAGGCGGCAAGCTCCTGCTCAGGGCCCATAAGGGGCTTCCGAAATACAACCCGCTCATAAAGTATTTGAGCGAACCTGGCATGAAACAGCTTCTTCTTAAGACAGAAAACTATTACATGCAGGATAACAACAGGGAAATGCATGTGGTGACGGACGACCTTTATTTCGTGATAGACGAGAAACAGAGGAGCGTGGAACTTACCGACAAGGGCCACGAGCTACTTTCCTCCAAGCTGGAAGACGGCAAGTTCTTCATACTTCCGGATGTGGGTTCTGAAATATCCGAACTTGAAAAGTCGGACTTGTCCCCGGACGAGAAGATGGTCAAGAAGGACGAGCTTCTGTCTGAATATGCCTTGAAGTCCGAAAGGGTACATACCATCATGCAGCTGCTCAAGGCATACGCTATGTTCGAAAAGGATGTCGAATATGTGGTTATCGACAACAAGATCAAGATTGTCGACGAGCAGACAGGACGTATAATGGAAGGACGCCGCTATTCGGACGGGATACACCAGGCCATAGAGGCGAAGGAAAATGTAAAGGTCGAAGCTGCTACCCAGACGTTTGCGACCATAACGTTGCAGAACTATTTCAGGATGTACCACAAGCTTGCAGGCATGACCGGTACTGCCGAAACGGAAGCGGGCGAGTTTTGGTCCATATACAAGCTCGATGTCGTCGTGATTCCGACCAACAAGCCTGTAATAAGGATAGACAATGACGACATCATATACAAGACGAAGAAGGAAAAGTACAATGCCGTCATCGAGAAAATCGTCGAACTGACCCGGCAGGGACGTCCGGTCCTTGTAGGTACGACTTCCGTGGAAATTTCGGAACTTTTGAGCCGCATGTTGAAACTAAGGGGCATAAAGCATAATGTCTTGAATGCGAAGCAGCATGCGAGGGAAGCCGAAATAGTCGCCGAAGCCGGAAGGCCGAGCACTGTCACGATAGCGACTAACATGGCGGGCCGTGGTACCGACATTAAGCTGACCGACGAAGTGAAGGCGGCAGGCGGCCTCGCCATCATAGGCACTGAAAGGCATGACAGCCGCCGCGTGGACAGGCAGCTCAGAGGTCGTGCAGGCCGTCAGGGAGACCCAGGTTCTTCTACGTTCTACGTTTCTTTCGAGGACAACCTGATGAGGATATTCGGTTCAGACAGGATAGCGAAGGCGGTCGACAGGATGGGGATGAAAGAAGGAGAATCCATAGAAAGCAAGATGCTTTCCAACACGATAGAAAAGGCCCAGAAAAAAGTAGAAGAGAATCATTTCGGAATACGAAAGAGGCTTCTCGAATACGACGACGTGATGAATTCGCAGCGCGAGGTAATCTACAACAGGAGAAGGAACGCCCTTTACGGAGAAAGGATAGACATCGACCTGTTGAACATGATGAGCGATTTGAGCGAATCCATAGTCGCCAAAGCCAAGGATTCGTCGATGCCGCTCGATGAATTCAAAATGGAGGTTGTCAGAACGCTTTCCCTCGATTTCGACATAGACCAGAATGAATATTCTTCAATGTCGCAGGAAGAACTGTCCGGCAAATTGTTCGAAAGCCTCAAGAATGAATACGGAAGGCGGGTCGAAATGATGATCAGCCAGTCATGGCCTATCATAAAGCAGATATACGAAACCCACGGGGCTGTCTATGAAAACATAGCCATTCCTATTTCAGACGGCATAAAGGTGCGCCAGCTCGTGGTAAACCTGAAAAAGGCATATGAAAGCAACGGAAAGGAACTTGCCCGCGCATTGGCCAAGACCGTTACCCTTATGATGATAGACGAGCATTGGAAAGAGCATCTAAGGGATATGGACGACTTGAAGCAATCCGTGCAGAATGCCTCTTACGAACAAAAAGACCCTCTTTTGATTTATAAATTCGAAAGCTTCAATCTTTTCAGCTCGGTTCTCGACAAAATCAACAAGGATGTGGTCTCGTTCCTGATGAAAGCGCATATCCCATTGAGGCAGCAGCCTGAAAACCAAAAAGCCGCAATGGATGCAAGGGCTGCGCAGGCCCAGCGCCACAGGATGGAAATGAGCCGCATGCAGACAAGCAGGACGGACCTTGTCACCAATTCGGGCGAGCAGAAATCCAACCAGCCAGTTCACGTGGAAAAGAGGGTAGGCAGGAACGACCCGTGCCCGTGCGGCAGCGGAAAGAAATACAAGAACTGCCACGGAAAGGAAAATTAACGAAGATAAATAATAAAGCATTGATAATATGTATGATATTGTAGTAATAGGGTCAGGCCCTGGAGGATATGTAGCAGCCATAAGGGCTTCTCAATTAGGATTCAAGACAGCAGTTGTCGAAAAAGCGGAGCTTGGCGGCATTTGCCTGAATTGGGGATGCATTCCGACAAAAGCTTTGCTCAAAAGCGCGCAGGCCTTGAAATATGCCGAGCATGCCAAGGACTACGGCTTCAGCATAGACGGACAGGTGAAGTTCGACATTGCCGACATAGTAGCCCGCAGCAGAGGGGTCTCGGCCACAATGAGCAAAGGAATCGAATTCCTTTTCAAGAAAAACAAGATAGACGTGATAAAAGGCACTGCCGAAATCGTTTCCAAAGGAGTGATAAACGTGAAGGCGGAGGACGGTTCTGTTTCTGCCGTGGAAGCGAAGAATATCATAGTAGCGACAGGATCGAGGCCGAACTCTCTTCCTTTTGCGCCTATAGACGGCAAAAGGATTATTTCGTACAGGCAGGCCCTTGTTCCCGAAACCCTTCCTGAAACACTGGCTGTCATAGGGTCGGGCGCGATAGGCAGCGAACTGGCGTTTTTCTATAGTTCATTGGGAGTCAAGGTCGTTTTGATTGAATACCTTCCTCAGATACTTCCTCTTGAAGATGAAGATACTGCCGCGCAGATCAGCCGTTCATTCAAGAAAATCGGAATGAAAATCATGACGTCCGCGCAGGTAATGTCCGTAGACGTTTCCGGGGAAAAATGCGTGCTTGCGGTCAAGACCAAGAAGGGCGAGGAAACCGTAGAAGCGGACCGCGTGCTTTCAGCAGTCGGCGTAGTTCCTAATACTGACGGAATAGGGCTTGAAAATGCAGGCGTTGTGACCGAACGCGGAAGAATCAAAGTCGATGCAAATTATAAGGCTGCGGACGGAATATATGCGATAGGAGACGTTATCGCTACCCCTGCGCTTGCGCACGTGGCTTCAGCCGAAGCAATAGCATGCGTGGAAGGCATAGCGGGACTTGATCCGGAACCTGTGGATTACAATAATATTCCTGCATGCACATACGTTTCTCCTGAAGTCGCTTCTGTCGGATATACCGAAAAGGCATTGAAGGAAAAGGGAATGGATTACAAGGCAGGCAAATTCCCGTTCACGGCTTCAGGCAAAGCGGTCGCTGCCGGAGAAAGGGACGGATTCGTGAAGCTTCTTGTCGATCCTGCAACGGACAGGATTCTCGGCGCCCACCTTGTCGGGGCTAACGTGACGGAAATGCTTTCCGGAATAGTGCTTGCGAGGAAAGTAGGAGCTACGGCGAAGGACATAATAAAGGCTGTCCATCCTCATCCTACGATGAGCGAAGCGATCATGGAAGCGGCATCGGCTGTCCATGACGAGGCTATCCATATGTAATAATTTTGTAAAAGCGATAATATATGGCAAAGAACGAAACTTTCGACCAGACGAAGGACATAGTAAGGATTCCGTCTTGCGCTTATGTAAAAGGCTTTTTGAAGAGCGAATCCGATATAAGAATCGACGGTACATTCGATGGAGTGCTTTATTCTAAAGGACGCATAATCCTCGGACAGGAGGCCAAGTGCAACGGCCGCATATTTTCCAATACGATCGAAATCCAGGGCAATTTCGAAGGAGAAGTCTATGCGTGCGACGTAATGCACCTCCATTCTTCGGCCGTTTTCAAAGGCGTTTGCAATACTGTCAAGATTTCTATCGATTTAGGCGCGAAATTCTCTGCAAATTGCAACATGATAACTTCCGACGATTATGCTCGCGAAGTGGAAAAGCTTGAGCCGGAGAAGACAATAGTTCCGGAAGCGGCAGAAGCATGATAAGCGTATTTCCGGAGCAAGTACGATATGGCCGGCGGCAGATATGATTGATTATCTTGCCGCCGGCTTTTTTGCGAGGCCATTGAACTGGCGTAGCGGCGCAATATCAGTCCAAAGTTTCGCGTATCAGGTAATGGTTTCTTTCAACGCTGTTCCTGGAAATGAGTTCTGCAAGGAATCCGACAAGAAACAGCTGGACTCCGATGATGAGGGCCACGAGCGCAAGATAAAACAGGGGCTGGTCCGTGACGCTTCTGAAAATTTCCCCTCCGGACTGCTTGACTAACTTGTCTATGATCAGGTAAATCGCGATTACGAATCCTATCAGGAATATGAGGCTTCCGAGAAGCCCGAAGAAATGCATCGGTTGTTTCGAGAATTTCGACAGGAACCAAAGCGACAGCAGGTCCAGGTATCCGTTGACGAACCGCTCTATTCCGAATTTGCTTTTGCCGTATTTTCTGGCCTGGTGGCGGACTACCTTTTCCCCTATGTTCGGGAATCCTGCATTCTTGGCAAGATACGGGATATACCTGTGCATTTCGCCGTAGACTTCTATCGATTTCACGACGTCCTTGCGGTAAGCCTTGAGCCCGCAATTCATGTCGTGCAGCTTTATTCCCGTCACGAACCTTGCAGTGGCATTGTATATCTTGGAAGGTATGTTCTTCGTCAGCACGCCGTCATGCCTTTTTTTCTTCCATCCGGAGACAAGGTCGTATCCTTCTTCCGTGACCATCCTGTAAAGTTCGGGGATTTCTTCCGGACTGTCCTGCAAGTCGGCGTCCATGGTTATCACGACATCGCCTTCCGCTTCCTTGAAGCCGCAATATATTGCCGCTGATTTGCCGTAATTCTTTCTGAACCTGATGCCCTTTATTTCAGGATATGTTTTTTTCAGGCTGCATACGGTAGTCCATGTGCCGTCGTTGCTTCCGTCGTCGATTACGATTATCTCGTATTCTTTCTGCATTCCGGAAATGCTCTTGCGTATCCATTCCATAAGCTCAGGAAGGGACTCGTTCTCATTATATGCTGAAATTACAATAGATAGGTCCATTATGAATTAGATTATGTCGTCCAGGTCCGATTTTCTGGCCTTGAAAGGGCTTTTCGATTTTGCGAACTGCGCTATGATCAAAGTGGCTATCAGGCTGAAGAAAGTCAGGTAGATTATCGAGCCGAAAGTCATCATTTCCGGATAGTTGCCGACTATGATGTCTACAATCTGGTTGATGTCCATCCCTTCCATGCCCTCCATGCTTCCCATGTCCATTGCGTCCACGATGCTTCTGATTTGACTTTCATCGATAGGGAAGAATACCGAATAGTGCAGGAGCATGTAGATGCAGTACGCAAGGTTTGCCATTATGCTTATACCGAATCCGTAGCTGAACACCCTCGAAGCCCTGTACAGGTTGAAATGCCTTGCGTATTCGCGCATTGCATAATAAAGAATCCAGATGCACAATATCAATTTCACGGTGCCGAGCAGGAATGACAGCCACGCGATGCCTTTTGTGAATTCTCCTATTGTCAGGAAAGCCGCGCTTGCCAGAAAAAGGATAACGCCGTACTTGGAGGTTTTGTTCAGTATGGAAAACGGTTCCATGGTATCTGTTTTAAAGTTCGTAATGCATGCAGGCAAGCTTTGGAAAAGAGTCGTCCTGCGCTTGCCCGTCCGCAAAGATACAAAAAGAACCCGAAGAAGTTTAAACGCATATAAAAATTGTTATCTTTGCATGATTAAATACAGACTGATATGATTAATATTACATTTCCAGACGGTTCCGTGAGGAATTATGAAAACGGGATCACGGGATACGAAATAGCGAAAAGCATAAGTCCGAGGCTTGCGTCGGAGGTTCTCGCGATGTCTTTGGATTCCAAGATGTGGGATTTGAAGAGGCCGATAAACGAAGACGCCGCTGTGAGGTTTTACAAATGGGAAGACAGGGAGGCCAAGAACGTTTTCTGGCATTCTTCCTCGCATATAATGGCGGAAGCCCTGGAATCCCTTTACCCGGGCATCAAGTTCGGAATAGGGCCTGCGATAGAGACGGGATTCTATTATGACGTGGATTTGGGAGACAGGACGATAACCGAAGCCGACCTGAAGAAAATCGAAGACAAGATGATGGAGTTCGCGCGCCAGAAACAGACCTTTGAAAGGAGCGACGTGTCCAAGGCCGAAGCGTTGAAGACATACTCCGAAAAAGGAGACCAGTACAAATGCGAGCTTATCAGGGATCTTCAGGACGGTACCATATCGTTCTACAAGAGCGGGCAGTTCACCGACCTTTGCCGTGGACCGCACCTTATGGATACATCCGTGATAAAGGCTGTGAAACTGACTTCGATTGCCGGTGCCTACTGGCGCGGCAATGAAAACAACAAGATGCTGACGAGGATATACGGCGTGACATTCCCTCAGAAGAAAATGCTTGACGAATACCTTGCATTGCTGGAAGAAGCTAAGAAGAGGGACCACAGGAAAATCGGCAAGGAACTCGAACTTTTCGCGTTTTCACCGAGGGTGGGACAGGGCCTTCCTTTGTGGCTTCCTCGCGGAGCGCAGCTTAGGGAAAGGCTTGAAATGTTCTTGAAAAAAGTGCAGAAGGCATACGGCTACCAGCCTGTGATTACTCCGCACATAGGGCAAAAGGAACTTTACGTTACATCCGGACACTATGCAAAATACGGGAAAGACTCGTTCAGGCCTATAACGACTCCGCAGGAGGGCGAAGAATTCCTTCTCAAGCCGATGAACTGCCCTCACCATTGCGAGATATACAAGACCAAGCCGAGGTCTTACAAGGACCTTCCTTTGAGGCTTGCTGAATTCGGCACCGTCTACCGTTACGAACAGAGCGGGGAACTTCACGGGTTGACCAGGGTGAGGGGCTTTACGCAGGACGACGCCCATATCTTCTGCCGTCCCGACCAGTTGAAGGAAGAGTTCTGCAAGGTGATAGACATAGTCCTTTATATATTCAGGACATTGGATTTCAAGGAATATACCGCCCAAGTATCCTTGAGGGACCCTAACGACAGGGAAAAGTACATAGGCACGGATGAAAACTGGGAAAAGGCCGAAAGCGCAATCATCGAAGCAGCGTCGGAAAAAGGCCTCAATACTGTAGTGGAATACGGCGAAGCCGCGTTTTACGGACCTAAGCTCGACTTCATGGTCAAAGACGCGATTGGCCGCAAATGGCAGCTCGGAACCATACAGGTCGATTACAACCTGCCGGAACGCTTCGATCTCGAATATGTAGGAGCGGACGACAAGAAGCACAGGCCTGTCATGATCCACAGGGCTCCGTTCGGCTCCATGGAAAGGTTCGTTGCAGTGCTGATAGAGCATACCGGCGGAAGGTTCCCTCTATGGCTTACGCCTGACCAGGTTGCCATATTGCCTATAAGTGAGAAATATAACGAATTTGCAAAAAAAGTTTGCAGTTTGCTGAATAATTACGATATTCGCGCCTTGGTAGATGAGCGAAACGAGACTATCGGCAAGAAAATCAGGGAGAACGAGCTGAAAAGAATCCCGTATCTTCTGATAGTCGGCGAAAAGGAAGCGGAATCGGGAATGGTTTCGGTAAGAAAGCAGGGCGAAGGAGACAAGGGCAGCATGAAGACAGAAGAATTTGCCGAACTTATTAGCAGCGAGATCCGCAAGCAGACACAGCAGATATAAATGAAAACGGCGGCGGGCCTTGCCCCGCAAGGCGAGTTTGAAAAAGCGTCTTTGCCGGATAAATAACGTATAACTTAAATAGGAGGATTTTAATATCGCAACAACACCATTCAGGCCTCGTTCTTCCGGCCAGCACGGAGGAGCAAATGCTGCAGGAAACAATAATCCGGGAGCAAGAGCTAACAATAACAACAATAGAGGCGCAGCTCATAACGAACAGCCGCAAAAGAAAAAAAGCAGCGAGCTGAGAGTGAATGATGAAATAAGAGCCCAAAGGGTTCGTCTAGTAGGTGAAAATATCGAAGAACAAGGGATTTATCCTTTGTCTAAAGCCATGGAAATGGCAGACGAGCTCGGACTTGATTTGGTAGAAATCTCTCCTAATGCGGATCCTCCAGTCTGCAAGATAATCGATTACCAAAAGTACCTTTATCAGCAGAAGAAGAAAGTGAAGGAGATGAAGAGCAATGCCAGCAAGGTCGTGATCAAGGAAATAAGGTTCGGGCCTAATACCGATGAACACGATTTCCAGTTCAAGCTGAAACATGCCCAGAGTTTTCTTCAAGAAGGAGCAAAAGTCAAGGCTTACGTCTTTTTCAAGGGTCGCTCCATTCTTTTCTCGGAACAGGGCGAAAAGTTGCTGCTCAGGTTCGCAGTAGAACTTGAGGATTACGGGAAAGCGGAACAGATGCCGAAACTTGAAGGAAAAAGGATGATCATGATGATCGCTCCCAATAGCAAGAAAAAATAATTTTAACCAATAAAATTTTTTGAAATGCCTAAAATGAAAACGAATTCCGGTGCAAAAAAGCGTTTCCAGCTTACCGGATCCGGACGTGTGAAAAGAAAGCATGCTTTCAAAAGTCACATTTTGACTAAAAAAACGACTAAGCAAAAAAGGAATCTCACTCACAGCGGCCTTGTGGCAAAGGCTGATGAAAGAAGGGTAAAAACTTTGATAGTCGCTTAATTAAAATCATTTATCAACCAGGATGACCAGCAATTGAAAGTTCCTGTTTAAGACCGGACGCTGGCGTTCACAAAACATTTAAATTATGCCTAGATCAGTAAATTCGGTAGCATCGAGAGCACGCCGTAAAAAAATCCTGAAACAGACTAAAGGTAATTTCCTTGCGAGGGCCAATGTCTGGACTGTAGCAAAGAATACCTATGAGAAAGGTCTTACCTATGCGTACAGGGATCGCAAGGCCAAGAAAAGATCTTTCCGTGCGCTTTGGATTCAGAGAATCAACGCAGCTGCAAGGCAGCACGGCATGAATTACTCTCAATTTATGGGCAAGCTTTCCAAGACGAACGTGGGATTGAACCGCAAAGTTTTGGCTGACCTTGCAATGAATAACCCGGAAGCATTCGAAGCAATAATAAGGTCCGTAAAATAGTACTCGTTCATTGACCGGATGACTATAAAAGAGGTTTTACATAATCGCTGGTTCAAATTCGGCATCTGGGCCGCCCTTTATCTTGCATGGGTGATATGGCTCGGGAATTACTGGTGGCTGCTTGGGCTTTTGGTGATTTTCGACATCTTCATAACCAAGAAAGTAAGATGGGCGTTTTGGAGACCGAAGGACAAAAAGAAAAAAAACGTGCTGCTGGAATGGGTCGATGCCATAATATTCGCTTTGGTAGTGGCTACTTTCCTCCGCATATTTTTCATAGAAGCATATGTAATACCTTCCTCTTCGATGGAAAGGACATTATTGACAGGCGATTATCTGTTCGTCAGCAAATTGGCTTACGGACCGAAAATCCCGGAAACCCCGGTTTCCATGCCGCTGGTCCATAATGTCATGCCTGTTACCGGAGGAAAATCCTATTCGGAAATAGTCAAGTGGCCGTACAGGCGGCTTGCAGGATTCTCCGATGTGGAGCGCGGCGACATTGTCGTTTTCGCTTTTCCGAACGGCGACACGGTCCTTACGGCTTTGCCTGGCGCGGATTACCATGAAGTCGCCAGAATAAACGGCCGGAAATACGCCGAAGAGGTTTATGGTCCGATTTTGACAAGGCCGAGAGACAAAAAGGACAATTATGTTAAAAGATGCGTTGCTGTTGCGGGCGATACTCTTTTGATAAAGGACGGCAAAGTTATTGTAAACGGAATCCCTGAAAAGTTCAGGGAAGGCGTGCAGAATACTTACAGAGTCGTTACGAACGGGCTTCCTATCAATGCAAAGATTCTTGAAGGAATGAACATGAATCTTTCGGAAGTCCTGTACGATCCGACGATGCCTGGCTATCCTGCGCTTCCACTCAATGACGAGGAAGTTGAAAAGATAGGCAGGATGGGCAATGTGGAAAGCATAAGCAGGAATATCGATCGCTATTCCGAGGTGATGCCTGACGCAATGCTCAGAATCTTTCCTTACAGTGAAAACCATAAATGGACCAGGGACAATTACGGTCCTGTATGGATTCCTGAGAAAGGCGCGGAAATCGAACTGACAAAAGAGAATCTTCCGTTATATTCGAGAGCCATAACGGCATATGAAGGAAACAGCCTTGAGGTGAAGGACGACGGAATATACATCAACGGGGTCCTTTCCGACAGGTACACGTTCAAGCAGGATTATTATTTCATGATGGGCGACAACCGGCATAATTCGGCCGATTCGAGATACTGGGGCTTCGTTCCTGAAGACCATGTAATCGGAAAGCCTGTCATAATTTGGTTCTCAACGGACAAAGGCAAGCCGTTCCCGTCATCCATAAGATGGAACAGGTTGTTCAAGCTTGTCTGATCCGTATATTGAAAAGGGTTTTGCCCATTATTGACAGTAGAATAATTTAAATACGTATATAAAATGGCAAGAGTTTGTCAAATCACAGGGAAAAAGAGGATGATCGGAAACAACGTTTCCCACTCTAAAAGACGTACAAAACGTGAATTTGCACCGAACCTTAAGACCAAGAGATTTTGGTATGAAGAAGAGCAGAGATTCGTAACATTGAAGGTTTCTGCTGCGGGTATCCGCAATATTAACAAGAACGGTCTTGCAGCTTCCTTGAAAGCAGCCAAGGCTAAAGGTTTAATCGATATAATTTAGTTTACGGATATGGCAAAGAAAGGCAACAGGGTACAGGTCATATTGGAATGTACCGAGCAAAGAGAAAGCGGCGTACCGGGAATATCGAGGTATGTAACCACTAAAAATAAAAAGAATACTACGCAAAGGCTCGAACGCAGAAAATACAATCCTTATCTCAAGAAGGTTACTCTGCATCGTGAAATCAAATAACATTTAATAAGGATTAATTATGGCAAAGAAAGCAGTTGCAACATTCGGCGGCAACAGGGCTGCTGATAACAAAATGGTAAAATGCATTCGCATGGACAGGTCGCCTCGCAGCGGCGCTTATGTGTTCCAGGAAGAAATGGTGCAGGTTGACAAAGTGAAAGATTTTTTCTCAAAAAAATAGATTGATTGATTACAAAAATGCAAGCCGTATCGGAATTCGTTCCGGTACGGCTTCTTTTTTCAGAAAAAAATGTAAATTTGCAGATTAACCATAAATTATAGTGAATATGGCATTCTTCGGATTATTCGGTAAAAAAAGCAAGGAGGAAAAGGAATCCCTCGATCAGGGACTGAAAAAGACGAAAACTTCGTTTTTTGAAAAAATCACGCGCGCGGTAAAAGGAAAATCTACCGTGGACGACGAAGTCCTTGACGGAATCGAAGAAGCCCTGATCGGAGCGGATGTAGGGGTAGACACGACACTGAAGATTATCGAGGCTTTGGAAGACAGGGTCGAAAAGGATAAATATGTCGACATGTCCGAATTGAAGGCCATGCTCAAAGACGAGATATGCAAGCTGCTCAAGGCCGATGACGGCAATAACGGCGAAGTGCCGTTCGATTTTTCGAAAAAACCGTTCGTCGTCATGGTCGTCGGAGTAAACGGGGCAGGGAAGACCACGACAATCGGCAAATTAGCCGCAAGGCTGCATGAATCAGGCAAGAAAGTCGTGCTGGGGGCGGCAGATACCTTCAGGGCGGCGGCTGTCGACCAGCTTGAAATCTGGAGCCAAAGGGCCGGGGTCAGCATAATCAAGCAACAGATGGGATCGGATCCGGCGTCGGTGGCATACGATGCCGTGAAATCGGCGGTCGCGCAAGATGCCGACGTGGTCCTGATAGACACGGCAGGCCGGCTTCATAATAAGATAAACCTGATGAACGAGCTTACCAAGATCCGAAACGTGATAAGAAAGGTCATTCCGGACGCTCCGCATGAAGTGCTTCTCGTTCTTGACGGGTCCGTAGGCCAAAACGCCTACCAGCAGGCCAAGGAATTTTCGAAAGCCACAGACGTGAGCGCCCTTGCGGTCACTAAACTCGACGGCACTGCCAAAGGCGGTGTTGTGATAGGCATATCAGACATGCTGGACATTCCTATCAAATTCATAGGCGTAGGCGAAAAGATCGAAGACTTGCAGGTTTTCGATAAAAAGGAATTCATAGATTCGTTGCTCGGCTGATGTTTTTATTGCGGCAAATGAAATAGAAATACAAGACGATAAAATCAATAGACATGAAAATATCTTATAATTGGCTGAAAGATTACGTCAAATTCGATTTGACTCCTGAAAAGACTGCGGAAATACTTACATCGATAGGATTGGAAGTGGAGGCGATGGAAACCGTCGAGCAGATTCCGGGAGGACTTGAAGGAGTTGTCGTGGCGGAAGTCATTGAATGCTCCAAGCATCCCGACGCGGACAAGCTTAGCGTGACGAAGGTGAATGCGGGTGGCGACGGGCTTTTGCAAATCGTTTGCGGCGCTCCAAATGTCGCTGCCGGGCAGAAGGTTCTGCTTGCGACGATAGGCACAAGATTGGTTTTTCCTGACGGAGAGCAGATCAAGATAAAAAAATCAAAGATAAGGGGAATAGAGTCTTTCGGGATGATATGCGCCGAAGACGAGTTGGGATTGGGAAATTCCCATGACGGGATCATGGTTCTCGACGGCTCTGCCGTGCCGGGAACTTCTGCGAAAGAATATCTCGGCCTCGAATCGGACACTGTTTTCGAAATAGGACTTACTCCGAACAGGGTGGACGCCGCAAGCCATATCGGAGTGGCCAGGGACCTGTACGCATACCTTAAATACAACGGCTATGACACCGAACTCGTATATCCGTCCGTGGCGGAATTCAGGGAAGGGGAAGGCAAAGGAATCGATATTTGCGTGGAAGCAGGTGACGCCGCGCCGAGGTATTCAGGAATCACATTGACAGATGTCAAGATAGGGCCTTCTCCGGACTGGATGAAGAAAAGGCTGAATGCGGTAGGCATAAGATCCATAAACAATGTCGTGGACATAACAAATTTCGTATTGCAGGAAGTCGGCCTTCCACTGCATGCGTTCGACGCTTCGAAAATCGACGGGGACAGGATCGTGGTAAGGCATTGCGAGGAAGGAACGGATTTTGTCACTTTGGACGGTGTCCATCACAGCCTTTCTCCGGAAGACCTTATGATATGCAATGAAAATTCCCCTATGTGCTTGGCGGGTATATTCGGCGGGCTGGAATCGGGAATCAAGGACAATACGGAAAAAGTATTCATCGAGTCGGCATATTTCAATCCGGTATATATAAGGAAGAGCTCAAAACGCCACGGGATAAAGACCGACGCTTCTTTCAGATACGAAAGGGGAGCAGATCCTTCGATCATACCATATGCCCTTAAAAGGGCCGCGTTGCTTCTGCAAGAGCATGCGGGGGCAAAGGTCGTAGGCCCTGTAAAGGAAATATACCCGTCGCCGATAGAAAAAAAGAAAGTGAGCCTCGACATCGAAAGGATGAAAAGGTTCATCGGGAAGGATATTCCGTCCGAAGATATAAAGGCCATATTAAAGGCCATGGATTTCGAAATCCTGTCCGAAAACGGCAGCGAAGCGGAAGTCTCGGTCCCGACATACAGGGTCGATGTCTACAGGGAATGCGATGTCGTCGAAGACGTCCTGAGGATATACGGCTTCAACAACATCGAACTGCCGGAAAATGTGAAGTCGTCCGTAAACGTAAGTCCCAACCCTGATCCGGAAACCATGAAAAAGACCGTCTCGGACATGCTTTCATCCAACGGCTTCAGCGAAATAATGAACAATTCGCTGACAAAGGCCGCCTATTACGAAAACCTCGCTGCTTTTCCTAAGGACAGGCTCGTGATGATCCTCAATCCTCTCAGCTCCGATCTGAACGCGATGAGGCAGACTCTGATTCCGGGGGGCCTTGAAGTAATAGCTTATAACCAGAACAGGCAGTGCCAGGACCTGAAATTGTACGAGCTCGGCAACATGTATTCCATAAGCCCCGATGCCGACAAAAATATCCAGAAGTCTTATAAGGAGCATGCCAGGCTTTCTCTCTTCATGACCGGGGAGTTTTCGCATACTTGGAGAGGAGCGAAGAAAAGCGATTTCTTCGTGCTTAAAGGATATGTGGAACTGATCATGAAGAGGCTCGGCGCGGATTTGAATTCAATGCAGTATGATTCCGCTCCGTCTGACATATATTCGGAAGGAATAACATACAAGTCCCGCTCCGGCGCGGAAATAGTTTCTCTCGGGATAATATCTCCGGCCCTGAGGCGCAGGTTCGGCATAAAGACCGAAGTCTATGCGGCGGAAATATCGTGGGACGAATTGTGTTCGATCGCATCGAAAAACAGGATAACATACAAGGAAATGCCTAAATATCCGGAAGTAAGAAGGGATTTGGCTTTGCTTGTCGATGAAAATGTCAGGTATGCCGATTTGCGCAAGGCTGCTTTCGAGTGCGAAAGGAAACTTTTAAGGGCGGTAGACCTGTTCGATGTGTACAAAGGCGACAAGATTGCGGAAGGAAAGAAACAGTACGCGATGAGCTTTATCTTGAGGGACGATGAAAAGACCCTTACTGACAAGGCTGTAGAAGGCGTGATGTCCAAAATAACGGAAACCCTTTCCAGCAAGTTCGGAGCGTCGCTTAGATAACCAGTAGAAATTTTCCAGATGAAGTTTTTCGAAAAGCTCGGGACTGATCCGGGGTCCAATGCAAGATACGGCCTGCTGCATACGGAGCATGGGACTGTTGAAACTCCTATTTTCATGCCAGTAGGCACTATAGGCTCGGTCAAGGGCATTTACCACAGGGACCTGAAAGAGGACATAGGCGCGCAGATAATACTTGGCAATACGTACCATCTTTATCTCAGGCCCGGCCTTGACATATTGAACCGTGCAGGTGGCCTGCATGAATTCGTCTCGTGGGACAGGCCCATATTGACGGACAGCGGCGGATTCCAGGTCTTTTCGCTTACGGAAAACAGGAAACTGACCGAAGAAGGATGCATTTTTCGCTCGCATATCGACGGTTCGAAACATATGTTCACGCCTGAAAACAATGTCGACACGCAGAGGATGATAGGCGCGGACATAATCATGGCGTTGGACGAGTGTACTCCGGGCGATGCCGACCACAGGTACGCGCTCGATTCCTTGAAGCTTACGCAGAAATGGCTCGAACGCGGAATACGCAGGTTCGATTCGACGGAACCGCTTTACGGGTATGCCCAGCATTTTTTCCCGATAGTGCAGGGATGCGTGTATCCTGATTTGAGGGTAATGGCCGCCGAACATGCGGCTTCGCTTGGCAGGGAAGGCTATGCGATAGGAGGCCTTTCGGTAGGAGAGCCGACGGAGGTGATGTACCGGATGCTCGAAGTCCTGCATCCGGTGCTCCCGCAGGAAAAGCCGAGGTATCTTATGGGGGTCGGGACTCCTGCCAACATACTTGAAGGCATTGCAAGGGGAATCGACATGTTCGATTGCGTCATGCCTACAAGAAACGGCAGGAACGGCATGCTGTTCACTTGGGAAGGCATGATAAACATAAGGAACAGGAAGTGGGCGGATGATTTTTCCCCTATAGATCCAGGCGGCACGTCTTTTGTCGACAAGGCGTATTCCAAGGCCTATCTCCGCCATATGTTCGTTGCCGGGGAGATGATAGCGGCGCAAATCGCAAGCGAGCATAACGTGGCTTTCTACCTCGAACTTGTGCGCTGCGCGAGAAAGCACATCATAAGCGGTGATTTCGCGGCATGGAAGGACGAGGCGGTAAGGAAACTGGAAACAAAACTGTAGCTCAGATGAATTTTAGGATTACTAAAATAGACAAGTACATCATACGCAAGTTCATCGGGACTTATGCGGCTGCCATAATACTTATCATAGGCATAGTCATAATTTTCGACATAAGCGAAAAGATAGACAATTTCGTCGAAAAGGAAGCCCCACTGAAAGCCATAGTATTCGATTATTACAAGAATTTCATTCCGTATTTCGTGAATATGTTCAGCCCTCTGTTCGTGTTCATCACGGTGATTTTCTTTACTTCCAAGCTTGCCGCGAACAGCGAGATAATCGCGATGCTGGCAGGCGGCATAAGCTTCAACAGGCTGATGTATCCGTATTTCCTGTCCGCGCTGGCCATTGCGTTGCTGAGCCTCGCGCTCGGGTTGTATGTCATCCCTCCCGCGAACAAGCAAAGGGCGGCTTTCGAAGACAAATACATCAACGGCCGGTTCTATAATTCGCAGAAAAACATACATTACCAGACAGAACCCGGAACATACGTGTACGTGCAGCGATTCAATACGTGGAACAACACCGCCATAAAGTTCACGATAGAGCAGATAGAAGGCCATGACTTGAAATCCAAGCTTTCCGCGTCCACGGCAGTATGGGACAGCACGAAATGCGCGTGGAAACTCAAGAACTATTATATAAGGGAATACGTCGGCGACAAGGAAATCATTTCTTTCGGCAAGGAAAAGGATACGGTACTCCAGATAGACGTGAGCGACTTTTACAGGAAGCAGAATTCATACGAGACCCTCGATTCCCGCGAGCTTAACGAGCTTATAGAAAAACAGAGGGCAAGAGGGGACAAGAATGTGAAATACGCCCTCATGGAAAAGCACACCCGTTATGCGATGCCGTTTTCGGCCTTTATCCTGACACTTATGGGAGTGTCCCTTTCTTCAAAGAAAAGGAGGGGAGGCATAGGCCTGAATCTCGGCATAGGCATCGCATTGAGCTTTTCGTATATCCTGTTTTTAAAATTCAGCCAGATGTTCGTGCATACCGATCTTCTGCCGCCCGGGATAGCGTTATGGGTGCCTAATATAATGTACGCTGTAATCGCGGTTTTCCTGTACAGGATAGCTCCTAAGTAAAATACCTTATTTTTTATAAAGAAATAAATAAATTTTTTGTTAAATTTGTTTGCATAAACACTTACTTTAAATTTATTTATGAAAACAATCGTAAAAAGAATTAGCGGCATGCTGGTCATGGCATCGGCGCTGCTTTTATGTTTTTCTTCCTGCAAGGAAAAAGAAAACGATGTGCTTGTAGCAAGCATCGAGCTTGAGGAAGAAAATATCTCCGTGGTAGTGGGCCAGACACAGGCTTTGGCCTACGAAATCCTTCCTGAAAACG
>CALUPD010000023.1 GCA_944322605.1 uncultured Bacteroidales bacterium | reverse complement strand
GCTTCGGAATAGATTCAAAACATTCACGGATATTGGGTTTGTCTGCATCATCTGCATATTTGACCATATCCTCTTCATATTCGGCAATAAGATTTCGCTGTAACTTATATATTAGTTCGATATTCTTGGTCTCAAGGAAACAGTTCACCACTTCCGGCAAACCTCCAACAATGACATACCTGTACAGCAGTTCCATCATGGCCTTATGAACCCCCTCTGGAACAACCTCCTCGTTCTCAAAGCATGATTTTACAGAATCGATAACCTCCGGACTGATACCGTTTGCCCATAGAAACTCTTCAAAATCCAACGGGTACATGTCTATCACGGTTTCATATCCGACAGGGACAGAATCTTGTCCTATATCTTCTTTCTTTTTCTTGCTTTGACCGTAGCCTTTCACTCCCAAAAGAGAACCCGTGGCAATGACATCGAAACGCCCGTCTATATGGAATGACTTCAAGGCAGTCCTTGCTTCCTTGCATTCTTGAATCTCATCAAGGATAATGCAGGTTTTCCCTTCAATGAAACGACTGCCCTTAATCAAAGCAGAGAGATTGAGAATGATGGTGTCAACATCCATATTGCCGGTAAAGGCAGACTTTTTGTCCGGTTCAAGAATGAAATTCATATAGACCACGCTATCATAATTCTCCCTTGCGAATTTTTGGACAATATATGTCTTTCCACATTGGCGTATACCTTTTATCACCAAAGGTTTTCTGTCCTCGGACTGTTTCCAGTCGGCTAAATATGTTTCTATCTTCCTTTTAAGCATGGCACAACTTTATTTCCCAATGACAAAATTACACTTTTTTCAATGAATAAACCAAGGTTTGATACATTTTTTCAAGCGAATAACACCAACCACCTTACATTTTTTCCACCCTTCCGTGTTTACTTTTTCGGCAGCAGCAGCAAGCATCATTAAAAAAATCAGCGGCAATCTGCGATTCTCATGCAAATTGCCGCTGGCTTTATTAACTCAAGTACAGAAAAACAAAGCTATGCCTCTTTTTTTAGCTGCCTGTGCTGCTTGCGTTTTTCCTTGTTATGCTGCTTGGTTTCCTTATAATCGGCTCTTGCCTCGGCATCCGCAAGTTCCTTGACGGTTTCAATATCCTCGCGTCCGCCGCCCAAAGCACTGTATATGGTAATTACTCCCTGTATTTCAGAGAAGTGGTTCGCAACCCTCGAAAGCTGGGCGTTCAACAACGACTGGCGTGCCGTAAGAACTTCAAGATAGGTTGTATTGCCGTGTTCCATAAGCAATTCCGTGCTTGACACAGCTGTTTCGAGCGATGCAATCTGCTTGTCGAAATAATCCGCCTTGTCCTTAGCTGTCTGGTACTGCATCAGGGCGTTGTTCACTTCTATTCCGGCATCGAGCAATGTCTGCTGGAAATCAAGCTTGGCCTGCTCATACCTTGCTTTGGCCATCCTGAGCTGCGCCACGTTTTTCCAGCCATTGAATATAGGTTCGGTAAGGGAACCTATCACGGAAAATATGGCCTGCGCCGGATTCACTATCACATTGCCGATCGAATTCGTCCAGCCGCCGTTTCCCGAAAGGACTATCGACGGATAGAAAGCCGACCTTGCCTGGTTTGTCGAATAGAAAGCCTGGGCCAACGCGAATTCCGCGCTTCTGACATCAGGACGGTTGCTTAGCATCTGCACAGGCACTCCTACCGAAAATTCTTCCGGAAAATCCTGGTCGTAAAGGCTGCCGCGCTCTATTTCGCCAGGGGCGTCTGCAATCAGTGACGAAAGGGAATTCCTAGTAGTATTGATCTGCTCCTTCAGGTCCATGACCGTGGTGCATATGCTATAATAAGAAGCCTCGGTCTGGGCAAGGGCAGCCTCGTTGACCATTCCGGCATCCATCATCGCCCTTGTCGCGTCCACGCTTTCCTTCCAAACCTGCATCGTTTCTTCGGAAATCTTCAATTGTTCATCAAGCATGAGCAACGTATAATAAAGATTCGCTACCGACGATATGATCTGGCTGCGTACAGCCTGCACGTATTCAAGAGACTGGTCATAGGTAGCCCTTGAAACGCGCTTTGCATTGGTAAGGCTTCCGAACGCGTCAACCTGCCAGCTTGCCGTCAATGGCAAGGTATACGTATTGGTCGTGGAAGATGAAGACTCTCCTCCGGAAATAGTTCCTTGCGGAGCAAAATTGAAAGACGGGATATAAGCCAGCCTCGCCGACATGAGGGCGGCTTCAGCTTCTTTGATGCTGAGCAAAGCCGATCTCATGTCCGTATTCCTAGCCAAAGCCGTATCAATCAGTTTTTGAAGGGACGTGTCCTTGAACACGTTCCTCCAATCGACAGTGCCGAAATTCGAAGTATCCGCATATGCCTGCGGAATTTCTCCGTACAGATCATCCCTGACTTCCGTTTCAGGCTTGTATTTCCCGTATATGCCGCATGCAGTCATGGACAATACTGTAAATATCGCTAATATTCTTTTCATATTTCTGAATTTTCTATACTAATTAAGTTCCTTGGTTGTCGGATCTTCGAGTTCAGCCTGCAATTCCCAGTCCCTCGACTTTTCGAACTGCATTGGCTTGACTTTTTCCTGCAAGCTTTGGAATACTATGAACATGACCGGAACAATGAACAGCAAGGCCAATGTACCTACAAGCATTCCGCCTACCACGCCCGTACCGATGGACCTGTTACCGTTCGCTCCTACGCCCGTAGCGAACATAAGAGGAATCATGCCCACAATCATTGTAAGGACGGTCATCAGGATAGGACGGAAACGGGCCTTGGCCGCATAAACGGCAGCCGCCGTAAGGCTCATGCCGGCAGCACGCCTTTCCGTAGCGTACTCGGTAAGCAGAATCGCAGTCTTCGAAAGCAAGCCTATAAGCATGATCAGGCCGACCTGCAAATAAATATTGTTTTCCAATCCGAACATTTTCGCGAAAAGGAAGCTGCCCATCAATCCGCAAGGCACGCTGAGTATGACAGAGAACGGAATAATGAAACTTTCATACAACGCACTCAATATCAAATATATCATCAGTATGCATATTGCAAACACTACAACTATGTTTCCTGTTCCCTGCTGGCTTTCCTCCCTCGTTATGCCGCCGAACTCGAAACCATAGCCTATAGGAAGGCTCGTTTCAGCGACCTCGTTCACCGCCTTGATGGCATCGCCGGTACTATAGCCGTCAGCCGGATTGACGCTCACCGTAATGGCGTTGTACATGTTGAACCTTTCAAGAGACTGCGCTCCGTAAACTTTGGTCAAAGTGACGAACTGGCTGAGCGGAGCCATTTTCCCGTTCACAGGAACATATGTATTATCCAAAGACGTCTCGTCCAAGCGATATTCAGGTGAAGACTGTATCATTACCCTGTAAACCTTCGAGAACCTGTTGAAGTTGGAGACGTACTGGCTGCCGTAATATCCCGAAAGCGTGCTGAGCACCGTCTGAGGGCTGACACCGGCGCGTTTGCACCTTGCAGCGTCCACTTCCACCAACCATTGCGGGTAACGTATGTCGAATGTCGAATAAGCCCTCGATATTTCAGGCCTTTTCTGGAGTTCGGCAAGATACTGCTGGGTAGTCGCATACAAATCGTCCACCGTGCCTCCCTTGCGGTCCTGCACGTGCATTTCAAGGGAGTTGCCCATGCCGTAGCCAGGTATCATTCCCGGCGCCATGGCAAACACATTCGCATCCTTGATGCCTGCCGTCCTCGCATAAATCTGGGAGATCACCGCATTAACCATCTCGTCCTTGTGGGTACGTTCTTCCCAAGGGGTAAGCTTTATGATAAACATACCGAAGCAGCTTCCCTGGCCTGCAAGCATTCCGTAACCGGTAGTCTTCGAATAAACCTTGATCTGAGGAATATCCTTGATAGCCGCTTCAACCTCATCCATTATGTTGCTTGTCATATACAGGGACGTACCAGGAGAAGAGTTTACGCTCACGAACACCGTGCCCTGGTCTTCTTCAGGGACAAGCGAGCTCTTCGTGGTTTTCATCAATACGACAAGGGCCGCTATGGACAATGCTATCAACGCCCATGAAAGCCATTTATGCTTGATGAACACGAGAACGCCGCTCTTGTACTTTTCGACTATGGCCGAGAACGCCGCATTGAACGCCTTCCTGAAGCGCATCGTGAAAGTCGGCTTTTCGTTTCCGTTCTCATCGTATGTAGGCTTGAGTACTATAGCGCACAATGCAGGGCTGAATGTCAACGCATTGATAGCCGAGATACCTACCGCTACGGCCATCGTGAGGCCGAACTGCGTATAGAAAGCTCCGGATGTTCCTCCGATGAACGAAACCGGGATAAACACGGCCATGAACACGAGGGACGAGGTAAATACCGCAGAACCCACGCCTTTCATGGCGTCTATGCTCGCCATGTATGAAGACTTGTATCCGACGTCGAATCTCGCCTGCACCGCTTCGACCACGATAATCGCGTCGTCGACGACGGTACCTATCACAAGAACCAGAGCGAACAGGGTGATGAGGTTTATGCTGAATCCCGCAAGAGTCATGAACGCGAATGTACCTATGAGGGACACGAGGATTCCTATCAACGGAATCAAGGTAGCCCTGAAATCCTGCAAGAATACGAACACGACGAGTATGACGAGGATTATCGCCTCTATCAATGTCTTTATCACGTTATGTATTGACGCGTAAAGGAAGTCGTTCGAACTCATAAGAGGAATGATTTCCAATCCTTTAGGAAGATCCTTCGAAGCCTCTTCAAGAAAAGCCGTGATATTGTTGTTCACCTCTGTCGCGTTGGATCCGGCTGTCTGGAAAACCATGCAGGAAACGCCCGGTTTTCCGTTCGTCTGTCCTACGAATGCATAACTGTCCCTTCCGAGTTCCACATCGGCGACATCTTTCAGCCTGAGTATCGTGCCGTCGTCGTTGGCGCGAAGCACTATGTTTTCGAACTCTTCAGTAGTCACAAGCCTTCCGGAATATTTCATCGTATACTGGAAAGTCTCTTCGGAATTTTCACCGAAAGACCCGGTGGCCGCTTCGATATTCTGTTCCGCAAGGGCTGCGGTTATGTCGGAAGGGCTAAGGCCGTACTGTGCCATGATTTCAGGCTTCATCCAGACCCTCATGCTGTATTCGCCTCCCATTACCATGAAATCGCCGACACCGGAAATACGCAGGATTTCAGGCTTGAGGTTTATGCTTATGTAGTTGGAAATGAAACTTTCGTCGTATGTTTCATCCGGACTGTACACGGAAAAAATCTGAAGCATGCTGCTCTGCCTTTTCGCCGTCGTCACTCCGACCTGCGTGACTTCCTGAGGCAACTGGCCTGTCGCCCTGGAAACACGGTTCTGGACGTTCACGGCTGCCATGTCAGGGTCCGTGCCCTGCTTGAAATAAATGCTTATGTCGGCAGAACCCGAGTTAGTGGCAGTGGAAGTCATGTATGTCATGTTTTCCACGCCGTTTATAGCTTCTTCCAACGGAGCTATGACACTCTTCTGTATAGTCTCCGCATTGGCTCCATAATATGTCGTGCTTACCATCACGGTAGGAGGGGCAATGTTAGGGAACTGCTCTACCGGAAGGGTAGAAAGCGCGATTACCCCCAACACCACGATGACTATGGAAATAACAGCCGAAAAGACCGGCCTTTCTATAAAATATCTTAATGTCATATTGCTATACTTCTTTTATTTGATCAAAGCCTCGCGACTATTCGTTTTCAGAAGAGACGGCCTCATCGGCAGCACCGTCCTTTACGGCATTTTGCGACGGCATGACTACGGTACCTTCCCTCATGAGTCCTGCGCCTTTGGCAACTATTACATCTCCGAATTCAAGTCCGGAATCCACTATGTATTCAGTGCTTCCGGCCTTAGTGACGGTAATAGGGACAGCAGTCGCTTTTCCATCGACCACTTTGTAGGCGAACACCTTGTCCTGCAATTCGAATGTCGCGGCAGTAGGTATCACTATGCAATCCTTTCTCACGTCAGGAATGACCACGTTGCCTGAGCCGCCGCTATGGAGAAGGCCTTCCGGATTAGGGAATACGGCCTTGACGCTTACCGAGCCGGTATTCCTGTCGATTACCCCGCTTATGGTCTCGATCTTTCCCTTATGGGAATATACCGAATTGTCATTGAGTTCAAGCACGACTTCCGGCATGCTCTTTATCGCAGCGTCCTTTGAACCGTATTTGCGGATGAGGTCTATCAATTTGTTTTCGGTCATCGAAAAATATACGTACATGTCAGAATTGTCCGATACTGTGGTAAGCGGGGACGCCATTGCCGAGCTTACCAATGCGCCGACCCTGTACGGCAATGTGCCTATGACACCGTCTGCCGGAGCCTTGACTACGGTATAGGAAAGATTGTTTTCCGCGCTGATTTCCTGGGCCTGCATCTGGGCGAGCTGCGCCTTTGCCGAGAGATAGCTGTTTTCAGCCGTGCTCAGTTCGAACTCGGAAATAACCTTATGCTTGTAAAGTTCCTTTTTGCTGTCGTATGTAAGGGATGCAGTCGCAAGGGCAGCCTCGGCAACTTCAACGTTGGCCTTTGCAGTATTAAGCGCGGCTTCGTAATTGACTTGGTCTATAATGAACAAAGGCTGGTTCTTTTTCACTTTCTGTCCTTCTTCCACCAGCAGATCCGTTATGAAACCTGAAACCTGAGGATATATGGCTATATCCTGCCTCCCTTCTATCCTCGATGAATAAGACACTGTCAAAGTCCTGCTCTCCGGCTTAAGCTCAAGAAGGTCATAACTCTGACTCACATTGACATCGGGCTTTTGCCCGCATCCGGCCAGCAACGCCACTGCCGCCAGCCCGCAACAAATCTCAGTTCTAATCATTCCAATCTGTTTTTTACGATGCAAAGATATATTTTCGCGATTCGGGCATTTTTCACTTTCTAACATTTATTGTTCATTTTCGGAGTAAATTCTAAAATGAACTTTTTAAACGCATTTAGACTATATCATTAACACCCAGCAGCTTAATACAACTTCACAACCCTCTTTTATTATTATTTTTACTTTACTTTATGAATAACGTATAAGCCATTAGCAAAATTCGTTCCATTAATTCCACGGCATGCTTTTTTTAAACTGCGCCGGAAACAGGACACAAAACTTCCGGTGCGCAGTTCATTTTTGCGGATAGCCGTTTTTACTTAATTTTGAAAAAAGATTTGGAACGGGATGATAGAAAAACTACAGTTTTCAGACTCCGACTTCTTTATGGGGGAGGACAGCATGCACGGGCTTTTGGAATACAGCCTGCATGCCGGATTCGCCATGATACTCATGTGCGAACACGGGAGCGCGGAAATAAAGATAAACCTGAAGGAACATCAGGTAAGCCGAAACTCGCAAGTCATAATCCTGCCGGACACGATAATAAGCATGGAAAAGGCGACGGAGGATTTTTCCGTCAAATACATAGCCTTTTCCAAAAGCATCGCAGACGAGATATGTTTCAAGATGGAGCCTGTATTTTTCGGATACCTGAGGGAGAACCCTGTATTCCATCCTGAAAAAAGGGAATACCTGAGGCCGTTGAAAGGACTGTTCTACAATATGGAAACCCTGAACAACGACAGCGGCAACATATTCAGGACGAATATAGCCAAAGACCTGCTGAAAGCCTTCCTTTATAGCATGTACGACAAGATCAAAAGATTCCTGATTGCCCGCCAGGACCCGATGGAAAGCAAAAGGCAGATAGAGCTGTTCAAGAATTTCGTCACGCTGGTCATCAGGAATTGCGGAAAGGAAAGGGAAGCGTCATACTATGCGGACAAGCTGGGGATTTCCCCAAAATACCTTTCGGACATATGCAAGAATATAGGAAAGAATCCCGCAAAGCGCATCATTGACGCGTTCACCGTGCAGGAAATAAAAATACAGCTTCAATCCACGACAAAAACAATCGGGGAAATCGCGCATGAGCTGTCTTTCCCCGACCAGTCCTATCTCGGACGTTTTTTCAAGCGCATGACCGGAATATCGCCCAACGATTACCGCAAGTCATGCAACGAGGCATCCGCTAATCTTTCAGAAGGTAATCTATAGTCGTGACCACCCTTATTTTCTTTATATACGGAGTATTCAGATCCCTGTCCGATATGCTGAACTGCCCTTGGTAAGCCCGCTTGATCTTCCCGAGCTTGCTGTCCGAATCGGCAGCGAATTTTTCCGCGGCTTTCCTTGCATTTTTCGTCGCTTCCTCGATCATCTGCGGCTTCACATCGTTCAGGCTCGTGAATTCATATTCGACGTTATAGCGGTAATCCCCTCCTGTTATGGCCACTCCTTTTTTAAGAAGTTCGCTCTGCTCGCTTATAAGGTTTCTGACCAGTTCCACTTTGGAAGACACTACCGTTATGACAGAAGTCACATTGTACCTGTACGGAGACTCGTTGGAACTGTAACGTTCCGCTTTCATGTCGATGATTTCCGGAGCTCCGAGGGTTATTTCGTTTTTTTCTATCCCGTTTTCAAGCAGGTATCCGGTAATTATATCGTTCGTCTTTTGCAAATCCCTGTAAATGACAGACAAATCATTTCCGATATTCTTATAGACCAGCGGCCATGTAACCTTGTCCGCCGCGACTTCCATTTCGGCAAGGCCTTTCACGTTGACCACCCTTTCCTTGTTCGCTACCGATTTAAGGCCTATCGCGATGGCTATTCCCATAAGGACGATTCCTGCCGCCACTATAACGGCTTCCGATACGTATTTTCTCATGACATTCGAATTTAAAATAAACTGCAAGCCGAGAGCAGTGGCTGAACTTGTTCAGACAATGCCGAGGCGCAGCGTGATTGTAGATGAAATCTAAAATAAACTGCAAGCCAAGAGCAGTGGCTGAACTTGTCCAGGCAATGCCGGGCGCAGCGTGATTGTAAACTAAGTTTAAAATAATAATATCACTATCAATTTCCATACCCTATTTGCACGGCGGAATCTTGCGGCATCCTGCGGCGGACTTGAAAATTTCAGGAGCCCGCCTCACGACCATATCGTCGTTGTCCTTCATATCATCCGAAAGGAGATCGTACCGCACCATGCATCCGTGTATCTTATCCTGGTTCTTCAACATCCTCATATAGTTCTCGCGTTCCTTGTCATTCATGCTCTCCGCCTTCTCCCTTTCGCAGTCATTCAGACCACGGAACGAAAACAGGTATTTTTCCATAACCCACCTGTTGTGTTCAGTCCTTTGCATCATCCGGTCATACGAATCCGCTTGCCGGAAATAGCGGCGGACATCCTGCTCCGATAAAATGCCGCTCCATTTCGAAAGGCCGGCGGACCTTAGCCTTACGTCATAAAAGCATGCCGCATACAGGCTCGACCATTTTTTTGCCACAGGAAGGATCTTCCATTCCTTTTCAATAGCTGCACGGTCGGAAAACATATCCGCGCCTGGTTCCACTTCGTTTTCGGAATCCTGGTTCTTATTGTTTTTCAAATAATAGAGGTAGTTGATTTTCTTGGCAATGTCGAGATAGAAATCGTTTTCGTAATAGCAATTTTCCGTCATGCCGAAAGGATATATGTTCGAGTACCTGCTATCCTTGCAATCCTTGAGCATTGCAAGCAACGCTCCCGACGTCCTTTGCCTTATAAGGACAGGTATCCCTTTCTCATAGATTACGGAAGGAAGATACAGCCCCGAAGCGGCGGCCTGGTGCGGATGGTTAAGGCATACCGCGATTGTAGTCACCGCATTTTCATCCCTTGCCCATTCGTCCACCGCGCTTCTTACGGCAGGATCTCCGTTCCCGCCTTTCACGAACCTGAACTCTATGTCAAGTTCCATCCGAGGGCAGCCCGAATCATTATCATCGGCTGTAACGACTTTTTCTTTTACAAGCCTCCTTCCCGCGCTGTCCGGAAAATAGAAATAGGATTCGGCCATATTGAACAAATGGCTGTAACGGCTCACGAAGTAATTCATTTCGACATCCGCGTCCGTATCGATGAATGTTATGACGGACTTCAATCTGCTGTCTCTCGTAAAATTAGGGAAATGAAGCCTGTGAGCCGCCTCTACGCCCATGGCCGTCCCCATTCTCGTCATTCCGTAAATTATGAAATGCACGTATTTGCAGCTGTCGCATGTTATCGGATCCCTGTCCAAAGGAGGATAAACTATATCGCATGAGCTTATGCCGCAGAGCGGGCTTTTTCCCGGGCCTTGCCCTTTTCCTCGATTTCCATCAATGCCTTCGCTTTCCGGCAGCAGCTCGTCTATGACGGCAATATTCCCGTTCACGGAATAGTTCCTGTAAATAAGCACCCTCTTGGCCCAGTTCTCGTGAAAATTCAAGACCCTCAAATCGATATTCTTTTTCCATTTTTCAGACAGGTCGGCAGTTTGGAACGCTGCATAGGAAGTCTGGAAATTAAGCAGGACCGTGACTTTTTTTCCAGTGCTGCATAATCTTTTGCCATCCGGACCGTCTGTCCTGTACAAACCGCGCAACAGCCTCGCAGCCCTTGCGGAAACACTGCGTTCTTTCCTTTCCTGTTCCTCTTCGAGGACCTCGGTGATTTTTTTCACGCATTCGAGATTAAGCGAATCATGGTCGTATTCGTCTTCGTTTCCTATAACGAATATGGAATCGGCGTCATTCAGCCACAATTTATGCAGATCCTCCTTGGAATCCCTTTTCCCGTTCACAAGAACCACTCTTTTTTCCTGCTTGTTGTCAAGCTCCGCATGAAGCCTCGACGCGATTTCTTCTATGTCGGAAGGACTTTGCAAAAGGACAAAGGTGTCATTGTCCCTGTTGCACACGAAACGTATTATGGAAGGAACCATGTCGCCGAAACCGGTTATGACCACATGCCCTTTCATCCTGCAACTGAGGCTTCCGTTCCTGAACCGCTCGATATGGCGTTCCATTATGTTGCTTATTACAGAAATAAGCAGGCCGCAGAAAAGTATCATTCCCAAAACGGAAACGAAGACAGCCGGCCATCTCATGACAGTTTCGGAATAATAGGAACTCGACCCGGGGTCTATGAAAGCGGCCACTATCCTGTACAGCCTTTCGGCAAAAACATCTTCCGGACTTACGGCAAAACTTACCGCGAGGGAAACGGCGACAGCTATGATTATGAACGCAAAAAGCACGAGAACCTGCCTTTTGCCTTTGCATAAGGTGCGGTAAGTGCTTAGAAAGAGCCTCAGTCTGGCATTCTTGAATATTTTCATGGCATCAATATTATTTTTATAATGCTTGTCAGCAAAATCAGTTCCTGGACATGCAGGCCGGCAAATTCCTCCCGCGCCATGCAGGCGCGTATTCCTCCGGTTCACGAGGCCCGGGCGGCCATGCCGTCCTGACTTTCACGGCCCGCGTTTACACAAGGGCAACAACGCGGATTCCCATATTATTTGTCAGTCTTTTCGATTTTGTATCCTGATTTGAGAATCAGCTTTATCGTCTGCATGGCCGTATTCCGGTCATAATCCTTTTCGGACTCGCTTAACTGCTCGTATGGCACGAGGCACGGATGGGTTTTCCTTATGTCGTCCCTTTCTTCGGAATATGTCCAGCCGTCTTTCATCCTGCCCTGCGCCCAAACCTCGTGCACGTTTTTAGCCACAATTTCCATCAATTCCTCCATTCCTTCAGGAAACCGGACATCGGACGTATCGGCCGGCTTCGGAACATATTTTTTTATTTTCTGCATACAAATGTCTTTTTATGATTTCCAGCAAATGCGCCCCGATTTCAACAGGGCTCGCTATGCATAAGTGTCAAATGCCTTTTATCCGGCTATAAAAGGATTGAATGCCAACCTGTTTCCGCATGACGGGCATTCATATCCAAGACTACGGTCGCGCCGTTCGGAATCTGTCGCCTGCACTGACGGATAATCGTACCTTGACGAGACTTCCGTTATTTTCTTCATTGCCCTTTCCGGCACAGGATGCTTCTTGCCGCAATGAGGGCAGATGAACGATAGTTCTTCATATTCACCAAGCCTATGGTTCCACATTTTAACGGGCGTGGCCAAAGGCACGGATTTAAGGACGGAACCGCTCATGTCCCGCACTATGTCGACATTTCCTTCATCGCAACCGGCTATGATGCCTTCATTCCTGAAATACACGGAATTGCACGGCGACGACTGGAGAAACATGTTCGACAAGGCCCTGTCCCCGCTGCCGGAGGCATATGCGGCAACGCCCCTGTCTATGTCCCATACCATGCAGCTGCGGTCCCTCGCTCCTGAAACAAACGTTTTCCCGTCCTTTGAAACATCAAGCGCGTAAACTCCCCTGATATGGCCCTTGAATACGGCCTTGATTTCTTTTCCGTCTTCTTCGGACAAATCCCACAATATGCATGAATTGTCCCACGAACCTGATATAAGGCCCTTTCCGTCAGGCATGAAAGCCACGGACTTCACTTCGTTGGAATGACCGTAGAAAGAGTATCCTGCCGAAGGCTCGCCGCCCACGCCGCATTTACTATTCTTCACGCCGAGATGCTTGAATACCTTATTGTCGATCCAGTCATACACGACCACGGACTTGTCCCTGCAAGCGACAGCTATCAACTTTCCGTCAGGAGAAAAAGCCGCCCCGAACGGGGAATTTATATGCATCACAAGATATTTGTTCCTGTCAGGCGATTTCTCGATAAGATGCCTGTCGTACCTGCCCGTGACAGGATTCACTCCATCTTTTCCTTCAGCGACATGAAGGTCCGCATCGCCCCATGGAGCGCACAATCCCAAATCCTTTTCGGTATATTTCCTCAAAATCCGGCCATCGAGCGTGTCGGATACGGCCAGTATGCATCCTGCCGAACTTCCGTACTCGTCGACCGCGTTAGTGACGACATAACGCCCATCGGGCGAAAACCTTATTGCATTCACAAAAGCGTCATGGACTCCGTCCGCAATTTTGCAGGACTTGCCGCTTGCCGTATCTATAAGGTAGCAATCCCTGTCTCCAGACGAATACGCAAGCCTCGATCCGTCGGATGACAAATCCATGGCGAATGCCTCGCGGGAAGGAAGCGCGATATTTTCGAGAATCCTGCCTTTTTCGCTTTTTCCTTCATAGAACATAATCCTTGAGCTATCGGATGCGGCGTACAGCGTGCCGTCGCAAAGCGGCGTCGTCATGCACACGCAACTGCTGAAAGGAACGTCCCGCACCGGCTCGTCCCCTTCAAGATTCCAAAAAATGCACCTTCTGTCCCTCGACGACGAGAATAGATGCTTCCTGTCTTTCGAAACGCGCAAAGCGGTGACATCCTTGGCATGCCCGTGCAAAGTCTTCATGCAGCGTCCGTTTTCCGTGTCGAATATGCATATGGAATTATCGCTCATTCCTGCGGCAAGAATCTTCATGGAAGGGTCGGCATCCATGACCGCTATGGCACGCCTGCCTTCACCTATCAAAGTACCTTCGCTGCATGGCGAATCCAAATCATAAATTCTGACAAATCCCTTATCCAATGCAAGATAATCTTCCTTGAACAAAACGGCGGCCTTCCTGTCGGATGAAACCTTTATCCTGACAGGCTTCATTCCGTCATCCGCAGGCAATGAAACGACACGTACATCGAACGGCAGCCCGCCGCATTCAGGATCCGGGCATGAAGATCCGCCATGCATGGCAATATATGCCGCCTGTCCGCCAGGAGCGAAACAGAATGCCCCTATCTGCCCGTGCATGACGCCTGAACGCGCTGCGGCGGCATCTTTGAATGAATAGAATTCCAATATGTTTTCACTGCCGCGCCCGTTCCCTGCACCGTCCCGGCGCAAAACGGCGAAATGCCCGCCGTCATCCGCAAATGCCGTGGAAATAATTTCCGAGCCGAATTCTTCCGACCACAACGTGTCTCCGTTCATGCAATCGATGATGATGCATTTGCCGAGGCTTCCCGATATGGATACAAGGGCGTATTCAAGATTGCCCGCAGACGAAACAGACGTTATCATGCCACCATAGCCGCCGAATTTTCTCAGCATTATGCCGGTGTCCAGATCCCATAAAATGCATGTCGAATCGTCCGACACGGACAACGCCCTTTTGAAATCATCCGAGACTGCCACGTCCCTCACGCACCAGTCATGCCCCTGAAGCTTGTCCCTGATTACCGAATTCGACTGGTAAGGCGCCGAATTCGACTGCAAATACAAATTACTGCGAATGCTGCCGGAGGATGCCATGTATTTTTCAGCAGCTTCGCGCAAAGGCCCGTCGCAATAGGCATTATACATCAGCTGAACTGAAAACATGGGATCCAACTTTGCAAAATCGGAAAAGGCATAGGCTTCTTTTCTTATGAATTTGCCGATGGCTTTAAGGATTTCGCTATAATAAAGCAGCTTGGCATTTTCAAAAAACATCCTCGCACGAGGCCCTGCGTTTCCGCTCAGAACCTCCTTCGCATAATCCAGGCCTGAATCCGTAATCCGGCCGGCCGCAGAATCCGCAGCCCTGCGGAAATCTTCGATCAGATCGAATATAAAACCGTTTTCAGCCTTGGCCTGGATAAATCCGGCATTGCACAGAAGCGAAAAAAGGCCATCGTAATCGGAACATTTCCTTAACGCGCGCGGAAGTTCCTCCAGGCTTCTTGCATCCGAATACCCCAACCTGCCGGAAAAATACCCCGCGATTATTTCATACGCATGCCTGAGGCCTTCATCGCCGCCGATACGTTCTTCCACAAAAGCCCTTGCCCCGTTTTCAACCTGCCTGTGATAAAAATCCATGACCTCCCCCCCTGCGACTATCCTTTCAGTAAGCAGGCTTCTTATCTCATAATAAAAGCGAGTCCATATTATCGGAGGGAATAGGGAAACCACGGCCTTGAATTCATGGAAAGATCCCTTCCTGAAATACCGCATGAATTCTTCATCCTGCGAAAGCATCGCCATCAATTCTCCATCGGACACTCCGTATCTCGACAGCAAAATGAACGACAAGGCCTTATCGACCACTAATCCGTAATTCTCCGATTTTTCAAGTTCCTGCATCAATCCCTTGACAAGGGATTCCGTATTGTCGGGCAGCGTTATCCTGCGCACCGCCCTGGCAGGAGCGGATATTTCTCCGCCGGAACCACGGCTTTCCTGAGAACCGGCATGGCATGGGGTCTCGCTGTAACATTCCCCGCAAACCAGCACATCGTCATGCCTCCATCTCGATGCCGCCTTAGCTATGATTTTAAGGAACAAAGGCTTGCATCCGCCTTTCGCATATGCGTCAAGAACCGTTTTTTTCTGCAAGGCGGTCAGTGTCCTTTTTCCTGATTCGAGGTTGCTGTCAAGCAAACCCTCGATGTCGCTGCCGCCGTCCATGCTTGCGAGTCCCGGCAGCACGATCCTGCGGGAACAGCCGGCCACATGCCCCAAAGTGCCGGCAATAGCGGATACGACGATTTTCACGTTCGCGGAACATGCGCCGGGACACCATAACATATTCCTCATGTAATCATTTTCCGGCAACTGGTCTATCGCGTCGAAATAGATTGCCACAGGTATCTTTCCGCTGTAAGACCGAAGGAAATTCCTGAACATTCCCGAGAGTTCCTCATCAGTCATCATCCTTATGTCTTTGTCAGGATAAAGCCCGGACAACGCCGAAAGCGTGCATTCATCGGCCTGCCCGTCGAATGTTCCTCCGCTTTTCCTTGAAGCATATGATCGTATTTCTTCAATCGCGCTGACAAGCAAGTGCCTGCCTTGCGACATCCTGCCTATTCCAGCCGAACGGAAGACGCATATGGACCGGCGCGAATCGCATTCATTCTTAAACGATTTGGCCATGACTGCGGATTTTCCGGTTCCTGATTCGCCTTCCAAGACCACGATTCCCCGCCCATGGCCTATGGAATCCAGCTCGTTTTCCCGTCCGATAAAGTTCGAGATCCTGTCGTCTATGAAAGACTTCTGGCGTTCCCTTTCCTCTTCCGCTTCCGGAATATTTTCCGAATACAGGGCTATCTCATTGTCGATGACATTCCTGATCAGCCCTGAAAGCTTCTTTTCAATCTCATCGTCCGCCGCGCCGCTGACATAAACCCTGTGACTGAATTCCAATTCGACATACGAGCGGCAGCCGTCCTGCCTGCCGAGCTTCTCCTTAATCGCCTTCCTCAAATTCGAGATGGCCTCCGACGAACGGCTTCTTTCCTTCGGAGAATCCAAAAAAGGAGTCCCGCCGTTCTCATCGAGATTGGCCTCAGCATCCGTTATGTCCCTGAAATAGGCGATAACCTGCTCCTTGCTTACATTTTTACTTAGCGCGCCGGCAAAGATTTCCTGTTCGGTAGCCGAGGTGGTATATTTGTATTTCTCCCCTTTATCAAAGACGCATTCGTTCCCGAACTTTGTAAAAAGCCCGACCAAAGGAGCTTCCACATTATCCGCATATTCATCATAGTCATAACGGTAGGTCCCGCTCCTTTCCACAAGTTCCATTACAGGAGGAATATTGTTGCAGTCCAGCCTGTACCATTCCTTCAAAAGCGATTCGAGCCTTTTCCTCTCTTCTTCCGGATAACATGCCGCTCCCGGTTTTCCGTTCCCGGAAAGATAATCCATCAGCATGTTCCATTCCCTTGCAGGTATGGTTTCCGGCACTGGCCGCCAGCCGTACCTTTGCCCTGAAAGAATCAGGAAATTAGGCCTCGGGGATATCCTTTGGCAACGTGCAAGTTCTTCCTTGCATATCCTCATGGTCTTCTGGCTTACGCCCGCCTCCTTGCTTATGCCCCAACGCAGGTCCACGAACTCGATCTGCCAGCCCTTATGCACATATTCTTCCAAGAGGCCGGGGTAAATCTTCTGCTGGATTATGTCCCGTTCCCTTTTCATGTCCTCGAAAGTGGAACTTATGAATATACGTATTATCTTGTTTCTCATATCCTTACTTTTTTCCAATTATAAAACTTGAGATACATGATGCTTATAATGAACAATGTAAAGTAATAAATTATCTCGCAACCGAAACATGCGGCGACGGGCCACTTCATAACCATGCACGAGAATATGATATATGCCGCGTAGAGCACCTGGCAGGACAGCTCTATGACAAGAGCGGGCTTCGTATTCCCGGTACCCGATATGCCGTTGAAATATATATTGGAAACGGAAGCCACCACAAGAGCCGCAGCCACTACCCATACAGACGGCACTGCCGCCTCGATAAGGGACGCGCTTTCAGTATATATGGAAAGCAGCAATTCAGGGAATCCGGTTACGGCAACCGCGCATATTATCGCAAAAACAAGGCTTATTTTCATTATACGGCTTATTATTCCCATCACCTTGTCGATATGCCCTGCTCCTATCGCGTTGCTCACCAAAGTATTGACCGTAGTAGACAGGGCCTGCACAGGTATCAGCATGAGGATATATATGCTTCTGACGACATTGGCTATCGCAAGCTGTGTCTGGCCCAGATGCTCTATGGCAAGGAAGAATACGAACCATGTGGCAAGCGGGATGAACTGCTGGAGCATCATGAATACCGAAACTCCAAGTATGCTTCTGATTACCGACATGTCCATCTTAAAAGACAGGCGCAATCCGTATTTCCCGCAATCGACAGTTTTTCTGGTATATATGAAGAAGAACGCCAACGACCCGGCTTCCGCCATGACGGAAGCGAGAGCCGCGCCTTCCAGCCCCATCTCGGGCAATCCGAATTTCCCGAAAATGAATGCATAGTCAAGGACCACATTTATCACAGCCATGACTATCGCATTCAGGGTAAGAACCTTGGTTCTTGTTATCGACACGTAAAACGCCCTGAACATCGTATTCACGAAAGAAAACAGAAGTCCCCATACCCTTACGGAGAAAAAAGCCACGGACGCTTCGAGTATCGTTTCCGACGAGAGCATGAGCCTCATGAACGGCCTCGCGGTAACCAGCGAGACGGCCAACAGGCAAAAGGCCATCAGCAATGTAAACAGGGACCCTTGCGAAAGGATATCGCCTATCTTTCTGTAATTGCCTTCCCCGTTCCTTCTCGACATCAGGATCTGCGCGCCTATGCTGAATCCGAATGCAAGAGTGAAGAAACAGATATAATACAGGCCGCCTATCGCCGACGCCCCGAGTTCCACCTCCCCGACATGTCCCAAAAACGCCGTATCGGTAACATTGATGATATTTTGCGCGAGAAGTCCGAGAAATATCGGATAACTTACCTTGATTATATTTTTTTTGCTGTACATATCGACTGCCCCGGCAGCCATCCCGAACCGCCGGAATTGAAATAATGATTAATTTTGCATCCGCGTTAAAAAAAGACGGATCATGTTTCGCATCTTATTGATACTGGCTGCCGGAATCCTGTTCGGCAGGATATTCAGGAACAACCGCATCGTATCGAAAAGCGGCAATGCCGCCACATGCATAATATGGGCAATGCTGTTTTTTCTCGGTGTAAATATAGGAACTAATAGTGAAATAACCTCGGATATTTTAAACATAGGAAAAGAAGCCCTTGTCCTGTCCATTGCAGGCATAGCCGGAAGCGTGATTCTTTCATGCAGCGCATACAGAATCATAACAAAGAAGAAAAAATGAAAGGAAGCCTTGTCATAATAGCCGTATTCGCAGCCGGATGCATCGCCGGAATCACAGGAGCCGTCACTCCGGGACTTTTCGGAGACTGGGGCAAGGATATTCCCGAATATCTGCTGTACGCACTGATGTTTCTTGTAGGAACGGGACTTGGCGCGAACAAGGATACGGCAGGGATAATAAAAGGAGCTTCGGCAAAACTGCTTATCCTTCCTGCCGCTTCCATATGCGGGACGCTCGCATTTACAGCCTTGGCAGGAATGCTCCTGCATTCTCCGGACCGCGAAATTCAGGATTACCTTGCCATAGGCAGCGGAATGGGATACTATTCCCTTTCATCAGTGCTGATAACCAAGTACAAGGAAGTTTCCATAGGATTGCAGGCCGCCTCTGAATTAGGGGCCGTAGCCCTGCTGACGAACATATTCAGGGAACTTTTCACGCTTGCAGCCGCGCCGGCACTGGCAAAAAAGATAAGCCCTTTCGCCCCCGTCGCATCAGCAGGCGTGACGGCAATCGACGTTTCTCTCCCTGTAATCCTGAAATACTCGGGACAGGGCATGCTCGCAGCCGCGCTTATAAGCGGGATAGTCACGGAAATCAGCGTGCCGCTGCTTGTCACATTGTTTTGCAGCATCTGAAATCCCCCGCCCCGTCCGGACACGCAAAACCCGACCGGACAAAGCCGCAACATATTGCGCATGACATATTTCCGCCTTTCTGCAAAACGCAGCCTTCATGGCAGGGCATAATTGCGGATAGCCGTTTCAACGCATCAAAGCCGGAAACCGGTGCTGAATAGATTGCCCTTGCATCGCATGATACATGATAGACGCGCGACCGGAAGAACGGTTGCCGGATCCAGGTCAAAGAGCCATCAGCGCCGCAGCTCCCAATAACGCGATGAACACTAAAATAAGGATTATTCCTATCAGGGAAATCACCAATCCGGCTATGGCAAGCCCGCGTGGACGCCTGAACACCCCTATGAACGAAAATATAAGCCCGAGAAGCCACAATATGCATGAAGCCAAAGGCGCGAAACATCCGAAAAATATGGCCACAAGGGAAAGGACGAATCCCGCAGTTCCCATTCCGTTAGTTTTTCTTTCCACAACCATATAAGGCCGCTGCCCGTTTTCGTATTCCATAACACTATTGTTTAATCATATATTTGCAAATATACGCAGAAACCGAGAGTAAAGAAAATGAACTTGTTCGATTTTCTTTACCGAGGTGCTACCGTATATGTGGCCGCAGGCCAAATTGCGCAGAAGCCGAGAGCAATGCAAGTCTGCTTGCAATTGCCTCAGGCGCGACAGTATATGCGGCCCACAAGGGCCGAATTGCGCAGAAGCCGAGAGCAATGCAAGTCTGCTTGCGATTGCCGAGGCGCGACAGCATATGCGGGCCGAAGGACCGAATTACGCAGAAGCCGAGAGCAATGCAAGTCTGCTTGCAATTGCCTCAGGCGCGACAGCATATGCGGCCGCGCTATCCCTTGCGGTAATGCTTGCGGTCGATTTTTCCGTTATATGTACGGCGCACGCAATCAGTTTTCTCATAAAAAAGCGGGACCTTGTAAGCCTCTATCCTTGAAGCGAGATAACGAGCCATTCCTCTCTTGTCCAAATCCTTGCCGTCCGCAGGAACGACCAAGAGTTTCAAAGCCGAACCGGTAACGGGATGGTTTACAGGAACGCATACGCAATCTTTGACATCCGGAGACGAAAGGGCGGCGTCTTCGATTTCAACAGGCGACACCTTATACCCTCCGACATTTATCACGTCGTCCGCGCGTCCGCTCAGATGAAGCCTGCCGCACGAATCGATCATCCCGTTGTCATGCGTATAAAGGATTCCGCCGCGCATTACAGACTTTGTCAGTTCCTCGTCCCCGGCATATCCGCTCATCAGCGTTTTCCCTGAACATGCTATCGTCCCGTCATCCGTGATAAACACCTTCGAATGCTTCATAGGACGTCCGAGGCATCCCGCAATGCATTCTCCGGAATTGTAATCATAAGTGCATATAATGCCTGTTTCCGTAGAGGCGTAGGTATTGTACAAACGGCTGCCCGGCAAAATACGGCAAAGCCGTTCCATATGTAAATAGTCATTAAAAAATCCCCCATAGAAATCATTAAAAAAGGGACCATACGATACATTCGGTATAGCTTTGAAAAAAGCGAGAAAAAAGAATGATAAGTATGGACAAGAAGCAACGGATTTTA
>CALUPD010000022.1 GCA_944322605.1 uncultured Bacteroidales bacterium | reverse complement strand
GATAGGACATGTGATAGGAGTAAGATGAAATAGCGATACTAAAATGGTACCAAATAATATATCACTCGTTATAATACAATGATATAATACAAAATATCAATGCTTTATAAAATTAAATATATCGTCGCCCACCATTGGCATAATTGAATGTCTGGAAAAGATGACGCGTCCTCCGTTTCTATGCATCTCGCCATGGAGATTAATTGCGTATATTCCTTGTCGTTCCAATCTGACATGCCTGTTTCAGGGGCGTAATACAGTAACTCTCTTTCTGAATGCGTAAAATAAGGTTTCAGGTAATGTTCCGAGAAGCGTATGTATATCAGCCGTGTTCGTTCTGCAAGTTCATAGACATGTTTTATGCCCGGTTTCACGAGAAGCAATGTTCCTGACTGGAATTTCGCAGCATACGCATCGGATGTAAAAATGCCGCTTCCGAACATAATATAGCACAATTCAAAAAAAGTGTGCTGGTGCATAGGCATAGGAAATTTTCCATATTCGAGCACCAGTATTTCGAATGAATGGAACAGGTTTTCTTTCTTCATGGCGTAAATATACATAGATTGCTCCGATTTATACAGATTTATGCTCTCTCATTCGCCTATTTTTGCAGACGTTATTTATAATTCAGTCATTAAGAAATGGAAAAGAACGAGATTAAGGGGCATGCTGCCATGCTTGCGGCCAATATCATGTGGGGTCTTATTTCGCCTGCGGCTAAATTCATATTCATGGCAAGCGTTATCACGCCTGCATTATTGGTGGAGATGCGGGTGTTTGGAGCAGCCATGTTGTTTTGGCTGTTGTCATTTTTCTATCCCAAAGAGCATGTGGCGCATCAGGATTTGCTGAAATTGTTTTTCGCATCCTTGCTTGGCGTGGTTTTCAATCAAGGCGTGTTCACTATCGGCGTAAGCCTGACATCACCCATTGATGCATCCGTCATAACGACCAGTACGCCGATATTCACCATGATTATTGCCGCACTCTACTTGAAGGAGCCAGTGACGGTAAAAAAAAGTGTCGGGCGTTTTTGTTGGTGCAATAGGTGCATTGTTGCTGATAATGAGCAATAGTCATTCGGCGGCACCGGAGCATGACGGCAATGTCTTGGGAGACATCCTTTGTATTTTTGCCGAGATATGTTTCGCAAGCTATTTCGTTTTTTTTAAAGGGCTTATAAGCCGCTATTCGGCAGTCGCCTTGATGAAGTGGATGTTCACTTATTCAGCCATCTGTGTCATCCCGTTTTCTTATTCGGATTTCATGACATTTGAATGGGGCAATTTGAACGGGGATGTGATGCTCGCCATCTGTTTTGTCGTTGTATGCGCCACATTTTTCTGTTATGTGCTGATGCCAGTCGCCCAAAAACATTTGCGCCCTACGGTGACAAGCATGTATTGTTATGTTCAGCCAGTTGTGGCAAGCTGCGTAGTGGCTTTTTATTGGGGAACGTCCTATTTTAATTTAACTAAGATTGTTGCCATTGTCCTTGTCTTTGCCGGAGTATTCTTGGTGACACGCAGCAAGGGCCGTGCGCAGATGGAAGCGTATAAGAAAAACATTCAAAACAATAAGTTGCATTAATAATAAAGCCGGAACATTTTAGCCAATACTGTAGTTCCGGCTATTTTGATTGGATGCACCGCATGGTTTCAACCATGCGCGTTGCAGGTTTCGGTCTGCACTAAAACAAATATGCGGCACAGATTGATTTGTCGGCTAATTGGATGAAGTCAAGTTGTTCCGGCATGCCCAAGGCCTATTTAATGCAAAAGAGCGCAACTTCTTGAGTCGCGCTCTTTCCATTTACATGTATTTTAAAAGTTATTTCACTTCCTCGAAGTCGACATCTGTTACTTCGCCGTCTCCTTTGTCATTGGAACCGCTGTTGCTGCTTGAGCTTTGGCTGCTGCTTTGCGAAGCTCCTTGTTGCTGCGCTGCGTTTGCCATGTCGGCAGAAGCGGCCTGCCATGCATTGTTGAGTTCATTGGTTGCAGCATCGATTCCTGCAAGGTCGGATGCCTTGTGGGCTTCTTTCAGCTTGTTGAGGGCCGTTTCGATAGCGTTCTTCTTGTCTGCCGGAATCTTGTCGCTATATTCTTTCAGATTCTTTTCGGACTGGAAGATCATGGCGTCTGCGGCATTTATCTTGTCGACCCTTTCACGTTCAGCCTTGTCGGCAGCTTCGTTGGCTTTGGCTTCATCCCTCATCCTCTTGATTTCGTCTTCGGTAAGGCCTGAAGAAGCTTCAATTCTGATTTTCTGTTCCTTGCCGGTGCTCTTGTCTTTAGCGGACACATTCAGTATGCCGTTGGCGTCTATGTCGAAAGTCACTTCTATTTGAGGAACGCCCCTTGGAGCAGGAGTTATTCCGTCAAGATGGAAACGCCCGATCGTCTTGTTGTCTTTTGCCATCGGCCTTTCTCCCTGCAATACGTGTATTTCTACTGAAGGCTGGTTGTCGCTTGCCGTACTGAATATTTCCGATTTCCTTGTAGGAATCGTCGTATTGGATTCGATAAGCTTGGTCATCACGCCGCCGAACGTTTCAATACCCAATGAAAGAGGTGTCACGTCAAGAAGCAGCACGTCTTTCACATCGCCTGCAAGCACTCCGCCCTGGATTGCTGCGCCGATCGCCACGACTTCGTCAGGGTTGACACCCTTTGAAGGGGTCTTGCCGAAGAATTTCTGCACGATTTCCTGGATTGCAGGTATACGAGTAGAACCGCCTACCAAGATTACTTCATCTATGTCCGAAGGATTAAGGCCTGCGTCTTTCAACGCCTTGCGGCAAGGTTCTATGGTCGCCTGGATAAGCCTGTCTGCAAGCTGTTCGAATTTGGCCCTTGTAAGAGTCTTGACAAGGTGTTTAGGAACACCGTCTACAGGCATTATGTAAGGCAGGTTAATTTCAGTCGAAGTCTGGCTTGACAATTCGATTTTCGCCTTTTCGGCTGCTTCCTTCAATCTCTGGAGGGCCATCGGGTCCTTTCTCAAATCGAGGCCGTTGTTTTCGCTCTTGAATTCATCGGCAAGCCAGTCTATTATGACCTGGTCGAAGTCGTCTCCGCCAAGGTGCGTATCGCCGTTTGTCGATTTTACTTCGAATACTCCGTCGCCGAGTTCCATGATTGATATATCGAACGTACCGCCGCCGAGGTCGTAAACCGCAACTTTCATGTCCTTGTTCTTCTTGTCAAGGCCGTAAGCCAAAGCCGCCGCCGTCGGTTCGTTGATGATTCTTTTTACCTTCAGCCCTGCGATTTCTCCTGCTTCCTTCGTAGCCTGACGCTGCGAGTCGCTGAAATATGCAGGAACAGTGATTACCGCTTCGCTTACTTCCTGTCCGAGATAGTCTTCCGCAGTCTTCTTCATTTTCTGAAGAATCATGGCCGAAATTTCCTGAGGAGTATAGAGCCTTCCGTCTATGTCTACCCTTGGAGTATTGTTTTCTCCCCTTACCACCTTGTAAGGGACACGCGCTACTTCGGTCTGTACCTGGTCGAATGTTTCGCCCATGAACCTCTTTATGGAGAATACCGTCTTGTGAGGATTGGTAATCGCCTGCCTTTTTGCAGGGTCTCCTATTTTCCTTTCGCCGTTGTCCGCGAATGCCACTATGGACGGCGTAGTCCTTTTGCCTTCGCTATTGATTATTACGGCAGGTTCGTTGCCTTCCATGACTGCCACGCAAGAGTTCGTGGTTCCTAAGTCAATTCCTATTATTTTTCCCATAACTATGATTTTTTATTTTTATTCAACTTTAATTCCTATATTGCTTTCGCAATACGATTATGTATTAAACGATTTTTATGCCAAAAGAAATATCGTGACAAAATGTCATAAAAGCGTGGCCGTCCGCTGCAATAAGCGGAAGCCATGTTTATTATATTGCTTGTCCGTAAAACGTTTCCGGATATGCAGGCCGTGAAAGTCAGACAGCCATGTTGTCCTTGGTTTCGTCAGTTGGAGTGGTTCGCGCCGCAGAGAGATGGCTTTGCCGCTTCGTATGTTTGCGCGGCTTGCATTTGTTTCGGGGCAATGATGCGGATGTGATTTTTAATTATAATGGAATGTCGAATATGTTATGGAATAAGATAAGGCGGAGCGCGGCTATTCCGGCAAAAGGACACGGATATTGCTGCGCGGATATAATAAAATGCTGCGTGCCGGCGATAGCATGCCTTGTGTCTTGTTTTTCTGCGTTTGCCGGAAATTTCGGCCAAGATGCCGGTGGGTACGGCATTTATGGCAGCAAAGGCAGTCGGGAAGAAAACCGGCAACCTGTTTTTCCATTTTATGCGGAAAAGGACGGAATCGGGGTATGCGCTGATTTCGAGTCCGCTTCGGTAGGCAGGGTGGAGATAGCAATCGATACGGCAGGCGTTGTCGACAGCATATTCGGAATTGCCTTATGCGATATTCCGGGCATGGGGCGTGAATATGCAGGCTCATCTGGTTCAGCATGCTTGTGCGGCGGCGCGGAGCCATGCGATGCCGTGAGCGGCTGCAAGCCGTCGAAAACAGTATTCATGGACGTATATGCAAGGCCTGATCCTTTGAACCCGGTGGATACCGCGCTTGTGCCGAGCGCGAGATGGTTTTATTTTAAGATGACGGGCGTAAAAGATTCCAGGACTGTTTTCGGATTCCACGGTACTGATCCTGCAAGGCCGTTTTATTCGTATGACGGAAAAACGTACCGCAGGTTTTCCGATGTTTCGAAAATTATAAAAAGAGGGGCAGGGGATTCCGACTCGGTATTTGTCAATAGCCAGTATTTCGAGGAAGATACAGTATATGTCAGTTATTTTGTCCCGTATACCATTGAAAGGCTTATGGGCAAGATAGAGGAATGGAAGAAAAGCGGTTTTGTCGAAGCCGTTTCGATAGGAAAAACTACCGGGGGGCTGGATATGCCATTGCTTGTCATTACCGACACGGCGTCAAGGCCGGACGGATGCGGATTGGAATATGTTCTCGGAGGTCTGCGCGGATCATGTTTAAAGGGCGGCAATCAATCGCAGGGAAACAAGAAAAAGGTATATATTCATGCAAGGACACATACGAGCGAGACTCCGTGCAGCTGGCATCTTGAAGGAATGATAGACATGCTGGTGGATAAAAACAACCCGTATTCGGCTGCATTGCGCTCTGAAACGGTGTTTTACATACTTCCTTTTGCGAATCCCGACGGCGTGGCTTGCGGCTTGTCCCGTTCCGGCATTCATGGCGTGAACCAAGAGATAAATTTCGACAGGCCTGATTCCCTGACAGTGCAGGAGGTTCTTAACATAAAGAATTTCATATCTGAAAGCTGTTCCGATGCTCCTTTTTCCCTTGCGTTGAACATGCATTCCCAGTCTTCGGATTTCGCTACGTTTTGGGTGCATGACCAGGAATCGACATCTGGCGCGTATTTTTGGAAGCTTATGAAAATCGCCTGCATGACCGCTTCGGAGAATCCTTTCCTTTCGCCGGATGACTTATGCTGTTCTCCTTTGGCTTCACGGTACATTGAGGGTTGGCTATGGAACGAATTCGGCGAAGCGTGCGCGGCAATAACGTTCGAGACACCGTATACCTATTACGGCCGCAAGCCTGCGGATAGCGTTTCCTGCGCCATTCTTCTTTCAGAGGGCCCTTCATGCAGCGGCAATGAATGCAACGACCGCAGGGCGGAATGGGTCTCTGAAGAAAATCTTGCCGAATTTGCCGGATATTCGCTTTCTGCCATAGGCGATTTCCTCGGAATATCTTCTTGCGGCAGGCTCAATATGATTACTGAAAACTGCAAGGGCAGGCTGCTCAGGATAAAGGTAAAAGGACTTGATCCAGGAGCAAAAGCCTGTGTTTACGGATGGAAAAGGACAGGCGGCACGGGATGGGATTGCATAGGCGAATACAAGGCATCGCGCAAGGGCATCCTCAGAATCAAGACAACCAACGTGTATGATATTGTCCAGGCGAGGATTTGCCGCTGATTGAATCGAAAAGCGTGGAACTGCAATATATGATATTCGGGGAGTCGGATATAGCCCGAAATGAAAAAAAGAGCCAAATATCTGTGGATTCTCATATGTTGAGTTATATTATCACATGGAAAATCATGGATAAAAAAGTAGCAGCCCGGCGTTATGCTGCACCGGCGAGTTTGTACCTTATCTTATAAAGTATCCTATTAAAAGTACAAACAACTCCCTGCCGAACATCGTGGAGCGGCAGGGGGTTGTTATCAGGACCGGCAGCGAAATTTTGCCGCTGCCGGTATCAGGAATTCCGTTTTATTCCAGTTCGTCGAGTATGTTTTTTATGTCGGCGGCCTGTAACCGGCCATAGACTTTTTCGCCTATCATTACTACGGGGGCAAGCCCGCATGCGCCGACGCATCTGAGGCAGTCGAGGGAGAATTTCCCGTCAGGGGTGGTCTCTCCGACATCTATGCCTAATCTCCTTTTGAATTCTTCCAGCAGTTTTTCAGAACCCCTTACGTAGCATGCGGTTCCCATGCACACGGAAATAGGGTGTCTGCCTTTCGGAGTCATGGTGAAGAATGTATAGAACGTTACGACTCCATAGACCTTTGAAACAGGGATATTCAATTTCGATGCGATCAGGCGTTGCATCTCTTCAGGAAGATAGCCTTGGAGATGCTGCGCTTCATGCAGTATGTTGATGAGTTCCCCCTGGTCGTTATTATATTTTTCACAGATTTCTTCAACCTGCTTTACTATATTGCATGCCAATTTCAATTCTGCCATAATATGTGTTTTTTAAGTTTCCTATCTCTTGAAATAATGCGTATGCAGAAGGCTGTGCGCTTTCTCGCTCAGAGGTTTTCCGAGGTATTCTTCGTAAAGTTTTACTATATAAGGATTTTCATGCGATTTACGGATAGGTTTTGCCGCGTCTTCGTCGTACAATGCTTTCATCCTTGCTTTAAGAATGTCGGAATTCCCGTGGTGCAGCGGCTGTCCGCCTCCTCCTATGCAGCCTCCGGGGCATGCCATGATTTCAATGACATGGTATTCGTTTTTCCCCGCCCTTATGTTGTCGAGCAGTTTTCTTGCATTGCCGAGCCCGTGTGCTATGCCGACTTTAAGCTGGAATCCGTTGAGATCGATTGTCGCGTGCCTTAGACCTTCCATTCCCCTTATCTGTTCGAAGTCTATCTTGGCAAGGGTACGGCCTGTATATATTTCGTATACTGAACGCAAGGCGGCTTCCATTACGCCTCCGGTAGCGCCGAATATCACACCGGCTCCGGTGGATTCGCCTAATGGCAGGTCGAATTCCCCGTCAGGAGTATGTTCGAATGAGATGTTAGCGCGTTTGATAAGCCTTGCAAGCTCCCTTGTGGATAACGAGTAGTCGACATCCGGAATCCCGTTGGTGCTGAACTCTGGTCTGTGGCACTCGTATTTCTTTGCAAGGCAAGGCATTATGGAAACAACTACGAGCTTTTCCTTAGGGATGCCCATCTTCTCGGCCCAGTAGCTTTTGGCTATCGAACCGAACATCTGCTGCGGCGACCTTGCCGTCGACGGTATGTCGATAAGGTCAGGGAACTGGTGTTCGAAGAAATTAACCCAGGCCGGACAGCAAGAGGTCAGCACGGGCAGCCGGACTTCCTTGTCTCCTTTGAGAAACCTTTCCAACCTGCTTATTATTTCCGCCCCTTCTTCCATGATGGTCAGGTCGGCTGCGAAATCGGTATCGAATACATAATCGAATCCGAGTTCCCTCAGGGCTGATACCATTTTGCCTGTGACGGATGTTCCGGGAGGCATTCCGAATTCTTCCCCGAGCGCGGCCCTCACGGCAGGGGCTGTCTGCACGATTACTATTTTGTCAGGATTGCTCAGGTCCTTGACAAGCTCGTTGGTATGGTCTCTTTCAGTAAGGGCTCCTACAGGGCATACGGCAACGCATTGCCCGCAGTAAGTGCATTCGCTGTCCACCATCATTTTGTCAAAGGCCGGCGCTATCGTGGTGTTGAACCCGCGCCTGATTGCTCCAAGCGCGCCTACGGTCTGCACTTCGTTGCATACGCTTTCGCACCTGCGGCAGAAAATGCATTTGTCCATGTTCCTTACTATCGATGCAGTCACCTCCCTTTTGCGCAGGGAAAGTTCTCCGCCGTTGAAAGGCATTTCGCGTATATTGAATTTAAGGGCGATTTTCTGCAATTCGCATTCTCCTGATTTAGGGCAGGTGAGGCATTCGTTGGGATGGTCCGAGAGGATAAGCTCTGCCACGACCCTTCTTGCGTTGAGGACTCTTAACGTGCTAGTCCTTACGACCATGCCTTCCGTGCATTTGGTCGAGCATGCAGGGGCCAGGTTTTTCCTTCCTTCTATTTCGACTACGCATATCCTGCATGATGCCGGAGCGTTCTTTATGCATGTTCCTTTGAGGTCGACATGGCATAATGTCGGTATGTCGATGCCGACTGATTCGGCTGCTTCAAGGACCGTGGTTCCTTCGGGAACGCACAAATCATGTCTGTCGATTTTCAGATGTATAGTGTTATTGTCCATTTCTTTGTCGTTTTATGTGGAATATCAGCATATTACAATAGCATCGAATTTGCATCTCGAAACGCACATTCCGCAGCGTATGCATTTTTCAGCTATGATTACATGAGGTTTTCTGGTCGTTCCTATGATTGCTTCTGCCGGGCAATGTTTTGCGCACATATGGCATCCTATGCATTTCGTAGGATTTATGGCGTATGTCAGCAGGGCCTTGCATTGCTTTGCAGGACATTCTTTTTTCTTGACATGGGCGATATATTCGTCCCTGAAGTTTTCAAGAGTGGAAAGCACGGGATTCGGGGATGTCTGGCCGAGTCCGCACAAGGCCGTGTCCTTTATGATCTTGCCGAGAGTTTCAAGCGTTTCGAGATCTTCCATCGTCCCTTTTCCTTCAGTGATTTTGTTAAGGGTTTCGAGCAGCCTCTTGTTCCCAATGCGGCACGGAGTGCATTTCCCGCAGGATTCTTCTACCGTGAAATCAAGATAGAACCGGGCCACCGATACCATGCAGTCGTCTTCATCCATGACTATCATTCCTCCTGAACCCATCATGGAGCCTGCCGCGAGCAGGTTGTCGAAATCTATCGGAGTATCGAGATGTTTTTCAGTAAGGCATCCGCCTGAAGGGCCTCCGGTCTGTACTGCCTTGAATTTCTTTCCGTTCTTTATTCCTCCTCCTATCTCATATATTACTTCCCGCAAAGTTGTCCCCATCGGTACTTCGATAAGGCCCACGTTGTTTATCTTACCTGCCAAGGCGAACACTTTAGTCCCTTTTGACCTTTCAGTGCCTATTTGCGAGAACCATTCGGCCCCTTTTTCCAGAATGACAGGGACATTGGCGAATGTTTCGACATTGTTGACATTTGTCGGCTTGCCCATGTATCCTGCTTCTGCCGGATACGGAGGTTTTATCGTCGGTTCTCCGCGTTTTCCTTCCATGGAATGGATAAGGGCAGTTTCCTCGCCGCATACGAACGCTCCTGCGCCGTATCTTATGGATATGTGGAAATCGAATCCGCTTCCGAGGATGTCATTGCCGAGAAGTCCGTATTCTTCCGCCTGCCTTATGGCTACCTGGAGCCTGTGTATCGCAAGAGGGTATTCGGCACGGATATATACCAATCCGTGGTTGGCTCCTACCGCATAGCCGCATATCGTCATCGCTTCTACTATGGAATGCGGGTCTCCTTCCATTATCGAGCGGTCCATGAATGCGCCCGGGTCTCCTTCGTCCGCGTTGCAGACTACGTATTTTATGTCGGATTTCTGCTTTGCGGTAAGCTCCCATTTCATGCCGGTAGGGAATCCTCCGCCGCCTCGTCCCCTGAGTCCGGATTTTTTGATCTCCTCTATTACGTCCTGCGGGTTCTTTTCAAAAAGGCATTTGGAGAGAGGCAGGTATCCGTTGCGGGCGATATATTCGTTTATGTTTTCAGGATCAATGAAGCCGCAATTCCGCAGTGCCACGCGTTTCTGCTTGCGGTAGAAATTCATGTGTTTCGAATCGCTTATCGATTTCTGTGTTTCCGGTTCCTTGTAGAGCAGCCTTTCTATGCGTTGCCCTTTCAAGATGTGCGATTCGATGATTTCTTCTGCATCATCAGGCTTGACCTGTACGTAAAAAGTATTGTCGGGGATGACTTTTATGATAGGTCCCTTCTCGCAAAATCCGAAACATCCTGTGGTTATCACATCGACTTTTCCGGATATGCCGTGCTTTTCGATGGCTTTATGCAGGTTCCCGACGATGGCTGCGCTGGATGACGCCTTGCATCCTGTGCCGCCGCAGACAAGAAGCTGCATGTGATCAGTGCCGATGGACAGTCCAGAGCTTTCCCCGCTGAGCAGGGAATTGCTTTTCTCGCGCAGGAGAAGATCGGACTCTGCGGCTTTTCTGATCGCTTCAAGGTCTTCTACTGATAATTTTTTCATTAGTCCTATTTTTAATTTGAAAATAATATGAGCGATATTTTACCAAAGTCTAAGTATCAGGTACTGTAAAATACTTATTTTTATGTATCCAAATGTAAATATTTTAATTTGTAAAATCAAGCGGCGATTGCATATTTCGTAAATATTTTATTGTTTTGCAGACTTATTTTAAAAAGTAACATAATGTCAGTACAAGGCGAAGCAAGGGTTCTTACGACCCGCAGGCTTTTGGAAATGAAGCAAAAAGGCGAAAAGATAGCCATGATTACGGCATACGATTACACGTTTGCCAAAATCGTGGACAAGGCAGGGATAGACATAATTCTGGTCGGAGACAGCGCGGCCAATGTCATGGCAGGGCATGAGACGACCATACCGATAACAATAGACCAGATGATTTACCATGCCCAAAGCGTGATGAGGGCTGTAAAGAATCCTTTGGTCGTGGTGGACATGCCTTTCGGTTCATATCAGGGAAATTCGAGGGAAGCCGTAAGTTCCGCCATACGCATAATGAAGGAGTCGGAAGCCGATGCCGTGAAAGTGGAGGGAGGCTCCGAAGTCATGGAGTCCATAAACAGGATATTGTCCACCGGAATACCGGTGATGGGACATTTGGGCCTTACGCCCCAATCCATACACAAGTTCGGCACATACGCCGTGAGGGCAAGGGAAGAAGATGAAGCGAACAGGCTGATCGAGGATGCAGTAGCCCTTGAAAAAGCAGGATGCTTCGCTCTTGTCCTTGAAAAGATTCCTGCAATGCTCGGAAAGAAAGTGGCCCAAATGCTTAAAATACCTGTTATCGGCATAGGCGCCGGAAAATATGTCGACGGGCAGGTTCTTGTCATGCATGACATGCTCGGGCTTACGAATGATTTTTCGCCGCGTTTCCTGAGACGTTACGCCAACATGCACGATGAAGCCCTGAATGCTTTCGAGTCGTATGTCAATGATGTCAAAAACGGGGATTTCCCGAACGAATCGGAACAATATTAGGCCGTGTCATGGAAAAAGAATCCAATTCACCGAAGGCTGCCATGCCTGGAGTTTACCGCGAACTATCGGAGAAAGAGTATTCGGATATAGCTTCCCGCATACTTTATGAAGACAACCACGTGCTTGTGTTCAACAAGCGGGTCGGAGAAATAGTGCAGGGCGACAAGACAGGAGACGAGCCGTTGGGAGAAACGCTAAAGGCTTTCATTGCGAAAAGGGATTCAAAGCCGGGCCGGGTTTTCATGGGCGTTCCTCACAGGTTGGACAGGCCGGTCAGCGGCATTACTGTTTTTGCCAAGACTTCCAAGGCATTGGAACGGCTAAGCGAATCTTTCAGATGCGGAGGCGTGTCGAAATTCTATTATGCCCTTGTCTGCGCCAGGCCAGAAAAAGAGAGCGCGGAACTTGTCCATTATCTTTCACGGAATGAAAAGCAGAATAAATCCTACGCCTACGGCGCGCCTGCTCCCGGCAGAAAAGAGGCGAAATTGAGATACAGGGTGCTGAAAGCTACTGATAAGTATTATCTTATAGAGGTACAGCTGCTTACGGGCAGGCATCATCAGATAAGATGCCAGCTTGCGGCGATAGGATGCCCGATAAAGGGAGACTTGAAATACGGCGCCCCGCGCTCGAACAAGGACGGCGGGATTTCATTGCATGCAGGCAAAATCACGTTCGATCATCCTGTACGGAAAGAGCCTGTGACGGTCACAGCTCCGGCAACAGGATGGCCGGATGGCATTGCCGCCGAATTGGACAAAGCCTGCCTGTCCGAGGCAGGCAGATAATCCTCTTATAAGCTGCCTTATTCGATAAGGGTTCCTTTTCCTTCACGCAGGATTTCGAAATAGCTTCCGGTGCAATCAACGACAGTAGAGGGGATTGTCCCTCCTTCTCCGCCGTCTATGACAGCATCGGCAAGATTTCCGTATTTTTCATATATCATGTCAGGATATATTTCATATTCTCCTTTTGTGCCGTGGTCGTCATAGAGGCTCATGGACAAAAGGGGATTCCCGAGTTCCGATACAATGGCTTTCGTTATGTTATTGTCAGGAATCCTTATCCCTATTTCTTTCCTGCTTCTGTACAGTTTCGGCAAATTGCTGCTTGCAGGCAAAATGAAAGTGAAAGGGCCGGGCAGGTTATGCTTCATCAGCTTGAAGGCTTCGTCGCTGATTTTTACATATTCGCTTAAATCGGAAAAATCGCTGCATATGATTGACAGGTTGTTTTTTTTCGGGTCTATGCCTTTTATGCGGCAGATTTCCTCTACTGCGCGGACATTCAGGGCGTCGCAGCCTATGGCGTAAACCGTGTCCGTAGGATAGATGATTATAGCCCCTTCCCGGAGCATTTTTACTGTTTGCGCCACTTCCCTTGCGTTGGGCGTGACAGGATGTATTTTTATCAGCATAGGTGGTTTGTTTTTTGGTTTGCCGGAGCGCGTGCCAAGCTGCGGCCTTATTCTTTGTAATATATTTTTTTTACTCTCGGAGATACTGATGTGAGGATTTCGTAAGGTATTGTGCCGAGCCCGTCTGCAAGTTCCGGCACGCCGAGCCCTTCCCCGAACAGGATCACGGTGTCGCCTTCGTTCGCCTTTGCTCCGGTTACGTCTATCATGCACGCGTCCATGCAGATGTTCCCTATTATCGGGCATTTCGTCCCGTTTACCAGGACATGGCCTTTCCTGTTGCTCAAGTGCCGGTCCAGCCCGTCGGCATAGCCAATCGGTATGACAGCTATCCTCGAATCCCTGTCCACATAGCTTTTTCTTCCATATCCTATGGAATCGCCGGCAGGAACGTCCCTTATCTGCAATATCGTCGTTTTCAAGGTGCTGATGCTCCTTAATCCGTTTCCGGCGGCATGGGTCTCGCACGGGTCGATTCCGTATAGGCCTATTCCGAGGCGGACCATGTCGAATTGGTATTCCGGAAACCTTTCTATCCCGGCTGAATTCAGTATGTGTTTTATTACAGGATGCCCGAGTCCGTTTTCAAGGGCATATGCGGCGTATTTGAACCTTTCTGCCTGCATTCTCGTGAATCCGTCGTGCACCGGCGAATCGCTGCCTGCTAAATGGGAGAATACGGATCTGACTGACAGTGCGTTCTGCCCCTTTAGCATTTCGCAAACCTTTTCCATCTCATCGTGCCCGAATCCCAAGCGGTGCATTCCCGTGTCTACCTTTATGTGGATAGGGTAGGATATTATGCCACGGTGCTCGGCCTCTTTTATCAATGCGCTCAATAGCCTGAAGCAGTAGACTTCAGGTTCGAGATTGTATTCGAACATCACGTTGAAGCTCCCGAATTCGGGGTTCATGACCATGATCGGTGTCGTTATGCCTTCTTTCCTGAGTTCGACCCCTTCGTCCGCCACCGCGACTGCGAGATAGTCGCAATGATGTTCCTGAAGGGTTTTTGCAATCTCGTGCGAGCCTGCCCCGTAAGCCGAAGCCTTGACCATGCAGACTATCCTTGTCTGCGGCTTAATGAGCGAACGGAAATAATTCAAATTATGCACTATGGCGTCAAGGTTCACTTCGAGTATCGTTTCGTGGACCTTGCGCTCCAATTTCTCCGTGATTCTTTCAAAATGGAAATTCCTCGATCCCTTGACGAGAATCAGGCAGTTTTCGAAATCAGACGAGTCGAAGGCATTCAGGAAATCATCCGTGCCGTAATAGAATTCCGTCCCGGGCATTGTTTCGAACATTTGCCTGCGGGCATATAATTCCGGGCCTATGCATATTGCCTTGTCCGTTTTTTTCAGCTTTATGAGGTCGGCCACTTTCCTGTATAGGGAATCCGGCTGTTCTCCTGATTGCAGGATGTCCGACAGGATGATAACGCTTGAATATTCTTTGTTTTTCTTCCTGCTTTGCTGGAAATCGAGCGCAATCGAGAGAGATGTGAAGTCTGAATTGTAGGAGTCGTTGATTATCAGGCATCCGTTTATGCCTTCGATGACTTCAAGCCGCATGGCCACGGGCTCCATGTGCATGAAACGGTCCTTGTCTTCAAGTATTCCGGGAGAGAGGCGGCATATTGCGGCAATGCAGCATATGGCGTCTTCTATTGATGCCGAATCTGAAAAAGGAATCGTGATCCGGTCGGGCGTTTTTCCGCGCACTGTATAAATTATCGTTGCGTGGTCGCCGTCTATGCTTTCGGAATTTATATAAATATCCGCATTCCTGTCTTTTCTGCTCCAGGTGAATCCTTTGCCGGAAAGGGCGGTTTCCGCCATGCATTCTTTTACCGTTTCATTGTCGGGAGAATATATTACTGTTTCGCAGTCTTTGAACAGTTTCAGCTTTTCAAGGCATTTCTCTTTGAGCGATCCGAAGTTTTCCTGGTGCGCGGTCCCCAAGCCGATGAATATGCCGATAGTCGGCTTGATGACTTTTTCTATTTTTTCCATCTCCCCTTTGAGGGAAATTCCTGCTTCGAATATGGCGAGAGTGTTGTTTGAATTGATTTCCCATACTGAAAGAGGAACGCCTATCTGGGAATTGTAGCTTCTTGGCGACCGCGTTATGTTGAAATCCTTGCGCAGCAGCTGGTATAGGAATTCTTTTGCCACTGTTTTGCCGTTGCTTCCAGTGATGCCTGCAACAGGAATGGAAAACCTTTTCCTGTGCCATGCCGCCAATTTTTGCAGGGCTGCCAATGAGTCTCCGACAACCAAGAAATTGGCTTCCGGCATGTTTTCCGCGCCGTCGGGAATTTCCGTCACCACGAAATTCCTGACACGCATGTTGTACAGTTCGTTTATGTACCTGTGCCCGTCTCCTGACTTGGTCTTCAGGGCGAAGAACAGTGTCGTTTCCGGAAATGACAGCATCCGGCTGTCTGTAAGCAGGGCTTTGACGATGCTCCGGCTGTTCGATATGTTCGATGTGTCCGCGCCGATGATCTGCGCTATTTTCGATATTTCGTATTCTTCCATATGCGTGTATAGTTATGCCGGTTTTCCGTTTCCGGTACTGGAATCTTGCTTTCCGGATGTCAAAAATAGCGTATTTTTATATATGTTGTCTATGCCGCGTGCCTATTTTTGGCCGAGCATTCCGGCTTCCATGTCGAGAAGCTCGCTGGTAATCGCCTGCTGCCTTAGCTTGTTATAGCTCAAAGACAGCTCCTGCTTGAGGTCCATGGCATTGTCCGTGGCCGTCTGCATCGCTACCGAACGTATGGCATTCTCGGACAGGACGGAATCTATCCATTTCGAGTATATGCTGATGGACAGGATTTTCGGTATGAGCTTATCCAATACGGCGGCTGCGCCTGGTTCCATTATGTATTCGGCATTGCTTTTCCGGTTTTCCGCATCCGGCACGATCGGCAGATAGCATGAATGCCGGATTTCCTGCGTTCCCAAGGATTTGGAATGGGTGTAAAGCAGTTCGATCCTGTCGGCTTCGCCTTTTAGGAATATCTCTGAAAGCCTTGCCGCTATCATAGATGAGTTTTCATATGTCGGCTTGTCGCCTATGAGCATGAACCTGCTGTCTACATCGAACCCTGATGAAGCGGCCATTTTAATCAGCGACTGACCTGCCTTTGCTCCTATAGGATAGATTGTCAATGATTTTCCTTGATTCTCCCTTATTATATGTTCTGCCTGCTTCACGATATTGGAATTGTAGCTTCCGCACATGCTTGAGTTCGATGAGAATACGGCCAGAACCGTTTTTTTCGGGTCCTGGGCCGTCCTCATGTATTCAAGGTCATTGCATGCCTCGTCCGGCATGCCGCTCAGAATATCTTGCAGACTGCTCTCGTAGGCGAATATGCTTTGCGAAACGACCTGCATCCTGTGAAGCTTGGCTGACGCGATCATTTTCATTGCAGAGGTCACTTTCAGTATTTTGTCCACTGAATATATTCTGCCTTTCAGTTCTTTGAGCGATGACATTGCTTACCCTATTTTTTTAATGATTTTACGATGCTCGATGCCTCTTTTTTGATTATGCCGGTTATCGAATCATCCAATATTCCCTTGGACAGCGGTTCAAGCACGTCCTTGCGGTGCATGGTCCTGAGGTTTTCAAGAAATGCCTTCTGGAATTCATCGATCTGCGAGATATCGATGTCTTTCATCAGCCCGTTTATGCCGCAATACAATACGGCTATCTGTTCTCCTACCGGCATAGGCGAGTATTGCGGCTGCACGAGCAGCCTGTTGTTTTTGCGGCCCCTGTCGATGGTCATCGCGGTTACCGCGTCCATGTCGCTGCTGAATTGCGAGAAACTTTCAAGCTCCCTGTACTGCGCCTGGTCTATTTTCAGTGTTCCGGCAACCTTTTTCATTGCCTTGATCTGGGCGTTGCCTCCGACCCTCGATACCGAAATTCCTATGTTTATTGCCGGCCTGAATCCCTGGTTGAACAGGTCCGTGTCGAGGAATATCTGCCCGTCGGTAATGGATATTACATTCGTTGGAATATATGCCGATACGTCGCCTGCCTGCGTTTCGATTATAGGCATGGCCGTCAGAGAGCCGCCTCCTTTCACTTTTCCTTTCAGCGAAGACGGCAGGTCGTTCATCTGTTCGGCGATTTCCTGCTGTTCGATGATTTTCGCGGCCCTTTCGAGAAGGCGTGAATGCAGATAGAAGATGTCTCCCGGATATGCTTCACGTCCTGACGGGCGTCTGAGAATCAGGGACACTTCCCTGTATGCTACTGCCTGTTTCGAAAGGTCGTCGTATATTATCAAGGCGTGCCTTCCCGTATCCCTGTAATATTCTCCGATCGCGGCGCCGGCGAACGGGGCAAGGTATTGGAGGGCGGCAGGTGCTGCGGCAGTCGCGGCAACTATGGTAGTGTAGGGCATTGCCCCGTGTTCTTCCAAAGTCCTTGCTATGGATGTCACCGTGGATGCCTTTTGCCCTATGGCTACGTATATGCAGTAGATAGGTTCTCCTTTTTCATAAAGCTCCTTCTGGTTTATAATCGTGTCTACGGCGATGGCTGTTTTTCCGGTCTGCCTGTCTCCGATTATAAGTTCCCTTTGCCCGCGCCCGATAGGAATCATGGAGTCTATCGATTTTAAGCCTGTTTGCAGAGGCTGGTTTACAGGGCTTCTGAATATTACGCCCGGAGCTTTCCTTTCCAATGGCATTTCGTAGGATTTGCCCACGATTTCTCCTTTTCCGTCGATCGGCACTCCGAGAGGGTCTATGATCCTGCCGAGCAATCCTTCTCCGGCGTTCACGGATACTATCTTATGGCTCCGTTTTACGGTCATTCCTTCTTCTACCATGTCCGTCGGGCCGAGAAGAACTGCGCCGACATTGTTTTCTTCCAGGTTCATGACCATTGCCTTGACTCCGTTGTCGAATTCAAGCAGTTCTCCGGCCTTGGCTTTTCTAAGGCCGTGTATCCTGATTACGCCGTCGCTGACTTCCAATACGGTGCCTATTTCATCGAGTTCTACCGGAGCGTTCAGTTTTTGCAGTTGCTCCAATAATATGGCGGACACTTCGTCCGGATGTATGTTTTCTATCATTTCCTGTCTTTTTATAAATCAACTGAGCAGCTTTTTCTCTATTTTTTCCAACTGTCCCGAAACGCTTGCATCGAGACGGTAATTGTCTGTCTGAAAGATAAAACCGCCTATCAGGTTCTTGTCTACGGAAGATTCCAGTTCGATTTTCTTTATTCCGTTGCCCTTGAATACGGAACTGAGCCTTTCCTTTTCCTCTTCCGTCATTTCTTCAGCCGTCGCAAGGCGGCCTGCAATTATGCCGTTTTCGCGCCTGAAAATGTCGATGTAGGATTCGGCGATAAGCAGCAGGTATTTTTCCCTGCGGTTTTTCAGGACAAGCATTACCGATTTCCTGAAAGATTCCCCGGTGCTTCCTCCTGCCATGACGGACAAGGTCTTGTATTTGGTTTCCTTGTCTATTGCCGGATCGCATATCATTTTCGACAATTTTTTCATGCGTATCAGTGTCCGGCAAAGGGTCTTCATCTGGCGATAGAGAACCTCTTCTTCGGACATGCTTTTGGCATAAAGGTAAATCGCTTTCGCGTAACGTATCGAGATGGTTCCTGTATTCATATTTTCATGTTTTGCATCTTCGCAAATCGGATATTTATCATGATTTGCGGTTTTCGGACTTTAGAATTTCATCTATCAGCCTGGCAGAATATTCCTTTTGCTGCTGTTTTGATTCGAGTTCCTTTCTCAGGACCTGTTCTGCGATACGGATAGAGATGTCAAGCACCGAAGCCTTTATTTCGCTGAGGGCCTTTTCCTTTTCAGCCTTTATCTGTTCGAGAGTCTGGTCTATGACACGCTGTTTTTCCTTATACGCGTCGTTCTTCGCATCTGCGATCATTTTTTCGCATATGGCCTTGCCCTCTTTGATTATTTCCTGCTGTTGCTTGTATGCCTGCGCTATTATGGTATCGCTTTCAGTCTTGAGCCTTTCCATTTTTTCGGCGGCCTTTTTGGCTTCTGCTATGGATTTGTCGATATATTCCTTTCTTTGGTTCACCATTTTCGTTATCACTGGAAAACCGTATTTGGCGAGCAGAGCGAGAATGATGAGAAACGACAAAAGCATCCAGAAAAGCAGGCCGCTGTCCGGTTGCAGTAATGACATAGGCCTACAATGCTAAGAATCCTACCACGATTGCGAAAAGCGCGCAGCCTTCTATCAGCGCGGCTACGATAATCATGTTTGTACGTATGTTGTTCGCCGCTTCAGGCTGGCGTCCGATGGCTTCCATCGCGGAAGAACCGATTTTTCCTATGCCGGCGCCGGCTCCGAGCACGGCAAGGCCGATGCCTACGATTACAAGTCCTATTCCTATTTTATCTACGTTCATTGTCGCAGCGGTTGCTGCTGCTTGTAATAATGCTAAGTTCATAATTTATAGAATTTTATTGATTTATATTTTCAACTGTTGCGTTTTCTTTCTCCAAGTGTTTTTCCGGGTGCGACTGGCCTATGAACACGGCGGACAAGAGCGTGAACACGAATGCCTGTATGAAGGCCACCAGTATTTCCAGCAGGTTCATGAATGTCGCGAATATCACGGATACGACCGTCATTCCCGAATTTATCGCAGGTCCCATTTTCAGTGTCAGGAAAATGGTGCATATCAAAGACAGTATGATGCAGTGTCCTGCAAGGCAGTTCGCGAAAAGTCGTATCGCCAGCGCGAGCGGCTTGGTGAACATTCCGAAAATCTCCACGGCCGGCATGAGCGGTATAGGGACTTTCAGCCATGCCGGCACGTCCGGCCAGAAGATGTCTTTCCAGTATTCCTTGCTTTTGGATACGTTAACGGCGATGAATGTTATGACTGCAAGAGTCGCCGTCACGGTTATGTTGCCTGTCACGTTCGCTCCTCCCGGAAATATCGGGACAAGCCCGAGCAGGTTGTTTATGAATATGAAAAAGAACGCGGTGAGCAGGTATGGGGCGTATTTCGCGCTGCTTTGTCCCACGCATGGCTCGATGACGTTTTCATAGATATACATTATGAACATTTCCATCAGGCCTACGAACCCTTTCGGGGCAGGGGAGTCCGCTTTCTTGTTCTTGTACCAATGGGCTACGGAAAGCATGACGGCCAAAAGGATGATGCTTGAAATCACGATGCCGCATGCTGTTTTAGTCAGTGAAATGTCTATCGGGCGTATTTCGCTTCCGTCCTTGCATGTTTCTACTATCTTGCCTTCATGCTTGCCTGCTGTGGCGATTCTGAATCCGTTGTATTCCGTGCCTGCCGGATATATCTTGTCGGAAAGAAAGCATGAGAAGCCGCTTTCGCTGCTGTATAATATGACAGGCAGGGGAATGGTTATATCCTTGTCTTTCCATTTCGTTATATGCCACTGGTAGCTGTCCTGTATATGTCCGAAAACTATTTCCCTTACATTTACGTCTTCCTGCCCTTTCGCGGTTTGCCCGCAGCCGGATTCTTCTGCTCCGGCTGCAAAAGGCGCTGCGCTTAGCAACAGCATGAGGGTTATTATTTTTCTGATCATATTTTAATTCCTTTTATTCAGTCTCCACGCATGCGGTCACGTTGTCGTCGAGAACTTTTACGAATCCGCTTTTGATTTTTACGGATTGCCGTTTGCCTGAGGCGGTATACGTTATTTCGCCTGGAACCAACGAGGATATGAGAGGGGCATGCATCGGATAGACGGAAAACAGTCCCTGTTCTCCCGGGAATCCTGCATTGTCCGCCAGCGTTTCGCATATGACCCGCTGCGGCGATATTATTTTCAAATTCAGTTTATTTTCCATCTCTTTTCCTTATTAAACCTGATTGCATGGGCATTATCGATGCTGCCTGCTGTCTTCCTGCGATGCCTTGCAGGCGTGCAGCTCCATTCGCTTATGCCGTTCGGGCGTTTTCAGGATTGGCCTTGATGTCAGTCATTCTGTCCGGCAGCGGCGAGCAGGGATTTTCCTTTTTCGATAGCTTCTTCTATCGTTCCGACATTGAGGAACGCCTGTTCAGGCATGTCGTCGACTTCTCCGTCGAGGATCATGTTGAATCCTTTTATGGTGTCTTCGATAGATACCATCGTTCCCGGCACTCCTGTGAATTTTTCAGCGACCGAGAACGGCTGCGACAGGAATCTCTGCACCCTTCTTGCGCGGTTGACAGTGGTTTTGTCTTCGTCTGACAATTCGTCCATTCCGAGAATGGATATAATGTCCTGCAATTCCTTGTTTTTTTGGAGTATCTGTATTACCCTCTGCGCGGTGTTGTAATGTTCCTCGCCTACGATATGCGGATCAAGTATCCTCGATGACGAATCGAGAGGATCCACAGCCGGGTAGATTCCCATTTCTGCGATTTTCCTGCTCAGCACGGTGGTCGCGTCCAAATGGGTGAACGTCGTTGCCGGAGCAGGGTCGGTCAGGTCGTCGGCAGGCACGTAAACGGCTTGTACTGAAGTGATAGAACCGTTCTTTGTGGATGTGATCCTTTCCTGCATCTGTCCCATTTCCGAAGCGAGGGTAGGCTGATAGCCCACTGCCGACGGCATCCTTCCTAAAAGGGCCGATACTTCAGACCCCGCCTGAGTGAAACGGAATATGTTGTCTATGAACAGGAGTATGTCCTTAGGTTCTTCTCCTGTGGTGCTGTCCCTGAATGATTCGGCTATCGTAAGTCCTGAAAGGGCCACTGACGAACGCGCTCCGGGAGGTTCGTTCATCTGCCCGAATATCAATGTCGCCTGCGATTTTTCCACTTCGCCGTAGTCGACTTTTGTAAGATCCCAGTGCCCTTCTTCCATGCTTTTCAGGAATTCTTCGCCATAGCGTATTACTCCGGATTCGATCATTTCCCTGAGCAGGTCGTTGCCTTCTCGTGTCCTTTCTCCTACGCCAGTGAATACCGAAAATCCGTTCAGGCGTTTGGCGATATTGTTTATCAGTTCCATGATGAGGACAGTCTTTCCTACTCCGGCGCCGCCGAACAGTCCTATTTTCCCTCCTTTTGGATACGGTTCGAGCAGGTCTATTACTTTTATCCCTGTGAACAGTATTTCCTGGGAGCTTGCAAGGTCTTCGAATTTAGGCGGTTCGCGATGGATTGGAAGCGTGTCTTTCTTTTCGAGCGGCTTCATTCCGTCTATCGTGTCTCCGGTCACGTTCATCAACCGTCCTCTGACCTGTTTTCCTGTGGGTACTTCGATAGGCTGTCCTGTCGTGGTGACTTCCATCTCCCTTTCGAGCCCGTCGGTGCTGTCCATTGCGACAGCCCTTACAGTGAAATCTCCGATATGCTGCTGGACTTCTACGGTCAGATAACGCCCGTCGTCCCTTTTTATGTACATGGCGTCGTGGATGCGCGGCAGCATGCAGTTTTCATTGATGTCGCTTTCGTTGAAGCGGACATCGATTACGGGTCCTATGATTTGTGAAATATATCCTGTCAGCTGTTTCATTGGCGTTGTTTTTAACAACTCCCCCATATTCCAAAATATGTGCCAGCGCGATATGCACGGTGGTTAAGAAATGGATATGTCCGGCATTCTCCCGCATGCCGGACATGCCGTTTTCGGTTTCGGTCATGGTGATTTTTTCTACATGCGCCGTATGCCGGGATGCATTTTTCTACAAGGAATAGAAACAACCGGCCGCCTGTCGGAAAATGCATCGTGGGTTTCCATGACATGCTGATGACACCCGGCAGCGCATCTGCCGGATTGCGGTTGTGTTTGCAGATTCAACATCGAAGTGCAACGCATGCCCGTTGTTTTTGCCATGATGGGATGCCGCAGGCATTTATCCGGTTTTTCTAAATAATGATTAAATTTACGGCATAGTTTAAAGCAAAGGTGTCGCATCTGACTTATGATCAATATCAATAGCATTGGAAAAGAAAACAGGTCTGAGGAACTCATCGCGGAACTGCTCGGGATATGGGAGGCATCGGTCCGCGCCAGCCATCATTTTCTGACGGAGGAAGACATACGGCTCATCTGCCCGCAGGCGGAAGAAGCAATCCGTCAGATCGAGATATTATGGGTGGCAGACGACGGCAATGTTCGTGTTGGATTCATGGGCACGCAGTCGGGCAAAATAGAAATGCTCTTCCTCCATCCTTGCCGTTTCAGGAGAGGCATAGGAAGAATATTGATTCAAAAAGCATTTGCCGAACAGGATGTGCGATATGTCGATGTCAACGAACAGAATCCGTCTGCCGTGAAATTCTATGAACGGATGGGATTCCGCGTATTCCGCCGTGACAGTGCCGATGACCAAGGCAATCCGTTCCCGATTCTGAGAATGAAACGGGACATATAGCGGAATCGGCCAAACTCTCTTCGGATTTGCTTATGCAAGGCTATCGGACTTGCCGGGGCATTGGCTGTCTTGTTGCATGAGATCGTGCAATGGCATCTGACCGCTTCGTCGACTTATTGAATAATGGTTTTCTTGCTAATCTGGAGATGCGGGCATATGCTAATTCGAAAGTCGCCTATGGTTTCTGTAGTCCGAGCTATAGTTATGGTATTTTCATCAGAGCTTGCATCCCGTCAAGACATAACCCAACGAGCTTGACTTGGAATGCGGCCTGTCGAATAGGACTGCAGCCCTCATGTCCAGGATGTCCAGCCCGTCCCCTCACAAGGACAGACGGGTCATTTTCATTGCCGTGTCCAGAATTTCCAAATCCTTTCAAATACTTGGTCTGTCACGAAAATTGACTATTTTTGTGACAAAATAATTCGCTGATCATGCCCAGCATAGCCCGCAACATAGAATCCACTATAGAGACATTCGACAGAGGCCGTATCTTCTTTGCAGATGACTTCACAGGCCTGGCATCCCCCGAGACCATCAGGCAGACCCTCCTGCGCTTGTCTAAGACGGGGAAGATCATTCGTATAGCCCAGGGCATCTACTGCCGCCCCGAGATAGATGACAGACTCGGACTCGGAGTCATTTACCCCACACTGGAGCAAATAGCGGAAGCCGTTGCAGAGCACAACCATGCCCGTATAGTCCCGACAGGGGAGTATGCACTTAATGTCCTCGGCCTCTCCACCCAAATACCGATGAACTTCGTATATCTCACCGACGGACCGTCCCGCACCATAGAGATTTCCGAAGGTAGAGGCATCACATTCAGAAATACAGCCCCCAAAAACCTCTCATTCACCAACCGACTCGCTATGCTCATCACCTCAGCCCTGAAATCCATAAAACGCGGCAATGTCACCAAAGAGCAGATTAGCCGCATCAGCGAACTCCTCCACAAAGAAGACAAAGACTCCGTACTGGCAGACCTGCGGCTCATGCCGGAATGGATAAGAGAAATCATACTCCAGGCATATGACGAATAACTACTTCCAACTTTCCCGGGATGACCGGAGACTGGTCCTGCAACAGGCCTCCGCTCATTACCTCTTACCGCCGCAGGCCATAGAAAAGGACCTGTGGGTGACCACCATGCTCCAACTCGTGTTCACCCTTCCGTTCTCAGACTGCCTTATTTTCAAAGGAGGCACATCCCTGAGTAAAGTATGGCATCTGGTAGACAGGTTTTCAGAAGACATTGACCTGTCTATCGACCGCACCCTTTCCCGGGAGCAGCTGTCCGCATGGGCAGCCCTTGCCGCAGCGCACCGGAAGCAGGCCTTCATCGGGGACGGAGCGCCCCTGACCGGGCACAACCTCTTCGTCTGCCTGAACACCAACCGCTCCGTCCTCGGAGTGCCCGTCACAAAGGATGCTCCTGCAGACATCCACGGCTCGCACTATGTGGCGTATGATGACATCTGGATCACTCCCGACAGGCTCCTCATATCCGGACTCAGAGAACCGGAACACCCCGACAGCCGTCTTGTGGTCAGGATGGCGGCCACCGACAGCCCGGCAGTAACCAAGGCATGGGGCAGGACGGTCATCACCGGCACATTCAGCACCACCGACTGGGGAGACATAGACCTCACGGAGATATACACCGAGCAGTTCGGCATACCCGGCATCGCCGCATCCGAGCTTGAAATTAAAGTCCACGACCTGTCTCTTCCAAGGAGTACCGATGCCGGAGTGTTTGCCGTATACAGGGACGATAGGGGAGTTTCTTAAAAGAAAAATGTCAAGTTTTTAAATTTCAAAAGCTTGATGATTTTAAATCGTAATCCGCTTGGGATTAAGCTGCAGGCGGCTTTTTCCTTGACCCTGCGCCACGGGCGATCTTGCATAAGTACAGCAAAATGTGCCAGGCTGCGCCTGTCATTTCCGTACCGTATCTCCCAGTCCCTGAGCGGGCTCGGCCCTGTCAGTCCCGGTACGAAAAACGCCTGACTTCCGTCAGGCGCATTCTGCTTTCCATGTGATCCGGTTGGGATTCGAACCCAAGACCCACAGCTTAGAAGGCTGTTGCTCTATCCAGCTGAGCTACCGGACCGTCCTGCTTTAGTTTAAAGCGACTGCAAATATATGAAATATCCGTGTCGCTTCAAAATATTATTTTAATTTTTCAAAAGGGGCAGAGTCAACGATCAAGTGCAACACGAAGTAAAATTACAACAAAAGTTTAAAGAACTCGTCTTTCGGGATGTACTGGCGTATAAGCTTGTTGCGGCACGGACGGGCATGGAATCAGATGCATGTGTTTTCTATAGCGATTTTGATTACGCCGTCGCCCCTTTTTTCAAAAAGATCATAGGCCTCGCCGATTCTTGACAATGGATACCTGTGCGTAATCAGGGGCGTAGTGTCGATCTTGCCCTTCTTTATCAGTTCCAGAATTTCTTCGCAATCGCATCCGTCCACGCCGCCTGTTTTGAATGTCAGGTTTTTCCCGTACATGTCGGGCAGGGGCAATACCTGCGGCTTGTCGTACATGGCCACTATGGTCACTATTGCGTTTGGCCTTGCGCATTCCCATGCAAGGCGGAAAGTTCCTTCTCCTCCTGCCGCCTCTATGACGACATCGGCTCCGGAGTGGCTGCTGTTTTCCCGGACGAAACTTTTGCAGTCTTCAGGGTTTGTGACCATTATTCCCGGGTAATGCATTTTTATGAATTCCACGCGTTCTTCGGACTTTTCGCATACTATTATCCTTTCCGGTTCTTTAAGCATGGCGCAAAGAAGGGTGCATATCCCGGTAGGTCCTGCGCCTATGATCAGGACTGTGTCTTCATGCTTTATCTCGGATATGCGTGCCGCCCAAAAGCCGGTGGCAAGTATGTCTCCGACAAATAACGCTTGTTCGTCCGATACCGTATCGGGTATCCGCTTGAGTCCCTGGTCTGCATACGGGACCCTGACATACTCCGCTTGCCCTCCGTCGATGCGGCATCCTAACGCCCATCCTCCGTTCGGGTCCGTGCAGTTGTTCACGTATCCGTGCCTGCAAAAAAAGCACTCTCCGCAAAATGTTTCCACATTGACACTTACCCTGTCGCCCTTTTTAAGGGTTTTTACCGCGTTTCCGGTTTCTTCCACTATGCCGACCATTTCATGTCCTACGGTTATTCCGGGTACGGCGCGAGGCACGCTGCCGTGTTTTATATGAAGGTCGCTGGTGCAGATGCTGCTTAAAGTGACTCGTACTATTGCATCGCCGGATTCCCGTATTGCAGGGCGCGGCTTTTCTATAAAGCCGAATTCCCCTTTCCTAATATATGTGTATGCAAGCATAAAACAGTTGGATTATATACCAAAATCAGTAATATCGGTAGATTGTATTAATATGATTGCCGTTATCTTTGGAAAACAAAAGTAATACATTTTAGCATATGAAAAAGACAATATTATCGACTGTGGCCGCATGCGCCGCAGCAATGACTTTCGCCTATGAAAATTCCGCAGGAGCTGAAAGCGGAACGCTTGTCGTGTATTTTTCAGCTACGGGAACAACAAAAAAAGCGGCGGAAAAGATAGCCGCCTTTACTGGAGGAAACGTATATGGAATCAGGCCTGTCGACAGATATACGTCGCATGATTTGGACTGGACGGACAGGAAATCCCGTTCTACGGTTGAAATGAACGATGAAAAATCCAGGCCGGAAATCGTAAGCGATGTCGTGGACATGTCTTCTTGCGATACTGTCTATATCGGTTATCCGATATGGTGGAACCTTGCTCCGAGGGTAGTGAACACTTTTATAGAAAGCCATGACCTGAAAGGGAAAACCGTGATTCCTTTTGCTACGTCAGGAGGCAGCGGCATCGAAAATTCCGTAAGGGAGCTCCGCAGGTTGTATCCGGACATAAACTGGGGCGAAGGCAGGCTTCTGAACGGAATGAGCGATAGTGAAATAAAAAAATGGTTAGGATTATGATCTGCCCAAAGAGCGGTTCCCAAGGCATGGATTCCAAGGCTTGCGAAGATAAGAAACCTCCGGCGTGCAGCCTTATGATGGAATTTGCTGAAAATATGCTTCCGGGCAGGCGGAATTGCGATGATTTGGTTATTTTTGCATAAATAAAGAATGATTGAATATGGAAGGATTGAATTCTAAAAAGTCGGAAGTTTTCTATACTGATTTCCGATGCAAGCCGGACGAGGGCCCGGCTTCAAAGCTGAAACGCCTTATCAAAGCGGCTGGAATCGGAAAAATCGACATGGATGGAAAATTCGTGGCGATAAAGATGCATTTCGGCGAACTCGGGAACATGAGCTTCCTAAGGCCGAATTACGCCAAGGCCGTCGCCGACATAGTGAAGGAACTCGGAGGTAAGCCGTTTCTTACAGATTGCAATACCCTATATCCAGGAAGCCGCAAGAATGCCATAGAACATATGTATTGCGCATGGGAAAACGGGTTCACCCCTTTGACGGCAGGATGCCCGGTGATAATCGGAGACGGGCTGAAAGGCACTGACGATATTGCTGTTCCTGTGGAGAATGGCGAATATGTGAAGGAGGCGAGGATAGGAAGGGCTGTCATGGATGCGGACATTTTCATTTCACTCACCCATTTCAAGGGGCATGAAATGACAGGATTCGGGGGCACGATAAAGAACATAGGCATGGGCTGCGGCTCAAGGGCCGGTAAAAAGGACCAGCATTGCAACGGAAAGGCGGTAATAGATGAAAGCCGTTGCCGTGGATGCAAAAGGTGCATGCGTGAATGTGCCAACGGAGGACTGGTATTCGATGAATCCAGGAAAAAGATGACGGTGGACAAGGATAACTGCGTGGGATGCGGAAGATGCATAGGCGCATGTAATTTCGACGCCATAGACTTCGCGCAGGACGCGGCAATCAAGGAATTGAACTGCCGTATGGCCGAATATGCGCAAGCCGTGGTGCATGGCAGGCCGAATTTCCATATCTCGCTTATATGCGACGTGTCCCCTACGTGCGATTGCCATTCAGGCAATGACTCTCCTATTATACCGGATGTCGGCATGTTCGCTTCGTTCGATCCGCTTGCCCTGGATCAGGCATGCGTGGATGCATGCCTGAAGCAGACTCCGCTTCCGGGATCTCAATTGACTGATGCAATGGCGCGTCCTGATTTCCATGACCACCATGACCATTTCGACAATACAAACCCTAATACCGAATACAGGTCGTGCCTGTCGCATGCTGAAAAGATAGGATTGGGGAGCAGGGCGTATGAGTTGAAATTCGTCAGGTAAATATCAGGCCTGCATCGTGATTTCAAGCCAAGCCTCCGGGATGGAAGCGATATGCCCCCTGAAACTGGATGGTGGATATTGTTTACAAGGCCCATTGGATTGGAATAAGGCCCGGTATTGTACCGGGCTTTTATGATGGAAACGTTGCCCAAAAATAGATGGGGCAGGCAGAGAGGTTGCCAACTATTTTTGGCAATTATGCCTATATGATCAGATGCCGTTTGTGCATCGGAAAACTGATTCTTGCAGCCATGGTTTGCGGCCGTTGAACGTGCCTTGCGTTTTGTCCTGCTAATCGGAATTATGGCGGCGACTGGCGGACCTTAATGCGAAAATAGGGGCTACGGCGAATAACAGGCCGGCAAGGCAAACCCCGTCCCATCCGAGGAATCTCCATCCGACGGCGGAAAGGAAAGTAGATATGCTTCCTGCAACGAACAAGGATGACATAAATATGGTATTGGCGCGGCTGGATGCTTCAGGAATGGCTTGCAGGCATTCGTTCTGGTTGCTTATCTGCTGGCATTGGGCTCCGAGGTCCAGCATCACTATGGCGGCTGCAAGGCCGGCGTAGGTCTCTGCGAAAAAGAAAGCGCATGCCCAAGCAGCTGCCTGAAGAACGACCCCTGTCGCCGACATGCGCGGCAAGCCCGCCTTTGCGGCATATTTTCCGATGCCGCCTGCGGCTGCCGCGCCGACCGCCCCGCACAGGCCGAGGATTCCGACTGCGTTGCTTCCGGCATGAAACGGTTCTCCTGCTATGTGGAATGCCATGCAGGACCATATTGACATCATCGAGGCGAAACTGCATGCTCCGCGAAAAGAGCATGCCCTTATCCTGGGGCTGGAAATGAAAATTTTCCATACGCTTTCCAACAGGGAACGGTAGCTGCCTGAAAAAGTCCTGTCCATTTGCGGCAACGCCTTTAGCACCAGTATCATGCAGATTATTATCAGGGCTGATGCTATTATGAACATGGCCCTCCAGCCTGCAAAGGTTCCGACAAAACCGCTTATGGCCCTTGCGGCCAATATTCCGGTCAGCATGCCTGACAGGATATATCCTATGTTTCTTGATTTGTTTTCAGGTTTTGAAAAACGGCTTGCGGCGGGTATGAATATCTGCGGTATTACCGAACATGTCCCGAGTCCGAGAGAGGCCGCCAGCAGGATGAATATATTTGAGGAAAACGAAATAACCAGTGCCATTACGGCTGCAACCGCCATGGCCGCCGTTACGATCCTGCGCCTCGGCCACATGTCTGCCATCGGTACTACCAGCAGCAACCCGGCCGCGTAACCAGCCTGGGTCGCTACGGTCACGAGGTTTCCCAACGTCTCGCCGCATCCTAATTCACGGCTGATTATTTCTATCAAAGGCTGGTTGTAATACAGGTTCGCCACGGTCAATCCGGATACCGCAGACATCATAAGCAGTGTCCTGCCCGGTATGCCCTGATCGTATTTCAGTTCCGAATGCATGCTTTCTTTAATAATTCAGTGCAAATATATTATCGAATAATCTTCATTTGCGTATATTTGTAACAAAAAAACGAGATATGATAAGAAAATTGATTTTCACTGGCGTGTTGGCGATAATGTCTCTGATGTATGCTTCGTGCGCCAAGAACGATGACGGCGCTTCTGCCGCGTTGATGTCGTCATCCGATTATTGCGTGATGTTTTATTGCAGCGGCGGCGATCCCGAGCATACGGCATGTTTCAACGGTTACAAGGACGCTATGGAAAAGATCCTTCCTGAAACAGAAGTATCTGTGACATGGCTTTTCAAGCCTGATGATTCGACGCAGGCGACAACCAGGTTTTTTACCCAGGACGGCATGTTCCATGAAGATACAGAATGGAACGGCGGTACTGATTACGATATAACTTCACATGCCAACCTTTCGGAATTCATAACATGGTCCGCTTCTACGTTCCCCGGCAAGAAATACGTGTTGGTGACGGTAGGACACGGTAATCCATGGACTCCGCAGAATGACAATCCTTCATTGCAGAGCATGATGTACGACGGTACCACTAAAAAATCCATGACTTCCACGGCCCTTGCCTTGGCGATAGGGAACTCCGGAGTGGAAATCGAGACTCTGCTGACTAACAATTGCCTGCAAGGCAGCGTAGAAGCCCTTGCCGAATGGAACGGGTACGTGGATTATGTGGTTTATTGCTCAAGCTACCTTCCTGACATAGGAGGCGATTATCCGTATTTCATCAAGCTTCTCGACAGGTGCGGAGACATGCGCGAGGTCCTGAAAAATTATGTAGCTCATTGCGGCGACATATTCAACGGGGTGACTTTGCCGTTCGACGGAGGCGGAGTGTCGTTGAGCGCGATGGAAATGCGTTATTTCGACGGCATTCTCGAAACATCGAAGAAAATATTCGAAGAAATGGGCAATTCCCTGGAAAGGACAAGCACGTCTACCGATTCTCCGTGCGTTTTCGGAAGGACTTACGCGGCAGGCTATCAGGAAGCAATGAGAAATTCCTTGCAAATGGACATGATAGAATCCATAAGGGGAACGCGTGACATGTACGATTTCATATACAATTGCGTTGTGTATACCGGTCACCCGGAACTTATGACATTGGTTGCCGAATTCAAGGACAAATTGGACCAGGCTGTCATATTGAACGTGCATGACGATATATTGGGGGAACACAAGGTGTCGTTCAACATATGCGTGAGCGCAGCCTTCTTTAATGAGGAAAATATGGAAATATACAAGTCCTGCAAGTTCGACCAGGCGACAGGATGGAGCGATTTCTATGTCAAGTTATACAACTAATCCGTCCGGATTGAATTAATACAGGAACCGCGCCCCGAAAGCCGTGCAAGGCATATCGGAGCGCGGTTTTCTTATTACTGGCCTTGTTCATGACCGGAACGGGCCTGTTCGAATTTCTCTTTCATCGTGGGATTTCCCCTTGTCAGCTTTTTGATGGTGAGGCTGTCTGCCTTGTCATTTGCCAGTCGCAGGTTGCGTTCCGAACCGATCAGGGCGTCCTTGATTTTCTGGAGATGGCTTATGGACTTGTCGATTTCTTCTATCGCAACCTTGAATTTCTCGCTGGCGAGGCGGTAATTGTTCGCGAATTTTTCCTTGAAGTCGTTCAGCTGGCTTTCGAAGTTTGTCACGTCTATGGACTGGCTTCTGGCTATTTCCAGTTGTCTTTTGTATTCTATGCTTTTCCTGGATGTCTGGACAAGGATCATTATAAGGGACATGAAAAATTGAGGACGTATGACGAACATCTTGGGATAGCGGTGCGACATGTCCACGATTCCTCCGTTATAAAGCTCGTTTTCAGGTTCGAGCAGGGATACAAGCACGGCGTATTCGCAGTTTTTCGACCTCCTGTCCTCGTCTAATTTCTTAAGGAAATCCTCGTTCCTGTGCTTTGTGGCAGTACGGTCCATTTCATTTTTCATTTCGAACATTATGGATACGTATTCTGTTCCGTTGTCGAAATCCCTGAATATGAAATCGCCCTTGCTTCCTCCTGAGGCGTCGTTGTCCTTTTCGAAATACGCATTGGGAAACATGGGCCTTGCGCGGTTGAATTCGGTGCTGCAATGAATTTCCAAACTTTCGCCTATCATTTTGGTGGACATTTTGGTTTTCAGGTCTTTGTAGTAGTCGACCTCGTCCTGCTTCTGTTTGAGCTTGAATTCGTATTCGTTTTTGAGGCTCGCTTCGCGCAGCAGGGCTTCGTTTTTCTCAAGGCTTATCTTCCCGGAAAGCTCGCTGATTTTTTCGTCTTTCGCCTTTATGGCTTCAGAAGCCTTGCGCTGTTCTTCCATGACGGCCATTTTCCGGTCGTTGTCGTTGCGTCCTATTGCCGCTTTAAGAACCGTGATTTCCTGGTCTTTTTTCGCTATCTCGGCTTTCAGTTCGAGTGCCTTGGCCTGGGCCATGTTGTCGATGAGGTTGTTAAGGCGTGCTATCTCATTGTCTTTCTTTCCGAGTTCCTTGTCTTTTTCGGTCAGTTTTTCATTGAATTTGCGTTCTTCATTCAGCTTTTCAGCCGTCTTTTCAGCCTGCATCCTTTTTTTCATGTCGTCGAGGCGCATTTCGATGTCCTTTTCGAATTCGGCGTTCCTTACCTGCGATACGATTGATGCATAGTCCGCTTCATCGACCTGGAACACGCTTCCGCACTTTGGGCAGCTTATCTGTTTCATGCTTCTTTCCTTTTTCGTTGGTATGTTATTATAAATGCTTGACGGAATGCGCAATCTTGATTTTCATGGCTCGCATGTCCGTATCCCGCAAACGCCTTTGCCAACAGCATATTTTATGCCGGAAAGGGCAGGGGAGGATATTGTTCACTATGATTAAAATTCCTATATTTACATAATAATATTTGAATGCTTTATAATGAAAAAGGTATTGATTTTTTTATTCGGGCTCGTATCCGGTGTATTATTGACTGTAATGGTGTCTTTTATAGTGCATCGTAATCCTCCGGTAAATGATATAAAATTGTTTGATGAACCAAAAGAATGCATAAAAACTTCGGGATTAATGGTATTTCAGGTTTTTGAATCAGGAGAAGCCTTGGCTGCTTATCTGCTGGGTGCTGTTTTATTGTTGCCTGAAGAAGGTGCTGCATACTACGATGCGCAAATCATTAAGATACCTGAAGATAAGTGCTTGAGGCATATAGGTACGTACAGGTACGAGGCAGAAGATGGCTCTATAAGAACAGTACCTGTTGCGAGAATAATGAGTAAATTTAAATTATAATATGAGAATTCATTTAAAAACCTCGCCGAATATCGGCATCTTGCCATTCAATTACCAGCAGAAATTAGTTGGCTGCATTCATAAATGGATTGGGGCTGGCAATGATGAACATGGCAAAATGTCATTGTATTCATTCTCATGGTTGCAGAATGGAACGAGGAAAGGAACTGGGTTGGATTTTCCGAACGGATCCAAGTGGTTTATTAGTTTTTATAAAGACAGCCTTCTAAGACAGGTTTTGAAAAGCATCATGGAAAATCCTGAAATGTTCTCAGGCATGGTCATAACAGATGTAGTAATAGAAGAAACTCCGGATTTGTCATCGAGAAATATATTTTATTCAGGCAGTCCCGTTTTTATTCAAAAGCATTCACATGATATGAGCAATAATGTCCAATATACGTTTGAGGATTCTGAATCTGATGATATGTTGACCGGCACATTGCTGCATAAAATGGAATTAGCAGGATTGTCTGAAGACAAAACGCTTAAAGTAAGCTTTGATAGGAATTATCCTTCCAAAAAGACGAAATTGATTACGTATAAAGGTATTAATCTCCGTTCAAGCATGTGTCCTGTCATTATAGAAGGGAATCCTGAGACAAAAGCTTTTGCCTGGAATGTGGGCATCGGAAATTCTACAGGTATTGGATTTGGTTCAATTTATTGATAGTTAATATGCTATATGTCGTAAAATATATCGGAAAGTTCGGTTTTATCAAACCATGGACTGCCGTTCGTGACGGGAAAACCTATAGCCAGCAGTTTCTGACTCCTTCTGCAATTGAAGGAATCGAGAAAAAACTCTTTCCAGACATGCTGAAATGCAACGGAGAAATAAAGAAAATTAAAAGATACAAGCTCCGTTATTCGGCTATAGACATGCAGCAGGAACAGATACACCCTCGCGGATGGACATTCAATTCAAAATCGAAAACAATGTCACGTTCGCGGTCGGTTCTTTTAAGGGGAGTGATGCTGGATCCGGAGCTGTTACTGGCATTTGACAATTTGTCTGATGCGCAGACTGCAATGGCACAGCACATCTGTCTGTGCAGGAATGAGGACGTTTTATTGCCGGAAGAGGATGTGATTGTCATGAATGAACAGGAATTTCAAGAAGAAAAAGGTTTTGAACTTCGGTTTGGAAAGTCGGGAAATTCTTTTTTAGTCGGTTATAACCGGTTTAATGGCCAACCTATGTATGGCTGGCTGGAAATAGACGGTATCTCAGTCTTATAGTTATGGATGATTATCGGAACATATTGGCCAAGCATGAGGACAGTGGCGGACTTCCATTGGTTACGCATCTGGAAAGTGTGGCGTGTGCTGCAGGACTGATAGCGGCCAAGAACG
>CALUPD010000021.1 GCA_944322605.1 uncultured Bacteroidales bacterium | reverse complement strand
GAGCTTGGGGCGCCTGAAGTCCGTAACCGAGAGGGGCGGCCAAGGGCGAAACAAGTGACTGGGGCTAAGTCGTAACAAGGTAGCCGTACCGGAAGGTGTGGCTGGAACACCTCCTTTTTGGAGCTTGATGATTACGGAAACGAGGTTTTCCTCTCCCTTTTTCAAGTATTACATTATATATAGTCCCGTAGCTCAGTTGGTTAGAGCACTACACTGATAATGTAGGGGTCAGCGGTTCAAGTCCGCTCGGGACTACTTGGGGGTATAGCTCAGTTGGCTAGAGCATCTGCTTTGCAAGCAGAGGGTCGTCGGTTCGACTCCGACTATCTCCACGATAATCCTGAAGTTCTTTATTTTTTGGGGGTATAGCTCAGTTGGCTAGAGCATCTGCTTTGCAAGCAGAGGGTCGTCGGTTCGACTCCGACTATCTCCACTTACCGGATTTTTGGAAGCCGTCTTGCATGAGACGGCTTTTTTATTTATAAAAATGCTTATCTTTGAAAACCGGATTCTTTTAACGGCATCAAATTTCATTCTATAATGACTATGAAAAAAATTTTTAAACTTATAGCCATCTACTCGACACTCCTTATTGCAATCATTGCCGTGCTATCCATATCGGTATTTTCAGGAGAAGAAATCACTGGATTCAAAGGCGCAATCGAAAACAGCCCGAAATGGAGTTTTCTGCTGGCCATGCTTTCCGTCCTGCCGCCGTTGGCGATGATCCTGCCGACATGCGACTTCTTTGAAAAGGAGAGCACAGGAAAGGCAATAGCAAGCTTTCTGATACTTATGGTGGGAGAACTGCTGTTCCTATCAGCCGTATCAATCGCATTGCCTGCAATCGAATTCGCCGCAGACGACAACGGATGGGTAGCAAAGGCGACAAGCGCGGCATACGGAACATTCCTTGCCGCTGCCACTATTTACGCGCTTGCCAAAATAGCCATCGACGGGATATTCGGCGATGAAGGCTTTTTGGAAAAAGCGGCATCCGTAATTGCCGCACTGCCGCTTCTGTACCCTGCTTTCGCATTGGGATGGTTCGTCTTAACCGAATTGTGGTGGATTGCCCTGATAATCGCAGGATTAATAATGGTGATAGGATATTTGACAAATGGAGGTGGATCCTCCTCCACGAGAGAATCCAGCGGCAATAAGGCAGATGATTTTGCCGAAGCATTCGCCTTCATAAATATCTATAAGGGAGACGACGGCTGCAAATATGTCGAAACCATTGCCGTACACCCATTGGACAAATGCTGGGAATACTTAGACACCAGCTATGTGCACACTGTATACATTAAAGAAAAGGGTTACAAATGCAAATGTTACCGCCTGAAAGAATAGCATCCAAGAATGACATAGATATCGCCGCAAGAGATGCACTTCGGTGTTGAATCTGCATAATTTTACTTCGTGTTGCACTTGCTCGTTGACTCTGCCCGTTGACTCTGCCGCCGAAAAATTTTGGCAATATGGAAAAATAAATTACCTTTGCAGTCCGATTAAGGAGAGAACGTCGTTCTTGTTGATCGGGCAATACATGGTGGATGTAGCTCAGTTGGTTAGAGCGCTGGTTTGTGGCACCAGAGGTCGTGGGTTCGAACCCCATCTTCCACCCAAACTACAAAAGAAAGACTGTGCCGGAAAACAATATTTCTGTCGCAGTCTTTTCTTTTATGGCAATCCGGTAATTCAGGAAACAGCCTCAATTATCCCATCCTTCATCCATAAGCTTGTCTATGAGCCGCCTCTCCTTCTTGGTAGGACGGCCAGTGCCCCTGTCCCTTTTCATAAATACCATCTCGACGGGAACATTCAATTTATCCAGTTCTTCCTGAGGCGTTATGTCTTTGGCATACATATGGACATTGGCAGCGCCCTGCCGCTTGTCGACAGGAGAAACAACCTCGTATAAATAATGCACGCTGCCCTTCCTTGCTTCGATTATGTCCCCCGTCTTGATTTCCTTGGAAGGCTTTGCTTCGCTTCCGTTGACTTTGACCTTATTCGTCTTGCATGCTTCGGCGGCATCGGAACGTGTCTTGAACACTCTGATAGCCCAAAGATACTTGTCTACCCTCGTTTGTGATAATGCTTCCATATAGTCCTACGCGTCAAAGTCATACGATTCCTTGTCGTCTTCATTGAAAGGAGACGCTCCAGGATTGATATAATCATCAATTTCTTCCATCTTGGGAAGATAGCATTCCATTAACCTGCATGCGTTTCCGCACGGGGAGATCAAAAAATCATCAGCCGCAGCCGGAACCAATGCCGTTTCACCGTCCGAAAGCCGGATTTTCTCTCCGCCATAAAGAATATCCGCCGACCCTGAAAGGCATATATAAACTATGAAACTATCGAACTTATCCGTAAACACACGTACCGGACCGTCAAGATCAAGCTGCCTTACTATGTAATCCTGAGTATCGAAAACAAGCAGGCCCGAATCAGGCGTGCATTCGATAATATCCTGCCTTCCGGATCCGTTTTTCCCCTCGATGGCATTTTCCGGGAAGAACCTGTTCGAGTCCACATCGTATTTATTGTAATCAATGATGTCGATGCTCTCGTCAAGATGAGTTTCCCTTCTTGCAAAAGGAATTCCGGACTTTTCCTTTTCTTTTTCCCAATCGTACAGCCTGTATGTTATATCGCTCGCCTGGCTGATTTCCACGAGCCTCACTCCGTGGCAGGAATGGATGCAGCCGCTTTTTATCAGATAATACTCGCCGCGTTTAGGCTTCACCTTGTTAAGCAGAGCGGAAATGGTTCCGTCCTTGCATTTTTCATATACTTCCGAAGCGGAAGAGTCCCTTTTAAGGCCGAGATACAGAACGGCATCGGGATCTGCGTCCATTATGTACCACATCTCGTTTTTGCCGTAGCTTTCATACCTTTCCATTGCCGTAAGGTTGTCAGGATGAACCTGTATCGACAAATAATCCTTGACATCCAGCCTTTTTACGATGATTGGAAGAAGGTTTCCGAACCTGTCGTACTTGTCGTCCCCTACGACATCGCCCAAATATGTTTCTATAACCTCGTCTATCGTATTGCCGGCAAGGAAACCATTGACCACGGCGGTGCTTTCCCCTTCCAATCCGCACAAGTCAAGGCTCTCCCCTATTGGAAGGGAATTTTCGCTATCCTGGAAAAGCTTTTTCTTCAGATAATCTCCGCCCCATACCCTTTCTCCAGGAATCGGGCCGAATTTAAGAGGATATAACGATTTCTTAACCATTGTTCCTGACTGTCAATTTCTTATTTAAAAACAAAATTATGGCCGCAGCCAATGCGAACATAAAGATATACAATATTACCGAAACGGCGGTATTTTCTATGATTTCCCATGAATATTCCGCTTCCGGAAAATACGACCTGCTCAAACGCGATACCATGAAGCTGAAGCCGTTATTGGCAAAATGCATGAACATTGTCATGCATATTGAACCTGTCTTCCAAAACACCCAGCCCATCACGCATCCTATTACAAATGCAGGTATTGCCTGAAACACATTGAAATGAACTATGGCGAACAACAAAGATGAAACGATTATGGCCAAAGACGGGGCATATTTGGACAGCAGCCCCCTGAGGATTATTCCACGGAACAGGTATTCTTCGAAAAACGCAGGAAGAACGGCTATGGCGAAAAAAGATATTATCCCTCCGTTCGTCATTTGTTCTATAAGGGATTCAAGATATTCAGGCGTATCCACGAAAACCGACAACGGCTCAAGCAGTACCTGGAGGGCAATGACAAGAACGGCCAAAAGTCCATAAACCACGGCGGTCCCTTTTCCATGCGCGGACTTGCTTTCCGGAGCAGCATCGCCGCAGGCCTGTCCGCTTTCACTGCATGCCGCGACAGCGCGGCGGGCATTCCTCGAACTTGCCGCAACAGCAAAGGCCAATGCAGGGACAAAAGAAATGATATCCGATATGAATACCTTTATTTCAAAAGAGACCGAATCTCCTAAAAGCATAAGCAGCGCGGCTGCGATAAGATTGCCGCAAAAAGCGAACATTATCAATGCAAGAAACGCGCTCTGCAATATATCCGGCAAATAATGCCTGACTGGCAAAAGGATTTTCGTCATTTTTTCTAATTTTGTAGAATATTCCCGGCAAAAATAGCAAGAAGCGGAAAGCGGAGCAAATTTGCAATGGCCAAGCAACGCTACGCATGCAGCCGCAAGCCTGAGAAAACAGTAATCGGAAACATGAAACTTTTGAAGAACATAATAGCAGCATTCAAAAGAAGCAGGATATACCGGACTTTGTCTAACAAGTACATCCTCGCCACTGCCGTGTTTTGCGTATGGGTAATCTTTTTCGACCAGAACTCCTTAATAGAACTCGCCAGGGTAAAAATCAGCAACGCCGAACAGAAACGGACCATAAAGGAATTGAATGAGAACATAAGGGCCGTCGATTCGAAGCTAATGGAACTCAATTCCAATCTCGACAGCCTTGAGAAATTCGCCAGGGAAGAATACTTTTTCCACAAGCCGGAAGAAACAGTCTACATCATTGAAAAGAAGTAAGACACCTGACACAAAGCATCGAGAGTAGCAGTCAGCCGGCCTTGAGGGTCTCATTGAAAAGAAGCAAGACTCCATAACGCGAAAAGCATCACGAGAATTGCCGTATACCCTCATGCAAGCAATGATATTATTTCATGCAGCGACGAAACTTCGTATGTAGGACGGATCTCTGATTTTTCTTTGGCCGGATTGAAATAGACCTGGTCGATTCCGAAATCCATAGCACCCTTTATATCATTCTCCATGCTGTCCCCGATCATGACCGCCCTGTCCTTGGATCCTCCCAATAATTCAAGCGCGACCTTGAAAATGCCAGCCGACGGCTTGTTGAAGCCTGCTTCTTCGGAAACCACCACCGCATCGAAATACCCTGACATTCCGGAACGCTCGATTTTGCCGTATTGCGTTTCCCTGAATCCGTTCGTGACAGCTGCAATCCTGCATCCCTTATTACGGAAATGGGACAAAAGTTCAATCGCCCCGGGAACAAGCCCTGTCTTGAGGCCCATCTTTTCCAAATATTCTTCCGAAAGAAGCAGCGAATAATCCTCCTCCGTCATATCCGAAGGCGGCCTCAGCCCGAGTTCTTCCACGGGCAAAAGGAACCGCCTGACCCTTAATTCTTCTTTTGATATTTCAGCGCGATCGTATTTAGACCATAATTCGGCATTATGCTTCTCGTAGACACCGATGAACTCTTCCGGAGAAAGGCCTTCGAACCGTTCGAGCGCAAGTTCCGACAAGGCCTCGCGGGAATTCGTCGCGAAATCCCACAATGTCCTGTCGATATCTACAAGAATGCAATCGTACCTTTTTCCATCTACCGAGCGCACTCCTTCACGGCACGCATTTTTTTCCTCCATACCGGCAAAGGATTACTTTCCTATGTAATTATGCGGAGTTATGTTCCTCAGTTCTTCTTTTACGCTTTCGCTGATCTCAAGGTCGTCTATGAATTTGCAGATAGACTCATGTGTCACTGATTCGTTCGTCCTTGTCAGAGCCTTCAAGGCTTCATACGGGTTAGGATAGCCTTCCCTTCTGAGAATGGTCTGTATTCCTTCCGCAACTACCGCCCAGTTATTGTCGAGGTCCCTGTCTATGGCCGCTTTGTTCAGGATCAGTTTTCCCAAGCCTTTTTTAAGGGACTTCAAGGCGATTATGGAATGCGCCACCGGCACGCCTACGTTTCTAAGGACGGTGGAGTCCGTAAGGTCGCGCTGCAACCTGGATACAGGCAATTTGGAAGAAAGATGCGAATAAACGGCGTTTGCGACACCGAGGTTTCCTTCGGCATTTTCGAAATCTATAGGATTTACCTTATGCGGCATTGCCGACGAGCCTACTTCCCCTGCCTTGATTTTCTGCTTAAAATATTCCATAGAGATGTAAGACCACATGTCCCTTGACAGATCGATAAGAATCGTATTTATCCTTTTAAGGTTATCGAACAGGGCCGCAAGATGGTCATAATGTTCTATCTGGGTCGTAGGATATGAACGCTTCAGCCCGAGGTTTCCTACGAATTCCCTGGCGAAATTGTTCCAGTCGATTTCCGGATAAGCCGCATTATGGGCATTGAAATTCCCTGTGGCTCCGCCGAATTTCGCGGCATAAGGAATCGTGGCAAGCAGGTCGAGCTGTTCCTGGAGCCTTACCGTGAAAACATTTATTTCTTTTCCAAGGCGTGTCGGAGACGCAGGCTGCCCGTGCGTATGCGCAAGCATCGGAACATCTTTCCATTCATCAGCAAGGGCTGACAGCGTGCCTACGACATCATACAGGCATGGCATATAAACATCCCTTATGCCCTCAAGAAGGCTGAGAGGCACGGAAGTATTATTTATATCCTGTGAAGTAAGGCCGAAATGCACGAATTCGGAATAGCGGCTTATTCCCAGTTTTTCAAACCTTCTCTTGATAAAATATTCGACAGCCTTTACATCGTGATTTGTCGTCTTTTCTATCTCCTTTACTTCCATGGCGTCCTCTTCGGAAAAGTTCCTGTACACGTCCCTGAGCCTTTCGAACATCCCTTTGTCGAAAGAGGACAGCTGCTTCAACGGCAGCTCGCAAAGAGCTATGAAATATTCGATTTCGATTCTTGTCCTGTATTTTATGAGGGCGTATTCGGAGAAGTAATTTTCCAAAGCCGCCACCTTGTCTTTATATCTTCCGTCTATCGGCGAAACAGCTTTCAAAGCATAATTGTTTTCCATAACCTGATTTTTATATTTCCGCAAATTTAATTCTTTTTTTACAATCCGCTGCTTGCAAGAATGCCGTGCAATTTCACGATCCGCACTGCTTCTTTCACGTCGTGGACCCGCAGGATGTCCGCACCCTTGGACAATGCGATCAAATGCAGGGCTGAAGTCTCGGGCAGAGAATCCTCGGTCGCAATATTCAGATACTTGCAAATCATGCTTTTCCGTGATATTCCGACCAATACCTTCTTCCCGAGGGCAGAAAACCCGCCGAGCCCGGCCAACATCCGGTAATTCTGCTCTATGGTTTTTGAAAAGCCGAATCCAGGATCTATTATATAATCCTTTATGCCTGCATCCGCCGCCTTCCTGCCAAAATCCTCGAAATATGAAACGACATCGCGGACCACGTCCCCGTATCCGCAAAAAGACTGCATTGTTTCCGGAGTCCCCCTCTTGTGCATGGCTATATACCCCAGCCCCAGCCTTCCGACGAGAGGAAGCATTTCGGGATCATCTTCTCCGGCGGATATGTCGTTGACTATGAATTCGCCGAATTCCTCATACGAACGCCTGACTATTTCCGACCTGAACGTGTCTATCGAATATTTCGCAGCATCGCGCAAACCGGACCTGAGAACCGTCCTGAGCGCAAGGGACACGCCCTCCCACTCCGTCTCCATGGATACGCTTGAAGAACCGGGCCTGGTGGAACAGCCTCCTATGTCTATTATGCCGGCGCCTTCTTCTATCAGCCGTGAAACCCTTTCTCCTATTGCCTTTTCAGACTTGGCCCTGCTCGCTGCGAAATAGGAATCGTCCGTCACGTTCACGATTCCCATTATTTCCTTTTTATAATCCTTCATTTTCACAAATTGAAAATAACTGCTTAAATTTGTATCGTGCGAAGATATATAAAAGCACAGACAAAAAATACAAATATGCTTATAGTTATTGAAGGCCTCGACGGAGCAGGAAAATCCACGCAGATAACCAAGATACGCGAATACATGGCAGCCAAGGGAGAGAAAACGGAATATCTGCATTTTCCAAGATACGGCGCGCCTGTTTACGGGCCGCTTATTTCAGGTTTTCTGAGAGGCGATTTCGGGAAAATCGAAGAAGTCCATCCGCAGCTCGTAGCCCTGCTTTTCGCAGAAGACAGGCACAACGCCAAATCCCTTCTTGAAAGCTGGCTCGCGGACGGGAAAACCATAATCTTAGACAGGTACGTTTACTCGAACATAGCATTCCAGTGCGCGAAGGCAAAAGGCCCGGAAGAAGCTGAATCATTGAAAAAATGGATAATCGGAACGGAATACGGAGAATATGCGCTCCCGGTTCCGGACATAAACCTTTTTCTCGACGTGCCGATAGATTTCGTAAGCGCCAGGCTGAATGAAGAAAGGCAGGGCTGCGACAGGGATTATCTCCAAGGGAAAGGGGACATACATGAAGCGGACATAGAATTCCAAAAACGCGTAAGGGACATATACATAGGGCTGACCGAAGAAGACAGGTCCTTCAAAAGGATAGACTGCCGCAACAGCTCAGGGAACATGGCTTCGGAAACAGAAATATTTGAAAGGATAAGAAAAGAACTCGACAAATAAACGCACGACATGGTATTTTTAAGAGTCACAGCGGCAACTATAGCAGGAATCGTATTCATCGCGTCCGGTTTTCTGAAACTGATGGACCCGGTCGGGACGTCGCTTATAATCTCGGAATACCTCAACGTATTCCATCTCGGCTCGCTAAGGGATTTATGCATGCCGATAGGAACAGGGCTGTCAGTCATAGAATTCACGCTCGGAATATCATTGGCCTTGAGAATAAGGCTGAAGGAAACCTCGTGGATTCTCTTGGCCTTCATGATATTCATGACATCGCTGACATTTTATCTCGCCATGTTCAACCCTATAAACGATTGCGGCTGCTTCGGCGAAGCGATAAAGTTGTCGAACATGGAGACTTTCATAAAGAACCTGGTACTTCTTCCGATGTCCGCATTCATATTCGCCCAACGGAATAATTACAGGAAACTCAGTTCCAAAGTCTTCGAATGGAGCACAATAGGATTCGCAGCAATTGCCGGACTGGCAATATCCGTTTTCTCCTTCATTTATAACCCGCCTGTCGATTTTACCGTCTTCAAGCCCGGCCAATACCTTGAGGACGCGACCGGAATGTCGTCTTCTGAAAATTACGAATCCACTTTCATCTATGAAAAGGACGGAAAGACCATGGAATTTTCCATAGACAATCTCCCCGACACTTCATGGACCTATGTTTCGGCAACGACAAGAAAAATAGAAGATTCCGAAAACTCCCAGGAGACCATGCCCATACCGTTATCTTCGCCTGACGGCAGCTACATGACGGAATACATAATAAACGGGGCATTGACGGCAATCATAACCACGATATACGATCAGGATATTTCCGACAAGACGATAAGGCGCGTAAAAAAATTAGCGGACGAATGCGCGATCAAGGGAATAAGGCATATGATCTTTTGCAGCGGAGACGAGACGTTCGCGTCAAGGCTGTCCGAAGAAGCCGGAATATATTCGGAAATATATCTTTCAGATTACAAATCAATCATAACGCTGAACAGATCGAATGCGGGAGCGGTATTCGTCAGCGACGGGGAAATCATCAGGAAATGGCCGCTTAAATCCCTGCCTGACGAGAAAGAACTGGACAGGATAAGGGATTCAGACCCCAAAGTCCTTTCCGTAAAAGAAGAGATCGGGAATTCCCTGTTTTGGGAGATACTGGCATTCTCCGCTCTTCTTATACTGCTGATAGGAAACATCATTCTAAGAAGGTACAATATACGCCACCATATAGTAAGCGAAACGGAATCCGGCATGGAAAAACTTAAGAAGCTGCGGGCCGGAGAAAACATGGAAGAAAAATGACAAGAATATACGAAAACATCCCTATCGGAAGCTATAACACTTTCGGTTTTAACGTAAGGGCAAAAAGGCTCATTGAAGCCGACTATTGCAGCCAGATCATCGAGGCCCTCGAATATTGCAGGGAAGGACAATACCTGATTATCGGAGGAGGCAGCAACATATTGTTCACAGGAGACTTCGAAGGTACTATCATAAAGCCTTGCATAAAGGATATAAAAATAACGCACGACGATCCGGACCATGTATTCCTGAGGGCGGGAGCAGGAGTAGAATGGGACAGGCTCGTGGAATACGCCGTGGACAGAGGATGGGGAGGACTGGAAAACCTGTCCGGAATACCGGGCACGGCCGGGGCGTCGCCGGTGCAGAACATAGGAGCATACGGGGCCGAAGCCGGAAACCGCATATGGAAAGTGGAATACGTTGACATAACGGATGGAAAAACCAAGAGCATAGACGGGAAAGACTGCATGTTCGGATACAGGGAAAGCATATTCAAACATGAGCTGAAAAACAAGGCCGTAATAACATATGTCACATACAAGCTGTCAAAACATCCTGTGCCCGACTGCGAATACGCGGATGTAAAAAAATACATATCGGAAAATTACGGAAGCCGCTCGCACAGCATCGGGATACGTGAAGTAAGGAACGCGGTACTGAATATCCGTTCGGCAAAACTACCCGACCCTAAAATATCGGGCAATGCCGGAAGCTTTTTCAAAAACCCCGTAATAGGAAAACCGGAATTCGAAAAACTGAAAGAAAAGTTCAGCAACGCAAAATACTTCATAATAGACGACGAACATGTAAAGGTGCCTGCCGCATGGCTTATCGACATATGCGGATTCAAGGGATACAAGGAAGGCAAAGCAGGGGTGAACGCCGCCCAGCCTCTTGTGCTGACAGCTGAAAAGGGAGCTACGGGAAAAGACGTCCTTGCATTGTCGGACAAAATACGGAAGACGGTGCTTGAGAAGACAGGAATCGCCATCATCCCGGAAGTCAACATAATATAGGAACAAGAAACGAACAGACTAAATTCATGGAAATGAAGAAAATCATAATTACGGCATTGGCGGTTTCCGCCGCAATGCTGTCCTGCGGCAAGACACATGCTTGCACTAACCTGCTCATCACGAAAGGGGCGATGAAGGACAGTTCGAATGTAATAACCTATTCCGCCGATTCGCATACGAGATACGGATTCCTGGCCTATCTTCCAGGAGGCAGGCACAGAGCCAACGCAATGAGGGAGATTTACGATTGGGGCTCCGAAAAATACCTCGGGAGCATTCCGGAGGCAAGGCGCACGTACAATGTCGTAGGCAACATGAACGAACACCAGCTGATCATAGGAGAATCCACATGGGAAGGGCTGAAAAGCCACCGTGATCCTGACGGGATGATCGACTACGGCTCCATGATGTTCATAGCCCTGCAAAGATGCCGGACGGCAAGGGAGGCCATAAAGACCATGACATCCCTGGCCAATGAATACGGATACGCGTCAAGCGGGGAATCCTTTTCGATAGCGGATAAAAACGAAGTGTGGATACTCGAACTCATTTCAAAGAAACCGAGATACGACCAGGACAGCGTAAACATAAACAAAGGCATAGTATGGGTTGCCATAAGGATTCCTGACGGCTGCATTTCCGCACATGCCAACGCCGCAAGGATAACCGAAATACCGGCAGACGACTCCTTGAACTGCATGTACGCTCCCGACATTTTCAGCTATGTGAAAGAAGAAAAGCTATACGACGGGCCTGATTCGACTTTCAGCTTCGCCGACACGTTCTGCCCTCTCGATTTCCTTACGGCAAGGACATGCGAAGCAAGGGTATGGAGCTTTTTCAACAGGCACGGCGCGGAAGACATGAGCAAGTACCTCGATTTTGCGAAAGGGGAGAACCTGAAAAACAGAATGCCTCTCTACGTGCCTTCAAAAAAGCCGATTTCATTGAAAGAAGCAGCAGACATGATGAGGGACAGGTATGAAGGCACATGGTTCGACATGACCAAGGACCTCGGCGCGGGAGGGAACGAACTTCCTTACAGATGGCGTCCGATGACATACCATGTAAACGGAAACGATTATCTCAACGAACGCGCCATAGCAACCCAGCAGACGGCATTTTGGTTCGTGGCGCAGGCACGGAGCTATTATCCGGACCATATCGGTGGCATACTGTGGTTCGGGGTCGATGACGCCGGGACATCCCCTCTTACTCCGGTCTATGCGTGCTCGCTGGAAATCTCGGAACATTACTCGGAGATGAACGGCTCGATGGTGGATTATTCCCCGACATCGATGTTTTGGCTGACAAACAGGATAGCGCAATTTTCCTATCTGAGGTATAACCAGATAGGAAGAGAAGTAAGGACTATTATCGACGAGCATGAAAAGGACATGATGGAAAAAGTCAAGGACATGGATGAAAAGGCGATGGAAATATACATAAGCTCGTCCACGAAAAAATCCATAAAATACCTTACCAAGGCATCAGTCACCCTGGCCGATTACCTTTTCTACAAATGGAAAAAACTTGACGAATACCTTCTGGTCAAATATATAGACGGAAATACCAAAAAGCAGGACAGGACAGGACAGTTCATAACCAACGACTACACATACACCATACCTGTGGCCCCTGAACAGCCAGGTTATACCGACTCGTTCCTTAAAAGGATAGCCGAATCGGAAGAAGGGGCAAGGCTGAAATTGCCTGCCGAATAATCATTATTTCACAACGTCCGGTTCAAGAAAGGGAATTGAAAAAGAATTACGACATACTGATAATAGGAGGAGGGGCTGCAGGCCTCATGGCGGCAATAAAAGCAGCAGAAACCGACTGCGGCCTTTCCATCGCCGTCCTGGAAAAAATGCCGTCATGCGGAAGGAAGATCTGCCTTACCGGAAAAGGCAGATGCAACATAACCAATACCAGGGCATGGAACGAATTTTCTGAAAAAATCCACCCTAAGCCGAATCTGCTGAGGGCGGCTTTCCATTGCTTTTCCAATGCTGACACCGTCTCTTTCTTCGAAAGCCACGGGCTGCCGGTAACAGAGACCCGGGGAGGAAGGATATTCCCTGAATCAATGAAAGCATCGGATGTCGCAAATACGTTAGTCCATGCCGCCATGAATCTTGGAGCGGAGATTATCACATCATGCGAAGCCAAGGCAATACGCATTACGAATGCATGCAAGGAAGAGAGCGGACATGAAGACAAAAAATTCATCGTCGAAGCCGCGCATTGCGGCAAGGCATGCTCATTTGCATCACGCATGCTGATAATCGCGACAGGAGGACTGTCTTACCCTTCGACAGGAAGCACCGGGGACGGATACATGTTCGCAAAGGGATTCGGCCATAAAATCACGCCGCTATTCCCTTCCCTTACAGCCCTCACGCCCTACGGGTACAAATGGGATAATCCGATACTGACATTGAAGAACATCAGGGCGTCGCTTTACGAATCATCCGAAATGATTCAATCCGAAACCGGAGACATCGATTTCACGGACGGAGGGATAGAAGGCCCTGTGGGATTCAAGCTAAGCCGCAAAGCCGTGAAATCCATAACCAACGGAGGAAAAATATCCGTATGCATAGATTTGAAACCGGCCGTCAGTGAAGAAGAACTAAAATCAAGAATCGAAAGAGAAATTTCCGATGGGAAATACAGGGCAAGCACTCCTGTCCAGTCCATTCTGAGAGGATTCATGCCTGCTGCCGTAATTCCGCTTTTCCTATCGGCAAATAGGAATCTTGCCTTGGCTGATATTCCGCATGCCCTTAAAAACTGGACATTCAGGATAGAAACCTTTGTCGGATACCGCCGCGCTGTCGTGACGGCAGGAGGAATAGACATGGGAGAAATCAAGCAAAAGGACATGTCTTCGAAATTGGAGGAAAACCTTTATTTCGCAGGCGAGGTGCTGGATCTTGACGGCGATACCGGAGGGTATAACCTTCAGATTGCATTTTCCACAGGCGCTCTTGCTGGAATTTCAGCGGCACGGCAGGCAAAAGCCCCAAAGCAAACGCCCTGAACAAAGGATAAAAAAGCCCGGCAGAGTTCCGGGCTTCTCATACATTTAATTAAAAACCATGAGGCTTACACGTGTCAAAACGCCTGCCTTATGTTTTCCGCTATCTTTTCAATCAGCAATACCCTCGCCTCGCGGCTTGCCCACGCGATATGCGGAGTAAGCATGATCCTGTCTTTGTTTTTCATATTCAGGTAAGGATGGTCCTTCCCGAACGGCTCCTGAACGAACACATCGACCGCCGCTCCTGCTATAAGATTATCATCCAACGCCTTTGCCAGGTCTTCCTCGTTGACTATGCCGCCCCTGCCCATATTCAGGAGATATGCCGACGGCTTCATTTTCGCCAAGTCGTCATAACGTACAAGATTCCTTGTCTTCTCATTCATCGGCGCATGGATCGAAACTATATCGGATGAAGCCAGAAGCTCGTCGAGCGACACGCAACGGTATTTGTCGGAATGCGGATTGCCGGAAGCGGAAAAATAAATGACGTTCATTCCGAACAGGTCTGCGAAACCGGCCACCCTTCTTCCTATGTTTCCAAGCCCGATAATTCCCAAGGTCTTTCCTTTCAATTCGAAAAATGTTTCTGCGACATTGGTAAAGCATCCGCTTTCGGAATATTTCCCGCTTTTCACGTAATCATCGAAATTCCTGCTTTTCCCGACAAGCGAAAGCATCTGCATCAAGGTCACCTGCGCCACGCTTTCAGTAGAATAATTCACGGCGTTTTTGACCGGTATTCCTTTCGAATTGGCATATTCCACATCGATATTATTTATGCCCGTTGCCGCAATGCATATGAGCTTCAGAGAAGGAGCCGCGTCGATGAGCTTCTTGTCAACCCATACCTTGTTAACAACAAGCACGTCGCAATCCCCTACCCTTTCAAGGGCTTGTTCGGGAGTAGAAGATTCATATGAAACGAATTCGCCTAATGAGGCGATAGGTTCAAGGGAAATATCGCTTCCCATCGTGTTAGTGTCAAGAAATACTATTTTCATATATTATTCCGATTTAATGTCATTAAAAATCAAGATTGCAAAAGCGAATTTAAAATAATTTTGCGAAACAACGGAGCAGGCGCGATTTTTTTCGCAAACATTCGCGACAAGACGGAAGCACGCATAGAAAAACATCCGGCATCAAGGAATGGAGACGGCCCGCGCCGGCATTATGAAAGAATGCGCAGGCATGAATGCCGCTGATAATCCAACCACGCACGGGCTTATGCCGGTTTAAAAGCCTTCGGGCCGAAGCCGCGCCATCTTCGGGAAAATGCCTGCCCTCAAAATGCCCGTTCGGGATGATCCCTTAGGAGAACACGCTATTTCCACCGCCCTATCAGTTCCAGCACGTCCTCAATGACCGCAAGGGATTTCTTGACTGACTCCATTATCTTGGACGACCTGTTCATTTTGCCGACCCTTTCTCGAATTCCGGAAGCCATGGAACTTATATCCCTGCATTCGGTTTTCATATCATCCGAGACAGAATCGCATATTTCGTTTATCGCCGCCCTTTCAAGCTTTTTCAATGCAATTATGGAATCGTCTATAAGCGACAATTCTTCAGCGCTTGAAGCGGAGCCCTTGCTTTCGCGGAGCTGCCCGACAGCCTGCCGTATCTGCTCCAAAGATTCGTATCTTTCCATCATAAGTTTATTTATCCGGACAGGATTACCGTCCTATTTTCAGATCAGCCGCAAGATCGAGGATTTCATATATATCGTCATATACCATTTCCATTGTAATCCCCAAATCATCCTGCAAATTGGCATTCAGCCTCTTATGAGCGTTTTTCAGCGTTATGAATGCCGTTGCGGCCCTCTTGCGGACATAAACCGCCTTTTCCATCCTCACGACAAGGTCGACATAGCCGGAGCATAATCCGATATCCGGGACCTCGCCTGTCCTTCTGCATTCCGTCACATAAGCCCTGAAATCGGACCGAAGGCTCAGCCTCTCATGCACGAGCAAGGAATCTACGCGCCCGTCCCTCAAAAGGCCGGCCATAGCATCGCAGCACGCGGAAACAAGAGTATCGCTAATATTCACGAATTCCTTGACGTATTTCTTCTGACGGCCTTTCATATAAAGTTCGCTTATCTTCGCAGACAAATCGAAATAAGGAGATGCATAATCTTCAGGCAATCTGAAATCCGAAAATTCTATCTCATTGAATTCTTCCAACGCGTCATCTATATTTCTTCCGACTCCCCTTATTTCCACGCCGATGGAAGACCACCTGCGTTCTGACGAAAGCGACCGTAGAGCGCGCAGGTAAGATGAAAGAATCCGTGAGGCAAGGCCCGCCTTTTTCACGAACGCCGTATCTTCTATATGCTGCATCGCCGTATTCTCCAGCTCAGAAGCAATATCCTCAGGAGAATACATGGACGCGGAATGATATATGTTCCTCATCTTGCGTATTTCGGCGATTTCGCGGAAAAGAGCCGCCGGCGTGTTCGCGAGAGAATCGGCACCGACCGTCATTTTGTTCACTGTCTCTATCTGCTTGTCGGACATGACACCGCATGAAGATAAAGTTATTCCTAAAAAGACCGACATGAGTAAAACCTTATTCATGCCGCAAAACGGGAACGCGCTGCAAAAAGAATGGAAAGGCATCATATTTTTCTGATTTTCTTTGCGAAATAGGATATTGCAGAATCAGCCATATTCCTGAATTCATAGGAAGCTTTTGTAAAATAAGCCGCAAGGACCATCATTCCGCCAACTATCGCGGTCCTTACTGCCGCGTCCGCCCACGGATTCTCGAACTCCGGCAAAACCGTGTTCACGGCGAAAGCTATGAAAAGTATGGCTATGATCTTTATCGTGGATACGGAATACGGATTGCATTTCAATTTCCTGAACACTATAAATTGCTGGAACGCAAGCGAAATCACAGTACTGGCGAGAGTAGCCACCGAAGCTCCGGTCATTCCCATCACCGGAATCAGCAAATTATTGGCCGCAATAGTTATTACGGTCACTACCAACGCAAACATGAGAGTCCATGCATAATACCTTGAATAACTGATAAGGGCATGCCCGAAACCGAGGAAAAGGGTAAACAGCCTCGACAGGCCGAGAAAGAATATGACGTATTTTCCCGAACGGTAAATCTCCCCGTTCGGAAGTATGTCGAATATGTTGTCAGCATTCGCCCAAAGCACTATGAAAATCATGCCGCCTATCAGCAGCTGGTTGGCCGATATTCCCTTGTAAAGGCTGTTCGCCTTATCGATATCTCCCGATTTCATGGCTTGGGAAACCACCGGCGATGAAATAGCCGTTATGGACCTCGAAGGAATCTCGATTATCGCCACCATGTAAAAGGCAATCGAATATATTCCCGCGTAGGCCAGCCCCATCTCCCCGCCGACCATGAACAGGTCTATGCGGCTTGTAACGCTGCCGCTTATGACCCCTATCATAAGGAAAAGCGTATATCTTAAGAAGTCCTTCTTTATGCCTCCATCCAAAGATTTGAAATCATGCCTAAGGCATACGGAACCTATTTTCTTTATATACAACAGATTGACAACAGCCGCAAACGCGAATACCAATACATAGGCCCCCAAAAACCGTTCAAGATCGAGTATCCCGAACCCGTACAGCACGTATATTGCCATATGCATAAGGCGTATGCATACCTCCCTGATGAATTTAGGCACGGCTATTCGCATCAGCACATTGGCGTATACTTCGAAAACGCCGAGATATGTCAGGAAAAGAGACAATGGGATTATCCACCTGTAATTGTCGGCAAAAAGTCCGGATTCATCTGAATAGTAATCGATTATTTCGGAAGAAAAAATCAGGAAAAGCGGAATCACAAGCAACGAGCCCAATGCAGGGACGGTCAGAAGATAGAAGAAAAAACCGTTGTTTTTCCCGTCTTCCGTTTTCATGATAGGATAGAACCTTATCACTGACGATGTAACGCCAAGCTGCATGAAAACCGACATAAGGGTGGCGGCTTCGACAAGTATTCTCGTAAGTCCGATTATTTCAGGAGGAAGAAAGTAGACAATTACAAAATACGTGCTCAGGAAGCCTATGAAAGCCCCTATATAGTTTGTAAGCGTGCCCTTTATGCTTTCTTTTATTATGACTCCCATTGCCGGAAATTTACTCGTGTCCCATAAGAACGACCGCATAGACCTCTATGCCCTCTTCCCTGCCGGCAAATCCGAGTCCTTCTGTCGTAGTAGCCTTCACGGAAACATTCTCCTTGCCGGTTTTCATGATTCCTGCAAGGACTTCCCTCATTTTTTCTATATACGGGGACAGCTTAGGCTTCTGCGCCGCTATCGTAATATCGCAATTGACTACGGAATATCCCTTTTCGGAAGCAATGCCGATAGTCCTGGACAAAAGAATCCTGCTGTCTATCCCGAGATATTCGTCCGACGTGTCGGGGAAATGCTTTCCTATGTCGCCAAGGGCCAAAGCCCCGAATATTGCGTCGCATAAGGCATGAATGGCCACATCCCCGTCAGAATGCGCCACGCATCCTTTATCATGCGGGATTTCGACCCCGCCCAAAACCAGCCTGTTCCCTTTTTCTATCCTATGGACATCATATCCGTTGCCTATCCTGTATTTCATAGCTGCAATCAGTTAATATTTCCAAAGAACAAAGGTAAACAAATGTTGCCGAAAATCATCTGCTGATTAACGGCAACACCAACAACAATATAACTGAAAAAACATTATGAAACTTCTTGCCCGTGCATCCCATGCTTCTCCGTCTTCGGCTCATAGGCATTCCGATACCCGCAGGCGTAAACGCCCTGCCCGTGAAGGGAAACATGGAACCTTGTTATATAATTTAAAATAATTCCAATAATTAATACGCCGCAAGATAGTTATTTTTTATAATAATCAAAAATTATTTTGAAAATATCATGCATATTTACCCGACAAAGGGCAAAAAGATTATCCGTATCATTACATAGAATACAGTACATGCCGCGAAATACGGACAGCCAAGCCTCGGCGGCTGTATGGCAAAAACAAAAAGCCAGCCGCTTTTCACGACTGGCTTTTGTGCCCAGAACAAGACTCGAACTTGCACGCCGAAACCGGCACCACCCCCTCAAAGTGGCGTGTCTACCAATTCCACCATCTGGGCTTCGGGCTGCAAATATAGTACTTTTTATTAAAACATCTAATTTTTTTAATTAAATTAGCGAAAAATTTTACTGCCATGATAGACAAATACCAAAAAATCATTGCAAGCAGTAACGATCCAGCCGACATAGCAGCTGTACTGCTAATGGATTCCGACTTTAGAAAAGATTTGGAAAAATACGGGCATCATCCTTATGACGTGGAGTTTTTCACGGTCGACGGCAATTTCAACCTTGCCATATCCAAGGCCGACGCCCTGATAAAATCTATAAAAGATCCGGCGACCGCCCTGACCGTCGCAACGATAGAAGCGAGGACAAAACTCGCCTGCTCGGGAGCAAGGTACATAACCACTGACTTTTCAAAAGAGCCTGCCATAAAAATGCTCGGATTCCTGAAAGAGGAAAATGCAAGGACTAAAATGGGATTCAGCACAAAAGGAGAAACCATCTACCTTGTTTCGGACAGAAAAAAGAACGATCCGGCAGAAGAAGCCTTGCCGGAAGAGAACCATGACAATGGAGAAAACGCCACGATAGCCATCGAAAAATCAGTTTCCAAAGGCCTCGTGGCAACAGCCCACGCAATAAAAGCGGCGAACGGGGTATTTGCCGCCCTCATAGAGTCGTCCCGTCCGAATATGCTCGGATTCGACATCACCACGGACTCCGAGATGGACGAAAAGGATTTTCTTTTCGGGCAGAACGGATACATAGCCATAATCACCGTGAACGAAAGCCAGGAAAACGAATTCGTCGACTACATGTTCAACAGGAACGTAGAAATAATGCTTCTCGGGCATGTGACAAAGGGAGAGATAAGAATAGACGACCAGTCTTACGGATTCGTCTCCGAATTGCTTTAAACAAGTAAAAATGAAACAAGCGGACCTGTCAAAGAATTCCGAAAAGATTTCGGCAATGTTCAACGGAATAGCTTCCGATTACGACAAGCTTAACCGCATCCTGTCTTTCGGCATCGACACGCTTTGGAGGAAAAAGCTAGTCAAAGACATAGAGAGCAGGATTCCGGTCAAGGAAGGGAAAAAGCAGGAGACAAAAGTGCTCGACATAGCTTGCGGCACGGGGGATCTGTCATTCGGGCTTGCAAGGCGCGGATTCTTAGTGACAGGAGCAGACATATCATCGGGAATGCTCGAAATAGCGAAAAGCAAAGCCAAGAACGCAGGATTCGCGAGCAATCCCGGATTCATACTTGCATCGGCAGAAAGCCTGCCTTTCCCGGACAACTCGTTCGATGCGGCGACTATCTCTTTCGGCATACGTAATTTCGACAAACGCGAAGCATGCCTGAAAGAAATAAAAAGGGTTCTCGCGCCGGGAGGGGTTCTCAGCATATTGGAATTCGCAGAACCGCGCAACAGGATATGGAGAGCCGTATTCAACTGCTATTTCCTTAATATAACACCGGTTATCGGGAAAATGGTATCTTCGGACAAATCAGCATACAGCTATCTTCCCCAATCAGTACGGGCCTTCCCGAAATACGAGGAATTCTCTGAAGAAATTTCCCGCGCAGGATTCAGGAACGCCGACTATATAAGCCTGAGCGGAGGAATAGCCGTATTATACAGAGCCGTCAAATAAACTGATTCATGGGAGAGGGAAGCACGATATTATGGCAATACATCGCGATGGGATTCTACATGATAAATCTCATTCTGGTGATATACGCATCCCTCGAAATGATTTTCCGAAAATCGGAGCCGATTAAGACAGTAAGCTGGATAATAGTCCTGATAGCCCTCCCCTACGTAGGCATCATACTATACCTGCTTGTCGGACAGAATTTCAGAAAAAAGAAGATCTACAGCAGAAAGGGGGTAAAGGACGAACGGATAAGGCGCAACATAAGTTCCGAACAGGGGCATCTCTACATGACAAAACCGGAATCGCTTCCCGGGCAGCTCCATGAATACAAGAAGCTGATTCTACAGAATCTTAAAAGCAGCCACAGCATACTCGCCAGAAACGACGAAATAGACGTGTTCTTTTCCGGCAAGGAAGCACTCGAAGCCATGCTGGAAAGCATCTCTAACGCAAAAGACCATGTACACCTGCAATCCTATATAATCGAGAACGACAATATAGGAAACAGGTACAAGGACATGCTTATAAAAAAAGCGTCGGAAGGCGTTCTCGTAAGGCTCATATACGACGATGTAGGATGCTGGTCGCTGCCGAACTCTTTCCTGAAAGAATTAGAGGAAGCAGGCATAGAGGTCCTGCGGTTTTCCCCGGTAAACATCATCCTCCCGCAATCGAAAATAAATTACAGGAACCACCGCAAGATTCTGGTAGTGGACGGTGCCGTCGGATATATCGGGGGAGTAAACATCGCGGACAGGTATTGCGACGGCGGATATTTCGAAGAATGGAGGGACACCCATATCAGGATAAGGGGAGAATCCGTCTTTTCACTCCAGGCCAGCTTCCTTTTGGACAGGTATTTCATAAAGAACCACCATCTCCGCTCCAGAAAGCGTTATTATCCAGAAATACAGGCCATAAAACCGCAAGTCATGAAAACCGACTCGCACATTTACGCCCAGGTAATATCTTCCGGTCCCGACAGCGACTGGGCCAGCATAATGCAAATGTATTTCACTGCCATAACCGAAGCCAGGGAAAGCATAAAAATCGTATCGCCGTATTTCACTCCAGGAGAGAGCATACTCAACGCGCTTAAAATAGCGGCATTGGCCGGCGTTGACGTGAAGCTCATGATTCCTGAAAAAACGGATTCCAAAATTACCGGATGGAGCAGCAAGTCCTATATTACGGAACTCATGGAAGCCGGCATAAAAGTATACCTGTTCGAACACGGTTTCAATCATTCCAAAGTAGTAAGCATCGACAGGCGATTCTGCATAATAGGTTCGGCCAACATGGACAACAGGAGCATGGAATACAATTTCGAAATATCGGCCATAATCTACGACCGCAGGATAGCAGGCAAGATAGAAGACCGGTTCAACGACGACATCGGAAGATGCCGGTTCATAACAAAGGGAGAATGGAAGAACAGGCCATGGCAAGACAAGGCGATCGAATCCATAGCAAGGCTTGTCAGTCCCCTGCTCTGAGATTCCATGAGTCCTCAAAATGAAAATAACTTGCTATATTCGCAAAAAGAAACAAAAACAAATATTATTGAATATGAAAAAAATCTACCTTTCACTGTTAATCGTGTCGGCATTCGCAGCCTGCGGCCCGAAAACATACGTGATTAACGGTACAATTTCAGACGAATCCGCAGAAGGCAGATACGTCTATCTGGCCGAATACGGCAAAAAGGGCAATATCGACACGGCCATAATAAAAGACGGGAAATTCACTTTCGAAGGAAAGGCCGATCCCGGCAAATTGTGCATAGTCAACACCATGCTCCGCAACAGAGGGGCGATGAGCGACTTCGTGCCTGAGGGAGGAACGATAAACATAGACCTTGACCAATACAACAGGCCTTCCGGAACCCCTCTCAATGACGAGCTGAGCCTGTTCTACGAGGAAATGGACACCATAAGGCGCGGAAGCTACAAGGACTACATGGCATTAAGGATCCGCAATTCCAAAAAAGAGCTGACAGACGAAGAATACGACATGCAGAAAAAGCAGCTATTCGAAAACATGAACGACAGCACGAAACACGTATTGCAAAGATTCTTTGAAAGGAACAAGCATAATGTCGTAGGCTACAACGTATTGTCCATATGGGCAAACAGCATGAGACTCGGCGCGATAGACTCATTGCTAAAGATAACAGGACCTGAGGCATTGAATTTCAGCCGCATGAAAGCGGTTTACGATTTCAAGGCAAAGCTTGAGGAAACCGAAGCAGGCAAAATGTACAAGGACTCCGAATGCAAGACCGTGGACGGAAAAGACACCAGGCTGTCCGAATACATAGGAAAAGGGAACTATACCCTCGTCACATTCTGGGCGCCATGGTACGGACCTGCAAAAAGCGAAATCAGAAAAGTGGCCGAACTCTATAAAACCTATAAAAAGGACGGATTGAAAATAGTAGGAATAGCCGTAAAGGACGAACTGCCGCGAATAGAGAAAACCATCAAGGAAACCGGCATGGACTGGCCGCAGATTTATGATGAAAACGGCAACATACAGGAACTGTACACCGTCAAGGACGGCTACCATTCGATCCTTTTCGGTCCTGACGGGAAAGTGGCCGCAAGGAATCTCAGAGGCGACAAACTGAAAGAAAGGCTCGAAAACATTTACGGCAAAAATTAAATTCACGGATTTTTCATAACTTTGATTCATTAAATCAATACCTACAATCATATGGCACGTGAAATCAAATTCTCTTTAGTTTACAGGGACATGTGGCAATCCTCGGGCAAATATGTGCCGAGAGTCGACCAGCTCAAGCAAGTAGCCCCCGTAATCATAGACATGGGATGCTTCGACAGGGTAGAAACCAATGGAGGGGCGTTCGAACAGGTAAACCTCCTGTTCGGAGAAAATCCGAACAAGGCCGTAAGGGAATGGACAGCCCCGTTCAATAAGGCGGGAATACAGACCCATATGCTGGAACGCGGCCTCAACGCATTAAGGATGAATCCAGTGCCGGCAGACGTGCGAGCCCTCATGTATAAAGTGAAAGCCAAACAGGGAACAAACATATCACGCTCGTTCTGCGGGCTGAACGACCATAGGAACCTCGAAGGTTCTGTAAAATACGCGAAAGCAGGGGGCATGATTTCACAGGTCGCCCTCAGCATAACGCATTCGCCTATCCATACAGTGGAATACTATATGGATATAGTAGACAAGGTTGTCGGATACGGATGCGATGAAATATGCCTCAAGGACATGGCGGGAATAGGCCGCCCTGCATTCCTCGGCAGATTGACCAAGGCCATCAAAGACAAATACCCTCACATACTTGTACAGTATCACGGACACACAGGCCCGGGATTTTCAGTCGCATCCATGCTCGAAGTAGCAAGGGCCGGGGCGGATTATCTCGATGTGGCCATAGAACCGCTGTCATGGGGCAAGGTTCATCCGGACGTCATTACCATAAGGGAAATGCTTAAAGATGACGGATTCCTCGTCAAGGACATAAACATGGACGCCTATATGGAAGCAAGGAGGCTGACACAAAGCTTCATCGACGACTTCCTCGGATATTTCATAGACCCGGGGAACTCCAAAATGTCGTCTTTGCTCGTAGGATGCGGGCTGCCAGGAGGAATGATGGGGTCGATGATGGCGGACCTGAAAGGATTCCAGGGTGCAATAAACATGTCCTTGCGCAATCAGGGCAAAAAGGAAGTCTCCCTAAACGACCTTGTAGTAATGCTGTTCAAGGAAGTCGAATACGTATGGCCTAGGCTCGGATACCCTCCTTTGGTCACTCCGTTCAGCCAATACGTAAAGAATGTAGCCCTGATGAACCTCATGCACATGCTCAAAGGCGAGCCACGCTGGTCTACGATAGACAAGGACACATGGAACATGATCCTCGGAAAAACAGGAAAGCTTCCGGGGCATCTCGATCCTGAGATCGTAAAACTCGCAAAAGACAAGGGCCTCGAATTCTACGACGGAAATCCGCAGGACGCCTTCCCTGACGAACTTGACAGATTCAGGAAAGAAATGAAAGAAAACAAATGGGATTTCGGCAAGGACGATGAAGAACTTTTCGAATTCGCAATGCATGAAAGGCAATACAGGGATTACAAGAGCGGCATAGCCAAACAGCGTTTCGAACAGGAACTTGAGGCTGCAAAAGCAAAAGCCGGAGCTCCTATAGTAGTCACACGGCCTGTCATCGAAATGCCGGCATTCGACATAGACAAATTCGTAGCCGAACATCCTAACGCAAAACCTGTGCAGTCTACTGTAAAAGGCACGGTAATCTGGCAATACGATGTCGCAGACGTCTCACAGGCGCCTAACATAGGAACACAGGTGAAAACAGGCGACACCATATGCACTGTAGAAGCTTATTACGGCCTTGAAGACATCAAAACCAATTTCGATGGAAAAATAATAGCCGTTTTCGCCAAACAGGGAGCACGTGTCAACAAAGGCGAAATAATCGCATTCGTGGAATAACCGCAATGCGGTCCAAACGCCGCTGCGCAAGAAAAAGTTTCGCCGCAAATGCATGAATCCGCAGTCGCGGCGATTGACGACGGCCCGGGCAAAATCAGCTGCCCGGGCTTTTTATGACTATGGCATCAATTATGCAAAATCCAAGAGGAAAAAAGACATGGCAATACTGAAACCATTGAAAGGACACACCCCGAAAATAGGGAAAAACTGCTTTCTTGCCGAATCCGCAGCAATCATAGGAGAGGTAACGGCAGGAGACGATTGCAGCATATGGTACGGAGCCGTTTTAAGAGGCGACGTAGGGAGCATCAAAATAGGAGACAGGGTCAATATCCAGGACGGAGCGGTCCTGCATGCCACATATAACCAATCCGCCGTTGAAATAGGGAACGACGTATCGATAGGCCATAACGCCATCGTCCACGGCGCAAGGATCGGCAACAACGTGCTCGTCGGAATGGGAGCCGTAATCATGGACAATTCAGTCATACCTGACGGCACGATTATCGCGGCAGGGGCCGTGGTGCTTGCCAATTCAGTACTCGAACCGGGGACATACGCCGGAATACCCGCAAGAAAAGTAAAGCAGGGATCGGAAGCCATCACGGAAGCCGCACGCAAGAACGCCGAGGGATACCTCGAATACAAGGAATGGTATAAGTAACCCAACCAACCTGGAAAATCCCCGCACAAAACACAGGAGATCCGGCATCATTCGAAGAAAGAACCAAGCCGAGCGCAGCCGAAAAGGCTATGCCAGCCTTCATCGGCGCGAAGTTTAAAATAAGCCGCAAGCCGAGAGCAGAAGACGAACCCGTTCGTATTATGCCGAGGCGAAGCGCGATTGTAAACGAAGTTTAAAATAAGCCGCAAGCCGGGAGCAGCGCGTTTGTAAACAAAGTTTAAAATAAACTGCAAGCCGAGAGCAGTGTCGGAACTTGTTCAGGCAATGCCGAGGCGAAGCGCGATTGTAGATGAAAACTAAAATAAATTATATATTTGCGGTTCATTTAACATCATGATGAGAAAGACTAACTACACCGAGAGCGGTTCAAGGAACCGTTCTGCACGCAGTTCGGCCGGGAATGGCCCAGCTGCAAGAAGCGGAAAAAGATTCGCTTCGCCTGAAAACGCGCGCGGAAAATCGCAGCGCGCAAGAAAACCAAGGCAATCTGAAGATTCACGTTCGGAATCCTATGCGCCAAGAACGGGAAAGGATACGGCAGGAAGAAAAACATTCGACCGCAAATACAGCGGAAAGGATAATTTCAGGCCTGAAAGGGAAACAAGGGGAAATTTCGGAAAAAGAAACGATTCTCCTCGCGACGGTTTTGAAAGGAGACGTCCTGGATTTCCTAAAAAACGGACTTTGCCTGAATTCCGTCCGGCAAAAAAAGAAACCGTTGCCAAAGAAAGCGACGGACTGGTACGCCTGAACAAATTCATAGCCAATTCAGGAATCTGTTCCAGAAGAGAAGCCGACCAGTACATAAAGGAAGGCCTGATATCCGTAAACGGCAAAATAGTCACTGAAATGGGAGTCAAGGTCAGTGAAAAAGACGACATACGCTTCAATGGAGAAAGGCTCAAAGGAGAAAAGAAGGTTTATATAGTGATGAACAAGCCTAAGGACGTCGTGACCACTGTAAGCGATCCGCATGCCGACAGGACCGTGATAGACTTGATACAAAACAAATGCAAGGAAAGGGTATTCCCTGTCGGAAGGCTTGACAAATCCACCACAGGAGTGCTGCTCCTCACAAATGACGGGGAACTTGCCGAAAAGCTTACCCACCCGTCATACGAAAAGAAGAAAATCTACCAAGTCACATTAGACAGGAACATGAGCGTTCCCGACCTTGAACATCTTACCGAAGGAATGATTCTTGAAGACGGCCCGATTTTCGCTGATGCCGCTTCTTACATAGATGGCGACAAAAGCATGATAGGCATCGAAATACATTCCGGAAGGAACCGCATAGTAAGAAGGATGTTCGAGCATCTCGGATACAAGGTGAGAAAACTCGACAGGGTGTATTTCGCAGGCATCACGAAGAAAAAACTCAGAAGGGGGGAATGGAGATTCCTTACCGATACGGAAGTAGGCATATTGAAAGCCGGAATGTACGAATAGACCATGCCATATGGAAACTACGCCAAAGCATAAATCCGGATTCGTCAACATCATAGGCAATCCGAACGTAGGCAAATCCACCCTTATGAATGCGCTTGTAGGAGAGCGCCTTTCCATAGTGACGGCAAAGGCGCAGACCACAAGGCACAGGATAATGGGAATAGTCAACGGGGAGAATTACCAGATTGTCTATTCCGACACCCCGGGAATACTGAAACCGCACTACAAGTTGCAGGAAAGCATGATGGACTTCGTCCGGACTGCAATCGGAGACGCCGACATCATACTTTATGTCACCGACATAGTAGAGAAGATAGACAAGAACATGGAATACATATCCCGTCTCAAGGACATGGATATTCCGATCATTCTTGTCGTCAACAAGATCGACAAAAGCAACCACGACCAGGTTCTGAAGAGAATATCCGAATGGAAAGAACTCCTTCCGGCAGCGGAAATATACCCTTGTTCAGCCCTTGAGAAATTCAATATAGATACCATATTCGAAAGAATCATAGAATTGCTTCCCGAAAGCCCTGCCTGGTACGACAAAGACACATTTACCGATAAGAACCTGAGATTCTTCGCCTCCGAAATCATAAGGGAAAAGATACTCCTCAATTATGACAAGGAGATTCCGTACTGCACGGAAGTCGTAATCGAAAGCTTCAAGGAAGAAGAAAAAATGTATAAGATTGACGCCGTCATAAATGTAATGAGGGAATCCCAGAAAGGGATAATCATCGGAAACAGGGGAATGTCGTTGAAACGCGTAGGAATGCAGGCAAGAAAAGACATGGAAGATTTCTTTGAAAAAAAGGTATTCCTTAAACTGTTCGTCAAGGTCAACCAGAACTGGCGGGAAGACAATTTAAAACTCAAACAATTCGGATACATACAATGAGCGAGGAGATTGAAAACACAGAAGACGGCATGATAGCAGAGCCTTCTAACGATGCGATTTCGGAAAAATACGACAAAATCATAAATTCGGAAGAAACACGTTACAGGCTCACGGGAATGTTCAAGGACTGGTACCTGGATTACGCCTCATATGTAATCCTGGAACGTGCCGTCCCGCACATAAACGACGGGCTGAAACCGGTACAACGCAGGATACTCCATACTATGAAAGAGATGGAATCCGGCAGTTACAACAAAGTCGCGAACATCATCGGCCGGACAATGCAATATCACCCTCACGGAGACGCGTCGATAGGAGACGCCCTTGTCCAGCTCGGGCAAAAGGACTTGCTGATAGATTGCCAGGGAAACTGGGGCAATATCCTTACAGGAGACAGGGCGGCAGCCCCAAGATATATAGAAGCCAGGCTAAGCAAGTTCGCCCTCGACGTGGTATTCAATCCGAAAATAACGGAATGGATGAGTTCCTACGACGGCAGGAACCTCGAACCTGTCCATCTTCCGGTCAAATTCCCGTTGCTGCTTGCGCAGGGCACTTACGGAATAGCCGTGGGGCTTGCATCCAACATTCTCCCGCACAACTTCTGCGAACTCATAGACGCATCCATCGCGTATCTTGAGAAACGCGATTTCGAACTGTTCCCTGATTTCCCGACAGGCGGGCTCATAGACTGCTCGCGCTACAACAGGGGCATACGGGGCGGAAAATTGAGGATACGCGCAAGGATCAACAAACTCGACAAGAAAACGCTTGTCATAACAGAAATACCTTACGGGAAAACCACGGAAGACATAATAGACTCCATACTTTCCGCAAATGACAAAGGCAAAATAAAAATAAAGAAAATAGACGACAACACCGCCGCCAATGCAGAGATAGTAGTGCACCTGCAAAACGATATTTCTCCGGACAAGACCATAGACGCGCTGTACGCATTTACCGATTGCGAAATATCGGTTTCGCCGAACTCATGCGTGATAATGGACAACATGCCGCAATTCATAGGCGTGGATGAAATCCTGAAATACAATACCGACAGGACCGTAAGCCTTATAAAACAGGAAACGGAAATAAAGATAGCCGAAGCGGAAAAGGAATGGCACTACTCGTCCCTTGAGAAAATCTTCTTCGAAAAGAGAATATACAGGTTTCTCGAAAAGGATACCGGGACATGGGAAGAACAGATAGGGCTTGTCACGGAGCAGATGAACCGATACCGCAGCCTGTTCAGGCAGGACATAACAGAGGCGGACATCCTGAAACTCGTAGAAAGGCCTGTGCGTAAAATATCAAAATTCGACATAAAGGCGATCAACGACCACCTGATGAAAGTCGAAGCTGAAATCGACAACCTCAACTACAGGCTGGAACATCTTGTCGAATATGCCATAGATTATTTCAAGGGCCTTTTGGAAAAATACGGCGCGATGTTCCCAAGAAAAAGCGAAATCACCGATTTCGAGAATATCGTAAGCGCGAAAGTGGCCGCCGTAAATGCAAAGCTGTATGTCAACAGAGAAGAAGGATTCATCGGCATGGATCTCAAAAAAGACGAAAAAGCCGTCTATGTCTGCGACTGCTCCGACATAGACGACATAATAGTATTCCTCTCGAACGGGAAATATTCGGTAACCAAAATATCCGCCAAATCGTTTGTAGGGAAAGGCATAATCCATGCTGCCGTATTCCGCAAGAACGACACAAGGACCATTTACAATGCCGTTTACTCGGACGGCAAAAACGGGACCGCATACGTGAAAAGATTCGCCGTGACCGGCATAACAAGGGACAAGGAATACGACTTGACCCAAGGGAAAGAAGGGTCGAAAGTACTATGGTTCACAGCCAACAGCAATGCCGAAGCGGAAACGCTGAAAATATACCTGAAGCCGAGGCCGAAGCTCAAAAAACTCATATTCGAATTCGATTTTTCAACCCTGTCCATAAAAGGGCGAACATCGATGGGCAACATTTTAAGCAAAAACCCTATACACAAGATAGTCCTGAAATCCAAAGGAGAGTCCACGATAGGAGGCAAGAAAATCTGGTTCGACCCTGACATAGACAGGCTGAACGAAGACGGAAGGGGCATGCTTCTCGGGGAATTCAATACAGGAGACCACATACTTGCCATTTGCAAGAACGGCACGTTCTACACGACCACGACGGATTTGAGCAACCGGTTCCAGGGAGATTTGCTTAAAGTCGAAAAGCTCGACGAAAACAGCATATATTCCGCCATTTACATAGACGGAGAATCGGGGAATTACTATCTTAAACGGTTTTCCTTCGAAAAGAACGACGATATTCCGCAGCCTTTCATTTCAGAAACGGAAGGCTCGTCCCTCGTGGGACTTTCAAAGGACAAATACCCGAGAGTGGAAATAACGTTCGGAAGAAAACACGCGAAAAGAGGGAGCGAAATCATATCTGCTGCCGATTTCATAGCCGTCAAGGGATTAAAGGCAAAAGGAAAAAGGCTGACATCTTATGAGGTTTCAGAAATAAGATTCATAGATCCGCTGCCTGACACAGTCGAAGAAACCGGGCAGGAAGCATTGCAGGACACATCATCGGCCAACGGCACGGAAGACGATATCCGGCAAAATCCGAACGAGACGGCATATTCCGACACGGTAAAGATTCTCGAAAGCGAAGAGACAGGGGTTGGAGACGACAATGCAGGCATCCATGAATCTTCGAACGAAAAAATAATAGAACCGACATTGTTTTAGAACCGGCTCCTAAATACAGGAATCATGATAATTGCATTGTCAGGACTGATGGGCGTAGGCAAAAGCTCCATAGGCATCGAGCTTTCGGAATATCTCGGATACGAATTCATCGACCTCGACATGTACATAACGGCAAATGAAGGAAAAACGGTCTCCGGAATCTTCGCCGAATCCGGAGAAACCGTATTCCGGGAGATGGAATACCTTTACCTTCTACGGATAATGGAAAAGCATGGCAAGGACATCGTCCTGTCTCTCGGAGGAGGAACTCCGACCTATGAAAAATCGGCTAAGCTACTCAGGAAAAACTGCCTGAACGTCTATCTTGACGCAAGCGTCGAAAAAATCACTGAAAACCTAATTGAATACGGATACGGCGACAGGCCCCTGCTCAAAGGCCTTGACGGCGACGGCATTTTCCGTTACATGTCCGAGCTGAAAAAAAAGAGGGACTCTGCCTATAGAAGAATAGCGGACATAATTATCGACGTCACGGATTATTCCTACATTGCCGGCTGACAACCGGCCTTACAGTCCGGCATATCCATGCCCCGGCCAGCGCAATTAAATTTGCTTTGAACCAAGCTTATGCCCCTCCGGGCCACATATACTGTCGCGCCTGAGGCATAGCAAATAAATTTGCTCTGCGCTCGGCTTCTGCGCAATTTGCCCCTCCGGGCCACATATACTGTCGCGCCTCGGCATAGCAAATAAATTTGCTCTGCGCTCGGCTTCTGCGCAATTTGACCCTCCGGGCCACATATACTGTCGCGCCTGAGGCATAGCAAATAAATTTGCTCTGCGCTCGGCTTCTGCGTATATTTGTAATACTTACCAACCATTCAATTATCATGAAAACATTCAGCAAAATCATCGCCTTGGCGGCAATGGTTCTGTTGCTGGCGAACTGCGACAAGCAAAATCGGCAGGAAACATTGTCAATCACGCCAGAAGAACTGTCATTCGGCGAAGACGGGCAAACGCAGTCGTTCATAATAGAAACGGAAGAGGCATGGAATATCACGACAGACGGAGAGACATGGTATTCCGTAACCCCTCTCAGCGGGCAGGGAAACACAAGGGTTTATGTCCGTGTCGAATACAATCCGGACCAGCAGGACGGAAGGACCGCAGTCATAAGCATAACGGCAGAATCCGGCACAAAAGAACTCGCAATCACGCAGGAACGTGCTTCCGTCCCTACGAAAATCACGATGTACACTCCCGACCAGGACCTGCTTAACACGATAGGCCTTCTAAGTTCGGCCTGTTACGGCATTTCCCCGAACGGAAGATACGCTGTCATAACGGACGAAACGTTCGGATTCCAGTCATTATTATGGGACAGGGAAACCGGGGAGTTCAGCGACCTGAATGACGGCAAATACCCTGAAGTCATGGCATACGACGTATCCGACAATTGCGTCATCGTCGGATCAATCAGGATAGGGACCACGGAAGTTCCCGGATATTGCAGCAACGGCGCATGGGAAGAGCTTGATACGCCAGAAGACGCCACGCCGCTTCCTTATGCATGGGCCAAGGCCGTTTCAAAGGACGGGACAACGATAAGCGGGTGCGTTACCGCCAATGTTCCGAAAAGCGACGGAGACTATAAAAAAACCGTAGTGCCGGCCGTATGGAAGAACTTCGAATTGCAGCCTTTCCCTGAAATTCCTTACGGAGAAGAAATCGGACAAGGATGCTTCATGTACGGCGCATCCGACGATGGAAGCGTGATAGGAGGATTCCATGAATGGAGTTCTGGAAGAAGGTCCCCGGCAATATGGATAGACGGAATCATGACAAGGCTATACCTTGAAACAGACGAAGGCGAAGATTTCGGAGGAGGCAGCATACAGTCCGTAAGCCCTGACGGGACAAAAGCCGTAGGCTCTTTCAAAGGAACGAATTTTTACTACGACGTGCTTACCGGAGAAATAACCGAACTCGGCATGGGAACGCCTTCACTGGTAACCGATGACGGCACGATATATTCCGGAGGAACAACCGGCCCGGTATATATCAAGAAGGCAGGAGAAGATCCTGTTACATTCGACGACTACATATCGAATCTCGAAATAGCGGGAGACAACTTCACTTCTCCGGCAGTCATTTTCTCTGTATCGGAAAACGGCAGGGTCTTAGGCGGATATTATCCTATCGCGGACCCGCTTCTCAACACATTGATGGTACCTGTAATATACGTGATCGAATAACGTCGTTCCAAGAGCGGCAGATAAAGAGGCTGAAAAAGGTACTTTCTTCGTTACGCTTGACTAGAAAAACCGCAGCATGCATCAGCACACTGCGGTTTTCTCATCTTCCAAGCCTTGAAATTCCTCCTTTTGGACCGGCCTCACGCTTTCAACTTTCAAGGCCGCTTTGAATCGAGAAAGTCTCCCCTTTCCCTTATATCTTTTATTCTCAACTGCATGTTGGCGATTCCCCTGTAATAATTTTCCGCTATGGTATAGCAGATGTCGACGGGATTTCCTGCATGCATATACTCGAAATGCGATGAATTATTGAAAGCTATGGCAGATATGTAATCGAAAGGACGGTCTTCCTGCACGAGTTCGAGTTTCAGATGCCCCTCCCCTGCTCCGATCTTTTTGCCGTTGCCGTTGTCATAGACATTCTCGCTTATGAAAACAGGAGAAAGATTATCAGGCCCGAAAGGCTGGAACTGTTTGAGAATCCTAAAGAATTTCGGAGTTATCTGCTTGAAATCCAAATATGTGTCAATAATCACAAAAGGAGTCATCAACTCGCTCGTGACTTTATGGGCCACGAAAGACTCGAACCTTTCGCCGAATCTTTCCAGATTCTCTTCTTTGAGAGTAAGCCCTGCCGCGTACATATGCCCTCCGAAATTCTCAAGCAGATCGGCACACGACTCTATCGCTTCATATAAATCGAAACCGGGAATGCTTCTAGCAGAGCCTGTTATAAGGCCGTTTGATTTCGTCAGAACTATCGTAGGCCTGTAATATGCTTCCACAAGACGTGAAGCCACTATCCCCACTACGCCCTTATGCCATTTCGGATTATACACCACTGACGCCTTTTTGCTCTTGAACTCAGGATCTTCCGCAACCATCCTCAACGCGTCATGGGTTATTTCCCTATCTATGCTTTTACGGTCGTTATTATGGGTATTGATCGTATTGCCTATATTCCTCGCCTCATTCTCGTTGCGCGAGATAAGCAGCTCGACGGCAGTCCTGCCCGACTCCATCCTGCCTGCCGCGTTGATGCGAGGGCCTATTTTGAAAACTATGTCGTCTATCGTTATGGAATGGGCATCCAGGCCTGACAGCCTGATTATGGATTTGAGTCCTGTACGGGGAGCCTCGTTAAGCCTAAGCAGGCCGTAATGGGCAAGTATCCTGTTTTCTCCTATTACGGAAACCAGGTCCGAAGCTATGCTCACCGCGACGAGATCGAGCAACGGCAGCACGGACTCGAAAGGAATGTCTTTGTACATGGCATAGGCCTGCATGAACTTGAATCCCACGCCGCATCCGGAGAGTTCCTTGAATGGATAATCGCAGTCATGCCTTTTGGGATTCAGCACGGCACAGGCATGCGGTATTTCCTCGTCCGCGAGGTGATGATCGCAGATTATGAAATCCACTCCCAAAGAAGACGCATATTCCACTTTCTCAACGGATTTTATTCCGCAATCCAGTGCTACGACCAAAGAAAAACCGTTTTCGGCAGCGAAATCTATGCCTTTGTACGAGATGCCGTACCCTTCGGAATACCTGTCGGGAATATAGAAGTCCAATGACTTTGTGAAATTCCTCAAATAGGAAAAGACAAGGGCCACAGCGGTAGTACCGTCCACATCGTAATCGCCGTAAATCAGAATCTTTTCCCCGCCGGACAAAGCCTTGTCAAGCCTGCGTACAGCCTTGTCCATATCCTTCATCAGAAAAGGATTGTACAGGTTGTCAAGAGAGGGACGAAAAAACTCCTTCGCCTTTTCAAACGTATCTATCCCCCTTTGGACCAACAAATTGGCAAGGGGATAATCTATGCCAAGTTCTGACGAAATCCTGCTTACGCAAGCAGGATCGCCAGGAGCCTTCACTATCCATTTTTTTTCCATTGCCATAATTACAAAGGTACGAAGTTTATTTTACTTTTTCAAGGATGCTTCGTCACATAAATGCGGCGCAGGTCGGCAAACGTCCGGAAGCCCGATTATAAATGACGATTTTCTTAGTCTCGCAAAAAAAGCTACATTTGCATTCTAATCAAAAACCGGATTTCATATGGAGCTTTTAAATCTTAACGAGCAGGAACAGAACAGGAGAAACGCCCTGCAAGAACTCATGAAGCTTGGGATAAATCCATACCCAGCTGAAGAATACGAAGTAAATGCCGACACTGAAGAGATAAAAAACAATTATAAACAGGAACTCGGAAACTTCGACAATGTAAGCATAGCCGGAAGAATCATGTCCAGAAGGATCATGGGCGCTGCTGCATTTATTGAAATTCAGGATGAAAAAGGGAAAATCCAGGTTTACGTCAAACGTGACGAAATATGCCACGGAGACGACAAGACTCTCTACAACACCGTTTTCAAGAAACTATTGGACATAGGGGACATCATAGGGATAAAAGGATTCGCGTTCATCACCCAGACAGGACAGCTCTCAATACATGCAAAAGAGCTGAAGCTTCTCTGCAAATCGCTCCGCGTACTTCCTATAGTAAAGGAAAAAGACGGAAAAGTCTATGACGCGTTCAGCGATCCGGAATTGAGGTACAGGATGCGGTACGTCGACCTGATAGTCAACCCGCAAGTGCGTGACACTTTCGTAAAAAGGTCGAAAATAATATCCACGATGAGGAGTTTCTTCAACGAACACAACTATCTTGAAGTAGAAACCCCTATCCTGCAACCGATTCCAGGAGGAGCGACCGCCAGGCCGTTCATAACGCATCACAACACCCTCGACATCCCGCTCTATCTGAGAATCGCGAACGAGCTTTATTTGAAAAGGCTCATAGTCGGCGGCTTCAACGGCGTTTACGAATTCGCCAAGGATTTCAGGAACGAAGGAATGGACAGGACGCATAATCCGGAATTCACCGTTCTCGAAATATACGTAGCCTACAAAGACTACAATTGGATGATGAATTTCGTGGAAGAGATGATCGAAAGAGTTGCAATGAACCTGCACGGCACGACGGACGTCACGATAGGAGAACACAGCATCAGCTTCAAGAAACCGTTCAAAAGGCTGCCTATGCTTGAGGCCATAAAGGAATACGCCGGAGTAGATGTCACGGGAATGGATGAAAGCCAGCTAAGGGAAACTTGCAAAAAGCTGAATGTTCCGACCGACAAGACAATGGGAATAGGGAAACTGATCGATGCCATATTCGGCGAATACTGCGAAAAGCATCTCATACAGCCTACATTCATAACCGATTATCCCGTAGAGACTTCGCCTCTTACAAAACGCCACAGGAGCAACAACGACCTTACAGAAAGGTTCGAACTTTTCGTATGCGGCAAAGAGCTGGCCAATGCCTATAGCGAGCTGAACGACCCTATCGACCAGCTCGAAAGATTCAAGGAACAGGCCAAGCTGAAAGACAAAGGAGACGACGAAGCCATGTTCATCGACTATGATTTCGTAAGGGCCCTGGAATACGGAATGCCTCCGACATCGGGAATGGGAATAGGCATAGACAGGCTTACGATGATGATGACCGGAGCCCCGTCGATACAGGATGTTATTTTCTTCCCTCAGATGAGACCTGAATTCACGGAACACAAAAAGAATGACTGACAAAGACATATTAGAAATAAGCTCTGTTCAGAACAAATCGGTAAAAGAGATTGTTTCCCTTTCGGAAAAGCCTAAAATCCGCAGGGAAAAATCTCTTTTTCTCATAGAAGGAGGACGGGAACTGAAGATGGCCGCCGAAGCAGGCTACAAAATCGATTCGGTTTTCTTCGAACCGGAACTTCTGAAAAAAAGGGGAATACTCGGCATAGACGAACTGTTATCAATCCGGGCGAACGCCTTCTACAAAGTCAGCCCGCAGGCATACTCGAAAATGGCTTACAGGGAAAGCACTGAAGGCGTACTTGCTTCCGTATTTTGCAAAAACGTGAAATTAAACGAAATAGAAACAGGCAGCAATCCCCTCGTACTCGTGCTGGAGAACATCGAAAAACCCGGAAACATAGGAGCGATGCTGAGGACAGCCGACGCATGCAGGGCAGACGCCGTCCTCCTCTGCAATTGCAGGACAGACATTTACAACCCGAACGTAATCCGCTCAAGCTTAGGCGCGTTCTTTACGAACACGATAGCGGAATGCTCATGCGAAGAGGCCTACCAGTGGCTCAAATCAAAAGGCATATCCATACTTACGGCCCAGCTGCAAGACTCAAGGCCGTACTACGATACGGACATGAGGCATGGAACGGCAATAGTGCTCGGAAGCGAAGACAAAGGCCTTACCGGCTTTTGGAGAGAAAGGTCCGATTCAAGGATCATGATACCGATGCTCGGCAAAACCGACTCGCTTAACGTCTCCGTATCAGCCGCCATCCTATGCTACGAAGCGGTAAGGCAAAGAATGAAAGCATTATGAAACCGCGCATGTTCGGCCTTATAGGCAAAGGCATTTTGCACTCGATGAGCCCGGCCCTGTTCAATGCCGCCTATCCGGGAAAAGGATACGAATACGTGCTGATCGACTGCACGTCCCTCGACGAAGGAATCGCCATGGCACGCAAGAAAGGGATAGAAGCAGCGAATGTCACGACTCCGTTCAAAGAAGACGCCTACCTCGCAGCCGGAACGCACGACCCCATTTCAGAAAAGATAAAAAGCGCCAACCTTCTCGACTTCAGAAACGGGACAATAAAATCCTTCAACACCGACTACCATGGCGTATACCTGACATTATCCGGCATTTGCAAAAGCATGCATGGAATCGAGACGGCCATAATCGGATGCGGAGGAGCAGGAAAAGCCGCCGCGCTGGCCTGCCGCGACCTCGGAGCCGAATTGACCATAGCAAACAGGACTCTGGCAAAGGCGGAAGACTTATGCAGGATAACCGGAGGGAAAGCCGTCGGGCTTGAAAAAATCGAAGAAACAGTAAAAAATTGCAGAATACTGATATACGCAGCCAGCCAAAAGATTCAGGCCATTGAAAATATTGATTTGAAAAACAAGATAATTTTCGAAGCCAATTATAAAGATCCGGCCCTTGGCAATGCAGACTGCAAACTTTACATACCAGGCATTAAATGGCTTATCAATCAGGCTATTCCATCTTTTGAAATTTTCACAGGCATTACGCCGTCTTTGGAAAGGATGACTTCTTCCCCTTATTTTTTACGATTTATAACAGAATAATTACTAATTTTAAAGCCTAATTTAAATTCACAATAGTTATGTCTTTAAATAAAGTTATGTTGATTGGAAATGTAGGGAGAGACCCTATGATCAGGCATCTTGAAAATGGCACGCCGGTAGCGACATTTTCATTGGCCACTACTGAAAGATTCAGGGACAAAAGCGGGGTACAGAGGGAAGTAACTGAATGGCACAACATTGTCTGCTGGAGAAATCTCGCCGATCTTTGTGAGAAATACATAAGGAAAGGTTCCCAGCTTTATATCGAAGGAAGCATCAGAACCCGTTCATGGGACGGGAACGACGGGCAGAAAAGATACACCACCGAAATAGTGGCCGACAATCTGCAAATGCTTGGAAGAAAGTCCGACGACCAGCAATACCAAAGCGGTTACGGAAACCAGGGCCAATACGAACAACGCAGAAGCCAGGCCCCGGCGCAATCCGGAACACAAGCATCAGGACATGAGGATATCCCTGACATTCCGGAGGACGGCTTCAGCGAGGACGATCTTCCATTTTAAACAAGCGGGGGCCGAAAGCCCCCGAAATTATGAAAACCACTAATCCATTACAAAATGAGCAGTATCGACGTAGTTTTGGGTCTCCAATGGGGAGACGAAGGAAAAGGAAAAATTGTTGACGTCCTTGCAGGACGCTACCCTGTGATAGCAAGATTCCAGGGCGGTCCCAATGCAGGGCATTCGCTGCACTTTGATGATAAGAAATTCGTTTTACGTTCCATACCTTCCGGCATTTTCCGCGAAGGAAGCCGCAATCTGATAGGGAACGGCGTTGTAATCGACCCTATAACATTCAAGGAAGAATGCGAAAACCTGGAAAAGGCCGGAGTTCCTGTAAAGGAAAGGCTTTTCATTTCCAAAAAGGCGCATTTCATATTGCCTACCCACAGAATACTTGATGCGGCAAACGAATCATCCATGGGAAAAGGGAAAATAGGATCCACGCTCAAAGGAATAGGCCCGGCATATACGGACAGGACAGGAAGGAACGGGCTGCGCGTAGGCGATTCCCTGACAGACGGCTTCCGCAGCAAATTCGAAGCGTTGAAGGCAAAGCATTTGAGGCTGCTCAAACAATACGATTTCGAATACAACGCCGAAGAAAACGAACAGAAATGGTTCGAAGCCGTGGATTACATGAAAGGATTCAAGATTGTAAACGGCGAATATTTCGTAAACGGCATACTTGAAAACGGAGAGAACATCCTTGCCGAAGGCGCGCAGGGATCGATGCTGGACATAGACTTCGGATCTTATCCGTTCGTGACGTCATCTTCTACCATATGCGCAGGAGCATGCATAGGGCTTGGCGCAAGCCCGTCCAAGATCGGAGACGTATACGGGATATTCAAAGCATACTGCACGAGAGTCGGAAGCGGTCCTTTCCCGACGGAACTGTTCGACGAGACAGGAGCAGAGCTCCAGAAAAGAGGAGCGGAATTCGGAGCCGTCACAGGCAGGCCGAGAAGAACAGGATGGCTTGATTTGGTCGCGCTTAAATACGTGGTCATGCTCAGCGGCGTAACCAAGCTGATAATGATGAAGTCGGATGTCATGGACACCTTCAAGACAGTGAAGGCAGCCACGTCATATATAGTAAACGGAGAAGAGACAACGGAAGTGCCTTTCGACATAGATGCCGAAATCACGCCTGTATATACCGAATTCAAGGGATGGAATACCGATTTGTCGAAAGCGAAATCGGAAGAAGGCCTGCCGGAAGAATTCCGGAACTACGTAAGATTCATAGAAGATTACTTGGGAGTGCCTATAAAAATCATATCGATAGGTCCGGACAGGACGGAAACCATCTTCCGCTAAAATCCCAAGACTATTCCAAGGCAGAAAGGATTCTCCGAAAATGACATGCAGGATTGAAAAAACATTAAGAGACACCCCTCTAAGATGGGGTGTTTTATTGCTTGTATCATTCACGATGTTCGCAGCATACGTGGCAGCCGATGTTTTTTCTCCTCTCAAGACCCTTTTAGAAACATATAACCACTGGAACAGCCTCGAATACGGCTGGTTCAGCAGTTCTTATTCCCTTTTCAACGTATTCCTCGGAATGCTGATATTCGGAGGAATCATCCTCGACAAAAAGGGGGCAAGATTCTGCGGAATAGGCTCCGCGCTTCTTATGGTCGCCGGAATAGCATTGAAATACTGGGCCATATCCAATCCGTCGCTTATAGACCACCAGATAACCATATTCGGAACGGCATACAAGGCCCAGGTAGCATGGGCGGTCCTCGGATTCTCCATTTTCGGCGTGGGCGCGGAAGTCGGAGGCATTACCGTATCCAAAATAATAGTAAAATGGTTCAAGGAAAGGGACATGGCAATGGCAATGGGCTTGCAGCTGTCGCTGGCGAGACTCGGCAAAGGAGCCGCCCTGCTTTTTTCCCCGATGATAGCGGAAGCGGCAGGCAACGTGGCAAGGCCCGTACTTTTGGCCCTTGCGCTGTTAGTGCTTGGAATGCTATGCTTTATCATATTCTCGATTTACGATAAAAAACTTGACAGGCAGCTGCATGAAAACCTGACGGACTCCGAATCGTCTTTCAGCATAAAGGACATCGCATCTATCATTAAAAATCCGGGATTCTGGATGATAGCCATACTGTGCGTCCTCTTCTATTCAGCCGTCTCGCCATTTACGAAATTTGCGACAGACCTGATGGTAAACAAATTCAGCGTAGACGCGAAATGGGCCGGAGCCATTCCTGCAATGATACCTTTCGGATGCATAATATTGTCTCCGCTGTTCGGAAGAATTTACGACAAGGCAGGACACGGGGCCGATCTTATGATATTCGGAGCATGCCTGATAACGCTTGTCCATACTGTTTTCGCCCTGCCTTTCGTGCATAGCTGGATAATCGCAGTAGTGCTGATGATACTGCTGGGCATAGGATATGCATTGGTTCCGGCGGCAATGTGGCCGTCACTGGCCCGGATCATGCCCGAAAAGCAATTCGGCACGGCTATCGCATTGACATATTACATACAGAACATAGGGCTATGGGGGATACCTGTGCTGATTGGCTATCTGCTTGACAAATATTGCATAACAGGAGTCAGAATAACAGACGGGAAAGAAATCCCATCCTATGACTACGCCCTGCCCATGACGGTATTCGTGATCATATGCATGCTTGCCATAATTGTCGCTATCGCGTTGAAAAAATTGGACAGAATCAAAGGATACGGGCTTCAAATGCCGAATGAAAGATAAAGAGCTTCCGCTGCACGTGGCGGAAGCACAACCATATAACACGATCGTACTATGAATATTCTTGAAAGCATAAATTCGCCGGAAGACCTCAAAAAACTCGGTCCGAAGGAATTGAAAAAATTATGCGGAGAAATACGGGAATACCTGATAACCTGCTGCTCGAAAAACCCGGGGCATCTCGGAGCAAGCCTCGGGACTGTAGAACTCACGGTTGCATTGCACTATGTCTACGACACCCCTAAGGACAAGCTCATCTGGGATGTCGGACACCAGGCCTATACGCATAAAATACTGACTGGAAGAAGGGAGGCATTTCTTCAGAACAGAAAATACAAAGGCATAAGCGGATTCCCTAAAATGTCCGAAAGCGAATACGACGCTTTCGGAACAGGACATTCGTCCACATCCATATCCTCGGCCCTCGGGATGGATATTGCCGCAAGGCTGAAAAATTCAGGAGAACACGTGGTCGCGATAATCGGAGACGGTGCAATGACTGGAGGAATGGCATTCGAAGGCCTCAATAACGCCGGTTCGCTCAAAAGCGACATACTTGTCATACTCAACGACAACGGCATTTCCATTGACAAGAACCTGAGCGCACTCCATAACTACTTTGTCAAGACCGCCACCTCCAAATCCTACAACAATCTTAAAAACAGGATATGGAATCATCTCGGCGCAGGCAGATTGAGAAGCCTCTTCCAGAAAATATCCCTTTCGACAAAAATCGCAATTTTCAAAAAAGGGACTTTGTTCGAAGCCTTGGGATTCCGTTACTTCGGTTCAATCGACGGCCACAACCTCGAACAGCTCGTAATCACGCTGAGAAACCTGAAAGACATAAAAGGGCCGAAGCTCCTGCATGTCGTAACGAAGAAAGGCAAAGGATACAAGGCGGCGGAAGACGAACCCACAACATGGCATGCGCCTGGCACATTCGATTCAAAGACCGGAAAACGCATAAAATCGGTATCCGGAAAATCCAAATACCAGGACGTATTCGGAGAAACGCTTCTCGAACTGGCAAGGATGAATGAAAAGATAGTGGGAATAACACCCGCGATGCCTACAGGATGCTCGATGAACATCATGATGCGGGAAATACCGCAAAGGGTATTCGACGTAGGAATAGCCGAACAGCATGCAGTGACATTTTCAGCCGGACTTGCCGCCAACGGAATGCTGCCCGTCTGCAATATATATTCCAGCTTCATGCAAAGGGCATATGACAGTGTCATACACGATGTGGCTACCCAAAACCTCAAGGCCGTGTTCTGCCTTGACAGGGCCGGGCTTGTCGGAGAAGACGGAGCAACGCACCATGGAGTATTCGACATGGCTTGCTTCAGGCCGGTGCCGAACATCGCCATCGCCGCTCCGATGAACGAAATAGAACTGAGAAACATGTTCTACTCTGCTACCCTTGAAAAGAACCCTACTACAATCATCCGATATCCGAGACAGGAAGGACAAGGACTGGACTGGAGAAAACCTTTCGAGGAAATCGAATACGGAAAGGGAATCAAGGTATGCGACGGAAAGGACCTTTCGATACTGACGATAGGGACAGCCGGGAACTATGCTGCCGAAGCAATAAGAAAAGTCCGCGATTCCGCGCCTGAAGCCAGCATAGCCCATTACAATATGAGGTTTCTCAAGCCAATCGATACTTCTATCTTAGACGAAGTTTGCGAAAAATTCCATACCGCCATAACCATCGAGGACGGATGCCTCAAGGGCGGCCTGTACGGCGAAGTGTCGGAATACGTCGCATCCCGCAATCCGGATCTCAGGATCATTCCTTTCGGGATTCCTGACAGGTTCATCGAACAGGGCACGATAAAAGAACTGACCGCCGAATGCGGCTACGACCCGGACAGCATAGCCAAAGCGATACTCGATCTAATCCGATAGGGATACATCATCTTAAATTGTATTGTAACAGCCACGCAGGAATCTAGAAGGAGAATGGTTCAGGCGTTAGATTTGAAATAGCATGTTCAACCGCTGCGCCTCGGCAGAACCCTCAAGCGAGCTTGGAGCAGGCATCCAGGCATGGAGACCGTTCATGTGTTTCTTGCGGGTCATTTCCGCTTCGCTGTCGCTCGCGGCAATAACCGCTGCGCCTCGGCAGAACCCTCAAGCGAGCTTGAAGCAGGCATCCAGGCATGGAGACCGTTCATGTTTTGCGGGTTATTTCCGCTTCGCTATCGCTCGCGGCAATAACCGCTGCGCCTCGGCAGAACCCTCAAGCGAGCTTGGGGTTCTGCACTCGGCTTGCGGGTTATTTTAAAAACCTGCTAAGATTTTTCCACTGGAAGATGATGAGATAGAGGATGCCGACAGTTATGCATGAATCGGCGATATTGAATACCGGGCTGAAGAACACGAAATCTTCTCCGCCCACGAAAGGCATCCACTCGGGCCATGTCGAATCTATTATCGGAAAATAGAGCATGTCCACTACCTTGCCGAAGAAAACAGGAGCATAACCGCCGCCGTCCGGCAAGAATTCAGCAACAGCAGAAGGGGTAGACACTCCGAACAACACGCCGTAAAGGAGGCTGTCGATTATGTTTCCGATTGCGCCCACTAGCACAAGGGAAACACCGGCCACCAATCCTTTGGATGAAGCCGGAGACTTGACCAATTTCCTTAAGAAAATTATTACGAATACGGAAAAAACAATACGGAGGAAAGTCAGAAGAAATTTTCCGAACTCCCCTCCCAAATGCATTCCAAAAGCCATCCCGTTATTTTCTATGAACAGTATCTGAAACCAGTTCCCGAACACGGGAATGGATTCGCCTATCGTCATGTTAGTCTTGACCAGTATTTTGGAAATCTGGTCGACCAACAGGAAAACAATAATCAAAACAACGGAGAGCCTGCCTTTGGTAAGTTTCATAAGCCGATTATTTTCTCTTGTTTTTCGCTTCCACGCTCAATGTAGCATGAGGAACAAGCATGAGCCTTTCTTTAGGTATGAGCTTCCCTGTTTCCCTGCATATTCCATAAGTCTTGTTTTCTATGCGGACCAAGGCAGCTTCAAGGCTTTTAATGAATTTCAGCTGGCGCTGCGCCAATTGTCCGGCTTCTTCCTTTGACAATGTAGAAGCTCCTTCTTCCAAAACCTTGAACGTAGGGGAAGTATCTTCAGTATCATTGCTGGTGCTATGTGTAATCGCCGACTTTAGCTGTTCATAATCATCTTTGGCCTTTTCAAGTTTCTCCAATATCAGTTCCTTGAACATCTGCAATTCTTCATCGCTATAACGGACCTTTTCCATAATTTATATTTTTTATTGTGTAAAGATAACAAATATTTCAGAAGCCGCTTAATTTTATTCTGAGAATCAGCCGTCCGTCAGTAAACGGTCTTATTCCCGTTGGAAGCCCAAAGTCTGAAAGGCCTCTCGCCTTCTGCCGCCATTATCCTGACGGAGCGTATCGACCTTTCCGAAGGGCCAAGCGGAATTTCCTCATATATGAAGGCGTCGTCGAAACCGGCATCCGCCGCTTCCTTTCTTCCTGCCGCATAATATATCTTTGCGATACGCGCCCAATAAGCCGCCGAAAGGCACATAGGACACGGTTCGCAACTGGTATAAAGAACGCATCCGTCAAGAGAGAAAGTACCGAGCTTCCTGCACGCCTGCCTTATGGCGTTGATTTCCGCATGCGCGGTAGGATCATTGTCCACTGTCACGGAATTAGAGGCAGAAGCAACTATCTCTCCATCTTTCACTATCACAGCGCCGAAAGGGCCTCCGCCGCAGCCTGCCGCATTTTCAAGCGCAAGCCCTATTGCTGCGGACATGAATTTTTCATCCATTTCGCTTCCGCCTTTCACGGCCAGCGGATCTTCGAATTTATCCATGCCGGAATTACAGCTCATGACACTACGCCTTTTCGATCCTTATCTTCAACGTTCCGTCGTTCCATTCGACTTCGCGCCCGCCATCGGCATTTCCTGCAACTATGCTGCTGCATAATGTCTGCGACGCTATGTATTCCTTGAAATCCTTCATTGAATCCTCAATTTCAGGAATCGCCTCAACAACTACGCTGACCTTGTCGGTAACCTCGAATCCGCAGTCCTTTCTAAGGTTCTGGATACGGTTCACAAGTTCGCGGGCCGTACCCTCCCTTCTCAATGCCTCATTCACGGTTATGTCCAAAGCTATGGTCAGTTTCCCTTCGGTAGCGACAAGCCATCCCGGCATGTCCTCGGAGCTTATCTCGTAATCGCCTTCCATGACAAGCACCTTGCCCGAAGGAAGATCTATTTCCAATTTCCCGAGGCTTTCCAGCTGCGCTATGTCCTGCTGCGAAAATCCGGCAAACGCAGACGATATTTCCTTCATCTGCTTTCCGTACTTCTTGCCAAGGGTCTTGAAATTAGGCTTGATCTTCTTCGTTATGATCCCCGTAGTATCGTTTATGAATTCCACAGACTTGACATTCACTTCATTAAGAACAAGTTGCTCTATTTTCTCGAACTGGTCGCGCAATTTCGGATCTATCACCGGAATCACTATCTTGGCAAGAGGCTGCCTTACTTTTATATTCACTTTCCTTCTCAGCGCAAGTATCATCGAAGAACTCTTCTGCGCCAAGTCCATCCTTTCCTCAAGAGCCTTGTCCACAAGGGATTCGTCTGCTTCCGGCATAAGAACCGCGTGCACCGTGGATTCCTTATGCTTTCCTGATACGGCATTAAGGTCGAGGAACAGCCTTTCCATGAAGAAAGGAGCTATTGGTGCGGCCAGGATAGCGACTGTTTCCAGGCATGAATACAAAGTCTGATATGCAGCGAGCTTGTCTTCATCCATCTTGCCTCCCCAGTAACGCTTGCGGTTCAGCCTTACGTACCAATTGCTCAGGTGATCGCATACGAAATCGCTTATCATCCTTCCTGCGCCGGTAACATCGTAATTCTCGTATGAATCCACGACATTTTTCACGAGCGTGTTCAAAAGGGATATTATCCATCTGTCTATTTCCGGCCTTTTTTCTACCGGAATTTCGGCAGCTTTCGCATCGAATCCGTCCACATTCGCGTAAAGGGCAAAGAAAGAATATGTATTGTACAGCGTGCCGAAGAATTTCCTTTTGACTTCATCCACTCCGGCAAAATCGAATTTCAGATTATCCCACGGCTGTGAATTCGTGAGCATGTACCATCTCAACGAATCCGCGCCGTACCTGTCAAGAGCGTCAAACGGATCCACCGCATTGCCGAGACGTTTGCTCATCTTGTTTCCGTCCTTGTCGAGCACAAGCCCGTTGGAGAGCACCGTCTTGAATGCAACCTTGTCGCTGACCATGGTAGAAATCGCATGCAAGGTGAAAAACCATCCCCTGGTCTGATCCACGCCTTCTGCTATGAAATCCGCAGTCTGCCCGAACCTGTCCGTTCCGAGATTGGCAAGCCCTTCCTGAGCATACGGCATGGACCCCGAATCAAACCATACATCGATTATGTCAGGTTCCCTCCTCATCGGACGTCCGGAATCGGAAACCAATATCAGGTCATCCACATAAGGCCTGTGCAAATCTATCCTGTCATAATTTTCTTTCGACATGTCGTCAGGATTGAATCCCGCATCCTTGAAAGGATTGGTTTTCATCAAGCCGGCAGCAACGGATTTTTCTATTTCGCAATACAATTCCTTAACGGAGCCTATGCACTTTTCCTCAGAGCCGTCCTCGGTCCTCCATATAGGAAGAGGTGTTCCCCAATACCTGCTTCGCGACAAATTCCAGTCCTGAAGGTTCTCAAGCCATTTTCCGAACCTTCCGCTCCCTGTGGATTCAGGCTTCCAATTTATGGTTTTGTTCAATTCCATGAGCCTGTCCTGCACTGCCGTCGTTTTTATGAACCACGAATCCAAAGGGTAATACAGAACCGGCTTGTCTGTTCTCCAGCAATGCGGATACGAATGGACTTGCTTTTCAATCTTGAAAGCGAGACCTTGCTGCTTCAGCATCACGCACAAATCAATGTCAAGGGTAGGATCGTCAGGACCGAGATCCGGATCATAGGCATTCTTCACGTACCTGCCGGCAAACTCGTTATAAGCAGGAGAAACCCTTTCCCTTACGTATTCCGGATCCATATCCTCTATGCGGTAAAAGCGGCCTTTCCTGTCTACCTGGGCCTGCTTTTCGCCATTCTTGTCGATCACCATCAAAGGAGGAACGCCTGTAGCCTTGGCAACCTTGCTGTCGTCCGCTCCGAAAGTCGGCGCTATATGCACGACGCCTGTCGTCCCTTCTTCAGTCGTGACATAATCGCCCGGAATCACCCTGAATGCTCCGTCATCAGGCCTGAACCACGGAATAAGCTGCTCGTATGATATTCCTGTCAATTCGCTTCCCTTGAACTTCCCGTCGAGAACCTTGTAAGGCACAAGCTTGTCGCCCGGCTTATAATCCTCGATTGCAATGCCTTTGGCTTTCGGATTGAATACCGAATCCACAAGAGACTCTGCAACGACATAGACAGCCGGATCGCCTGTGTACGGATTATACGACCTGACCCTTACGTATGTTATCTGCGGGCCGACGCATAATGCGGTATTGGACGGCAATGTCCACGGAGTCGTAGTCCACGCCAGAAAATGCGCAGGCACACCGCTGTCGTCGAACAGAAACTCGGATGAACTGTTCCTTATTATCCTGAACTGGACAACGGCTGTCGTATCCTTGACATCCCTGTAGCATCCCGGCTGGTTCAACTCATGGGAACTGAGGCCCGTTCCTGCCGCAGGCGAATAAGGCTGAATCGTATATCCCTTGTATAGCAGGCCTTTTCCGTATATGTCCTTCAAAAGATACCAAAGAGTCTCTATGTACCTGTTGTCATAGGTTATGTACGGGTTTTCCATATCCACCCAATAGCCGATCCTTTCAGTAAGATTCACCCATTCCTTGGTATATTTCATCACCTCCTTCCTGCAGGCCGCATTATAATCCTCGATAGAAATCTTCTTGCCTATATCCTCTTTGGTTATCCCCAGCATTTTCTCCACGCCGAGCTCTACGGGCAATCCGTGAGTGTCCCATCCGGCCTTGCGGTTCACAAGGTATCCTCTCTGTGTCTTATAGCGGCAAAAAGCGTCTTTTATCGCCCTTGCCATGACATGATGTATCCCGGGCATGCCGTTGGCTGACGGAGGGCCCTCGAAAAATATGAATTTGTCCGCGCCCGCCCTTGCTTTCAAAGTATTTTCGAAGCACGATTCCGCACGCCATTTTTCAAGTATCTCCCGGTTTATCCCAACCAAATCCAGATTTTTATATTCAGCGAATTTCATATTCGTAACGATTTATAATTTGCAAATATACTATAAATAACTACTTTTGGCAAAAATTACCTCCGGAACATGCTGGGACATAGAATCCGGACAAACATCTTGACATTCACATGGGCGTTGTCGACATAATTTTATTGTGCTGCTTCATTCCAGCCTTGTACACCGGGGCGACCCAGGGATTCATAAGGCAGGTCGCAAGCATCATAGCGATTTTCGCCGGAGCCTACATAGCATACAAGTTCTCATACTGGCTTTCGGCTTACATAACCGATTGGTTCAAGGCCGAAGGAGATATCGTCACCATAATATCGTTCGTGCTGATTTTCATCGCTGTCCTGATAGCCGTGAACATAATGGGGGCCGCATTGCGGAAAATAATGTCGTTCGCCCTGCTCGGATGGCTTGACAAATCCCTTGGGATAATATTCTCCGTATTGAAAACAGTTCTGATTTTAAGCGTTCTCATTTTCCTTCTCGAAAAAGCCGATTCGCTATGGCCGATGCTCCCGGAAAAAGCCATCGCCGAATCGAAACTTTATCCGGCAATAGCAAAAATCGCCCCTGCCCTCTTCCCTTATCTGAAAGGGTTATTCTAAACCGGGCGAAACATTTTACTTTTTGGCAGCACAAGCAGGCCTTTTTGTATTCTCTTTGCATCCGTAACACCATCAACAGTCGGAATATGAAGAGATTTGCATTATTAATCGCATTTTCAGCATGCTGCATGCACAATCCCGCCTCGGCAGAAGAACCGCCGCTCAGGATTGACGCAATCCGGCCGCCAACCGGCACAGGAACACGCGCGCAAGGAAAAACATGGAGCATCGAGGACTGCATCGAATATGCCGTGGAAAATAATCCGGAAATAAGGATAAGGGAAACGGAATGCGCCATCGCCAACCGCAATCTCGCATCGGAAAAACTGAAAATGCTTCCTTACGTGGAAATATCTTTCCCCACTAACATGTACTGGGGCAAATCCGTAAACATAAACGACCTTGAAATCATAAGCGGGAAACTCAATTTCTCATCGTCCATGTCCGTATCGGCAAGCATGAACATTTTCAACGGATTGAGGACATTCAATTCCATACGGAGCATGAAAAAAAGCTACGAACTCAGCAAGTACATGAAAGACATTGCCGTAAACGAAACCGAGCTGAGCATAATCCAGGCGTTCCTCCAGGTTCTTTCCGACAAGATGCTGCTTGAAATCGCGGAAAACGGATACAATGCGATGAGGCAACAGGTCTCGGCAGCCGAAAAGCTGGCAGGTTCCGGAGCCTTGGCCTACGGCTCGCTCGCCGAATTGAAATCAGGGCTCGCAAGCGAGAAAGTCGGGCTGACTGAAGCGACCTTCAATCTGAAATCCTCATGGATACGCCTTAAAGAACTCATGAACATCCCCTATGACACCGAAATGGAAATAGACGGATACAACGCCTCAGGCGAAACCGTGCCTCCGCCATACATTCCAGACATAGACATCATTTATGCCAATGCGTTGAAAATGCCCCAAATCAAACATGCAGAGGCGGAATTGGAAAAAAACGAAATAGAAACAATGATTGCAAAAGGCTCGTTCATGCCTTCGGTTTCAGTTTCCGCAGGATACGGCTCCTATTTCACCATTTCCGACATTCCCGTAAAAAGCCAGCTCGCGCTTAATGCCAGCCCGTCATTTTCCATAGGAATATCATTGCCTGTCTCCAATTATCCTTCTGCGGCGTTAGAAGTAAAAACCAGGAAACTCATGTCCGAGAAACTCGAAATGCAAATAAGCCAAGGCAAGAAACAGCTGTACGGAGAACTCGTGAAAATCCTCAACGACACATATTCATATTACGAACAATATATCGAATCCGTTGAAAACGAACGGGCCATGCAGGAATCGTTCAGATACGTATCGGAAAAATTCGCGTTGGGCATGTCGTCAGCCACGGACCTTGTATTAGCCAAATCAAGGTTCGACGAAGCCTCTGCAAAGATGGTCACCGCAAAATTCCGCTATCTGTTCCAGTTAAAGATCATAGAATTCTATATCAGGCCGAGATAATGGCCCGTACTGTCAGAATATCTTCTTTTTGCTTACGCCCGCCACGAAATCCTTCAGGTAAAAAGGCTCGAAATAAGCCACGTCCTTAAAGTCGGAACTGGAAAAGGCATCGTAAGCCGCCACGGCCATATCTTCCGCAAGAGGGCTGCATTCGAGGAAAAGGGTATTACCCGGTTCCGCCGCCTGCCTGAATTTCCCCGCGCCGTTTCCGACGAAAACAACATTCCTGCCGCTGCGGATAATGTCCGCATACGAGCCGGAATCCAATACCACCGCTTCCGTAGGGGATATTTTTTGTGCCGAAGAATCGAACACGGCCGCATAGACCTCCATCCTGCGAGCATCTATCATCGGAACAATGATGGAATCAGGCATGATTGCCGGCCTTTCGCCGCATTTTAAAGAACCGGAAACACAGTGTCTGACGGCATGGAATGCCAATACCTGCAATGTATCCACCGCGAGCAGAGGTTTTCCAGACCCGTAACATATGCCTTTGGCAGTTGAAACCCCGACCCTCAATCCGGTATAGGAGCCGGGACCGGAACTGACGGCCACTGCGGACAGATCCCCGAATGAAAGAGAAAGGCTGTCCATGAGTTCCTTAATCATAGGGGCAAGCATCGATGCATGGGATTTAGGCTCTTCCGTGCATTTGCCGGCTATGAATTTGTCCCTGTCTGATATGGCGACCGAACAGACATCGGTGCTTGTCTCAATCGAAAGTATGTATATATGACCGTCCATGGCAGATTAAATGTATTTCTCAATTGTCTTTTCAAGGCTTCCGAAGAAATCCCTTTCCACGACAGTCCATGACTTGTCAATCAGGAATATCGATGGCAAAGCCGTCACATTGTACGCAGAGACGGCAGCAGAAGAAGCCCCGAGCCCGTCACATACATTTATCCATGGCAGATCCTGTATTCTGACAGCAGAGGCCCACGCCGTCTTGTCCGTATCAAGGCAAACCTGGTATATTTCCAGCCCTTCCGGTTCGTATTTTCCATAAACAGACTTCAATTCCTGGTTGAACATCTTCTGATTGACATCATTCACGCTCCAGAAATACAGGACAACCGTCTTGCCCTTCAATGACGAAAGGGAGACATTTTCCGAGTTGATATCAGGAAGCGACAAGTCAGGGCATCCTGACTCCCCGGCTTCGGACAGCAGTTCGGACAACAGCGACATGTTAAGCCTCCTGTCGGATTCTTCTTTCAACAAGGAAACAAATCCTGACTTAGGATAACGCAAATGCAATGAATCATAAAGGCTTCTGAAATAAACCGCATCCGAGCCTTCCGCGAAAAGAGGAAGTTCCGGTTCTATATAACGAAACAGGACGGAAATTGAAGAAAACGACCCGAGATGTTCCATCACGTATGCAGTAGCTTTTCTCTTGGCATCGACATACAAGCCGCCCAATTCGTACTTTATCGAATTGGAAAGGGCATGGTCTCCTGCCGATTCGCTTGCGCCGAGGGCGGACTTCAGGCTGTCGTACCTGTGCATCATCCGGGCATATTCCTTTTCGACCTTATGCAGAAGCTCGCTTTCTCCGGAGCCGGACACCGAATAAGAATCGCCGTAGAAACCTGAAGAATCGGCTTTCACATTGATTTTTTCCCCGTCGCCTGCAATAATGCATGCGAGCATCCTGCCATTTCCGTACACGGAAACGAATTCAGGATTCGAATATTCGTCAAGTTCTACAAAATACCTCGCCTTGCCGAAATTATCGGTTTTTATGGTATCAATTATCCTTTCGCTGTTATCGGCATTCAGGCTTTTCAGCACGATTTCCGAATCCGGCATTCCTTCGAAGCTCATATCCAAACGAGCGCCGTTGCCGGAACATGAAGCCAGCACGGCAGACGCCGCGATAAGCAAAAAGGCACGAACCCTGTTAATGGCAATCAACATATCAACATCAGTTTAAAAAGCCTTGCTTGTTCTCTTACAGGCAATTAATAAGTTATCAACATAGTTATCAACATATCCGCCAACATGGTTTCCGCCGGCAGAGCAATCCATGCCGTCACGCGGAAAGCATGCCTTTACAGCTTGGAGTACTGCTCGGCTATCGATTCCGCAATCTCCCTGAACCTCTCATCAGGCAATTCAAGCTTCGGAGCCCTGAAATCCATGTCCGATTCCTTTTGCAAAGGGACCAGATGAATATGGGCATGCGGAACTTCCATTCCCAGGACGGCAACTCCTACCCTCTTGCACTCGATTGCGTTCTTGATTGCCGCTGCAACCTTTTTTGCAAACATGAAAAGCCCTGAATAGGTCTTGTCGTCAAGATCGAATATATAATCCACTTCTTTCTTGGGAATCACGAGGACATGGCCTTCCGCCATAGGCGCGATGTCAAGGAAAGCGTAGAATTCATCATTTTCAGCGACCTTGTAGGAAGGGATTTCCCCGGCCGCTATTTTCGAAAACACCGTGCTCATGATTAAATGGAAATATTAAGTATCTCAAACTGAACCAGGCCGGCAGGTATCTTGACTTCGACCACGTCTCCCTTTTTCTTGCCGATAAGGGCCTTGCCTATCGGAGTCGCAGCCGCAAGCTTGCCTTCCGCAATGTTAGCTTCGCTTTCTCCGACCAAAGTGTACTCCATCACCGCGCCGGTCTTGAGATTTTTGATTTTCACCTTATTAAGCATCTGAACCCTGTCCGTGCCAAGTTTGGACTCATCGATCACGCGAGCATTGGCTATCGTATCCTCAAGTTTTGAAATTTTCAGTTCCAATAAGCCCTGGGCTTCCTTGGCAGCATCGTACTCGGCATTTTCAGACAAGTCCCCTTTGTCCCTCGCTTCTGCAATCTGCCTCGATATGACAGGCCTTTGGGCTATAAGCTTAGCAAGATCGGCCCTCAGTTTCTCAAGCCCTTCGGCTGTTAAATAGTGTATCTGTGACATAATAAAAAAATTAAAAGGCGGGCCACGCCGCCGCATTATTTATTCGTTTTAATGTTTTCCAATACCATGAAACCGCATGCACGGGCGCATGCCGGATTCCGCATCCTGCAATGGCCGCCGCCGAACCACGCGCAACGCATGCACGGATGCCTCACACCTTAAAAAATAGGAATGCGCCAAATTCTTCAATTTGACACATTCTCTTATCGCTATGCAAAAGTAGCAATAACTTTGTTAATTGCAAACTTTATTCCATTCCACGCATAAAAACAGGCTCTGCAAAAGGAAGTCCAGGTATTCCGAATGATTCGGCATGCCGCCTGTCGATTTCAAGCTGGGCTGCAAGTTCTTCCAATGAAGAGAACTTGGCCACGTCACGCATTTTGCTGACGAATCCGACCCTTATGTCCAATCCGTATATGTCCTCGTCGAAACCGATAATATGAGTCTCTATCGTGACATTCTCGCCGTCGTCCACGGTAGGCCTCGGGCCTATATTGCATATTCCCCTGTGCAGCTTGCCGGAAATTTCCGCAAGGACGAAATATACCCCGTTTGCAGGAACCATTTTCCTCGGATCGGACAATTCCATGTTGGCGGTAGGGAATCCTATTTTCCGGCCTATCCTTTTTCCGGGCACGACCACGCCGCTCAGGCAATACCTGTACCCGAGCATTTCATTGGCCGCTTCGATTTTGCCCTGATGAAGCAGGTTCCTTATTTTCGTAGAGCTGAACACCACGTCCCCTTCTGAAAAAGGAGGGACATTTATGCACTCTATCCCGTATCCGGAACACAAGTCCCTTATCGATACGGCCGGGCCGTCCGTCCTTCCGAACCTATGGTCGTAACCGACGACAAATACGGACACATTGAACCTTTCCTTTATATATCCTCTTAGAAACTCTTCGGCAGACAGGCGGCTGAACTCCTTGGTGAATTCCAGGACATACACCTTGTCTATTCCGGCTGATTCTATCAACTTCTTCTTTTCATCTATCGACGTAAGAAGCCTCAGTTCATCCGCATCCTGCTGCAAAACGCTTCTCGGATGAGGCCAGAAAGTTATGACCGCGCTTTCCATGCACCTCGCGCGCGCTTCCTTTACAATCCTGTCCAAGACATATCTGTGGCCGCGATGCACCCCGTCGAAAAAACCTGTAGTAGCTACTATCATGTCCAGCAAATTATTGTTCTATGGCCGAAAGCATCTCTTCCTCGCTTTTCCTCAGTTCCTCACGGCATCTTTTTATAAGAGCGTTTGCCTTTTTCACTTCTTTTGCCAGTTCGGAAAACGGAACTTCGTTATTCTCGATCCTGCTTACGATTTCCTGCAATTCCCTTACGGCGTCTTCATAAACAAATTCCTGATTTTCCATATCATATTATTTTCTTTATTTCACAATCAAGAGTCCCGTCTCTCAAAAGGACCTCTATCCTATCCCCTTCCGAAACATCGGCCACGGAACCCACATTTTTTCCGCCGGCATCCCTCAACATTGCAAATCCTTTTTCCAATATGGCCAAAGGATTGCTTTTGTTAAGCCTGAACCACAATATTTCCAAAGAAGAATCCTGGCTTGAAACATATTTGCCTACAGCCGATGACAATTCTTTCTTCTTCAATTCCAATTCGGACATTTTCCCGGAAAACACCGTCCTTACCGCCGAAACAAGGGACATGCCGATTTTGTCGACGGCAGACGCCTTGTCCCTCATGCATGCCTTTGCCGAATTGACGGCGGCCTTGTTCACGGCCGCACCCATGCGCTCAAGCCTTATGCTTTCTTCCGAGAACCTGTTTTTCGCTATCCTGAAAATCCTGTTCCCCAACGACACGGCCATGGAATCCAATCCGGCGTACAAATCTATAAAATAATCCGCAAGGGCTGTAGGGGTCTTCAATGATTTATACGCGACCGCGTCGCATGCATGGAAATCCTTGTCATGCCCTATGGCCGTAAAAACAGGAAGGGGGTATTGGGAAATCGCGAATGAAAGCTCGTAATCATCGAAGCACAACATGTCAGCCACGCCGCCTCCGCCCCTCAGGATCAAAACGGCATCGTAAGCCATGCCGGAGGACAGTATTTCATCCAATGCCTTCATTATCGACTCCGGCGCGCCGTCGCCTTGCATTATTGAATCGTAGAGACGTATCACGAAAGAGAAACCGTAATCGTTGCCGCACAGATGTTCCATGAAATCCCTCAACCCTGCCGAAGAAGAGGACGCTATCACGGCCAGCCGTTTAGGCATCGCAGGCATTTGCAGGCTTGCATTCATGTCCATTACGCCTTCCCGCCTAAGCCTTTCAAGAGTATTTCTCCTGTTTATTTCCACATCGCCGACAGTGTAGCCAGGGTCGATGTCTGACACTATCAGGCTTAGCCCGTAAAGCACGTTATACTGCACCTGGACCTTTAACATGACGCTTATGCCCTCTTTCAGGCACATGCCCGTTGCCGACAGGAAATACGGAGCCAGCAATTTGTAAGACGACGACCATATTATGGCCTGGGCCTTGGCCCCTATGCCGGCCCCGCCTTCGTTTTTCTCGACAAGGGACATGTAGCAATGCCCGCTGAAATTAATCTTCAATTCATTAATTTCGGCCCTCACCCATACATGGTCCGGAACGGAAGACTCTACTCCGCGCTTTATAAGCGATTGCAGTTCCTTCAGGCTATAGCTTTCCATCAGACATCATGCTATTGAAGCCGGCCCTCCGCCTGCGCACGACGGCCGGTTTAAAAAACCAAAAATAGGAATTCGCAGAATAAATCGCAATTTTCTTATGTAAAATAGATAATGCTTCTTACCTTTGCCAAGTAATACGCTAACATTATAACTGATGCTGATACGTCGTGCCGAATTTGCAGGAAGCAGCCCGGATGTTTCCGCCAAGCCAAAGGACAAATTGCCCGAATTCGCATTCATAGGCAGGTCGAATGTAGGAAAGTCCTCGCTTATAAATTACCTGTGCGGAGCCCAAGGCCTGGCAAAGACATCGTCCACTCCTGGAAAAACGCTGTTGATCAACCATTTCAAAGTAGACGGCTCGTGGTATCTCGTGGACCTTCCCGGCTATGGATTCGCAAGGGTCTCGAAGGAAAAAAGGAAACAGATAGACTCCATGATTAAAAACTATATCCTTAATTCCGACGAGCTGGTCCTTCTTTTCGTGCTGCTCGACTCAAGGCACGACCTGCAAAAAATAGACCTGCAATTCCTGACCATGCTCGGAGAACAGGGCATACCGTTCTCCATAATATTCACAAAAAGCGACAAGCTCGGCAAAAAGGAAATAGAGGAACAAACTGAAAAGAACAAAAAGGCATTGCTGGAATACTGGGAAGAACTTCCTCCGGTATTCGTCACTTCGTCTGAAAAGAAAACAGGAAAAGAAGCCATTCTTGATTATATAGAAGACATACTTAAATCAATATAACATGGACCATCAACATACTATCAAAATTTTCTCGTGCAGAGCATCGAGATACCTTGCGGAAAAGATAGCGCTTTCCCTGAAAATGGAACTCGGGAAATCGCAGGTCACCGTTTTCAGCGATGGAGAATTTCAACCGGCTTTTGATGAAAGTGTCAGAGGAGCGACGGTATTCATCATACAGTCGACATTTCCTCCTACGGAAAACCTTTTCGAGCTTCTTCTTATGATCGATGCCGCGAAAAGGGCTTCTGCATACAAGGTAATCGCGGTCATTCCTTATTTCGGATGGGCCCGCCAGGACAGAAAAGACAGGCCTCGCGTGTCAATAGGAGCGAAATTGGTTGCAAACCTGCTGCATGCCGCAGGATGCGACAGGGTCATGACAGCAGACCTGCACGCAGACCAGATCCAGGGATTCTTCGATTTTCCTGTCGACCATGTATATGCAAGCTCGCTGTTCCTGCCGTACCTCAGGACCTTGAAGCTTGACAATATCTCGATCGCTGCTCCGGACATGGGAGGGGCGAAAAGAGCCAACGCATATTCGAGGATACTCGGATGCCCTTTGATCGTATGCCACAAATCGAGGGAACGCGCAAACGTAGTCGGCTCGATGACTGCAATCGGAGAAGTCGAAGGAAGGAACATCATATTGATAGACGACATGATCGACACGGCAGGCACTATCACCAAGGCTGCCGACATGCTCATGGACAAAGGAGCGTTGAGCGTCAGGGCACTCGCGACGCACCCTGTGCTTTCCGGCCCTGCATATGAAAGGCTTGCGAAGTCGAAACTGACCGAAGTTGTCGTGTCGGACACCATTCCTCTTACTTCCGATCCTAACGTCGACACATCCAAGATCAAGGTCATTTCGGTCGCAGAACTGTTCGCGGACGTAATAGACAAGGTTTACAACTATCAGTCAATAAGTACAAGTTTCGTATTCTAACATGCTGCTTAACAATTTGCCGATAGAAAAGGCACACGACAAGATCATAACGGCTATCCGCGCATTCTTCAAAAAGGCATGCGCGGACAAGGCTGTTCTCGGACTGTCCGGAGGCATAGACTCGGCGGTGGTAATGGCTCTCGCCGCAGAAGCCCTCGGAAACAAGAACGTGCACGGAATACTCATGCCGTCGCCTTTTTCAACGATGCACTCGATAAACGACGCCGTGACATTGGCGGAAAATCTCGATTCGCCGTACACTGTAATTCCGATCGGCTCGATTTACCACAGGTTCCTCAAAGAACTGGACCCGCTATTCAAGAACACTGATTTCGACACTACCGAGGAAAACCTGCAAGCACGCATAAGGGGAACTATCCTGATGGCCTATTCCAACAAGTTCAAGGCCCTGCTGCTGAACACCTCGAACAAAAGCGAACTATCAGTAGGTTACGGCACGCTTTACGGAGACTTGTGCGGAGCCCTAATGGTAATAGCGGACCTATACAAAATCGAAGTGTACGAACTTGCCTCCTACATAAACAGGGAGAAGACCATAATTCCGGAATCGACCATGACCAAAGCCCCGTCAGCCGAATTAAGGGACAATCAGAAAGATACCGATTCACTTCCCGAATATTCAAAGCTTGATCCGCTGCTATACGCGCTTCATGAAGAAGGCAGGAATCCGGATGAACTGGAAAAGGAATACGGAAAGGAATTCATAGACCGTGTCCTTAAACTGAAAAGCTCGGCCAGTTTCAAGGCGATGCAATTCGCCCCTATAGTGAAGGTCGGGACCAAGCCCCTATCTTTCAGAGAAAAATGGTTTGAGGTATAGTTTTTGATGCACAAGCCGTACAGATACTTAATTTAACGGAAATGCAACTTTTGATATTGACAATCATCATCGTCGGATTATGTGTCTTCGGCTTGTCCATAAATATAATTTTTAAAAAGGACGGGAAATTTCCTGAAACCGAAGTAGGACATAACAAAGAAATGCGCAAAAGAGGCATAATATGCGCAAAAGAAGAAGAATTAAGGCTTTGGGGCAAAAAGAAAAGACAGAAAGCCGGAAACTGCGGAGAGGCCTCTTGCGGGAGCTGTACCGCTTCATGTGAAATGAAAAATTCGTAAAATGGGCATTGTAGCTATAGTAGGAAGACCTAATGTCGGAAAATCCACATTATTCAACAGATTGGTAGGAGCAAGAAAAGCGATCGTCGATGAAGTCGCAGGCGTGACCAGGGACCGCCACTACGGCAAATGCGAATGGTGCGGCCGCGAATTTTCGGTGATAGACACCGGAGGTTACACGTCTAACTCCGACGACGTTTTCGAATCAGAGATCAAGAAACAAGTAATGCTTGCCATAGACGAATCCGACCTGATATTGTTCTTATGCGAAGTAGAAACCGGAATTACGGATTATGACGCCGAAATAGCCGACATACTCAGAAGAAGCGGAAAAAATGTGATTCTCGTCGTAAACAAAGTAGACACGGGAGACAAAATGTACGGAGCCCATGAATTCAACGCGCTCGGGCTCGGAGAACCGTTCTGCATAGCGTCGGCAAGCGGAAGCGGGACAGGCGACCTGCTTGACGAAGTGCTGAAAAGGCTGCCTGACGAAACAGGCAGGAAGGAAGAAGAAAAAAAACTTCCGCACATAGCCGTGGTAGGAAGGCCGAACGTAGGCAAATCCTCACTGGCCAATGCATTGCTCGGAAATGACAGAAACATAGTAACACCGGTAGCCGGAACAACGAGAGACGCCGTATCGTCCCATTATAACAAGTTCGGATTCGAATTCATCCTTGTGGATACCGCCGGCCTGAGAAAAAAGAACAAAGTAAAAGAGGACATAGAGTTCTATTCTGTCCTGAGATCCGTAAGGACTATAGAAGAAGCCGACGTATGCATACTGATGCTCGATGCGCAAAACGGCATAGAGTCCCAGGACATGAACATATTCAACCTCATACTGAAAAATAAAAAAGGGTGCGTGATAGTCGTAAACAAATGGGACACGATAGAAAAGGACAATAACACCATGGAAAAATTCAAATCCGCCATCACAGGCAGGATTGCCCCTTTCACGGACGTGCCTATCATATTCACTTCTGTAATAAACAAACAACGCATACACGATGTCCTTGCCGCAGCAGAAAAGACATACGCAAACATTTCAAAAAGGATACCTACATCCAAGCTCAACGAAATCATGCTTGCGGAAATAGAAAATTTCCCGCCGCCGTCGATAAAGGGGAAATACATAAGGATCAAGTACGCGACACAGCTTTCATCGCCAACACCGACATTCGCATTTTTCTGCAACCTGCCGCAGTACATACGCGATGACTACAAAAGATTCCTTGAAAACAAGCTCCGCCAGCATTTCGATTTCAAAGGAGTCCCTATTCAGATTTTTTTCCGGCAAAAATAATAATAGGCTATTCCCGCCGCATCGGCGAGAAACCACCCGATCGGAATCGACCACCATATGCCCTGCACTCCTGCAACAGGAGACAGGGCATATGACAATCCTACCCTCGTGCCGAGGGAAAACACAGTAAGCACAGTAGACATTCCCGGCTTTCCTACGGCACGATAATACCCGTAAAGCAAGAAAAGGATGCCTATCATAAAATAGAACGGACCTTCTATCCATAGGTACCTTATGCCCTCCTCTATGACTTCCTCCTCCGAAGCATCGACGAACATCAGCATCAGATGCCGCGAGAACGCCATGACCAAAACGGAAACAATCAATGAAAAGGCCATAACGCAAGCGACAGCCCCTCTTGCGCCTTTGATTATCCTGTCTTTCTTCCCCGCGCCGTAATTCTGGGCCACGAAAGTAGAAAACGCATTGCCGAAATCCTGTACCGGCATATAAGCGAAAGAATCAATTTTCACAGCCGCCGCAAAGGCCGCCATGACGACGACACCGAATTTGTTCACAACGCCCTGCACGAGCAATATCCCGAAATTCATCACCGACTGCTGAAGGCATGTAAGCGACGAAAACGTGAGAATGTCCCTCAGTTGTCCGCGATCCCATCTCAACGCACGGAAATCCAATGACAGTTCAGGATACTTTATTCCGGCATACGCGAACAGGCCTATTGCTGAAAACGCTTGGGAAATAACGGTAGCCGAAGCCGCTCCTCCCACTCCCCATCCGAAGCCGAGAATAAACAGGAGATCCAATCCGATATTCAAGACGACTGATACGGACAGAAAACACAGCGGAACAAAAGAGTTGCCGATAGCCCTGAGCAACGAGGAAAAGAAATTATAAATAAACGTAAACGGTATCCCGTAGAAAATAATCCTCAGATAATCTTTCAGCATGGAATAAATCTCAGGCGGAATATTCATGAACGCCATTATATGGTCTATAAAGACGAGAGAACCCGCGCAAAGAAGGGACGATACGGCCGAAATTATTATGAAGGAAACTGTTATCGAATTTTTAAGCCGCGAATCGTCGCCCGAGCCATAATAAATCGAAAAAAGCACGCTCGCGCCCATGCACAGCCCGAGGATGACCGACGTAATGAATACCATCAGGGTATATGCCGAGCCTACGGCAGCAAGGGCTTCGGCACTGACAAAGCGGCCTATTATGACAGAGTCGGCTATATTGTAGAACTGCTGCAACAGGTCGCCAAAAATCAGCGGCAATGCAAAAATTAGCATCGCCGCCGTAATATTCCCTTCTGTGAGGTTATGTCTTGCCGTTATTCCCAATTAATTTCCCTGTTGCCTCAACTTCTTCATTTTGAAACCCTGTATAGGGACGGACAATCCGAATTCTATATTTGCGTATGTGCTCTTGAGAGGAAGCACATACGGCCTCGCCGCCGTCTTGAAGAATGTATAATCGCTTCCTATATAGAAATTAAGGCCGGCAGGAGGAGTCAGGTGCAAAGCCCATCCGATAGTATTGTAGGCATTCAGGAACGAATATGAAAGCGAAAGGGCGAACCATTCGCAAGGCCTCAGGTTATACGAAGCCGTAAGCTCGTTATAGTACCTGTTGACACCGAAACGCCCCTGATACAAAAGGCCGACGCTCATGATGTCGTTAAGAAGCTCGTACTCCGCGCCTATATAGAATCTCGCCGACAGCATCCTCGTCAAGGACTTGTCGACAGGTTTGTTTTCCATCACTATCATATCCTGAAACATCTGCCCTATCTCTTCGAACTGGCTGCCTATGTCGCTGCCTGTGAAATCGATATTTTCAGCTCCCGTATAGACAATCTCCTTGTCGGAGCCGATCCCGCTAAGCGCGGAAGAAGAATAATACATGAATCCGAGATCCGTCACGGCAGCGGAAACATTCAACCCTTCAAGAATCCCGTCGAATTTGTACTCAGCTCCCAAATCTATTGCCGCGCCGTAGCCTGCCGGAGCTATGGAGGACATATCCCAATCCATATTGAATTCATTATTTCCTGACACCGAAAGATGCATCGGGGCAAAAGCGAGCCTTCCTGACATCTTGGTCCTAACACGCCATTCTTCGTCAGACATTTTTATATCCATCCTCTCAACCGCCACATCGGCGCGGGCAAGGGAAGCCAGCAATTTCAAACGTCCGCCGACCCTGAGATTATCATTGATATTCCTCGAATATGCAGTAGACAAATGAAGCATGGCTTCATGCCTTGTGGAAATATTGCTTATGGAATAAGCAGTGTTCGAGTCATGCATTCCCCTTTTCAGAAAATCGAAAAGGCCATATGGAACAGATGTTTCCATATCGTATTTCAGCCCGAGCTCTATGGTCCAAAAGGCGTTCCCGGACTTGGAAAAACTTCCTATGGAGAAAAGGTTCATTCCGAAATCAGCGTTAAGGTAATTGACCTTTCTGAATGCCGACAGCGCATTCTTTGCAGATATGTCAGGATGAAGGAAAGTCGCAAGGCTGCCGTCCGCCATTGGATAAAGGAACTTGTCCACGGAAAGATTGCTTTCTATGGAGAGATTCGTGTGTAGAAGGCTCACGTATCCATGGTACGGCGCGAACGCAGGATTAAGCGTATTCCTGTCAGAGGAACTTTTGACAAAATAATTGGTCTGCAACGTCTGCGATGCGGCCGACAACGAAACACAAGCCGCCAATATGATAAAAATAATTTTTTTCATTCTAATCCGATTTTTCATCAATCAAGTTATTCAGTTTTCATCAAATCTTCGATATTTCCTTCAAATCCGCCTTGCAGCTGGAAAGATACCGACAATTTCACAAAATCATCTTCGCCGACAGGTATTCCGGAAATATCCTCGCCGCTGGCGATCCTTATATCTATGATCAATCCGCCTATGCTTGCATTTTCGTCTATTGGAGCGTCAGCCGACAACTCCAACCTCCACGGGGCCACAACAGGAGAGCCGTCCGGATTGCATGCCGGAAGAACCCCGTCCTTAGACGAAACAGGAAGCAACTGCCCGTACTGGTCCACCGCTTTAATATTGAATGCCAAGTTCAAAGGAATCGAATTGGTCATTTCTCCTTTCAATACTGCGACCTTGCCGCTTCTAAGCATATCGGTAATGATATCCGCAACATTGCCGGCCTCTATGTCCACTGTTTCCGAAAAACCGGCCTTGAAGTCGGGACCCAATTCAAAAGGCACTACCAATTCATAATCTATATCCGCTGAATACGAGCAGTCCAATACTATATGGTACTGGTCCATTTCGCTTACAGCCGCGCTCAACGAAAGCCTCAACGAATCCGGAACAGGATTCAAAAGCCCGTTAAGCTCCGCCTGCACGAATTCATATCCGGGATATTCGGACAGGGACTTGTCGCTCACCCCTACCATGTAATTGTTTTCAACATACGAATCGGCTGACTGGGACGCCTTCATTTTCATGCTTATCTCCTGAATGCCGTCCACGTTAGGGGATTCTCCCACGAACGGAGTGAGGTTCATTGAAGCCTCGAAAGGTATGCTTATGTTGGTATTAAGGCTGAGAAGCAGGAACGGATTGGAAAAATCCAAGACCACGTCGTCGCCTTTCATAAAATCAGGAAGGCTGTTCCCTATATCCACGGACACGTTATAATCGTCTATGGAATAATTGAATTTGCCGTAGACATCGGTAGGCATTATGTTTCCGAAAAGCGCGCTGTAGCCGAGGGTTACTTCCCTCCCTATCAATTCGCCATGGTCGATAGACACGTCCTCAAGGATGAAGCTGCCTGCCAGACCGACGGTTTCATTGAACGTTATGGCGCCGTTTTCTATATCGCCGATCCTGAGTCCACGGACCGGAATCCTTACATTCAGCCTGCCGTCTTCCGAAAGCGGCTCGTCCACATAGTAATAATTGCCCGACATTCCGTCCAAAATCAGAGACTCCGGAATCGTCATTCCCGCCTTGACGCTGATTTTGCCGTCAGCGCCGAGATCAGGCAAGTTCTCAAGGTACAGATCCACATCTATATATGCCGAAGAAAGGATTATGCTGTCAAGGGACTCTATCTGCCCCGGCACATCGTCTATGCTCATGGAAAAATCCAGAACCTCGTCGAAGTCTATATAAAGAGGAGGTATCTCGGAAGCATATCCGCTTTGCAGCCCTTCGGTTATCGCAATGTCTATAGAGGACGAAACCGAATAGTCGTCCATCGAAAGGCCGCCTGAAGATATCTGGTCGAATTCGAAAGACTCCTGCCCGCTCATCATGAAAGCATATGTCCCGTCTTCGAGGACTTTTATGTAATCATCGGCTCCTGCATTGCCGCCGTAAGAATCCATAAGGGATTTCAATGAAATCGAACTTGTAGTACCTATCGGCAAAGCCAGGCTGTCGCCGCCTATGGAAACGGTAAGGTCCACTCCCTGCGAAAGATCATAACGTTCGTCTTCGCATGATACGAACACGGCAAAAATAGAAAGGCATGCCAAAAACAATCTGAAATTATTCATAAATACTGGTTTTATCGTTATGCAGCAGACATCCGCATACCGGAATTTAACCGGAGAGCAACCTGCCGCCTTCATTTTACTATATTGTATTTTGCAGCAAAGTTAGCAATATTTACAGATAAATCAAGGGCAGAGTCAACGAGCAAGTGCAACACGAAGTAAAATTACAACAAAAGTTTAAAGAACTCGTCTTTCGGGGTGGAGAAATTCAGTTTTTCCCTCGGCCTGCGGTTTATCTTCAGTTGGACCGAGTGTATGTATTCGTCGGTCAAATCCCTGAAGTCAGTCCCTTTAGGGATGTACTGGCGTATAAGCTTGTTGGCGTTCTCGATGGCCCCTTTCTGCCATGAGGAGTAGCTGTCTGCGAAGTATACGGTAGTATGCAGGGCTTCGGCTATCCTCCGGTGACGGCGGAAC
>CALUPD010000020.1 GCA_944322605.1 uncultured Bacteroidales bacterium | reverse complement strand
ACTCGGTCCAACTGAAGATAAACCGCAGGCCGAGGGAAAAACTGAATTTCTCCACCCCGAAAGACGAGTTCTTTAAACTTTTGTTGTAATTTTACTTCGTGTTGCACTTGCTCGTTGACTCTGCCGCTCGGAATTCCGCAGAATGTAAATTGGACGTTTCAATATTTATTAGTATTTTTGTCCAATTTATAAAAGCGGAAACAGATGCAACCACGTAAAAAAGCAACATTACACCTCTTAAACGGCCTTGAATTTCAGGGCTATTCTTTTGGATACGAACATCCTGCCGATGGAGAAGTCGTTTTCAGCACATCCATGGTAGGTTATCCTGAAAGCCTGACCGACCCGTCTTACGCAGGACAGATCTTATGTATCACATACCCGCTGATCGGGAATTACGGAGTTCCGGAAGACAAAATAGTCGACGGGCTTTCCGAATTTTACGAATCTGAAAAAATATGGGTCAGAGCCGTGATAATCGCTGACTATTCATTCGAATACAGCCACTGGAATGCAAAGAAAAGCCTAGATGCATGGCTCAAGGAACATAAAATACCCGGAATATACGGAATAGACACGAGAGAACTTACGAAAATCTTACGGGAAAGCGGATCCATGCTCGGAGCGATAGTTCCGGAAGGATTCAGCAAGCCTGAAAAGATAGCCGACCCTAACCTGGAAAACCAGGTAGACGTCGTTTCGTGCAAGGAAATAATAAAATACGGGAGCGGGAAGAAAAAAGTTGTTTTGGTGGATTGCGGCGTAAAGCATAACATATTGAGATGCCTCATAAAAAGAGGCGTTGAAGTGACAAGGGTTCCTTGGAACTACGATTTCAACACCCTCGATTACGACGGGCTCTTCATATCCAACGGCCCGGGAAACCCGGCCTTTTGCGGAGAAGCAGTCGAGCACATACGCGAAGCCCTCAAGGGCGACAAGCCTATCTGCGGGATATGCATGGGAAACCAGTTGCTTTCCATAGCAGGGGGAGCAAAGACATTCAAGCTCAAATACGGACACAGAAGCCACAACCAGCCTGTAAGGATGACAGGATCCGACAAATGCTTCATCACATCGCAGAACCACGGCTTCGCCGTAGATACAGAAACGATAGGAGACGACTGGGAACCGCTGTTCATCAACATGAACGACGGGACGAACGAAGGAATAAGGCATAAGACCAAACCTTTCTTCTCGGCGCAGTTCCATCCGGAAGCGTCCAGCGGCCCTACAGATACCGAATTCCTGTTTGATGAATTTATTAAATTACTTTAAGAACGACTGTCATGAAAAAAAACATACACAAAGTACTGCTGCTCGGTTCAGGAGCTCTCAAAATCGGCGAAGCCGGAGAATTCGACTATTCAGGCTCGCAAGCGTTGAAGGCAATGAGGGAAGAAGGAATAGAAACTATCCTTATCAACCCTAACATAGCAACCGTCCAGACATCGGAAGGGGTGGCTGACAAAATTTACTTCCTGCCTGTTACTCCTCACTTCGTCGAAGAAGTCATTAAAAAGGAAAAGCCGGACGGAATACTTCTCGCATTCGGAGGACAGACCGCGCTGAACTGCGGGGTGGAACTCTACAAGCACGGCATCCTCGAAAAATACAATGTAAAAGTGCTCGGAACCCCTATCCAGGCCATAATCGACACAGAGGACAGGGAACTGTTCGTAAAAAAACTGGACCAGATCGGCATCAAGACGATCAAAAGCCATGCAGTAGAAAACATCGAAGACGCTAGGAAAGCCGCTGAAGAATTGGGATACCCTGTCATACTTCGCGCGGCATACGCTCTCGGAGGACTCGGAAGCGGATTCTGCGAAAACGAAAACGAATTGAACCAATTGGCGGAAAAGGCATTCTCCTACTCTCCCCAGGTTCTCGTGGAAAAATCCCTTAAAGGCTGGAAAGAAATAGAATACGAAGTAGTGAGGGACAGCTATGACAATTGCATAACTGTCTGCAACATGGAAAACTTCGACCCGCTCGGAATCCATACCGGCGAAAGCATCGTCGTCGCACCGTCGCAAACCCTCACAAACAGCGAATACCATATGCTGCGCGAACTCTCGATAAGAATCGTAAGGCATATCGGGATTATCGGCGAATGCAATGTGCAATACGCGTTCGACCCTAAATCAGAAGAATACAGGGTCATCGAAGTCAACGCAAGGCTCAGCCGCTCTTCAGCTCTCGCGTCAAAGGCGACCGGCTACCCTCTTGCGTTCGTCGCAGCAAAATTAGGCTTGGGTTACGGCCTTTTCGAACTTAAGAATTCCGTAACCAAGACCACCCCTGCGTTTTTCGAACCCGCCCTCGACTATATCGTCTGCAAGATACCTCGCTGGGACCTTTCCAAATTCCACGGCGTATCGAGGGAAATCGGAAGCAGCATGAAAAGCGTGGGCGAAGTCATGGCCATAGGAAGAAGCTTCGAAGAAGCCATCCAAAAAGGATTGAGAATGATCGGGCAAGGGGCGCACGGCTTCGTAGCCAACAAGGAAATAAATGTCCCTGACATCGACAAGGCATTGAGAGAACCTACCGACAACAGGATTTTCGTTATTTCCAAGGCATTCAGGAAAGGCTACACTGTCGAACAGATACACGAGCTTACGAAAATCGACAAATGGTTTCTCGACAAGCTTCACGGCATAGTAGACACGGCGGACGAGCTTTCGGAGTATGAAAAATGCGAAGACCTTCCTTATGAACTTTTAAAAGAAGCCAAATCGAAAGGGTTCTCCGATTTCCAGATAGGACGCCTCGTATACAAGGACAAGCTCGATGTGGAAATAGCAAAAGACATCGTAAGGACATACAGGAAATCCATAGGCATTCTTCCGGTAGTAAAGCAAATCGACACGCTGGCAGCGGAATTCCCTGCGAAAACCAATTACCTGTACCTTACCTACAACGGAACGTCAAACGATGTGGAATACAAGCATGACAGGCGCTCCATAATAGTATTGGGATCAGGGGCATACAGGATAGGCAGCAGCGTGGAATTCGACTGGTGTAGCGTAAACGCCCTGCAAACCATACGCAAGTCGGGATGGCGCGGAGTAATGATAAATTACAATCCTGAAACAGTGTCTACCGACTACGACATGTGCGACAGGCTCTACTTCGACGAGCTGACATATGAAAGGGTCATGGACATATACGAATTGGAGAATCCGCACGGCATGATAGTATCAATGGGCGGACAGATACCTAACAACCTCGCTCTCAAACTTAACGACAGCGGAGTAAACATACTCGGAACGTCAGCCGCATCCATAGACAACGCCGAAGACAGGCATAAATTCTCCTCCATGCTTGACAAGCTCGAAATAGACCAGCCGAGATGGAAAGAACTTACGACTTTGGACGACGTCTACGAATTCGTTGACACAGTAGGATTCCCTGTGCTCGTAAGGCCTTCATACGTCCTGTCGGGAGCCGCCATGAACGTATGCTCGAACAAGGTAGAACTCGAACAATTCCTCAAGCTTGCTGCAAACGTCTCCAAAAAGCACCCTGTCGTAGTAAGCGAATTCATCCAGCATGCCAAGGAAATAGAATTCGACGCAGTTGCAGACGACGGGAACGTCGTGGCATATGCAATATCGGAACATATCGAATTCGCAGGAGTGCATTCCGGCGACGCTACCATACAGTTCCCTCCTCAAAAGCTATACGTGGAAACAGCAAGGAGAATCAAGAAAATAGCAAGGAAAATCGCGGAAGCCCTCAAAATATCAGGGCCTTTCAACATACAGTTCCTCGCGCGTGAAAACGACATCAAGGTCATCGAATGCAACCTCAGGGCGTCGAGGAGCTTCCCGTTCGTATCAAAGGTGCTGAAAATAAACTTCATCGAACTTGCGACAAGGATAATGATAGGAGAAAAGGTCACTCCTCCGAGCAAAAGCGCGTTCGACCTCGACTATGTCGGAGTCAAGGCATCCCAATTCTCGTTCTCAAGGCTTCAAAAGGCGGATCCCGTACTCGGAGTCGACATGGCCTCTACCGGGGAAGTAGGATGCATCGGAGACGATACCAATGAAGCCGTCTTGAAATCAATGCTTTCAGTAGGCTATACCATCCCAGAAAAGAACATTCTGCTGTCGACTGGAGACGCCAAACAGAAAGCCGAAATGCTGTCTTCATGCAAGCTATTAGTAAGCAAGGGTTACAACCTTTACGCCACTGACGGGACATTCCGGTTCCTTGTTGAAAACAACATACCTGCAACAAGGGTGTACTGGCCAAGCGAAAGCGGCGAACCGCAAGCATTGTCGATGCTTCATGAAAAGAAAATAGATTTGGTCGTAAACATCCCTAAGAATCTGACACAAAAGGAACTGGAAAACGGGTACAAGGTAAGGAGGACATCGATTGACCTGAATGTTCCGCTTATAACCAATAACCGGCTTGCATCCGCTTTCATAAACGCGTTCTGCACGATACCTATAGACAAAATCCAGATAAAAAGCTGGGACGAATACAGGTAACGTATAACATATAAGCCTGAAGAGGCTGGGCTGACTCAAAAGGGCGCTTTCTTCATTACGATTGATAAGAAAATCCTCATGCACCATAGTGTACATGAGGATTTTTTATAACTCCTGCGTAAAATGTTTGTATTTTGGGGAAAGTGCCACAGATTAATAGCAAACTGGTAGACTTTCCTATAAAAACAGACAATGAATACCATACAGAGTAGCTGTAGAGCCAATAGGTCGTTTTGTCATCGAGGACGTGTACTGAAAACGCAGGGAAACGGTACGCTTTCCGGATCGATCAATCGAGCAAGGAAATATCATCATTTGTCTCGACCTCCCGCAACTTCCTGTTAATCGCCCTTGTCCTCGTGCCGACAAGTTCGTCGAGCTGGTTCAGTCCGCCCTGTATATTGTTCTGGGCCCTGGCAAGCAATTCGCCGAATTTTCCGAACTCTTTCTTTACCGCGCCGAGCACGTTCCAAACCTCGCTGCTGCGTTTTTCTATGGCAAGAGTCCTGAATCCGAGCTGAAGGCTGTTAAGTATGGCGGCCAAAGTGGTAGGTCCTGTCGCAATCACCTTATATTCAACCTGAAGCCTTTCAAGCAAAGAAGCCCTCCTTGCCACCTCGCTATATATTCCCTCGAAAGGAAGGAACATTATGCCGAAATCCGTAGTATGCGGAGGATCTATGTATTTGTCATGGATGTCCCTTGCCATTTTCAGCACGGCCTGCTCGAATATCCTCTGCTCCCGTTCCACCAAGGCGTTATCGCAGGACTCATACGCATTCTGCAAATTTTCGAATACGTCCTTGGGGAATTTCGCGTCTATAGGAAGCCATACGCAATCAGCCATGTCGTTCTTGCCGGGCAGCCTGACGGCGAACTCGACAAAATCGGCGGAAGCCGCCTTGGTCTTCACATTGGCAGCATACTGCTCAGGCGCGAGTATCTGTTCAAGAATCATGGACAATTGGATCTCGCCTATTCCTCCCCTTATTTTCACGTTGCCCAAAACCTTTTTCAATCCGCCAACGTCATTGGCAAGGGCCTGCATTTCCCCGAGCCCTTTCTGTACCTCGGCAAGCTGCTTGCCCACCATGTCGAAACTTCTTCCAAGACGTTCTCCAAGGGTCTTGTCGAGCTTTTCCGAAACCGTCATGCGTATGGATTCAAGCTTCGATTCCGTATCCCTTATCAGATTATGCTGCATTTTCTCCATGCTGGAAAACCGCTCCGATTGGAAGTCCCTGAACACTGACATGTTCCTGTCATATGATTCCTGCATCAGGCGGCGTTCCTTCTCAATTATCGAAGACGTCTCGTTCCTTATTTCTTTAGCCTGGAACCTGAGTTCCGACTCCAGTCCCTTTCTCAAGTCTTGCAATTCCCTGAGAATAGGCTCATTATCTTTTATTTTAGCCTTAATCCCCGACAAAAGGGCTATCGAAATGGAAAAACCGGCTACTATGACCGCTAATATTATAATATCCAATGCCATAAATAAAACACTCCTAACTTATCAGTCAAAATCTTCACAAAAATAGGAAATTTGCACTACCTTTGCCATTAGTAAACCGTATTACTATATACCATGATACTTAATAAAAGGATTGCCGTAATGCTGAATCTCGTGCATTTCAAATTCAAAAGAAATGTGGCGATAACATTCGAGAAATACGGATTCGACATTACTCCCGAACAATTCCTCATTTTGGATTCATTATGGGATGACAACAAAGGGCTTTCCCAACAGCAGATCGCCTGCATAGTCATGAAAGACAAGAATTCCGTAAGGAAGCTGATAGACGGGTTGGAAAAGAAAGGGCTCATAGTCAGGATTCCCGACAAGGCCGACAGGCGCCAGAACATCGTCAAGGTAACAGACAAGGCCTTGAAAATAAGCGAAGAGATACAGGAAGTGGCAATGCTGGCCGTGGACAATATCATATCGGGAATAGACGAAAAGGACATGGACACCTTCATAAAGGTACTGTCCATGGTTTCCAAAAACATGGACAGGCTTGCGGAAGAGCAAAAAGAAGAAAACGACATACTTTCTGAATAAGGCCGGATTATGGGTAAATTATATGAGAAACTGATGCAGGACTACAGGTTCAAGGAAGGCATGAAAGCCTGCATAAACTGCGGCACATGCACCGCTATCTGCCCTGCCGCCGAATTTTACAAATACGATCCACGGTCCATAGTGGACATGGTCCAAAGCAGGGACGAAGAAGCCATAGAAAAACTGCTCAAGAGCGAAACAATCTGGTACTGCGGGGAATGCATGTCATGTGTCACAAGATGCCCGAGAAAAAACGCGCCAGGCCTGATCGTGATGGCGCTAAGAAGCCTGTCGATAGACGAAGGGTATTTCATACATTCGGAAAAAGGCAGGCAGCAATACGTCATAAACAAGGAAATGTATTCCAACATACTGAACTACGGATATTGCGTATATCCGCGCACATTCAAATACGAAGACCATCCTGAATACGGGACTACCGGGCAATGGATAGAACAGAATCTCGATGAAATCCATAAGCGCGTAGGATCGAACTTGGACGGCGACGGTCCGGGAATCCTGCGGAAAATACCGGACGAAGACCTCATGCAATTGAGGAACATATTCGAGCAGACAGGAGCCTTCAAAAGGATGGACACGCTGAAAAGGCTGTCCAAAGAAAGGGCAGACAGCCTCGGATTGACGGAAGAGGAATACAGCGAGCAGATTTTTAATACAATAAGCGAAGGACATTTTAATTAGAGAAAATGATATACGAAGGCAAAAAGAGAATATGGTCCGAATATCAGAAAGAAATTCCTGAAGACAATTATTTCTACGTAAGAAGCTGCATAAGGCAGAATTTCTTTCCGGCATCGGAAAAGACCTTCTTGGACATAGTAAGGAACAGGCTCGGCAAGGATTTTTTCGAAACGCAGCACCATACCACATGCGGCGGAATCGCATACCACAGCGACGCCATTCCGCAAGAGACCGTAATGACGATAATAGCAAGGCAGTTCGCCCTCATGACAGAAGCCGGATACAAGAATTACGCATGCTCATGCATAACGTCTTTCGGCCTGTACACCGAAACGATGGAAACATGGAAACTGTTTCCAGAACTCGAAGCGAAAATTCGCGAAATCCTGTGGAAGACATGCCATAAGGAATTCAGGATTCCTGAAAACCTCGCGCATGCAAGCGACATAATATACAAGTTCAGGAACATGATTGCTGAAAAAGCCGCGTACAGGCTCGTGAACGTGAAAACGGGAAAGCCGCTCCGCGTAGTCGAGCATATAGGATGCCATTACGCGAAAATGTTTCCGTCAAGGGGAGTAGGCGGCGCGGAATACCCCTACGTGCTTGCAGGAATGATCGAATCATGGGGCGGAGAGGTAATAGACTATCCCGAAAGGCGGCATTGCTGCGGTTTCGGGTTCAGGCAATATCTTGTCAAGGCAAACAGAGGATATTCCCTGTCCAACACCCATAAGAAATTCGAATCAATGGCCCCGTTCAAGCCCGACATGATCATAACAAACTGCCCGGGATGCCCGTATTTCATGGACAGATGGCAATATGTGATTTCCGAACTCGAAGGAAAAACATATGGCGAAAACGGCTACGGAATACCCGTTTTCACATACGAGGAAGTGGCAGGACTGGTTTTAGGATACGACCCGTGGGATCTCGGGCTTCAAATGCACCAGGTCGCCGTAGAGCCGCTGCTTGACAAAATGGGCATAAAATACGACCCGGCGAAAAAATACCTCGGCGAAAACGGCAAATATATAGGCAAGCCCCAAATGCCGAGATTCATAAAATGCTGCTGACATGGACAATAATTACAATACGATAATAATAGGCGCAGGGCCTGCCGGGATGGAAGCCGCTTATAGGCTGTCCGTTTTCGGCATACGGACTTGCCTTTTGGAAAAAGAAGCGGAAACAGGAGGCCACCTGCTGAAATGGGACAGGATTTTCCCTGAAGGAAGGAAAGCATCCGAAATTCTCGGCTTCATGAGAAAGAGAATCGAAAGCGGCAATATAACGACAATCACGTCTGCGAGAATCGACAGCATACGTAAAAAAGCCGGAAACGGCTATGAGGCAGAGCTGGCAACAAATGAAGGCAAAAAAACGATTACTGCCGATACCATTCTGATTGCCTGCGGATTCAAGCTTTTCAACGCTGCAAAAAAAGAAGAATACGGCTACGGCATATACAACAGGGTAATTACGAACGCCGATCTGGAAAATTTGTTCAAGACAAATTCAACCGGAAGCATAATAGGAGAAAACAGGACTCCCGCCGTAGGGTTCGTGCATTGTGTCGGTTCACGCGACGAAAAGGCCGGAAATCGCCACTGTTCGAAAGTATGCTGCGCCACTGCCGTAAAACAGGCCATGGAAATAAAAGAAGCCTATCCTCAAGCGACCGTATATTGTTTCTACATGGATCTCAGAATGTTCGGAAGGCATTACGAAGACATGTACCTCGAAGCGCAACAGAAATACGGAATACGCTTCATCAGGGGAAGGGTATCCGAAGTGTCGGAAGACTGCAACGAACGCATCGTGGCAAAAGCCGAAGACACCCTTTCCGGAAAGCCTGTCAAAATAACATTGGACATGCTCGTGCTGATGTCCGGCATCGCATGCAACCCGGATTCCGGAAAGATAACCGGCAGCCTGTCCATCGAAAACGATAGCGACGGATTCATTAAATACGCCGATTCAATATTCGGGCAGGTAAAAGGCCCGGGCATATTCACGGCAGGGACATGCACCGGACCGAAGACATTGCCTGAAACGATAAACGAAGCAGGAGAAGCCGCCGCCGTCATCTACGGTTATTTGAAAGGCAATAGCAATAATTTTTAAAACAACTGGATATGACGCCTGACATAAATTTCGGATTCGGATTGTCAAAAAGTTCGAGAATAAACCTCGACAATGCGGACAATGAAAAATTCAGGGAACTTGCAGCACGCGAACCGGACATCCTTAAATGCATGGCATGCGGTTCCTGCGCGGCTTCGTGTTCTGCCGGCAACTTTACCGAACTGAACTTGAGAAAAATCATTCTCATGCTGACAAGAGGGGCCGAAAAAGAAACAGTCCGGCAATTGGAATCATGCATGTTCTGCGGGAAATGCATACTGGTATGCCCGAGGGGCATAAACACGAGGCATCTGATAAAATCCATCCGCGAGATTTACTGCAGGCCCTGCGCGGAACCGGAAACAGGCAACGGAATTTGAAAACGGGATTCATTAATTATACGACTAAAAAGTGGAAGACAGGATACCAGGAGGATATGACAATTTCGTAATTCCATTTCTCGCAGGAATGGCATTCATACTCGCATATTGCATTGCGAAACTCATCGGCATAATCATGCATATGCCGTCGGACGACCGCAAAAAGCTGCTGCTATCGCTTGTCAACCCGCGCATCATAGCAAAAAACATCGCCGACATATTTTCCGACTGCCTGCTGCATGTCAAAATATTCAGGAAAAACCCTAAATTGGGCTACATGCACATGAGCATAGCATTCGGATGGTTCATGCTGATAGTAATCGGGCATATGGAAGTCGCAGAGTTCATGCCCGAAAAGCTGCATACGTTCTACTACCCTATATTTTTCAACTACTTCGTATTAAAAACGGCTGATTCGGGCACCGCGCTTGCCGTATACGAATTTCTCATGGACTTCTTCCTGCTCATGGTACTCAGCGGAGTAGGAATAGCGGTATTCAAAAGGTTCAGGTCCTCTATCGTCGGCATGAAAAGGACGACCCGCCCCCTGACAAGGGACAGGATAGCGATGTACGCATTATGGGCGATATTCCCTCTGCGGCTGATAGCGGAAGCCTCTGTTGCGGGAACAGGAGGAGGAGGATTCCTTGCTATGTCGATTTACAAGGCGATAAGCCCGCTTATGCCTGAAAGCGCAAACGTGCTTCCGATATGGTGGGCATACTCCATATCCTTGGGAATATTCTTCTTCATGCTCCCGTATTCGCGGTACATGCATATTCCTACCGAGGCCGTTCTCATCATGTTCAGAAACGCAGGAATAAGGGCGACCAACGCAGAAACCGGATTCTCCTTATTGGAACAGTACTCGTGCTCGACATGCGGAATGTGCATTGACGCATGCCCGATGACGAACATCGCTGAAGGAGAGAAAAACGCATCTGTCTATTTCATACGGAACCTGAGGTACGGAGGCGGCAAATCATCGACGAAATCCATCGCCAACGCGTGCCTGATGTGCAACAAATGCGTGGCAGCATGTCCGGTAGGAATCAATTCATGCGAACTTAAAAGAAGATACCGGTCGGCTGACTACGATGGCATGCCTGCGAGGCAGTACGGTTTCGTGCCGTCCATGGAAACACATCCTGCCACTATCGGAAACACTGCCGGCAATCCATGTATGGAAGACCATGGAAACCGCATTTCAGCTTCATATGCGATCGCCGGGACAAAAGGCCAATCCCGTGGCGTGGACTCGAAACCGCACAAAACGGCATCCTGCAAACAAAACGAAGACAATGTTTACAATAAAAAAGCCATATATTTCTCAGGCTGCATGACACAATTGACCCCGTCTGTTTCACGCTCCATGGAAAGGATTTTCAAAGCAGCAGGAATAGATTACAGCTACATGGACAGGGACGGAGGACTATGCTGCGGAAGGCCTCTTATGCTTGCAGGAAACGACAGGGACGCGGCATCCCTTATAGAAAAGAATACCGGAATCATCGAAACATCGGGCGCGGAAATCCTGGTGCTTTCCTGCCCTATCTGCTACAAGGTGTTCAAAGAAAATTACAGGCTCGGAAATATCCGCATAATGCACCACACGGAATACATAAACGGACTTATCGAATCGGGCAGGATAAAGATAAGGAGGACGGATGAAAAACTCGCATACCACGACCCATGCGAATTAGGAAGGGGCTGCGGGATTTACGATGAACCGAGAAAAATAATATCGGCGGCAGGGCATCTTGCCGAAGCGTCGGAAAACAGGGAATCGAGCATTTGTTGCGGAGGCAGCCTCGGCAGCATCACGCTCACATATGACCAAAGAAGCAAAGTAACGCAGGCCGCGCTCGAATCGCTTGCCTGCGGCTCGCCGGACAGGATAGTAACAGCATGTCCTTTATGCCTTAAGACATTCGGGACATATTCGGCCCTGCCGGTAGAAGATATAGCATTTACAGTGGCAAGGTCGCTTGAAAATTGACAGGTTTTCGTACATTTGCACCCTGCCCGGCTTGAATTTGAAAATTATACGCACGATTATGAAACCGATAACGGATTACAAGTTGCAGAATGTCGCAACATCAAGAATTTTTGAAGACGATCATTGGTATCTCAATGATCCGCAAGGAGACGGAACATCCCTCATCCGCGCCGTATATAAAAAAAAACAGATCGAAATAAAAGACGATTCCTTCGGCTTATACAAATATATGGACTGGTTGCCTGTAAGAAGGATTCTCGAAGGCTCGGCAGCCCCTGTAACATACAAAAGCGAAAGATTGGCCTCATTTCTCGGATTAAAGAACCTGTACATAACTTTTTCCGGATACTGGCCGGAAAAGAAGGCCATGATGACAAGCTGTTCGTTCAAGGAAACGGAAGCATATTCGGTATGCGGACGCCTCGACAGGCCGAATGAAAGGATACTGGTAGTTGCTTCAGCCGGAAACACGGCCAGGGCTTTCGCGAAAGTCTGCTCCGAGAACAGGATTCCGGTGCTGATTTCCATACCTGAAGACAACATGGACGCGATGTGGTTCGAAAAACCGCTTAACGATTGCGTAAAAATAATAAGCACTCCTTCAGGCAGCGACTATTTCGATGCCATATACCTTGCGAACATAGTATGCAGTTCTGATAAATTCCTCGAAGAAGGAGGAGCCAAGAATGTGGCAAGAAGGGACGGAATGGGAACCACTGTATTGTCCGCAGTCATGGAAATAGGCGAAATACCCGACTATTATTTCCAGGCCGTAGGAAGCGGCACAGGCACGATTGCCGCATGGGAAACAAACCTGAGGCTGATTGAAGACGGAAGGTTCGGAAACAAGACCATGCGCCTTGTTCCTGCCCAGAATTACCCTTTTGTGCCGATGTACGATGCATGGAACAACCATTCGAGGGACATACATTTCGAAGACGAGGCCCTTGCAAGGAACATGGCTCTTCAGATTGAAGCCAAGGTGCTTGCAAACAGGAAGCCGCCATACGGAATAAAAGGAGGATTGTTCGACGCGCTGACAGCTACAGGCGGAACAATGAAAGCCGTAACAAACGAAGACTTGAACGAAAGCTGCCGCCTGTTCGAACAGCTTGAGGGAATAGACGTAAACAAGGCCGCAGGCGTAGCCATTTCCGCATTAAGGCAATCGGCGGAAAACAAGGAAATAGGATGCAACGACATTATCATGCTCAATATCACGGGAGGAGGAGAAAAACTCTTCAAAAACCATAACAAGACATATAATGCAAAACCTGATCTGATAATAGACGTGCATTCCATGCCGAAAGAAAAAATAATATCCGAAGCGGAAGCCCTTTTCAGATAGGCCTGACTCGCGACGGACACCATCTGCAACCACAAGCCGGTTTCCGGTACTGCAAGCTAATTCATTCTTGATTACCCGCCGGAGTCCTGCTGATGAAAAACAAGGTCCCGTCCCTCCTATAGCGGAGCGGACGGGACCGGTCTTATAAGCCGTCCGGTTATTCTGCCGGATTATCTTTTTTAATGATCATGCAAAATGCCAGTCGGATATGCTGCCCTTAGATGCACTTGCCGGCAAATTTCTTACTCGGCGCGGACTATCCCGTTCACAAGGCCTGCGCCCGCTTTGAGGCGATATGCTATATACATTTTATTTTTTATCGAACAAATCCTTTATGCCGCCAAGTGAGCTGAGCATGGACGACGCCTCATAAGGCATATATACCGTTTTATTGTCCTTGCCGCTGACCATTTCTTTCATCGTATCGATATATTTTACTGCCAGCATATATGAAGCCGGGTCAGACTGGGAGTCCCTTATCGCCTCGGCGATCTTCGTTATGGCAGCAGCTTCCGCCTCCGCTTTAAGGATTTTGGCTTTCGCTTCGCCTTCAGCAGTAAGAATCTGCGATTCCTTGTCGGCCATTGCCTTGTTTATCTGCGATTGCTTTTCGCCTTCTGATTTCAGGATCTCCGATGTTTTCTCGCCTTCCGCCTTCAATATCTTGGCACGCCTTTCACGTTCAGCCTGCATTTGCTGTTCCATAGCGTTCCTGACACTGTCAGGAGGAGTAATGTCCTGAAGTTCCACCCTGTTCACTTTGACACCCCATTTATTGGTCGCTTCATCGAGCACGGCCCGCAACTTGGAATTTATGGTATCGCGGGAAGTAAGAGTTTCATCCAGTTCCAACTCGCCGATGACATTCCTGAGCGTGGTCTGGGTAAGTTTTTCAATGGCATTAGGCAGATTGTCAATTTCATATACAGCCTTGAACGGATCGGTAATCTGAAAATACAAAAGCGCGTTGATACGCGTAGTGACATTGTCTTTGGTTATGACGCTCTGCTCCGGAAAATCGTAAACCTGCTCCCTGAGATCGATGCTGTCCGACAATTTTATAATCACCCTGTTTTCACCGTTGAATCCTTCGCGGATATAACGCACATACACCTTGCGCGGCTTGTCCAATATAGGCCATATAATATTTATGCCGGACGGAAGGGTAGCATGGTATTTTCCCAATCTCTCAATAACCTTGGTCTCGCCTTGTTGGATTATCTTCAGTCCCATCAAAGCGAAAATAATGACAATCAGGGCAATCAGCCCTACGATAATAAATGTTCCCATAATCGAAATTTTAGTTTGAATATATTTGTCAATCGGTTTCCCTGACTTTAAGGATAACGCTGTTTACACTTATGATTTTCACGTGTTTTCCTCTTTCAATCCTTGCTCCGTTTTCCGAAACCGCCTTCCAGTCGTCCCCGTCCACTTTTACCCTGCCGCTGCCTTTTTCTTCTATCGTCTCGGACACGACCGCCATGCGCCCTTCAAGCGCGAGGACACCGCTTTCGCGGCCAGGGCCTTTTCTTTTGAAAGCCTTTATCATGAGAGGCCTTACCGTAACGAAAGATATTATCGTAAAAACGGAAAACCACAAAAGCTGCACCTTTATGTCAGGAGAAAAAGCAGACGCCACTGCCGCCGCAACCGCTCCTATAGCTAAGCAAATGACGGCAAAACCCTGCGTGAATATTTCAACAACCACCAGCAGCAAAGCTGCAATCATCCAAATGTGCCAGATTTCCATACTGATTATTATTTTAATTCCTCCGGCAATTCCTGCCCGAGAAGATATTTGTACCAGAACCTTAAATCTTCCTTATCCGAGTGCGCGGCCTGATAACCGTGATATCCATGCATTCCTCCCGGATATATCATAAGTTCGAAATCCTTGTTTTCCTTCTGCAAGGCGTCAATCAGCTGCATGGTGCTCTGCATATGCACATTGTCGTCCGAAGACCCGTGGGTTATGCGCAACATCGAACCGTTTTCGCACCTGTACTTTCCTACCCTGTCGCAAACCCTTGCATAGGCATACCCTTCAGGATTGTCCTGCGGAGTATCCATATACCTTTCCGTATAATGCGAATCATATAGCTGCCAGTCGTACACGCCGCCTCCGGCAATGCCGTACTGGAAATAATCGGCCCCGTCAGTCAACGCAAGGACCGTCATCGTGCCTCCGTATGAAAATCCGGTTATGCCAATTCTTTCCGCGTCAACATAAGGAAGAGTCCTTAAATATTTGACCCACTCTATATAATCCGAAAGTTCCGTCTTGCCTAGATTCCTGTATATGTGGTTCAATCCCTTTTTGCCGCAATGGCCGGAAGCCCTATGGTCTATATTGACCTGTATTACCCCCTGGTTGGCCCATAACTGGTTTTTTATGGACGGACGGGCCCATTTGTCCATCACAGTGCCGTGATTCGGTCCTCCGTACATCGAAATTATGACAGGATATTTTGCCGTGGAATCCATATCCACAGGAAGGATTATCGAAGCCGGAAGCCTGTAACCGTCGACTTCTATGAAAACCATATCCGATTCCGCTATCTTGTACTTGTCGTAATTCTCCCCTTTCATGTCGCTTACCACCTCGTAATCCTTTTTGTCGCCGTTGCTGATCTTTACGACTACGGTTTTTTCAGGAACATGCACGTTCGACATGCATGCGGCGAAATAACGGTTGTCAGGAGATATCTTGACATCTGTAAAATTATAATCGCCGAACGAAAGCCTGTACGATTTTCCGCTCTTGAGGACTAACTTGTACACATCGTTTCTGGTCGAGGTTTCCGCCCTTGAGGTATAAAAAAGATTTCCTCCCTTTTCATCGTATTTAAGAAGCCTTGTCCCCCAAGGAGTACCGTCTGTCAGCCTTTTAAGGATTTTGCCGTCAAACGACTGATAATATATGTATTCCCAGCCTTCGAAATCCCTGACCATGAAAAATCCGTCATCCGTGAATAGCATGTCCTTTATCCAATCTATCCACGAAGGCTGCCTTTCCTCATATATGGCACGTTTCGAACCGTCATAAGGAGAAACTTCGTAAAGGCATAGATGGTTCTGGTCGCGCGGCATCCAAGGCACCATGAACTTTTCGGAATCGGCGCTCCAGAACGGAATTCCGAAATACTGGTCCTCCGCCTCGTCGAAATCAGCCCAGACTATATCGCCGCTTTCAACATCCGCCATCGCGACTTTCACTTTAGGATTCTCATCGCCTGCCATGGGATAGCGCGTTTCTATCAGTTTGCCGTGCTTTCCGCTATTGTCGAAAATAGGAAACACCGGCACCTGCGAATCATCGAATCTGTAATATGCGATTTTCCGGCTGTCGGGAGACCACCAAAACGCCTTGTAATCGGTCGCCCTGCCGAGTATCTCTTCATAATATACCCATGAAGCCCGGCCGTTGAGCACAAGTTCCGTCCCGTCCGTAGAAATGGCCTTGCTTTCTCCGGTACGCACATCCATGACATAAAGGTCATTGCCTTTCGTATATGCTATTTTGGACGAATCAGGAGAAAATACGGGATTTTCCACAGTCTTTTCCAGTTCCCGTATTATAGCAGGCTCCATCTTGGATTCAGGAATGAGATATTCTCCCATTTTGCCGCTCCGGATGTCATAAGTTGCATAAGAGCTGTCATTCGCTTTCAGGACAAGCACATCCTTATTCGACCACCTGAATGGAGCTAGCCTTTCATTCAATATGCCATCCGGCAATTCCCCTGCTATTTCTCCGAGGGACAAATTGATTTTGCCGTCATTTCCTGCAAATAGGGATGGCAGGGAAGCTGCAATGGCAGCGCATGATAAGATAATCCTTTTAACCATATCGGATTCATTTTGCCGTTTCAAAAAAACGGTCGTTAAAATTTACAAGATATATTTTTTTCTTTGCACGTGTCATGGCTGTGTAAAGCCATTTTTTATCATCCAAAGACATTTCATCCTTCCAAAAGCTGTTATCGACAAATACGCAGTCCCACTGCCCTCCCTGGGACTTATGGCATGTTATCGCAGACGCGTACTTTACCTGCAAGGCCGAAAAATACGGATCTTCCCTGACCGCCTCGTACCGTTTAGACTTGCTCCGTATATGGGAATAATCTTCCATCACGCCTTGGAACAAAGCGTTGGATTCTTCCTGGGTAAGGGACGCCGATTCGCTTGCCAGGGTATCGAGCACTATCTTCGCCTTTATTTCCGCACCGCCGTAATCGGGCAATGACAGATCTGCGTCGGCAAACCGCAGCCCGTACCGCTCTTCATGGTTGTATATCCTCTGCAATTCCACAATATCGCCGTTTGCTATGAAATCGAGTTCTTTTATATCGTCTATAAAGTTATAACAATTTTTCACAACCATCAACTTTTCCCCTTTCACGAGCTCCTCTTCCCTGTAATAGATTTTGGCCCTTATGCCTGCGTTGTACCTGTTCGCCCTCCTGTTCGAATAACAGAGCACTATGACCTCGTCGCTCCCGTACTTGTTTACCGCGTCATTCAGCTTCTCAATCAGGTATTCGCCGCCCAGCCTTTCGATGTCGTCGAAACCGGCCAATGACAATTCGGGAAACCCCTCCGAATTTCCCATGATCATTCGCCGCAACCTGTCGGCATTCATAAGGATGCCTGACGATTCGGCCTGTCTGACGACATCGGTCAATTCCGAATGCATTACATTGCCGTACCCTTCGAGATAAGACAGGTCCATCGCATAGCTGCAACTGGTACCGACGGGAGGAAGCTGCGCGGGATCTCCCACAAGCAACAGCTTGTTCCCGGAATTGGATCTCACGTAACGGACAAGATCATCCAAAAGGGCACCTGAGCCGAAAATCGCGCCCGGGCTTTGGCTATTGGAAATAAGCGAGCATTCATCCACGATGAAATAGGTGTCTTTCATCTTATTGATGTCTATGTCGAATGACGGGACCGAACCGTCTCCTTTAATGCTCCTTTGACGGTATATCTGTTTATGTATCGTATATGCCCGTCCTCCCGAATAAAACGAAAGGACCTTTGCCGCACGGCCGGTAGGAGCCAGCAATACATATCTGAATGACAAATCTTTAAGCGTTTTTATAAAGGCGGATACAGCTGTAGTCTTGCCTGTTCCCGCATAACCGCTCACGAGCATGATGTCAGTATTTCCTCCTGCGAATTCGGCAAGTTTTCCGAACAGCGCGCTTTGGCTTGGTGTCGGTACATGCCCGAAATTGCCGAGAATGGCATCCGCAATATATTTTTCAACCGCCATCGTCAAGCATTCTTTCTGAAAATGTAAAACATAACCAAAAACGGATAAATCTCGACACGCCCGAGCAGCATCACCAATGAAAGAATGAATTTCGACATGGGCGCGAAATGTCCGTAATTGTCAAGAGGGCCGATCGAACCGAAGCCCGGGCCCACGTTGCCGAGGCAGGTGATTACCGAAGTAGATGTTTCTACCAGGTCCGTCTCGAAAATGGAAACGAGCAGCGTCCCCGCGATTATCACAACTATGTACAATGATATGTACTGCGTTACGGAAGAAACTATTTCAGGCTCGATGTTCTTGCCTCCCATGTGGACAGGCATAACGGCATTGGGATGAAGTTTCCTTTTTATGTTCGATTTTATGGACAGGAACAAAATGTACATCCTGTCCGCCTTTATCCCTCCCGCCGTAGAACCTGAACATGCGCACTGTATCGAAAGGAAAACAAGTATTACGGCAGCGAATATAGGCCATTGCGTGCAATCTATCGAACCGAAGCCTGTCGTGCTCGCGAAAGAAATGGCCTGGAACATCGAATGCCTCAATGCCGTCCAGAAATTTTCGATCGTCCCGCTGCCGACTAAGGAAAACGACATGAGCAGAGAACAAACGATTATCGTAAAGAAATAATATCTCACTACCGGATTTTTGAAAATCCTGAACGACCTGCTGGCGATCATGCCGTACAACAGGCCGAAATGCAGTCCGGACAGGAACATGAACACCATGAGTATTATTTCTATGGCAACTGAATCGAATGCCTGGATCGATGAATTGCGAGTACCGAAGCCTCCTGTCGCCACGGTACTGAACGAATGGTTCAAGGCGTCTAAAAAGTCCATGCCGGCAATCATCAGGGCTATCGTTTCCAAAGCAGCCAAAGTAGTATAGACCGTAACAATGACCTTGAGAAGCTGGTTCGTCCTGAAATTGAAATTTTCCTTGGATATTGAAGATATTTCCATGCGGCTCATCTTCATACGGCTGTTCTTTCCTATCGATGGCAAAAGGAACAGCATGAACAGCACTACTCCGAGGCCTCCCATGAAATGCATTGACGAACGCCAAAGCAACAGTCCTTCCGGCAAGGCTTCGACATCCGACAAAATCGTCGCGCCGGTCGTCGTATAGCCTGAAACGCTCTCAAAAAAAGCATTTTCCAATGTAAACTCGCCGCCCCACAAAATCATAGGGAGCATGCCGAAAACGCATGATACTATCCATGACAAGACCCCTGTGACAATCACTTCCTTATTCGAGAGATTCCCGGACTTTCTTGTGAAAATCAACGGGAAAACGCCCACCACCGTCGTGATTATCACGCTCAGGAGCAACGGCGAGAAAGAAGAATCGAATCCGCAGCAAATGGAAACGACAAGGCATAAAAGCATAAAAAAAGCATTCAGCAAAAGAATAAGCCCGATGTTGCGGGCTATCGTACTTACATTCATTGCTCTTTCGTGGTTACTGTTTTCCTTAATTTCTTATTCTCGTCTATTATTTCCTTGACCTGCCTGTTAAGGTCGGTCAATTCATCCTCGTTATCGAAAGTCACATTGTATGTGCGCCTCATCTGTATATACGATTTTATGCCTTTGGATATAAGGATTATCGGAGAAATGAGATAGTAATTGATGAAGTAATTGAAAAGCAGGACAAGCACGATTCCGGCGCATATGGCTATCACGCCTGGCATTATGCTTCTGTAAAACCCTGCCTCAAGGGACGAGGAATTGTTTTTCAACTCATTTATGGAAACGTCGTTAAGCTCGTTTATGCTCGTGCGGAGCTTTTTATATACGGGATGAATGGCAGAGTAATACCATTCCCTCCTTTCGGAATATGTTTTCGTGCAGACAGTATCCATCGACATTACGGCATCCGCATACTCCTTATAAAAGACGATGATCGAATCAGAAAGATTATTCTCGGTTATTGTCGTGAAATTTTTCCTGACGGACGACAGGTATGCTTCCATGTCGGAGCATTTAAGGCTGTCCATGAAAGACCTGTCCGGATTTTCGTTTCCCAGGCCTTCCAATACGAACATATTGACCTTGTCGCATGAACGCAAAAGATAACGCGACGTGTTCATGCTTTGGATATTGTTGGAAATGAGGCCCGACATCGAACGGCTCATGCGGCTGAACTCGAAAACGGCGATCACTCCCGATATAAACAATATTAATCCGATTATAACGAATCCGGATGACACTTTTCCCCTAATGCCCATATCAACTTAAAGGTTATAATATGCAAATATACGCAGAAGCCGAGAGCAATGCAAGTTTACTTGCGATTGCCGAGGCGCAACAGTATATGTGGCCCACAGGGCCAAATTGCGCAGAAGCCGAGAGCAATGCAAGTCTGCTTGCGATTGCCGAGGCGCAACAGTATATGTGGCCCACAGGGCCAAATTGCGCAGAAGCCGAGAGCAATGCAAGTCTGCTTGCGATTGCCTCAGGCGCAACAGCATATGCGGCCATCAAGGGCCGAATTGCGCAGGAAAAGCCGCGCATTTCGGCTATTCCACATAAAGAGCCAGTCCTTTCAGGTACTCTCCTTCCGGATGGTATATGTTCACTGGATGATCGGAAGCCTGCATGAGCCTGTGCAAAATCCTCACTTTGCGCCCGGCCTGGGCAGCCGCCGTAAATACCGCGTTCGAAAAAGCATTCCTGTCGACAACCTGCGAGCAGCTATAAGTGAATATGATTCCACCCGGAGCGACTTTCGAGATAGCCGACGCGTTCAGACGCCTGTAGGCCCTCAATGCGGTATCAAGAGAGCCCCTGTGCTTGGCAAAGGCAGGAGGATCCACTACGATAAGATCGTATCTGCCGTATTCCGAGTCTTTCAGGAAATCAATGGCATCGCAGCAATGGGCCGAATGCACGCCGGAAATCCTTTCCGAATTAAGGGCGGCGTTCCTCTCCGCCATTGCAATGGCACGCGCGGAACTGTCCACCGAATCAACGGACACCGCACCGTTTGCCAGCGCGTATATCGAAAATCCTCCGGTATAACAAAAAAGATTCAAGACTTTCCTGCCCTTCGAATATTTGCCTACCAATGCGCGGTTTTCCCTTTGATCAAGGAAAAATCCCGTTTTCTGGCCTTCTTCCCAGTCTACGGCGAACCTGTTGCCGTTCTCGCTTATTTCCATCGAACCGATAGGTTCTCCGTACAGATAGCCGTCATGAAGGTTTTCAATGGCCTTGAAAGGAGCCGTTCCCGAACTTTTGTCATAAACGGCTTTCAGCTTATCCCCGTACACCGATTTCAAGGCCTGCGTTATCTTGTCGCGCGACTTGTACATCCCGACCGAATGGGCCTGAATGACAGCAACGCCGTTATAATAATCGACTATGAGGCCGGGGAGATTGTCCCCTTCCCCATGTACCAGGCGGTACGCATTCGTATCATGGGATTCCGTAAGGCCGAGAGCCTTTCTGACATTGAAGGCATCGGAAATCCTGTTTTTCCAAAAATCCTTAGGGTCGTCTCCTGCAAAACCGAGAACCCTTACAGTTATCGAACCTACCTGGTAATGGCCGTAAGCCATGAATTCCTTCTCGAAAGAATAGACCTCCACTACCTCTCCCTCCTGGGGAGAACCGTCTATCCTGTCCACTGCTCCGGAAAACACCCATGGATGAAAACGCCTGAGCGATTCATCCCGTTTCTTCTTCAAATAAATCTTAGTCATATTCAAATCAATCTGACGGGAAAAGCCTGATATACATCTCGCGGCACACCCATGCATCCAAAGCCGCATAATTCACCTGCTCGGGAGTAAGCATTTCCGCGTTCCAATTGGAAAGCTGCTGGGACTTCGAAACTTTTATACCAAGGATTATCGCCGCCATCTTCCTTACGCTTTTCTCCATTATTCCGAAATCCTGGACTATATGCTGCAAATCCCTGAATCCTCCGGCCTTGAAGTTCTTATAGTACTGGAGCCCCTTTATATCGTCACGGACAGCCGCCCCTATCTTCAAATGCTCGTCCGAAGAAAGGAGCGCGGCCAATGAAGACGGAAGCCCCATTTGCCCTACCCTGAAGATGAACGCCTTGTCAGGGCCTGACAGCTGGAGCGTAGCCGTATGGTTAGGCTGCACGTTAGCCTTGAAGCAAGGCTTTGTTTCCGTATCGAAGCCTATTATCTTGCAGGACGAAAGATACCCTATCGCTTTCGCATAGCCTGAATCCTTGGAATCTATCACGACCGCCTCGCCTTTGAATCTCGCCAAAGGGAGCGATTCGATATATTCGGGAGTGGCTGTTTCCAAATAAGAAGACATCCGGTATATCCTTTGTTTAATCAAGGTTATAGACAAACTCTCCGTACTCGTTTCTCAAAACGACTTCGGATTTCGGGGATTCTTCAACGCGGCCGATTATCCTCGCGTCCACGCCGTATGACTGCGATATTCTTATCGCCTCGGCGGCATGTTCTTCAGGAAGGTATATTTCCATCCTGTGTCCCATATTGAATACCTTGTACATTTCTTTCCAGTCGCTGCCTGATTCGCCGCGTATGCACCTGAACAGAGGGGGAACAGGGAACATGTTGTCCTTAACCACCCTAAGCTTGTCTATGAAATGCAGGACCTTGGTCTGTGCGCCGCCTGAACAATGCACCATGCCGTGCACATGCTGCCTGCCCTTCTTCAATATGTCCCTTATTATCGGAGCATAGGTCCTTGTCGGCGACAGGACGAGCTTTCCGAAAGTCATGCCTGTCTCGGGTTCTATTTCTGTAAGCCTGCGGCTTCCTGAATACAGCAACGACCTGTCAATCTGCAAATCGCAAGTCTCTGGATATTTTTCAAGGATTTCTTTTCCGAATATGTCGTGCCTTGCGGAAGTCAATCCGTTGCTTCCGGTGCCCCCGTTGTACTCGTCCTCATAGACAGCCTTTCCGAAAGAAGCAAGGCCTACAACGACATCGCCTGCCGCAATATTGGAATTGTCTATGACATCCGATCTTTTCATGCGCGCGCACACTGTGCTGTCCACTATAATGGTCTGCACCAGATCTCCCACGTCCGCAGTCTCCCCGCCTGTCAGGATTATATTGAATCCTAACCCGCGCATCTTGTCTGCGAAAGCCTGGCTTCCGTTAATGACAGCCGAAATAACCTCTCCTGGTATGCGCAGCTTGTTCCTTCCGATCGTGGAAGAAAGCATTATGTTGTCGACGGCACCGACACAAAGCAGATCGTCCGTATTCATGACTATGGCATCCTGCGCGATGCCAGCCCACACCGACATATCTCCTGTCTCCTTCCAATACGCATATGCCAGGGACGATTTCGTACCCGCCCCGTCGGCATGCATTATTATGCAGTATTCATCGTCACCGCTCATGAAATCAGGGACGATTTTGCAGAAAGCCTTGGGAAAAAGGCCCTTGTCCATATTTTTTATAGCGTTGTGCACGTCTTCCTTTGAAGCGGAAACGCCTCTCATGCCATATCTTTCCTTATCTGCCATATCGAGTTTTTTTAATTTGCATCATTTTAGTTGCTGTCGATAACGCTTCTGTCATCCTTCCCGCCGCCGTATACGGCAGTAACAGGGACAGTCACCATGAACACGTCATTGTCCACATCCTTGACGGTCTTGGACACTTCATTGACGCTGTTCTTGCGCGTAACCACCATAAGTATATTGTTTCCTCCTTTCAGTCCCCATTCTATGGAATTGACAGGAAGTCCCTTTTCCTTCTCTTTGACAAGTTCGTCCGAGATTTCCTTGTATTTTTCCGATATGATAAGAAGCTGGACGGACTGCTTCTGTCCAGTAAGGAACATATCCACGGCAAAAGAGAAAGAGACAAGTTCCACGAAACCGTAGACCACGTCGACTATGGACTTGTCCGGCAGCAGAAGCATGGAAAGGACGATCGTCGAATCGCACACTATGTAAATCCTGCCTGGAGATATGTTTTTGTATTTGTTGATAGCGAGGGCTATTATATCAGTGCCTCCCGTACTTCCGCCCTGCGTGAATATCAAGGCTATGCCCAATCCGCTAAGCACCCCTCCTATCAATGCGTTGATAAGATTGTCATCGATTGTCGAAGAAATTTCGACAAGTCCTGGGATTTTCGGCATGAATTCGAAAAGCACGGCGCTCATCACCACGCAATAAATCGTCTTGATTCCGAAACCGCGCCCGAGAATTATGAAGCCTGCAATCAGCAGGAGAAGGTCTATCGTAAGCTTGGCATACGAAATCGGAATATAATTGAATGCATAGTGGATTACCGATGCGAGACCGGCGATGCCGCCCCCTGTGATCTCATGAGGATTAAGGAATCCCACCCATCCCAAAACAAAAATCATGAGAGCTATCGTCATCACGACATACTCTCTCACATATTTCAATACCATATGAAATTAAAATTTTAGACGGTCGCAAATATAGCAAAAGAGAGCGGATTAGACAGAATTTATATTAATTAATATGATTATCCGCGAAAATACCATTGGATATGCACGCCGTGAAAGTACGGATAGCCGGGCCTCCTGCGGCCTCGCCAGCGGGAAAGGCCCGGCAGGTACGGAAGGAATCTGCCGGCCATGTCATTTAGTAGCCGCTCATGTTTTTGGGATAATAATGCGGCCAAGCATTTTATAATGCCATCGCATTTATGGCCGTTGCAGGAATGCGGGATATTTTCACGATGGACTTAATTAATACGAACCGCTTCCTGCAACGCCTCCTGTGGCGTCGACATATTCCCTGCATTTAAGCATGTATTCTATTTTCGCGTCGGTATTCCCGTTCTCGCTCGTCACGAGCCTGACATAATCGTCAAGCAGTTCGCTCATCGACAGCATGCCTGCATCATAGCTTTCCTTGCTGTACCTGTAATTTTCTTCGGCTATCTCGACGGATTCCTCCGAAAGGGAAACCTTCATGTACGCCGCATAAAGTTCGTCCCATACTTTTTGCATCCTCAGTTTCAGAAGCTCCCTTGCCTGCTCCACGCTGTTTTCGGCCATTTCGACTTCCCTCAGTTTTTTCCTTGCCTCATAGGAGCCTTCCCACCAGTTTGAGATAGGGACAGTGACCATCGCGAAAACGGCCCCGAAACTATGGTTAGAATTCAACAGGTTATGGTATTGGTAACTCGCCCCTATTCCTATCGTAGGCATGTATTCCCCGACCTTCAGCCTGTATTCCAATTTCTTGGCCTTTATGCTTTTGTCAAGCATCTTGGTTTCAGGAAGATGATCCACGGCAATGTCGTGGTCTGCAAGGTAATATCCCGGTTCTTTCAAATCGCGACCGATAGCGGTGTCGACATCGAAAGGCTCGGAAGGGTCGAGGCCTATGTATTGGGCCAAGGCAAGCCTCGAAAGGGATATGCCGTTTTCAAGTTCCATCCGTTTTGTCATGATGTCGTTCTTCGCGTATTTCACCTCCAGCAGGTCCTTTCTGTCCCTGACACCGGCGTCCACAAGATTTTCCACGTCTTTTTCAAGATTGCTTATCAAAGCTTCGGCAGCTTCAACGGTCTTCATTTTCTCCTTCAGCGAAACAAGCATCCAATAATTCCTTTCGACACCCGACAAGACGTCGCGCTTTTTTGCATCGAGCTTCAATTTGCCTACTTCGACGCCGACCTGTCCCAATTGATTGCCTGCGATTATCTTGCCTCCTGCGAAAACAGGCTGCACGGCCATCACTCCTCCCATAAGGCCGTCCTTGCCTATAGGCACGCCGATTCCGGGAAGCAAAACGAATTTTGCCGCGCTGTTATCTGTCGTAAAATACGACCCTCCGGCGCTTATGTTCGGGAAATACTTAGTGAACAGGGATTTCTTAGTATCGACGGCATTCTGGAATTCCAGCGAAGCGTTCTTTACTTCCGCATTATTCTGCATGGCCATTTCCTTGCATTCCTCCAACGAAATGACTTTCCTCACGTCTTCGCAATAGGCGGAAAGCGGAATCACCGACATGATCAAAACAACCGTAATGGCTTTTTTATTGATTTTCGACATAAAACCTCCTTTATGCATGTTTCAAACCGCGTTTCTTTTCAGGAAAAATCTTCCAGTACAGCACGGGCAGCACCGTTACGGCCATCAGGGTACAGAAAATCGTTCCTGTAAATATCACAACCCCCATAGGCCCCCACAGCGACGTATTGCTTATTATCATAGGGACAACGCCCACGGCCGTGGTAGCGGATGTAAGGAATATGGGAAGCATTCTCCTTTTTCCTGCATCATAAGCGGCGTCATGCGGGGTGTAGTTATGGTTTATCCTCAAGTCCTGCGCATGCTCGAACATTATTATGGCATTCCTCACGACGACACCGATAAGCCCTATGATGCCGAGTATGCATGTTATGCTGAAATCATGTCCGCTTATAAGCAGGCCTATCGAAGTCCCGACGATGCTGAACAGTACCGATGACAACGCCGCGAAAGTCAGGCCTATTTTCTTGAAGTTGAACAGAAGGAAGAAGAATACGATTATCACCGAGGCCGAAAGCCCTTTGAAAATAGGGGGCAATATCATATCATTCGCTTCCTTTTCTCCTCCATAGCTTACGATTACGCCCTCAGGTATATCCAGTTTTTCTTCCATTATCTTTTGGACACGGTTTTGAAGCCTGTCGACATTGGAATACCTCTCCACTTCGGCCATGACGCTGACTGAAAGCATTCCGTTACGGCGCACTATCTGCCCGTCATACCATTGGGGCTCTATATCAGCTACTTGTCGCAAAGGAACGGAAACACCTGGTATAAGGGTTGTTATGTATTCATCTTCAAGAGGATTGTCTGCGACAGGCCTTCCGTCATCCACGTAGGATATTATCCTGACAGGAAGACTATAATCGCCCTCCCACACGGTGCCGACAGGCAAGCCTCCATACAGCGCGGATATTTCAGACGACACCATGGACGGCGATACCCCGAGCAGGGCGGATTCGTCTTCTTTAAGCACGACCAAAGCCGACGGGACAGGATTTCCCATGTTCGTGCGAATCCATTCAAGGCCTTTCACATCCCTCATCAGGACAGACATGGAATCCGCAAGCTCTTTCAGCACCGGCAAATTGTCTCCGGAGAACCTTATTTCAATAGGAGCCTGCGCGATCTGGTAATCCAGCTGCTTGAACTTCACGTATGCGCCCGGAAAATGCTCTGAATACTTTTTCGAATACTGGTCCAATATTTCCACCGTAGCGTCGTTCGAAACAGTATTGACTATGAACTGCGCATAATTCGCCCCTCCTATCTGAGGCGCGTAGGTTGCCTGGAAACGCGGCGACGACTGGCCGACAAAAGACGTCACGGAAAGTATCCTCCCGTCTTTTTTCAGTATCGAATACAAGGAATCGCAAACGGAAGCCGTCTTGTCTATGCCCGCGCCTTCCGGAAGATATATTTCAACTGCGAACTGGTCGCGGTCCGCTACCGGAAGCATCCTTTGATTCAAGTTCATAAGCAGGAACGAGCATCCCCCTATCATTGCGGCTGCAATAAAGAGAGTCGCCCTCGGGAATCTGAACACGATATCCAGCAGGCGTTCATATCCGCGCTGGACCGCGCCGAGCATGTCGAACTTCTTTTTCTTCTTTTCCTGCAAGCCGAGACCCTTCTTTATGACCACATATTCCATGAACGGTATGAAAATCATCGCCACCACCAGAGATGCCATAAGCGTTATCGAGATTGTCCATGGGAACATGAACAGGAAGTCGAGCATAACCCCTTTGACAGTAACCAGCAATGGAAAGAATATCACGCATATGCAGAACGTTGCAAGGAATATCGACCAGAAAAAGTCAGTCGCGCTCGTAATTGCGGCATGCCATCTCGACATTCCGGTGTCCAATTTTTCAAGATACGCGTCCACCACTATTATCGAATTGTCCACAAGCATGCCCAAAGCCGCGATAAGCGCGGCAAGCGTCACCGTATTAAGCGGTATGTTGCACATGTACATTATGCCGAGCGCGATAAATATGCTTATGGGTATCGACGTGGCGGCCACAATTGCGGAACGGAACGGGAACAGGACCATCATTACGAGGATCACGATTGCTATTGAAACGAACAGGTCCCTCACGAACGAGCTTACCGAAAGCGAAACGACCTTAGGCTGGTCCGCTATGCGTTTTATTTTCACGCTTTCAGGCAGTTCTTTTTGGAAATCGGACAAAATCTCGTCCACATGCCTGCCGTATTTCACTATATTTTCTCCATCTTTCATTTCCATCGACAGCACTATCGCCTTGCTTCCGTTATTTTCTATGTAAGAAGAAGGCTCAGGATAGCATTTCCTGACATCGGCGATATCCTTGACCCTTAACATATTCCCATTGCCGTCAGAATATATGGCCTGTTCGGCAACTTCTTTTTCAGAGGAAAGGTTGACCTTGAAATACAAAGGCATGTCATATTCGCCGGAGCGCAGGGTTCCTCCCGAAAGATTGAAATCCTGAATGGCGAGCTTTGTCATGAGAGCCTTGACGTCAAGCCCGTAAGCAGCGATTTTAGACTTGTCGAGCCTGACTTCTATTTCTTCATGCTGCATGCCGTAGCTTCTTATGTTCGATACCTCCGGCAACCTCTTCAGCCTTGCTATCAGGTCTTCCATGTAGGATTCGAGTTCCCTGTACGTCTTGTCCGTCGATTCCAATGTTATGAGCAAAGCAGAAGTGTCCCCGAAATCGTCTTTCGCGACAAGGGCTATGACTTCTTTGGGAAGACTCATCTTGAACTCCTTCAGCCCGAGCTTTATCTTCGACCATACCTCGTCCTTGTTGTTCACGTCGTCGTTCAGCTCTATCATGAAATAAACTATCCCGTTCTTAGACATGGAATAGGATCTTTCCCTGTTCACTTCGGCATATGTAAACAAAAAATCCTCAAGCGGCTTCGCAAGCCTTTCTTCCACCTGCTGCGATGTAGCCCCTGGATACACTCCCACTACAAGGCCTTGTCTTATAGTATATTCAGGAAATTCCTGCTTAGGCATCTCGACAAGGCCAATTATGCCTATGGCCACGAAAACGGCAAGCAACAGGAGCATTATCCTGCTGTATTTCATGGAATATTCAATTATGTTTCCTCTCCTTCCAGACATAGCCCTATTCATTGATTATCCTGACGGACATGTTTTCACTGACTTTGTGGCATCCGTCTATTATCACCATGTCCCCGTTTTCAAGGCCCTCGGATATTTCCACTCCCGAATCAAGCAGCCTGCTGACCTTGACATACCTTTTCGATACTGAATTGCGCGTGTCCGCAACCCATACGAATCTTTTCCCGCTATAATCGACCTGCACTGCATTTACAGGAACTGAAATCACATTCTCCATATCTTTTTCAAGGAAAACTTCGGCAAGCATGCCCGGTATAATCCTGTGTCCGGGATTATCGACAAGCAGTTTGACATCATACGTATGGGATATGGGATCGGCATCTATCCCCCGTATTTTCACGCGCCCTTGATACGTGCCGCCGCCTATGGCCGGAACAGAAACCTTTCCTTTCGCGCCCTTCACTCCGGAAACCTCGTTTTCAGGAACTGCGATTTTTATATATATGTCATCGAGATCGACTATCCTGAATACCGATATTCCGGAATGAGCCATTTCCCCCTCCTCGCAATTTACAGAAGCTATCATTCCGTCGTAAGGAGCAATAAGCCGGCTGTCTTCCATTTTTTTTGCCGCGATGCTTTCGGCTGCTTCGGCCTGCCTGAGCTTCGTATTTATATCGACCCATTGCACTTCAGGCAAAGTGCCCGCGTCATGAAGCTTTTTCATCCTCTCATGCCCGTCCCTGGCCTGCGCAAGAGCTGCCGCAGCGGCAACATAAGCGTCAGAGACGGTCCTGCCGTCCATAACCGCCAATGTATCGCCTTTCTCGACCATGTCTCCTTCTTCGACTAAAATATCAGTAATCTGTCCGGACAACGCAAAACTCAAAGATGATTTCTTCCGTTCTTCCGCCTGCCCGACGTAAAAATCCCCTGATATCACGTCCTTCTTCTCCGCCTTCATGACCTTTACCGCCACTGGCTGTCCGGCCGACGGTTCTTTCCTATGCCCGCATGACACCATGCATGCCGCCGCGACGGCAATCATCGCCGCCAACCGCAAATTCACCGATGTTTCCATATTTCAACTTATATGCTTATTTGCGATTAATCCTGATACAAATTTGATTCCACCGCCATGTGCCGCAGATGCCTGTTTTTCCCTAAAATTGGTCAAAATCTCCTCAATCGGGATTGCATTGCGAAAAAATCGCATTATTTTTATCCGAAATTTCCCAAGAATGAAAAACCAACTGATAAAAATAGACATAACCACGGCATGCAGCCTGCTCGACGCGGATTTCAAGGACACGGATTTTTTGATATTCGAGAACGACAGCTTTACACATGTTTTCACGGAACCGATAAAAATGGGAGCGTTCGCCACATGCCTGTGCACGGGAGGAGACGCGAGGATAAACCTCGAATTGAACGACATTCAGGTAAAAAGCGGGGATCTTGTGGTCATTCGCCCTGAACAGATACTTCAAATCGGGAAAACAAGCGCGGATTTCAGCGGAAAATTCATGATAGTCTCGTCAGGATACGTGCTCGAACTTGTGCAGCAATACAACAAGATACGCAATCTCATGCTTTATTTCATGACATCTCCGTCAATCAGGCTCGAAGACGACTCCCTCAAGATTCTTGAAAGCTATTACCAGCTTCTGAAGAACAGGTTAGACGACATGGACAACAAATATGCTAAAGACATATGCAAGAACATAATCTTCGCCCTGTTTTATGAATTATGCAACATAACGGAAAAGCATAGCCAAGCCATGTCCATGAACATTTTCGGCAAAAGGGAATTATTCAACAGGTTCATAAAGGCAGTCAATTCCGACTTCAGGAAACACAGGCAGGTAAACCACTATGCCTCGCTCCTTTGCGTAACGCCCAAATACCTTTCAGCCGCCGTAAAGGATACCTGCGGGAAAACCGCCGGGGAATGGATTGACGGCATGGTAATAATGGAAGCGAAGAACATGCTTAAATTCAGCAACATGAACATAGGAGAAATAGCGTCTTACCTCCATTTTCCTAACCAGTCCGTTTTCGGGAAATATTTCAAGAGACTGACGGGCCTGTCTCCGAAATCGTACAGGATGACCGCATAAGGCATCCGACTCGGAAGCATGGCACTGCCACGCACTATGCATGCGCGCGCCTATTCGACAATCTCGGTCCGCGTTTCATTAGAAATCATTCTGAACACGCACATGCATGCGAGAGCCTATTCGACACGCGCCTGTTCTGAAATGCCGCCTTTACGCTTGTTCATCCATACCACGATATATTCTATCGCAAACAGCAGGGCCGCGCCTATTATGAAAAAAGCTATCGCAGACGCTATTTCAGGAGACTGGCCGCTGATCATTTCATATTTTTCAGGTCCGATCACGCGCTCTACTCCGGACGCAAGGGTTTCTTTCCACGGCCATACTTTAAGAAGCGAGCCGATCATGAAGCCGGAAAGCACGCATATGGTCTGCGTGTAGAATTTATCCAAAAGCCATGAAAGCACATGGGAAAATGCGATAATGCCTATAACGCATCCTGAAGCGAAAACCGCCAGCACGATTATGTCCAATTCGCTCAAGGCTGCCATAATGAATTCGTATTTGCCGAGCAGAAGCAAGATGAAGCTGCCGGAAATTCCGGGAAGTATCATGGCGCATATTGCAATCACGCCGGAAAGGAAAACGAACCAAAGGGCCTCGGTGGTCTCTCCCGGGGTGACCATGCATATGTAAGCCGCAACCGCTATTCCGGCTATCAGGGAAACCGAATGCGAGACTTTCCATTTCGCCACGTTTTTAAGTATGTATATTGCAGACGCAACTATAAGCCCGAAAAAAAACGACCATAAGGGAACAGGATGGTATTCAAGCAGGTATTGCATCAGCTTCGCCAGCGAAAACACGCTTATCAATATGCCGAGGACTACCGAAACAAGGAAGTTCCCGTTGATTTTCTTCCAGAAATCCTTCAATCTCAGGCTGAACAGCATTTTCAATGCTGCCATGTCTATGGATTTTATGGAATTTATCAGTTCGCCGTAAATTCCTGTAAGGAAAGCGATAGTGCCTCCGGAAACTCCGGGTATGACATCAGCCGCCCCCATGCATAGCCCTTTTATGGCCAGCATTGCATAATCGCCTGCTTTTCTTTTCTTTTCCATACTATCTTATTTTTATGCTTAGTCCCATGCCGGCCGGATACCGTCGTCGCGCGTCAAAATGAGCTGCCGCGATAAATCCGAACCAAACCAAAATTCATGCCCAATCCTGCCTTTCCTTCATTTCAAGCATCAGATCGAACGTTTCGTCATCGTCGGACAAGCTTGTCGCGTAAATCATTTCATAAATAAAATCGGTTACCGCGCGTTTCAAAACGGTCTTTTTGCCGTTTTCCATGCATATGCCGTCAATATCGCAAAATTCAATGGAATTGTCATCATCCACATGGTATTTCCCGCGTATCACCGCATTCCTTATCAGCAGGACTGAATAATCGAAATACCGCATTCCGTCGAACCTTTCACCGGAAGCGATATTCGCCAAAGCCATCTTTTTGTTGGCTTCGACGGACTCCCTGAACCTGCGGCGGAAAGCCTTCGCGCTCCTGACAGCTTTTTCCACCAATGCCTCTTTCAGGAAATATTCCACCTGCATGCAATGAAACTTCTCATATTCAGGATAATAGAAAACCGCCGCGCTAATCGCCCTGTCATACCTTTTGACAGACTCGGTTGCGCATAGCGTATATAATTCGTCAGGAGCGAAACCGCCATATCTTACGCGGCCTTCTGCTTCCATGGCTTCATATTTTTCCATAAGAGACTTATATTCGCTCCCTTTAAACAATTTCAACATCGGAATGGCGTTTTAATCAAGTGAATCGCCCGTCATTGCAGGCAGGACAAGTAATTTACGACGGCTTCTGCGAATTCGACCTGGGCAAGGCTGCCCCCGTCCCCGGAATTTATGACCATGTCGGCGTAAGCTGCCGACTCCTTCCTGCCTATTTTGAATCCGGCCTTGGAAAGAACGACGAAATATTCAGAACAGAAGCTTTTCGAAGAGACATCTATAAGCATGTCGTATTCATATCCGGCAAAAGCATAAAAAGCCTCGCTTTTAGGAAGCCCTGTCCATTTCATGTCCTTTCTTGAAAAAAGCCTCACGCCCTCAGGTATGACAGCCGGCCTCTTGCGCGATTTCTTGCAAAAATCGAACGCTATATAATCAATGGAAACACCTTCGAAGAATTTGTCGAATATGGCCTTCGCTTCGGTATTTGAAGAATCAGTGGAAATATCCATGACGACAGCCACGCTTTTCAAAGAAGAAAGGCGGCAATATTCCGCTTTCCTGCCTTTTTGCGAGAGGGCCTTTTTCAATGCTTTCTTTTGTAGAAAATTAATCATATGACTGTTCTCCGAAATCCGGTCCGCATAACCGGTTCAATGCGGCTGCTAAATTAATAATAAACAAACAAGATTCAAAAGCCGGCGCATTTTTCCACTAAAAAACGGCAGCAGGAAAATCCGTGCCGCCGTTCGCGCGATATTTACGCAAATTCTTATTCTATAGAAAGTTTCGCCTTTATTTCATCAGGAATGGCATCCTTGTGAACTACGATGTTCAATGTCTTGAACTTCACGAAAGTTTCAGAAGCATACCAGATTCCTTCATATTTTCCGCTCAAGCCCCATGAATTCTTGACCATATAGTATTTCGTGCCGTTCTGGTCTTCCGCAATACCGAATATGAGCATTCCATGGTCGTCCGTAGTGAGCTGGTTGTCGAATTCTTCCTGCCTTAGCTTCTGATCGACTTTCTTTTCGTATCCGGGCTTGTCCAACTTATAAAGTTCGGCGTTCCTTTCATCTTCGCTTTTGCCGAGCCATCTTTCCTTGTCGGAACCGCTCATGGATTCGAAATCAACGTCAGGAACTACGGCAAGCCCGTTTCTTGTGAAGCCTTTTTCGCTCACGTCAGAAGCCCATGCGAAAGTGTAGCCTTGCATTATGGCATTTTCCATTACTTCCATCAGTTCGTCGATAGGCAGGTTGTATGCCAGGTCGCCCCTCCAGTTGTCAGGAACCTCGATTGTAAACTGCGAATAGAAAGGATGGTGAGTGAACGATGTAAGGGACACGTAGTCGTTCACGTCTATTCCGAATGATTCCCAGTATGTCTGAGGAGTATATTCTACACCGTCCACTACGAATTTTTCAGGCCTGTCGCCCAAATATGCCGACAATATGCCTTCGAACCCGTTTTTCCAAGCGGTAGTAAGCTTGCCGCCCTGAGGCTTGCTTACAAGGGCTTTAAGATATGCCATCGTGACAGCGTCAAGCTCATTATGGGCGTGCATGTCTTCACCGTAATTCAATCCCGGCATTGCAGATTCAGGAACGATTCCGCATTCCCTTATGACCTCGATGACGTCATCGAAAGAGCCGCCCGGCCCGTAATTGAAATGGCCGTACATCCTTATGAATTTCTCCGCCTTGTCGGAAAGGGATTTGGAAACTATGTACATTTCCGACAAATCGACTTCGCGACCGGAAGTCCTGAGTATTTCGGCCTCGATCAGGCCAAGGCCCGAAAAGCTCCAGCATGTGCTGGACCTGTGCTGGTCCTTGATTGATGTAATCGGATTCTCCTTTATCGTCTCAAACACATAACCGTCTTTTTCCTTTTTCTTGTCTTTTGCATAGGAAAAAGAAGGGACTGCCAATGCAACGGCAAGCGTAAAAATCAGTACTTTTTTAGAATTCATAATTTTATATTAATAATCAGTTAATATTTATTTACAAAGATAGGGATTTGCCGTAAATTTCAAAATTCACGGAACATTCATGAACTTGTGTGTTTGCAACGAAACGCGCCATGCGGGATTGCGCTTGACATATTCCACTATTCCAGGCATTACGGCATCCATCCTGCTCCATTCAGGCTGAAGGGAAAGAACGCATTTCCCTGAGACATGGGAGGCGTTTTCTTCCGCAAATGAGAAATCATCGTCGCGGCTTATGACTGCTTTCAATTCGTCGGCCTCGCGCAATACTTCATTCAACGGGCGCAGTTTTCTCTTGGGGGAAACGCATATCCAATCGAAATCCCCTCTCAGCGGCATCGTTCCGGAGGTTTCAAGCATTATGCGTACCCCCAGTTCATGCAATGCCGAACACAAGTCGGAAAGATCGTGCAGCAAAGGTTCCCCGCCTGTAATCACAACAGCGTTGGCTCCTGCTTCGGAGACATTGCGGACAAGTTCGCAGACACCGGATTCCGCGTGACCTGACATGCCCCACGTGTATTTGGCGTCGCACCATTCGCAACGGACATTGCATCCTGCCAGCCGTATGAAATACGCGGCCGTCCCGGCATTGAATCCCTCTCCCTGAATCGAATAGAACTGCTCGACTACGGGAAGAACGGTTTCCGGCATGCTGCCGCCTGAATTTTTATCCTTTAGAATCATATCCTGCCTATGCCATTATAAAAAGCCGCCTATGAATACAAATACCTTTTTATTTTTTGTGTCGCCGTTTTTTCAAAAGGAGACGACTGTTCCTCGATTTCGACTTTGGAAGTCTTGTTGACTTTCGAATTGACATATTCCCTGAGTTCCTTCTTCAATATGTCTATGCGTTCCGAAAGGCTTCTCGCCGAATTTTCAGAAAACCTGTGAAGCTTTTCGATATAATCGTAATTGAAATGGACTTTCGCGATCAGACGTCCTTTGACTGAGACTACAAGGGATTCCGTCACATAATCGCTTTCATTTATTATCGATTCTATTTCCTCCGGATATATATTTTCTCCGTTTGCCCCGACTATCATGTTGTCGGCACGGCCTTTTATATAAAGGTTGCCGTACCTGTCAAGGCAACCGAGGTCTTTGGTCCTGAACCATCCGTCTTCCGTAAAGGCGGCCCGTGTCCTTTTTTCATCCCTGTAATATCCCGCCATCACGTTGTCTCCCTTCACGGCGATTTCTCCGATTCCGCTATCATTTATGTTCAGAAGCTTCAGTTCCATTCCATGCACTATGGGACCGGTAGACTGGAAAGGCACCTTTCCAGGCACGGCCCCGGCTATAAGCGGAGATGTTTCGGTAAGCCCGTAACCTATGCTGTAAGGGAATCCTGCGTCTTTAAGGAAATTCTCGACCACGGCATCCAGCTTAGAGCCTCCTATCCCGAAGAACCTGAGCCGTCCCCCGAACATCTTATATAGTTTCTTTCCAGCTATCCTATGGAATGCATGCCTGAAAAGCGGTATCGAATATATGAATTCCATAAAAGCGTTTTTCGTAAAAATCGGGTGCAGCTTGTTTTTATATATTTTTTCCACTATCAGGGGAACGCTCAACATGATCGTAGGACGGACCTCGGCAAGGGCCGACATAAGGGCCGAAGGCGTAGGGGCCGAATTAAGATAAACAACGCTTGACCCGTATGCAAACGGATATATCATGCCGATCGTGCATTCATAGGCATGCGAAAGAGGCAATATCGAAAGGAACACGTCTTCCTTCACTATCGGGAAAAGCTTGTAAATCATCTCAATCTGGGCTGTCAGGTTCTTATGCGACAACATTACGCCCTTGGACGACCCTGATGTTCCCGATGTATAGATTATAGAAGCTATGTCATCTTCTTCCGGAACGGATTCCTGACAAGGGCAGTCCCCTTTCCTGCCGGCAAGGAATTCATCCATGGGAACGCCGGAAGGCATGGACGGCTTGCCGTCCGTTCCTATTCCGTTGACGGCGGACTTTACTATTGAAAAATCATCCGCGATTATCACAGTACGCAAGGTGCCGTATATGAAATCCGAAATTTTATAGTACAGCTTCCTCGATACTATCAGGTCCGAAGCACCGGAATGCTCGATTATGTTCGCCAGCTCGAATGCCGTAAAATCAGGCAGCAACGGCACGATGACCATTGCATTCGCCGTAACTGAGAAATAAGCGACCGGCCAGTTTACCTGGCTGCCGGAAAACAATATCACCTTGTCGCCTTTCCCTATTCCGCAAGCTGAAAAAAGCCTTGCCAATTTTTCAGAACGGGATTTGAAATCGCCGTAAGTGCAGGCCGAACCTCCTATTTCAGAAAACGCAGGCCTGTCATGAAACGCTGCAACGCTGCTTTCCAATATATCTTTTAATGTCCTATGCATCTGACTTTCTTTTTTATGAGTCCGCAATAAAATTCGCGCGAGAATTGCGCGTCGCCTTCCTCTTTCCCGTCAGGCGGAACTGCAAGCAAATATCCATTGATATAACCGCAAAAACCGCGCCCTACGCAAAAGCGTGGCAAATATACGCAGAAGCCGAGAGCAGAGCAAATTCATTTGCTATGCCTCAGGCGCAACAGTATATTCGGCCTGAAAGGCCGAATTGCGCAGAAGCTGAGAGCAAAATCGCACTGAAAACCGCTACCTTCCGCCCCCTTATATTATCTATAAATTCCAGGCCCGTCCACTCCGGCATGCCATGTCCGACCGAAGAACCCTTTCCCGTCAAAGCCCTAGAATTACTGCTCCACCATACCACGCATAAACCATCTGATTATCACAAACTTAAAACCACAAAGCGTGGAGAGATCATGTTTTCCAAGGGCATCTCTCCACGCCCTGTACTTACAAAACACTGAGTTTCATAATTTTGCAAAAGCATGACATGGATATATAATTTTGATCGCAAAGAACGGAAATTCATACGTAGAACCAAATTGACTGAAAACCGCCACCGTCCGAAAAATATATTCTTCAGCGCAGCCGTGCCGTCTACTTATTTTTAACTTATGATTAATTCACTGCATCCAAGGGGATATTTTGCGGACAAGCATCAGATTTTATCATGGCCGAATCGAAGCGCTAATATTTTTTTCTTTTGCATTTTTAACATAAATTTGGCCCTGCAAAGAAACCGACGAGCATATCATGAAGATAATAAAACACATACCCAATGCAATCACATGCCTGAACCTGCTATGCGGCACAGTCTCCGTATTAGCGGCTTTCCAGCATGAATACAAGACGGCCATAATACTCATACTTGCTGCCGCCGTTTTCGATTTTTGCGACGGATTCGCGGCAAGGCTTCTGAAAGCGTATTCGGCAATAGGCAAGGAACTAGACTCCTTAGCCGACCTGACAAGCTTCGGACTTGCTCCGGCAATGATCCTGTATAATATTCTCGAACCGGTGCACGGATATATCTCCGTCATTTCACTGTTTCCTTTGCTAATAGTGCTTTGCTCCGCCCTGCGCCTTGCCAAATTCAACGTAGACGAAAGGCAGGCTGAATCTTTCATAGGCATGCCTACTCCTGCCGCCGCCCTGTTCATCTGTTCCGGCATATACTATGTTTCGGACAACGGGCCGGCAATGAAATACATAAGCGAAAGCCTTTGGCTCATTCCCCTCGTTTCGGCATTAATATCCTATTTGCTTGTTTCAGAAATAAAAATGCTTTCATTGAAATTCAAATCCGTGAATTTCTACAGGAACAAGGCAAGATACATATTCATTTTGGCAGCAATAGTCATATCGGCGGTAGTCATACCCGTATCAGGCTCTGTTTTCCTTGCGATATTCTTCATCATCGCGGCATATATTCTCTTCAATGCCGCAATGGAAATAGCGAACCTCGCCAAAGACAAAGATCCGGATTCGAAACCGGAAATGCCCGATCAAGCAGGCCATGGGAACTGACAGCCTTTGCCGGGAATCCGGCTGCTGAAAAATCATAAAGCAATGGCGGGCCTTTCCGGTCCGCCATTTTTTAAACCCCGTTAATGCGGCAAAGCCTCAAGCAAGCTTGGGCGGATGGAATAAAAAATCCGCAGGATTGCTCCTGCGGATCGGCTTGCAGTCATTTCCGCTTCGCGCGCAAGGCATCGTTGCTCTCGGCCTGATTATTTCCGCTTCGCGGCAATGAACGCTGCGCCTCGGCAAAGCCTCAAGCAAGCTTGGGCGGATGGAATAAAAAATCCGCAGGATTGCTCCTGCGGATTGGCTTGCAGTCATTTCCGCTTCGCGTGCAAGGACTCGTTGCTCTCGACCTGCCTATTTCCGCTTCGCGGCAATGAACGCTGCGCCTCGGCAAAGCCTCAAGCGAGCTTGGGCTTTGCTCTCGGCTTGCAGTTTATTTTACAGTAGCCATATGGGCTATCATTTCAAGAACCTTGTTGGAGTAGCCCCATTCATTGTCGTACCATGAAACCACTTTCACGAAATTAGGATTCAACACCACGCCCGCTGTAGCATCGAAGATGGATGTTCTCGGATCGGAAAGGAAATCGCTTGAAACCACGGCATCTTCAGTATAACCGAGAATGCCCTTGAGTTCTCCTTCCGAAGCCTCTTTCATAACCCTCTTTATATCTTCCAAAGTAGCAGGTTTTTCAAGACGGCAAGTAAGGTCGACTACAGAAACATCGACTGTAGGCACGCGGAACGAAATGCCGGTAAGTTTTCCATTGAGTTCAGGAAGCACGCGGCCCACTGCTTTTGCGGCTCCGGTAGTAGAAGGAATGATGTTCGCGCCGCTCGCACGTCCGCCTCTCCAGTCTTTCACAGACGGAGCGTCTACTGTTTTTTGGGTATTAGTCACGGAATGCACAGTAGTCATGAGGCCTTCGATTATGCCGAAGTTTTCATTGAGGACCTTGGCAATCGGAGCAAGGCAGTTCGTCGTGCAGGAAGCATTTGAAATGATGTCCTGTCCGGCATATTTCTTATGGTTCACGCCGTATACGAACATAGGAGTGTCGTCCTTTGAAGGAGCCGACATGATGACCCTTTTCGCACCAGCCTTAAGGTGTGCTTCAGCCTTTTCACGTGTAAGGAAAAGTCCAGTGGACTCGACTACGTATTCAGCCCCTACTTCATTCCATTTGATATTTGCAGGATCCTTTTCAGCAGTCACGCGGATTTCATTGCCGTTCACAACCAGTTTTCCGTCCCTGACTTCAACGGTTCCGTCGAAACGGCCATGGGCTGTATCGTATTTCAGCATATATGCCATATAATCCACATCAATCAAATCGTTAACTGCAACGACCTGGATATCATTTCTGCTCTGTGCAGCACGGAACACGAGACGTCCGATACGTCCGAATCCGTTAATACCGATTTTTACTTTATTCATTTCTCAAATAATTTTAGTTTGTAAAGACTTATTTCAATATGCATTTATAGTGTCGCAAAAGTATAAAAAAATATATAAATTAACTAACTTCGCGGACAAAATTATGACGAATGAGAATATTAGTAACCAATGACGACGGATACGCCACAAACGGCATTAAAGCCATAGCGGGACTTCTGTCCAAATTCGGAAAAGTAACCATAGTAGCCCCTCGGATGGCGCAATCCGGGAAATCGGCGTCCCTGAGCCTTGAAGACCCTTTGCGCATGGAATACGCCGGCCGGACAGACGGGATAGAAACGTACTTCTGCAACGGAACTCCGGCAGATTGCGTGAAGCTCGCCATGAACACTGTTTTCCTCGACGAAAAGCCGGACCTGCTGGTTTCTGGAATCAACCACGGCAGCAATGCGTCAGTAGCATCCATTTACTCAGGAACATTAGGCGCGGCGATGGAAGGCACGCTCTACGACGTCCCGTCATTAGGATTTTCCATCTGCTCGCACGACCATGAAGCAGACCTTTCCGGAGTCCTGGAATACGGGGAGAAAATAATCCGCAAAGTAATTGAAAGCCCTATGAAAAAGGACGTATTCATGAACATAAACTTTCCGGACTGTCCGGCAGGCAAAATAAGGGGAATACGTTTCGGACATCAAGGAAAAGGACAATGGATCAATGAATTCGACAAGAGGACCGATCCATTCGGAAAAGATTATTACTGGATGTGCGGAAAATTCCAAAGCCTCGAATCGGAAAACGAATACAAGGACGACGGAACCGAATACGGCGACCATGTGCTTATGAAGGAAAACTTCATAGCGATCGTGCTTGTAAAGATAGACAGGACGGATTACGAAGAAACCGAAAGGCTGCGCTGGGAATGGAGTTCCATTTTAGGATGAACCGTTCCTGTCCTGCACTGGCAGACCGGAAAATAACGGAATCAGGCATTCATAGCGCACTGCCGGTCGTTCGCAGCTATGCAGCAAATGCCAATTTTAACGAAATTCAAACATCATGAAATATTACCTGATTGCCGGGGAAGCGTCCGGCGACATGCACGGAGCCAACCTCATACGCGGAATAATGGCGGCGGACAAGAATCCCGAATTCAGATTCCGTGGAGGCGAAAAAATGCAGGAAGCGGCCGGGAAAAACGGATTCCTGTCGAGGCATTATAAAGATACGGCGGTAATGGGATTCACCGAAGTCGCCATGCACATCGGAAAGATACTGGACAACTTGAAAGACTGCAAGAAAGACATAGCCTCATTCAATCCGGACACCGTCATACTCATAGACTACCCCGGATTCAATTTCAAAATCGCCAAATACGCGAAAAGCAAAGGATATAACGTATTCTACTACATATCCCCTAAAGTATGGGCATGGAAAGAAGGAAGAATCAAGCTCATAAGAAAATACGTAGACAAATTGTTCATCATATTCCCTTTCGAGATAGAATATTTCAAAAACAAAGGGATAGACGCGATCTATGAAGGAAATCCGCTAATGGACGGAATAGAAGGCAGGCTGTCTTCGATGTGCGGAAAGGACGAATTCCTGAAGGCGGCCGGAGCGACACGCGGCAAAAAGCACGTTGCGGTGCTGGCAGGCAGCCGGAAAATGGAAATAAAATACCTTCTGCCCCGCTCGCTCGACGTAGCAGCGATGAACCCGGAACTCGAATTCATACTTGCCGCCGCGCCGGCGATAGACATGGGACTATATCATAAAATAATAACAAGGCATTGCGGCAAAATTCCGGAAAATTTCAGAATCGTGGAAAACATGACCTATGAAACCATGCGCTACTCCGATGCGGCCATAATATCTTCAGGCACTGCAAGCCTCGAAGCCGCAATAATAGGAGTGCCGCAAGTGGTATGCTACGGCGCAAGCGAAATCTCATACCTTGTCGCAAAGAATTTCGTGAAATTAAAATACATAAGCTTAGCCAACCTGATATTGGACAAAGGAATATTCAAGGAACTTATACAGCACGATTGCACGCCTGAAAAAATAAATGACGAACTTTCCATGCTGCTGAATGACAGCGCATATGTCGAGAACATGGAAAAAGACTACGAGTCCGTCAGGAAGGCTCTGCTCGGAAAAGGCAAGGGAGCGTCCGAAAGAGTAGGAAAAGCGATGTGCTCGCTGCTGGAAAAACGCATGGAAAGAAAATCGGAAGCATAGGATGCACATAAGAAAGATTACATTATCGAACTTCAAGAACATCAAAGAGCTCAGGCTCGAATTCTCGCCGAAAATCAACTGCATATCAGGAAATAACGGCGAAGGGAAAACGAACCTGCTCGATGCCGTCCACTACCTGTCCATGCTGAAAAGCTATTTTTCCCCGATAGACAGGTACGCATTCATGCACGGCACGGACGAGACATTCATGTCGGCCGCATACAGGCTTGACGACGGCACGGAAGACAAAGTCACGCTGTACATGTCCCTTGCAGGAGAAAAAAAAGCCAAACGCAACGACAAGGCATACCAGAAAATATCGGACCATATAGGCCGGTATCCGGTCGTCATGGTTTCTCCCTATGACACGTCCCTTATCAACGGTTCGTCGGAAGAAAGGAGAAGATTCATGAACATGGTCCTGTCGCAGACGGACCGGGAATACATCAGGCATTTGCAGATTTACAACCATGTCCTGCTACAGCGGAACAAAGTATTGAAAACATACGGGAACATGGCTGGCGACCTGCTCGACGCCTTCTCAGAACAGCTTGCCGCGCATGCTGGCTACATTTACGGGAAAAGGGCCATGCTATGCAGCCTTCTCCAGGCCAAAGTGGCCGAATATTATTCCGTAATTTCTTCGGAAAAGGAAAACGCCGAAATAAGATACCGCTCCGATCTGGAAAACGGAAATCTCGCGGAAATACTTTCGCAAAACGCGGATCGCGACCTGATGCTTAAATACACCTCTTCCGGCGTGCATAAGGACGACCTCTCATTAATGCTTTCCGGATACCCGATAAAGAAATTCGGTTCGCAAGGACAGCAGAAAACCTTCCTTGTGGCATTGAAAATGGCGCAATATTCCATAATGAAAGACATAAACTCCGGAATATCGCCCATGCTTCTGCTGGACGACGTATTCGACAAGCTCGACATGGACAGGGTTTCCGAACTGCTGAAGATGGTCGCAGGCTCGTCGTTCGGGCAGATTTTCATAACGGACAGCAACAAGGTAAGGATGGACAAGGTAATCAGCTCGATAACAGACGAGCATTACGATTTCATAATGGAAAGCGGGCAATGCAGGAGAATATGACAATACCTGGACTTGAGAAACATGAAACAAGAAAACACCAAGACAATCAGCGAAATCCTAAAGGAATTCATAAAAGAAGACGGGCTTGAAGCAGGCCTTAACCGGCTATACGTATTCGACGCATACGACAAGGCGGCAGGAAAAGAGATGTCTGCCTTCACCGAAAAAAAATATTACGACAACGGAATCCTGACATGCAAGATAAGCTCGGCCGTTGCAAGGCACAGGCTATCCATGTCCAAAGATTCCATTATCGGCAAAATCAACAAAGAACTCGGACACGAAGAAGTAAAGAAAATAATTTTCAGGTAAATGAAAGTCATAATAGACCGGGACATACCGTACATAAACGGAATCCTTGAAAAATTCTCCTGCGATGCGGAATACCTTAAGGGAACCGATTTCACGGCCTCCGGCATACGTGATGCCGACGCCCTGATAATAAGGACACGCACCAAATGCACGGAAGCCTTGCTCAAAGGCAGCAAGGTGAAATTCATAGCGTCCGCCACGATAGGCGAAGACCATATCGACATGGATTTCTGCAAAAAAGCGGGCATTACGGTCTACATAGCAAAAGGATGCAATTCATACGGCGTTATGCAGTATGTCTTTACCGCGCTTTCCGCCCTTTACATCAAAGACGGTTACGGATACGCGAACAAGACATTAGGCGTAATAGGAGCAGGAAACGTAGGCTCAAAAGTGGCTGCGGCTGGAGAAATGATAGGAATGAAAGTTCTCCGCTGCGATCCTCCCCTTGCCGATGCCGCAGGAAAAAGCGATTGCCGCGAATACTTTTCCTTGGACGAGACTTTGAGGGAAGCGGACATCGTCTCGCTGCATGTCCCGTTGACACATGACGGGAAATACCCCACTTTCCGCCTTGCCGGAAACGGCTTTTTCCGCAAAATAAAAGAAGGCGCGGTGCTGATAAATTCATCCAGGGGAGAAGTCATCGATGATACGGCCTTGCTTGAAGAAAGAAGCAGGCTTTCGCACGTGATATTGGACGTATGGAACAACGAACCCTTCATTTCCCGGGACGTGCTGGACGCATCCGACATAGCCACGCCGCATATAGCCGGATATTCCAAACAGGGAAAAATCAATGGCACGAACATGGTAATCAATGCATTCGGAAAATTCTTCAACATACAGGGCCTTGCATCGGCGAACCTTTACGACCACATGGAGGCTGAGCCTGAAACGATAAGCATAATGCCAGGAGATCCGTCATTCATCGGTAAATTCAGCAAGGAAAACCTGTCCGTATTCCCTATCATGGAATTAGACAGGGCCTTGCGCGAAAACATGGGAAGGTTCGAAGAACTGCGTTCGGGATACAGGTACAGGAACGAAACAAGATACGCCTTGCAACAGGGCCGCAAATCATGAAAAATGCCGAAACTATTGTCTTGAACGAAATTTTATCTTAAATTTGCCACCCTGCATTTAAACTGAATACAAAAACATAAACTGATATGTCTGAGAATAAGAAAAACCTTGATGCCGAACAAGTAGTAGGAGAAGCTACGATAGAGTCGGTCAAATTCATCGAAAAGTACAAAAAACAGTTATTGGCAGCACTCCTTGCCATCGTAATCATCGCCTTGGCGATTTTCGCATATGACAAATTCTACAGCGAACCGAGATCTGAAGAAGCCATGGCGCAGACTTTCGTGGCAGAACAGTATTTCAGGGCCGATTCGTTCGCGCTTGCCCTTAACGGAGACGGAAACTCCCTCGGATTCGAAGATATAATAAAAGAATACGGGCACAAGGCTGGAGACGCGGTTTACATGTACGCAGGGATATGCGCCCTGCAGTTGAAAGACTACGAAAAGGCAATCTCTTACCTTACCAAATACGACGGAAACGATCCTATCCTGAAAGCAAGATCCATTTCCAACATAGGAGACTGTTATGCAGGAATGGCCAAATTCAAGGAAGCGGCGGATTATTATGTAAAAGCTGCAAAACATGCCGACAACATGTTCGCGGCAAGGTATTATCTGAAAGCCGGAATAATGTTCGAGGAACTCGGCGACAAAGCGCAGGCCCTCGCCCAGTACCAGACGATAAAAGACAAGTACCCTCAGACAGAAGAAGGATACCAGATCAACAAATACATAGAAAGGGTAAAAATCTCGGAATAGCATTTCCGTCAGATAACAGGCAAAAGGGATGCATCGTAAAAACGGAGCATCCCTTTTATGATTTGCGCACTGGACCTCGCAATGGCATCATCGAAATTCCATAAATTCGAGTTCGTTCCGGAAACAATGGACATTCCGGAGAAAATGAACAACCCCTTCGGTTACATTCCATGCAAACTTTCCATGAAAGCGGCCGAAGCCGTAAAAAAGCACATAGCAGGCATGCCGGAAGCAGCCAGGACAGAAATCGAAGAAGGGAAAATGTTCGGAGTGCTCGTAGCAAGGGACAGCATGGGCGAGATAGGATACCTTGCGGGATTTTCCGGCTTGCTGCAAGGCAAGGCTGAACATGAATACTTCGTTCCTCCCATATACGATATTTCGAAAGACGGAGGATACTTCAGGAACGAGGAAAAGAAAATCACGGGAATAAACGAAAGGATATCGCATATTCTTTCTTCGGAAAAATACCGTAACGCGGCATCGGCCCTCGACGAAGCTAGAAGAAAATACGCAGCGGAATACTCGGATTTCCAGGCATTCATAAAATCCGAAAAAGAAAGAAGGGACAACATAAGGGAATATGTCTCCGACCTGAACATAACAGAAGGGCTGACATCGGAAAGCAGATTCCAGAAAGCGGAAGCAAAACGCATGAAAAAAGCATGGCAGGAAAGGATATGCTCTCTCGAAAAGGAAATATGCGCTTTCGATTCCGAAATAACGAGGCTTAAGGAAAAAAGAAAAAGCATGTCCGCATCCGTGCAGGAGGAACTGTTCAGGAAATACCGGGTAACAAACGCAGAGGGAGAGACAAAGGACATTTTCACCATTTTCAAGGAATTTCATGCAGAGTCAGATGAAAACGACATTCTTCCCCCAGGAGGCACGGGAGACTGCGCAGGGGTAAAATTAATGCAATACGCATACATGCAAGGCCTTGCACCGCTCGCATTCGCGGAATTCTGGCAAGGGAAATCGCCGTCGTCGCAAACAAGAATCAGGGATACGTTCTATCCTGCATGCAAAAGCAAATGCTATCCCCTGCTCTGCTTCATGACAAAAGGACTGCCCATGGAAGAAAACATCTTCCGCAAAAAGGACGGAAACGGAATAAAATACGAAATCCTGTACGAGGACGATTACCTTATAGCCGTAAACAAGCCGGGAGGAATTCTTAGCGTTGCCGGAAAATACGGACAACCCGACATCACAAGCCAATTGCTGTCGGAAAGAAAAGATGCAAAATTCCTGATGCCAGTACACCGGCTCGACATGGACACGTCCGGGATATTGCTGTTCGCAAAAAGCCCTGCCGTATTCAAAATGATGCAAAAACAGTTCGCCGAACGCAAAACAGCAAAGCAATATGCCGCAATACTTGACGGCATTCCTGCCAAAGCCGCAGGAAAAATATGCCTTCCTATCTGTCCCGACATTGAAAACAGGCCATTGCAGAAAGTAGACCGGATGCACGGAAAGGAATCGGAAACCCTATTCAAAACCATCGGAAAAGCATTCGGCGGCAGATGCGCAAGAGTAATATTCATTCCGCTCACAGGCAGGACCCACCAGTTAAGGCTGCATGCCGCGCACCCGGAAGGGCTCGGGATTCCGATTCTGGGAGACAGGCTGTACGGGCATCCTGCAACAAGGCTTTATCTCCATGCATCGAAACTGGAATTCACGCATCCGGTCACAGGAGAACGAGTTTCAATCGAATCATCGCCTGAATTTTAGCAATTTCGCGGGACTCCCCATAAAAGAAGTCCCGCCTGCTCCGCTGACGGAGGAGACGGGACAAAAGACAGGTTATTTGCTGCCAGCCGCAACACGGCTGCTGCCGGTTACAGCTTGACTATATTCCTTGAATAAACGTCATCTCCTGTTTCTACCTTGACACTATATGTTCCGGCAGGATAAGACGACATATCTATTTCATATGGTTCGGAAGCTTTCAAATCCGCAGTTTCGTCAATCAGCTTATGCCCGAGCGGGGAAACCAATACAATGCGTCCGTGGACATCTTCCTTGACACCTATGTAAAGATATTTAGACACCGGATTAGGATAAGCTTCGACAGGGGTCTCAATGGCAGGTTCCTCAGAACTTCCGCCGCCGACCTTGACATTGAACGATACTGAAAGCGAAGCTCCTCCCGTATCCGTAGCCGTGACTGTAACCGTAGCTTCTCCCGAAGAAACAGGAGCTACAGTCAATTCGGAATCATCCACTACCGCAGTTGCCACATTCTCGTCCGACGATTCCGCGCTATAGACAAGGGATTCGCCGTCCAAATCCTCGAAATACTCGTCCAATTCGAACACGGCAGCCTGAGAGCCTTCCTCAAAAGCCAAATCTTCAAAATCCTTTATGGCGGAAGGATCATGTGCTCCGGTCACGGAATATTTGATAGGTATCTCCAAAGACAGGTTGTATTCATCCCTTATAGTCATCCTGCCTTGGTATTTTCCGGCCAGAGCGTCAGTAGCATCGAATACGAGCCTAACCTTTCCTGCCTCTAATTTCTCATCGCTCAGAACAGAAGATCCTCTTACGATGCTATAAGAGACATCATGCCCGTCAGGATCATAAAAATCAACTTCAATAGTCTTTACATCCCCCACTTTCATTGTCATGTCTATTTCATTGACATCGGCTTCAGGAGGATTATTGATTCCGGTAACGATTTCCTTTAAAGAAGACATTTCCGAATAATTGGAAGCCATGTCGTATGCATACATGGATACGTAATACTTCGTTTCAAATTCCAAGTGCTTTACCTGCCCTTGAGCTGATTCTCCAACATGCCATCCGCCTTCGAAATTGCTTATAGTTACTGATTCAGGAAGGTTTGAAGGATCCGATGTATCAAAAGATTCAGTGCTATAGCATAACGCATAGCCCAAAGGAGTCACATCGTCTTCATCCGTTGTCGTTGTCCAAGTCGCGACCAAGCTATTGGATTTTGTTTCTATTGACAAATCTGTCACAGGTTCAGGAGCAACTTCGCTTCCTGTTCCAGTCATAGCCATGTAAGCATTGACCAATTTCCCCAAGCCGCCTTCCCATTGCGTTCCTTGGTTGTATCTGTCTACATTGGTACCCGAATATATCAATTTCCTGCGCAATTGGTCCGGTGTAAAGCCGTCTCCGCCGTATTCTGATACCAAAAGGGCTGCAACGCCTGAAACATGCGGGCACGCCATAGATGTCCCGTTCTTGATTCCGTACCCCCCGTTTTCCATTACTATGGTACTCAAAACGCCTTGGTTGTTTTCGATGTCCCCCCCAGGACCTGCAATATCAACATACTTATTGTAATTAGAATATGAAGCCTTTGTAAAATCAGCCCCAACGGATGAAACGCAAAGTATGCGCGAATACGTAGCAGGCGGACGAGCCGCTGCTTCATTATTGTTACCCGCAGCAAAAATGACTATGCCACCTTTCATCGGGCCAGTCTGGTTGCCATGCTCGTCTATGCCCGCGAAATCTATAAAATAATCCACTGCTTCCTGGTTGGACGGGGATATTTGGTCATCGACATTGTTGTTCCAACTGTTCTGTGCTATTACCGCCCCGTTATCGGCTGCGTACTTTATGGCTCTTCCGAAATTCCCCAAGTTGCCATCCAATCCGAATATCTGGCATGTCATTATGCTTGCGCCATGCGTTCCTTCCGCATAATTTCCTCCTGCTACTCCGGAAACCCCTATTCCGTTATTATTGACGGCAGCTACTGTGCCTGCCACATGGGTTCCATGATCGTCTGGCTGTATTTCTGACGAAATATCATAGAAATTGTATCCGTAAACATCATCGACATACCCGTTTCCATCGTCATCGACACCAGGAGTGCCGTTATATTCGGCCTCGTTTATCCACATATTATCTTTCAAATCCTCATGATCAGCATCCACGCCGCCATCCAATATAGCCACAATTACGTCCTTTTCGCCCGTGGTATAATCGGTCCACACTTTTTTGACATTTATATCGCATCCGGCTACGGTATTTTCCATAGAACCGTCGTTAATGTAATGCCATTGCTCCGGCAGCCTCGGATCATTGAAGGGCAGATCTTCGGAAGAGCGGTTATTCCTGGCTTGCCAAGCCGTTCCAGCAGGAGTTATCATATAGTCTCCCCTGTTGGCTTTCGGACACAACTCCACGATCGTCACTCCATCCATATCTACAAATTCAGCCTGCGCTTTGGTGGCAGGAGAATCTTCAGCCAGTTTGACATCATACCAAAGATGCATTCCGCGCTCGCGTGTACGCTTTTCGAATTTCCCGGCATAAGGGAACGTCCTTTCCATTGACTTGATTGAAAGTGTCCCGAACAGGGCCGATGATTTGGTAGCTGCGACGACTCCTCTTTCATCCGCCTCGGCTTCGAGCAATTTCGAATATTCTTCAGTTACTTTTATCCTGACTACTCCGGGATAAAATCGTGTCGTGTCCATGGCAGGGACCTGCATATGCCCGCCGTTATCATCCACCCTTGCCGTTTCATCGAATTTCTGGCAAGCGGTAAATGAAATTCCGGCAACCAAGGCCGACATCAAAAGTTTCTCTATGTTTTTCATATATTGCTTGTGATTTTTCAAAAATGCTTACTAAGGTAAGCATTCCTAAAATAAATGCAAAGTTTTTTTTTAATGACGGAACTTTCAACGGACCTTGTTCTTATGGAAATACGGCGTTATATGGACACGGAAATAGACTAAGGAAATAATCGAGAGAAAACCTCCGATAAGATAGGCCACGGACAGGGACGTAAAGTCGCCGACCATACCGCCCAAGACAAGTCCTATGCCGATACCGAGATCCCATGAAGTCAGGTATGTGGAAGTAGCGGTGCCGCGCTGGTTGTTTTGGGCCAGATTGACGAACATCGTATTGAAGGCCGGAAACATGGTGCCGAACCCGGCCCCGAGGACGAATGCGATTACAAAGAAGAATATTTTTGCAAAGCCCGGATTCCAATGCATGAGGCTCTCGCATGCAAACAAGCCGAAAAAACAGACGACAGCAACGTACATGCCGGCATAAATCACTTCCGTAATGCGGCCCTTGTCCACCTGTTTTCCCGAAAAAAGCCTCGATACGGCAAGCCCGGCCGCCATGCACGAGAAAAACAGGCCGGTACCGGCAGTTATCCCTATGCTCTTGGCATACATTGCTATATAAGTCGTCGTCATCCCGTAAGGTATGGAAAGAAGCAGAAGGTCCAGCCCGACAGGCAATCCTTTAAGAAGGATGAAGCGGTCGAGCGAAAGAGGGGTATCATGCGGTATCGGTTCTTTTTTGGGAGTCTTTATAAGAATCGCCATTATCATTCCGAGCGTGCAGCATGACAGGGCGCTTATGAATATGGTATCGAAAGAATAGTAATCATGCAGGAAAAGGCCCGTCATCGGCCCGAGGGACATGGCTATGTTATTCGCAAGCCCGTAATAGCCTACCGCCTCTCCCCTGCGCGACGAAGGGGTTATGTCTATGACTATCGTGTTCCCGGCGACAGTGACCGTTCCGAACGAAAGGCCGTGCACGATCCTGAAAACAGTAAATACAGCAAGGCTGCCGGCAACGACATATCCCGCAAAAATGCAGGTAAACAAAAGGAACGAGACAAGATACAAAGGCTTTCGCGAAAAGGTATCGAGCAAATAGCCGGAAAAAGGCCTGACTGTCAAAGCCGCTACGGTATAGCACGACAGGATAAGCCCTATCGAGCTTGAAGAAGCATTGAATTCCTCCAAAAGGTAAAACGGAAATACGGGCATAAGCAGGTAAAACCCGAAATACAATAGAAAATTAGCGGCCAGGATAGCGCAATAGCTCGGCGAGACCAACTTGTCTTTCTGCATACTTTTTTTTGAACGCAAATATACGCCAATATGCTGTACGGCGGATTATTTTAATTATTTTTGTGGCAAATTGAAATATCATGAAATTCTTTTTGGACACGGCGAACATAGAACAAATCAGGCAGGCTCAGGAAATGGGCATATTAGACGGAGTCACCACGAACCCGAGCCTTATGGCCAAGGAAGGAATAAAGGGCAAATCCGAAATAATGGAACGATACAGGACGATATGCTCCATTGTGGACGGGCCGGTAAGCGCAGAGGTCTTCGCGACGGATTACGACGGCATGATAAGGGAGGGAGAAGAACTCGCGGCCATCGATCCAAAAATAACAGTAAAGCTTCCATGCACCAAGGACGGAATCAAGGCAGTAAAATATTTTTCCGGAAAGAACATAAAGACAAATTGCACCCTTGTATTTTCCATAGGACAGGCGTTGCTCGCGGCCAAGGCCGGAGCCACATTCGTCAGCCCGTTCGTAGGAAGGCTCGACGACATTTGCGAAGACGGGGTAGGACTTGTCGCGCATATAGTCAACATCTACAACTATTACGGATTCCAGACACAGGTCCTGGCAGCGTCCATAAGGAACACCAACCATATAATAAGATGCATGGACGCAGGGGCGGACGTAGCCACATGCCCGCTGCCGGCAATCGAAGGATTGCTGAAACACCCTCTTACGGAAAGCGGACTGGAAACCTTCGTAAGGGACGCCGAAAAAATGAAATGACGGACCAATCCTGATTTATCTGCTTCAAATGAAAATAATAAGCTATAACGTCAACGGGCTTCGCGCCGCCATACGAAACGGGATAACCGACTGGATAAAAACCGCCGGGCCGGACATATTGTGTTTTCAGGAACTCAAGCTCCAGGAGGACCAGTATCCATACGATGTTTTCAGAGAGCTCAGTTACGAATCGTATATCTGCTGCGCCGAAAAGAAAGGCTACAGCGGTGTCGCCATATTGACTAAAAACAGGCCGGATCATATAGAATACGGAACAGGCATAGAAAAATACGACAAGGAAGGAAGGATGATAAGGGCGGACTTCGGAAGCCTGTCGGTAATGAGCGTCTACCATCCGTCAGGAACAAGCGGAGAAGAAAGGCAGGCCTTCAAAATGCAATGGTTAGACGATTTCCGTGCATATATCAACAATCTGAGAAAAGAGAGGAACGAACTCGTCATATGCGGGGACTTCAATATAGCGCACGAAGCCATCGACATACACGACCCTGTCGGAAATGCGCGCAACAGCGGATTCCTTCCGGAAGAACGCCAATGGATGACGGATTTCCTATCGGACGGATACACCGATTCGTTCCGCTATCTTAATCCGCAGGACCCGACTTACTCATGGTGGAGCTACAGGTTCAGGTCAAGGGAGAAGAACAAAGGGTGGAGAATCGATTACTGCATAGTAACGGACAACATGCGCGGCAGGGTCAAAAACGCATGGATAATGAACGATGCCGTGCATTCCGACCACTGTCCTGTCGGCCTCGAATATTCCGCCGAAGCCAATTCAACGAACTAAGCTCGAATATTCCGCCGTATAAGGCAGCTCAGCGGCTGTTGAATTTCTTGAGCAGCTTGTGGTTCGCCTTGTCGATTATGGTCCTGTCCAAGGAATCGAGATAAATATTCGTAGTTTTCTCGCTATTATGCCCCATGCCCTCGCTAATGACCCTTATCGGTATCCCGCTATGCTTTGCCATGCTCGCCCATGAATGCCTGGCCACATAAGTGGTAATCGGCTTGCTTAAACGCATGAGCTTCGATATTTTCGTAAGCCGCTTGTTCTGCAAGCGCAACGCGCTATAATAATCAGGAGTCCGGACAAGGATCGGAAGCAGGTAGTCGCTTTCCCGAACGGATGAAGCATATTTTTTTATTATATCCGAAATGCACGGCTCCACCTTTATTGAAATATATTGCCCGGTTTTTCTCCGGTAATAAGCGATATGCCTGCCGGAAAGATTCTTCTTCGAAAGGTGGGCAAGATCCACGAATGATATCCCCCTTAAATAAAAGCTCAGCAAGAACATGTCCCTGCTGAAATCCAGGTCGCCGCTTAAAGGAAACGATTTCAGCTTCAGAATCAGCTTTGGGTCAATGGCCCTTTTGACTGTCTTGTCGACACCGGTATAGACATACCTGAAAGGATTCCCCATCTCTGCATAGCCCGAAATCACCGCCTTGTTATAAACAGCCCTGAGGACACGCATGTAAAAGGAGACGGTATTAGGGACAAGGCCTTTTGCCTTGAGCCATGACTCGTACTGTTTCACTACATTGAAATTCAATGAACCGAAATCAAGGTCTTCCCCATTCCTGAAATTCCTGAAACTGCGTAATGCCGACGCATAAATGGAAGCTGTCTTAATCCGGCCGCTGCCGCGCAGCTCGTCGCCGCACCTTTGCATAAAGACAAAGACGGTAGGCTCATGGTAATCATTAAAACTATTGCTCATAACGTATTATATTTAAAAACTTTCAAAATATAATGCGTTATGAGCAGCAAGGCAAACCGCCGGGATAGCCGGTCAACATGCCCGCGAATCTATGAAAGGCTCATTATTACCGCCAACGAATACAGGCCCACGATTACCCAAAGGGAAACCCCGAGCACCAATGGCTTTGCCCCTACTTCCTTCATCTTCGACACCGACAGATTCGAACCGATAAGGAAGAGCGTGGCCACAAGAAGGGACTTCGAAGCACTGAAGGCATAGCCGGAAAACGCGCCAAGGGGAAGATAGCTGTTTACGAGCATCGCCGCTATGAATATGAAAATGAACCATGGAATGGCTATTTTCCTGCTTCCGGACTTGAAAGCCAAAGCGGAAAACAAAGCCACCGGAATAATCCACAAAGCACGTGCGAGCTTGACAGTAGTCGCAACCATCAACGCCTCTTCCCCGTAAGCGGAAGCCGCGCCCACTACGGAACTCGTATCATGTATGGCTATCGCGCACCATGTTCCGAAATCCTGCTGAGACATGCCTAACAAATGCCCTATCACAGGAAATATTATCAACGCTATGGCATTGAGTAAAAAAACCACACCCAAAGACATCGACATCTCGTTTTCATCGGCTTTTACGGCCGGGGCCACGGCTGCTATCGCGCTTCCGCCGCAAATAGCCGTTCCGGAAGCCACCAAATGGGAGAGTTTCCTCGGCATTTTAAGCCTTTTCCCTATGAAATAGCCCAAGCCTATAACAAGGACAATCGACGTGACCGTTATCCAAAATCCTTCTTTTCCGGCGGACAGGGCGGAATGGACATTCATCCCGAAACCAAGCCCCACTACCGAAACCTGCAAAAGATACTTGGTAAGCTTGCCCATGTATTTTCCATACGGATTTCCGAACAAGCACGTAAATAAAAATCCGAGAACCAAAGCCACCGGCGACGCCACGGATGTGTAAAAAGACAACACTACGACGCATGCCAAAATGGCGACATAAAAGAATTTTGTAAATATCTTCATAATAGCCCGCTGTTTTAACTGCCGCAAAAATAGGCCTTGCAGGCTCGCCAGGCACAACATTTTATATTATCAGGCATAACAATTAAGCATGCCGGACATACCGGTTACTGAACCGGCCTCAATCGCAGGCCGCCTGCGCCGCGCGAAGCCTTGCTAATGCACGAGGCCGTCTCAGGACTTGGCTGAAACGAATCTCCGATCCCTGCATCCGGACATAGCCACAGCAGGAACTGACATTCACCACGCGTATTTCTTCGTCTTTTTCAAGCCCGTTATCCCGAAATACGAATCAACGATCGTCCCGTAAAGATAAATCTTCTTGCCAAGCAAATCCGGATTGTCAGCAATATTCAGATCGTCCCTCAGGCTTCCTGAAGGCAATTCCACCGACAACATGTCGTCCTTGTCCTTCTCGCCCTTGCTGTCTGCTATGGCAAGGTTGGTCCTCGACTTGAAAGGAGGCTCGCACCTGACTGATGAAGACGAAAGGTCGCCGCCGACGATATACCCGCAGACCCACACGTTTTCCTTGCCGGCATTCCTCTTGGCCTCGCTGACGCTCAATGCCTCGGTCCTGGCCGTCAAATCGCCCAAATCGACATTTTCCGTCATCCATGTCCTTGACGTGTCCACGGTTATTTTCAAACCGCCGCCGTCCTGAAAAGAGCCTTCTCCGCCAACCACGAGAGTTATCATTTCAGCCCTGTTCACCTGCCTTTTGAACAGTTCCGTCAACGGAGAAAAAACATCAAGCATGAAATAAAGCCCGACTTCTCCTTCATCGAAATACAGGAAACGTTTTTCGCTATAAGGATACCTTATGGACGAAGTGCCCGTTTTGAAGTAGAAACAGCTCGTAGGATACTCGTCCATGAAAGCTTCTCCGACATCAAGCCTGATGCCGCAATTGGTCTGCCTGCACAAAAACGAAACGGAAATTTCTTCCCCCTTTGCGACTGAAACCGTCTGCTCGTCGCCGAGGACAGGCACGGCGAATGCGGGCATAGACTCATTCACGGATACGGCCTTAAGCACATACTCGCCAGGGGAAACCTCGAATACATCAGGCCTGTTGCCGTAATCGCCCTCATATACCACGGTCCCGTCAGATGAAACTACGGAAAGATGGTAGCGCGACGTGTCAGTCGACGGGATTATTCCGAAAGAATTCGCAAGGGCGGACACCGAAGCCTCGAAATCAGTAGAATTGAAATTCGTCGTTATGAACCCGAAAGGATCTTCGTCCTCATAAACATAAGTTCCGCAAGAAACAAGCGGCAAGACGCCGATCAATAAAAAAATCACTCTCTTCATATCTTCCTCACATTTTGATTGACATGCAAAAGTATGAATATCCTGATTGAAAACGATTAAGAAAAAGAAAATAAGGAATAAAAGAAAAGATAATAACACTGACCGGATGGATTTTCCGTTGATGCAAAACAAGGAGGCGCCAGCATTGTCCGAAATGCATTACCGCTTCGCATATGAACTGCGGTGAACGCGACCGGCTAAAATCATAGCAGGCCCGTCTTACAGAAAGACGAGCCTGCTACTTACTAAACCTAAACTTAAACTATGAAAAATTTCAGTTTAATTTATTACAATAACTATGCCACGATTTGGCTTATCTTAATTTTAATTTTGCATATTTTAATAATAATGTCTTTTCCCCGAATTCGTCGAAAGAAACAACGGCCCGCATATCCGGCATCTTCCCGCTCAAAGACAATATGACACCGTTGCCGAACCTGTCATGCTCGACATTCGCGCCTTCGAAGAATTTATCCGGAGCATCCGGCTTGAAATCGGGATTCGCAGGCCGTCCGTGCATCACCGTCCTGACACCTGCCGGAATATTCGCAGAAGACGTCCTGGACATGTCCTGCCTGCCTGCCGTCGTCCCGGCCTGGCTTCCTGCCGGACGTCCGCCATAAGCAGGCTGCCGCCTGCCGCCGGAAAAGCCGGACAAACCGGAAAAGCCTCCGCGCTCGAATCCGGACTGATCTTCAAAATCGTTTTCCGGCAGTTCATCCATGAAACGGCGGTCGATTTCCATGATGAACCTGCTCGGCTTGCATGAAATCCTCGACCCCCATTTGAACCTCGACTCGGCATATGACAAGCAGACAGCCTTTTCAGCCCTTGTCAGAGCGACATAAAACAGGCGTCTTTCTTCTTCAACTTCATCCTGCGTGCTGGTCGAAGTAACTGACGGGAAAAGCATGTCCTCCATTCCCGCAATATATACATACGGGAATTCCAGGCCTTTCGAAGAATGGACAGTCATAAGCACGACCTTGTTCTTGTCCTCCCCGGAATCTTCCCTGTCCATGTCAGTCATGAGCGAAACGTTTTCAAGATAGCTTTCTATCGACAGCGGATCCCGGCTTTTCCCATCCTGATCCCCTGAGCCTTGGCTTTCTTCGCCGTATTCCTGGACAGCAGAGTTTCCTCCCTGCTCGCAAAACTCCTTTATGCTGTTCAGCAATTCCTCCACATTCTCTAACCTGGCCTTGCCTTCAATGGACTCGTCCTGCGAGAAATGCCTTATAAGGCCGCTTCTTGTGCATGCCTCCATGGCAAAATCATAAGCGTTCATATCCCCTGTCAATCCGTTCAACGACCTTATCATTTCCGCGAACATCCTGAACTTGGTTATCGCCGCAGCCTTTAGCCCGAACCTTTCAAGCGGAGACGACAGGACCGCCTCGTAAAATGACACGCCTGAAGCTGCCGCCGCTTCCTGCAAATGGCCCATGGAAGTCTCGCCTATGCCTTTCGGAGGAAGGTTCACGACACGCTTGAAAGCTTCGTCGTCCTTAGGGTTCACTGCAAGCCTCAAATATGCAAGCACGTCCTTGACTTCCGCCCTGTCGTAAAAGGAATTTCCGGAATATATTATATAAGGTATGCCTATTCTTCTCAAAGATTCCTCTATCGCCCTCGACTGCGCATTTGTCCTGTAGAGCACTGCGAAATCGGAAAATGGGGATTTGGAAGAGTATACCCTCGACATGATCGAAGACGCTATCTCCAGACCTTCCCCCTGTTCGTCGGACGCGTGCAATATATGTATCCTCTCTCCCTCGTCGGCAGCTGAAAAGCAGTTCTTCTTCAACTGCATGCTATTCTTGGAAATAAGGCTGTTCGCGGCATTCACTATATTCTTCGTGGACCTGTAATTCTGCTCTAACCTGAATTCCTTGGCTTCCGGATAATCAGTCTTGAAATTCAGGATATTCTCTATCCTCGCGCCCCTGAACCCGTATATGCTTTGGGCATCGTCGCCCACCACGCAAATGTTCCTGTATTTTGAAGAAAGCTTTTTTATTATAAGGTACTGCGCGTAATTTGTATCCTGGTACTCGTCGACAAGCATGTACCTGAACCTTGTTCTCAAATCTTCAAGGGCATCAGGATTATCCCTCAATAAGATATTGGCATACAGAAGTATGTCGTCGAAATCCATCGCCCCTGCCGCCTTGCATTTGGCGGAATAGAGCTTGAATATGTCCGAAATCCTGTCTTTACCGGCAGCCCTGTCCGCTATCTGTATTTCGGAATTGCGCTCGTAGGCGTCTGCCGTTATGAGATTGTTCTTCGCCTTTGAAATGCGCGAATATATCTCGTTGGGCTTGTATTTCTCGTTATTGTCAAGTTTCAGCTCCTTGATGCAGGCCTTTATCGCGCTTTTGCTGTCCGAAGTAGTATATATGGTAAAACTTTGAGGGAATCCGATCCTGTCGGCATATTTGCGCAGGAACCTTATGAATACGGAATGAAAAGTACCCATCCATATCCTCGCAGCCTCCTTTTCTCCGACAAGCGACGCTATCCTCTCTTTCATCTCCCTTGCCGCCTTGTTGGTAAACGTAAGCGCAAGCACGGAATCAGGCGGGGTTCCCCTGCTTATGACATTCGCAATCCTCCTTGTCAGCACCCTCGTCTTTCCGGAACCCGCTCCCGCCACTATCAGGGAAGGCCCGTCGATACACTCGACAGCCTTTCTCTGAGCATCATTCAAACCTTCTAAAACATCCATTCCATATCGCTTTTTAAACGCGCAAATCTAATCAGCATAATCGTAAAAACAAAGTCAATTTAATTTTTAGTTTTTGAATGCCATATATTATATTTGCGACCAAAAATTTAATTTCAAACACATAGATAATGTCAAACTATATTCATTTACGCAAAGGGCTGGACATTCCTATAGAAGGAAAGGCGGAAGCCCGTATCAGCAAAACGATAGTTCCGGACATTGTCGCGGTAAAGCCGACCGATTTCAGGGGTGTCACTCCGAAACTTCTCGTCAAAGAAGGAGACACCGTAAAGGCTGGAACGGCTTTATTCAAGGACAAGTTGCGCCCGGAAATATTGTTCGTGTCGCCATGCAGCGGTACAGTTGAAGCTATAGTTCGCGGAGAAAAAAGGAAACTTCTTGAAATCCGCGTAAAGGCAGACAAGGAAACGGAATACGAAAAATTCCCTGTTCTCGAAGCCAATGCGAGCCGCGAGCAGATAGTGGATCATCTCCTCAAAGGAGGGATGTGGCCTGTTCTGAAACAAAGGCCTTACGGCACAATCCCTAACATCAATGACGTACCGAGGGATATTTTCATATCTGCATTCAACAGCGCACCGCTTGCAGCCGATCTGTCATTCGTCCTCAAAGACGAAATAGACAATATCCAGGCAGGCATAGACGTATTGTCAAAACTGACATCAGGAAAAATACACGTATCTCTCAATGCCGACGAAGAAGCCGCAACCCCGTTCAGGAATCTGAAAGGAGTGGTTTTCCACACGTTCAAGGGAATGCATCCGGCAGGCAACGCAGGCGTGCAGATACACCACATAGCGCCTGTAAGAAAAGGCGAAACCGTATGGACGGTCGACATGCACCTGCTTGCAGTGCTCGGAAACTTCGTAAAGACGGGCATATGCAAAATGGAAAAGACGGTTGCCGTGACCGGACCAAGGGCATTGAACGCGTCATATGTCAGAATGCCTTTCGGAAGCTGCGTTTCAGGACTGTCTGAAATGTTCGACAAATCCAACGGGCATATAAGGGTAATCAGCGGAAACGTGCTTACGGGAGAAAAGATAGCAGAAGACGGGTTCCTAGGATTCTTCGACAACCAGATCACAGCGCTCGAAGAAGGGGACAAATACGAAATGCTCGGATGGGCCAAGGTTGTACGTCCTAAGAAATTCAGCTTTTCACACTCGTACTTCTCATGGATGTGCCCTAAGAAACGTTACGACATGGATACCAACATAAACGGCGGTGTACGCGCATTCGTGGTTTCAGATGTTTACTCCAAAGTCCTCCCTATGGACCTGTATCCTGTTTACCTGATCAAGGCATGCCTTGCCCAGGACATAGACAAAATGGAGAAATTCGGAATATACGAAGTCATAGAAGAAGACCTCGCCCTTTGCGAATACGTTTGCCCGTCGAAAATTGAAATACAGGAAATCCTGTCCGGCGGAATAAATCTCATGTTAAAAGAAATGGCTTAATGGATTAAAGGATATGAACGGATTGAGAAATTACATAGACAAGATTAAACCGAATTTCGAAAAAGGAGGGAAATTCGGATTTCTGCATTCGACTTTTGACGCATTCGAGTCATTTTTGTATGTTCCGAACACAGTGACAGCGAAAGGCTCCCACGTAAGGGACTGTGTCGACTTGAAAAGGATAATGATAATCGTGGTGCTCGCATTGGTTCCGTCTCTTCTTTTCGGAATCTGGAATGTCGGCTACCAGCACAACCTTGCAATAGGAGGAGACTGGGGATTCTGGAGAATGGTAGGATACGGCATCCTGCAAGTCCTTCCTCTCTACCTTGTTTCCTACATCGTAGGTCTCGGCATAGAATTCATTTCAGCCCAGATCAGAGGCCATGAAGTGAACGAAGGATACCTCGTCTCAGGAATGATCATTCCTCTTATAGTTCCTATCGATGTCCCGCTGTGGATGCTCGCCCTCGCTGTGGCATTCGCCGTCATACTCGGCAAGGAAGTATTCGGAGGAACCGGAATGAACATATGGAACCCGGCTTTGCTTTGCAGGGCGTTCCTGTTCTTCTCATACCCTAGCAAAATGTCCGGAGACACCGTATGGGTAGCAGGACTCGGCAAAGGAGAAGGCATAGTGGACGGATTTTCAGGAGCAACCCCGCTCTCTTACGCGACAGGCGCCCAGACAAATGTCGCAGACACGCTAAATAGCGTAGGTTACAGCCTTTGGGACATGTTCGCAGGATGGATACCTGGTTCTGTCGGGGAAACTTCCAAGATAGCCATTCTCATAGGAGCCGTGATATTGATTTGGGCAGGAATAGCAAGCTGGAAAGTAATGCTTTCCTCAGTAGCAGGAGCATTGTTCGTAGGATTCCTCGGAAACCTCATAGGCGGGACTCCGTATCTCGAATTGCCTGCATATTACCATCTTGTAATGGGAGGCTTCGCATTCGGAACAGTATTCATGGCTACCGACCCTGTGACATCCGCGCAGACTGAGGCAGGAAAATGGATCTACGGATTCCTGATAGGCGCGCTTACCGTCACCGTAAGGCTGTTCAACCCTGGATACGCGGAAGGCATGATGCTGGCCATTCTGCTAATGAACACGTTCGCACCGCTTATCGACCATTACGTGATAGATTTCTCTATCAGCAGAAGAAACAAAAGAATAAAATCGCTTAATTATTAAAAGTATGAATACTAACGGCAATACATATACGGTAATTTATTCAACTGTACTCGTTATATTGGTCGCTGCGATTCTTGCTTTCGTGTCGATGGCCTTGAAACCGCGTCAGGACGACAACGTCAAGGTCGAAACAATCAGCAAAATACTTACGGCCGCCAACCTTTACGATGCCGAGGCTGCTGCACAAAAAGGCAATGCCTACGTTCTCGAACAATACCAGAACTGCGTAGCCTCAGCTGAAATAATAAATTACGAAGGCAAAACCCTCCAGACCCTTACGATAAAGGGCGAAGACGGAAAGCCTGTCATTTTCGACGCGCTCAAGCCTCAGTACGACCTGATGAAAAAGATAGCTGACGCGCAGGATAAAGGACAAAGCGAAAGCGAAATAAACGCTCTCAAGGCACAGCTCCAGCTGCCGGTCTACACTTTCAATTCAGACGGCAGGAAGATTCGCGTAGTGCCATGCTACGGAGCAGGACTTTGGGGACCTGTATGGGGCTACCTCGCTTTCGAAGAGGACATGAACACTCTTGACGGCGCGGTTTTCGACCATAAGGGAGAAACCCCTGGACTCGGTGCCGAAATCGCCCATGAAAAATTCTACAGCCAGTTCCACGGCAAGCAGATTTACGACCAGGCCGGAAATTTCGTTTCAGTCAAGGTTGTGAAAGGAGGAGCCCATGGGGACATCAACGGAGTCGACGCCATAAGCGGAGGCACGATTACATCCAACGCCCTTCAAAAAACCATAGAACAATGGCTAAGTTTCTATGTTCCTTATTTCAAGACAATTGCTTCTGAAAATGCAGCAGCGCAGGCAGGAACAGACGAAACCGGCACTAACATTAACGCGGAGGAATAAAACATGAAAGACGTTAATTACAAAGAACTTTTATTAAAACCAATATTCAAGGGCAATCCTGTTACCGTGCTTGTGCTCGGCATCTGCTCCTCATTGGCAGTAACCGTCCAGATGAAAGGCGCATTGGTAATGGCATTGTCTGTAACCGTGGTGACAGGCCTTTCCAGCCTTGTCGTATCCATGATGAGGAACTCGATTCCTAACCGAATAAGAATCATAGTACAGCTCGTAGTCGTATCCCTCATGGTAATTCTTGTCGACCAGTTCCTGAAAGCATATTCTTACAGCATAAGCAAAACGCTTTCGGTCTATGTCGGATTGATCATCACCAACTGTATCGTCATGGGACGTATCGAAGCATTCGCCCTCGGGAACAGGCCTATACCGTCATTGGTTGACGGGCTTGCAAACGGCGCGGGCTACGGTTTGATTCTAGTAATCGTCTCATTCGTAAGGGAACTTCTCGGATCGGGAACCCTGTTCGGCATGCGCATCATTCCTCAATCGTTCTACGATGCAGGATACATGAACAACGGCCTTATCATCCTGCCTCCGATGGCATTGATCCTCCTCGGATGCATAGTATGGGTACAGAGAAGCTTACAAAAAGATTTACAGGAAAAATAACATCAAACTCGAATCGAAATGGATTACATAAGCTTATTTGTAAAGTCAATCTTCATTGACAACATGATATTCGCCTACTTTTTGGGCATGTGCTCGTATTTGGCGGTATCTAAAAACGTTAAGACAGCTACTGGTTTGGGTATTGCTGTTATATTCGTGCTTCTTATCACGCTTCCTATAAACTATCTGCTCAACGAGTTCGTTTTCAAACCGGGAGCTCTCTCATGGGCAGGCGAGAAATTCGCGTCGCTGGATTTGAGCTTTCTCAGCTTTATCGTGTTCATCGCAGTCATAGCCGCAATCACGCAGATTGTTGAAATGGTCGTTGAAAAGTTCGCGCCTGAATTATATTCATCATTGGGAATATTCCTTCCGCTTATCGCCGTGAACTGCGCGATACTCGGAGGCTCGCTCTTCATGCAGGAAAGGGATTTCGTGAATCTCGGCGAAGCTACCGTTTATTCCCTCGGTTCAGGAATAGGCTGGTTCCTCGCAATCGTCACTTTGGCGGCAATCAGGGAAAAACTATCCTACTCCAATGTACCGGCCCCGTTGCGCGGATTGGGAATAACCTTCATAACCGTAGGGCTGATGGCGATATCATTCATGACATTCATGGGTATCCAACTTTAATTTGGGAGGAAGCAAAAGATGATATTGAATACTATTTTAACTTCAGTGATAGCCATAGCTATCATCACGTTGATATTGGTTGCCGTCCTTCTGTATGTCAAGATCAAGCTGACACCGGAAGGCAAAGTAAAGATCAACATCAATGACGGAACCAAGGAAATCGAAGTAACTCCGGGTTCTTCGCTTCTCAACACGCTTGCAGACCAGAAGATTTTCCTTTCATCCGCATGCGGCGGAAAAGGAAGCTGCGGACAATGCAAATGCCGCGTGCTTGAGGGAGGCGGAACAATCCTTCCTACGGAAGTCGGATTCTTCAACAGGAAACAGATTCTCGACAACTGGAGGCTCGGATGCCAGGTCAAGGTAAAAGAAAACCTTAAAATCGTCATCCCTGAGTCTGCGTTGAGCGTCAAGAAATGGGAATGCGAAGTCATATCCAACAATAACGTTGCTACATTCATAAAGGAATTCGTCGTGAAACTTCCTGAAGGGGAACACCTCCACTTCAAATCAGGCGGATATATCCAGGTGGATGTTCCTCCGATGACAGTAGACTACAAGAACATCGACGTAGACGAACAATACAGGGAAGACTGGGTGAAAATGGGAGCGTTCGACCTTAAGATGGTCAATACAGTCCCTGCCATACGTGCATACAGTATGGCCTGCTACCCTGCCGAAGGCGATATAATCAAACTCAACGTCCGCATAGCGACTCCGCCGATCGACAGGGCCACGAGAAAATTCCTTCCTGTAAATCCGGGAGTCTGCTCTTCATACATTTTCTCTTTGAAGCCTGGCGACAAGGTTACCATTTCAGGCCCTTACGGAGAATTCTTCATGCCTGAAAACCTTCCTGAAGATCAGGAATTGATATTTGTCGGCGGCGGTGCCGGAATGGCCCCTATGAGAAGCCACATCATGCACTTGTTCAAGACGGAAAGGACGACCAAGAAAGTCAACTTCTTCTATGGAGCACGCAGCCTCAAGGAAGCATTCTATCTTGACGACTACCACTCCCTTGAAAAGGAATTCCCTAACTTCAAGTTCCACCTTGCGCTCGACAGGCCTGATCCTGAAGCAGACAAGGCAGGAATCAGCTACACTGCGGGATTCGTGCATAATGTAATGTATGAAACATACCTCAAACAGCATGAAAACCCTGAAGACGCGCTTTACCTGATGTGCGGTCCTCCAATGATGACCCAGTCGGTACTGACTCTTCTGGACAATCTCGGAGTTCCGAGCGAAAACATACTGTTCGACAACTTCGGAGGTTAATCCCTGAAACAAATAATCGAAATAACGGACCATGCATAGCCGAACCAGGACGCATGGTCCGTTATTTGTTAACCGTCTATTGTGATTTTCACGCTTTTAAAACATCGGCACGAAACCTAAGATACCGGCAAATCTTCCAGCAGGCTTACAGGGCCACGGGAGGCATAGGCATCCGGACTTCCACGCTATGAGTTTATTCCGGGATAATAATTCGGACAATCATTATTAAAAATGCCGAGAATATTTCCCTAAGCACCGGGACATATTTTCATATAATACGGAAAAATGAGAAAGAAGAGACTGTACATGACAATAACCGGCATTGCCGGAATACCGGCTGCCTTTATCCTTTTGTTTTTTATAATAAGCATGGCTGCCGATTACAGGCCGGACAATGTGGAAACGGTCCTCGAATACGCCGGAGACATTCAGTCCCGAATCATGCCGGAAATGGACGCGGATAAAACCGACAGCCTGCTGCCAGCGTCCAACGGCCGGGCAAACGAGGCGCATGCATTGCCTGACACGGTCAGGATCCTGACCTGGAACATCGGATATGCCGGACTCGGGAAAAACATGGATTTTTTCTATGACGGCGGCAAAAAGGTACGCGACAGCAAGGAAAACACTATAAAAAACCTTGAAGCAATCGCCTCTTTTATAAAAAGCGCCGATGCCGACATCATCCTGTTGCAGGAAACCGACATTTCGTCAAAAAGAAGCTACAAAATCAACGAACTCGAATTCATAATGGATTCCCTGCCCCGGCATCACGCATTCTTTGCATGCAACTACAAAACATTCTTTGTACCTATTCCTTTGAAAGAGCCGATGGGCAAGGTGCACAGCGGGATAGCCGTACTGTCCAAATGCCTTCCGGCCAAGGCGGCGCGTTACCAGTATCCATCCTCATTCCCGTTTCCTGCAAGCATGTTCAATTTGAAAAGATGCCTGCTCGCATGCACGTATATTTCGCCGGAAGGCAAAGAAATAATCATATGCAATACGCACAACACGGCATTCGACACAGGAGAGATGAGAAAAAAAGAAACGGAATTCCTCGGTTCTATGATTGCGGAATGGTCAATGGACGGGCGCGGAATAATAATCGGAGGAGACTGGAACCAATACCCGGACGGCTATGAGCCGTCATCCGATGAAACCGGAAATCCGTATTTTTCGATAGCAGCCCTCGACTATGAATGCATGCAGGAATACGGAAAGACATTTTACGGCAGGGAATGCAAAACCTTACGATACCTGTACGCTCCTCTCGATTCGTCTACGACAAGGACGATAAGCGACTTTTTCTTTGTATCCGACGGCATTTCCGTCATAAGCACGCAGGCAATAGACCTCGGATTCGAAAACAGCGACCACAACCCTGTCATTGCAGTCGTCGCCCTTTGATCTGCAATGCCGCATCCGCGCCGGCAAAGAATCACTTGTCTTAAATCCCGACAATGCCAAAGCACGCGGGCGCAGCCTGCCCTACCCCATCATTTCTTCATGGGCATATTCCACTGCCATGTTCAATTGGCGGACAAAGCCGGATGCGGCACGAAAAGCCCGTAGCGCGTTTTCAAGCAGGTTTTCATCCGTCATGAAAGAATCGCCCGGATTCATTTCCAATCCGACTTCTTTCAGTCTCAAAAGGTCCCCATACGGGGAATCAGCAGGAAAACCTTTAGGAACACGCTTCAGAGCCTCCTTGTCATACAGGACAAAGCCTGCCGATTCAGCCTTGCGGATATTGGAACGCATGGTTTCGCCGTTCAGCATCATTTCCTCGCGAACGCTCCTTAGCACGCAAGGTTCCGGACAATGCAGCCCGGCATACAGCATATGCGGCTCCGACACCTTGCCTGAAATATGAAAATAGTAACCGGCATAGCCTGCTTTCTTCCCATGCGGGGCAATGAATATGCCCTGCCAGCTCTTGTAGGGAGACTTGTCGTTGCTGAAACGTATGTCCCTGTAAATCCTGTATGTGCAATCCTTGACTTCCAACCCGTTCACATCAGGATCGAAAGCGGAAATCCCGTTTATCAGGCCTTCGCATAATGAATATATCTTTCCACGCACGTATTCCCATTCGCTTCTTCTGGACTCGAACCATGCCTTGTTATTATTCAAGTCGAGATCCCTTAAAAATTTCAAAACCCTCTCCATATCTACTTTCTCCTTTATTCTTAAACGATTCCGGGCAAGACACGCAATACAGGACGTTGCCTTGAACGCCTGCCTGGAACAACCATGCCCCCATGGCATTTATTAATCCCTCTCCTGTACAGCAGATTCACCGCTTCCGGATTCATCCTGCAAAGGCGCAGGATTCCTCTCTATCAGATACTCGTTCCTGAACATATCGAGGAACAAAAGAAATAGCGATACTAACAAAGGTCCGAAAATAATCCCCATGAAACCGAAAATCGGCAAACCTGCGATAACACCGAACAATGTTATAAGCGGATGGGTATTGGCCATCTTCTTTTGCAGGATAAACCTGATGAGGTTATCGCACTGCGATATGATTATCGCGCCGAACGCAAGCATGCATATTCCGCTCACCCACTCTCCTATTACGACAAAATAGACCGAAAGCGGAAGCCATACGATTGCCGTGCCCACCACAGGAATGACTGATGCGATTCCTGTAAGAAAGGCGGCAAGAAAAGCATTCGGAACATCGAACAGCATGAATCCTATCCATGCAATCATGCCTTGTATGATAGCCAGCAACGGGATTCCTATGGTATTAGACCTTACCATCACATTGACTTTTTCCATGACGTCTTTCTTGTTATGCTCGCTGAAAGGAAGTATCGACTTCACATAACTTTCCATGTCACGGCCTCCTGCCAGCAGAAAATAAAGAAGCAGGACTATCACGAACAGGTTCACGAAAAAGTCGCCGATTCCGCCGATAACGTACTGGCCGAACAATGACAGCTTTGAAGCCATGAAAGACAACGTGCTGCTCGACAGGATATCCATCCCGGTCTTGGCTTCCACGGCAAGTATCATGTTCTTCACCGGCTCGATTATGCTGTGCGGATTCCAGTTAACGCCCTGAAGATTGTGAATAACGAACCACACGAACAATGAAAGAGGTATCAGAATAAAGAGTATGACACAGGCTATAACTATCGGCACGGCGAATTTAGGCTTTATCCTGTCGCAAAGCCTGAATGTCGGCTTCCGCAGCAGGACATACAGGGCAAAAGCGCCGAGAATCCCGTTTATGAAAGGCTTAGCCTGTATGAAAAGCAATACGCCGAGGCCTATGATCAAGGCCACCAGCGTATATTTCCATATTTTTTCTTTCTCGCTAATCATCGTATTCTATGTAAAACGTGGAGACCTCGCCTTCTTCATCAGTCGAAACCGCCTTGTCGACCCTGCCGTACTTGTCAAAACCATACTGTAGCCTGTCGGCATAGCCTTCGTACTTTTCCGCAGATTTCAGGTTGGCTGAACTTTTCCCGAACATGCGCAGTATCTTGCCGACAGTGAATTCTTCCCCGAATGCTGTAGAAGGCCCTTGCGAGATTATATAATTCAAATCCACATTCGTTTCAGGATTATCAATATCGGAATATTCCATTTCAACATCGTAATACGCCGACGATACGCCTGCAAGATTCCCGTCCGCCCATACAAGGGTTTCGTTTTCATCGCTTTCAGCCCAATTCACCTTCACGAGGAAACCGTTCTCATAGACAAACTCGTTGATTTGGATTTCCATTCCTTCTCCGGAAGCCGAAATGCCTGTCGTCCTGCCTTCCGAATCGAGATTGTAAACATACGCCTCTCCGTCCATTCCGGTGCCGGACAGGGAAACAACGACTTTGTTGTCCGAATATTCCACATTCAAAGTGCCGCCTTCAGGCGACATCGCAAGGCTGACGACCCTTCCTTCGCTGTCATATCCGAAATCAAGCCTCATCTCATCATCGAGGCTCACGCTTGAAACCACCAAAGATTTGCCTTGTTCTACAGTCCCGTTGTCGCAAGAACATATGCCGCAAGCAAATACGGCACATAACAACCAAAAATGCCTTTTCATGCCAATATTATTCTAAATCCATGTCTTTACAAATATAAGGATTTTATATTGAACATATGACACTAAGGCATCGTATTTGAACTTTAATCAAAGTTATATTCAACTATGAAATTTAACACGATAATGATGAAGGCATTCATTTTCACATTGCTCTCCATGGCCGCCGCATTCTATGCTGCCGGAGCGACCGATTCGACAAAGACAGAGACTTTCCTATGGCCGATTGAAGGCAAAAACGCGGGAGAAGGAATAATAAGCAAGCCCCAGGAATACATCGGGCAGGAACTCAACATCGACGATCTTTTCATAGGAGCGGAAGAAGGAGCGGTCGTGGTCGCGCCTGAAAACGGCACGCTTGACTCGTATTTCATAGGCTATAACACAAGCCTGTCGACAGGAACATCGATGCGGATGGAAACAGGCGATCATAGCTTCGACTCGATGCTCAAGGAAGCAAGGAATGAAAAATATTCCTATCCTGTGCAATACAAATACGTTACCGGCACAATAGGACTGAAGACAGAAGACGGGAAGACGATTTATATTTCAGGCCTCGAAGGCGGCATTCCCCTTAAAACAGGAATGCCGATTAAAAAAGGCGACATCATAGGAACGGCAGGATATGCATACAAAGGATTCGACCAGCCGCATATATGCCTCAGCATTACGGAAAAAGGAACTATCAGCGACCCGATGGCTCCGTTCGGGCTGAGGACTTCATTTATCGGACCGCAAGCCGCCGCGATACCCGACACATTGTCTTCGGAAGAAGCGATCGAGGACTACCGCATACTCATGGCTTCCATAAGGGAAGCATACCCGTCGCTGCATGACGTCGTTGCGCCTGAAGAACTCGAAAAGCACGACTCGTCGAATATCGCATTCCTGAGAAACGAAAAAACAATCAAATACCAGAACTTTTACGACATAGTAGCCGCGACTACGGCACTGGTCCATGACAGCCACCTCTCGATACTTACTCCGAACCCGGTATTCTCGCTCAAAAGATTCTATGTGCCGAACATTATGTTCGCGAAATTCGGAGACTCCTTGGTTGTGAACTATGTACAGCAGGGATATGAAGAATTTCTCGGAAAATGCGTAGTTTCGGTCGACGGCATAGACTCGAAAACCTATATAGAAAATATCGGGAACTCATTGGGCGGATATGACGGGAAAAACGAAAGCGTCAAGGACTATGTCATGGCGATTTCATGGAATCACATGTATGAAAACAAGATAGCCGCCCAGCGCACTGTCAAGTTGAAATTCTCGGACGGAATAGAATTTTCCGACCAATGGACTCCGAACAGCATGGTGACAGGAATCGTGCCGGCCATGAACAGGGACAGCGTCGACTATTACGAAAGGAAGTCGTCCTATCTGCGCAAGCCGTATTCTTTCAAGACCTTGAATGATTCCGTATCATATTTCGGATTGGGAACATTCGACCTGAACGAAACGCAATTGGAGGAAATCGAAGATTCTCTCGCAATCATGTTCGGGAAGCCGAACCTGATAATAGACATGAGGTACAACAGGGGAGGAAGCGTGGATACGGAACGCAGGATGGCATCCTGGTTTCTGAACAGCCCGTCAAGAAAAACCGAAACCTATTCAGTAGTAACGAAGCCCGGGCATTTCGAAAGTTTCCGTTACTGCCTGAATTACGACAGCACGATGGTACTGTTTCCACAGGCGGAACGGATAAAAGGAAAAACAGGATACTATTTCCACAATACCGGCACCGAACCGATAATTCCCGACTCAGTACTGAATTACAAAGGCAAGATCTATATCCTTACGGACGAAACGTCAATATCGGCAGCATCCGTATTCCCGTCCGTTCTTGTCAGAAACCACAGGGCCGTGACCGTAGGCAGGGAAACCGCATCAGGATACCATTTCCTTACAGCAGTGAATTTTGCACAGATAAGGCTTCCTAACTCATTCATAACGGTAAGGATTCCGTTGGTAAAGGATGTTTTCGACACGACCGTGACGGAAAGGACTCCTGCCGGAAGAGGGCTCATGCCTGACTACCCCGTTCCTTTGTCGTATGACGAGCTTTACCGTTCAAGGGAAGACATAATCCTTTCCAAGGCATTGGAACTTATTGACGAAGGGAAATATCTCGGAGAAAATCCTTTTGCCGGAATAGACGAACCGCAAAAAAGCAGCACATGGATATACATCGTCTCATGCATCGGCATAGTCGCCGCAATCACCATAGGAATCGCGATTTATACGAAGGAAAGGGGCAAACGGGAGCATGGCGGGAAATAGAACGGCGGCAGGCCAGCAATGAATGAAAGCCCGAAGACAAAGGCCCGAAAGGCATTTTTCCGCGTTATGCCTGACCAAAAAGAGATCGGCTCAAAATGGTACTTTCTGCATTATACGCTTGATTAAGAAAACCGCAGCGCGTTATCGCGCATGCGGTTTGTCTTATCTGCGCAAACCTTAAAATCCCTCATTTCGGGCAGGACTCTTCTCATCTATGCAAGTTTCGAAATTCATCTTTCGGCCTCGCCTTTGCTCCAGATTCGACAACAAGCAGTAAAGGCCAAGCAGGAATGAACGCCACGACAGAGGGCATCTCGAAGCCTGACTCCGGCAAAATGCAGGAAAGCCAAAGCCTTCGAATTGCACAGGACCTATGAAGAAAACTGCGAAAGAGCATAGTCCTGTATCTGGGAAGAAACTTCGGATTGCGCATCCCTATGAAGAAAGGACTATCGCGCGTACACGGTCGAAACGACGGGCAGCAAGGTCTTCCGGCGAAATCAGAAAATCCAAAACGCCGAAATCGACAAAATTAAGAATAAAGTCATCGGCTGAAAACGAATCTATTTCCAGCAATATGTTCCAGCCCTCGCACGGTTCGTCCCAATCCTCCCACTCGCGGTGAACAGGCTCGGCAAGCAGGGCGTGCCCGTCATGATAATAATCCGACTCATGGCCTGTTGAAAAATCCAGTTTCCATTCGGCAGGATTAAGAGGCCGCCCGTCATCATCGACCAGCACCAGCTGGTCGAATTCGGGATTTGCATTTTCTCCAGCCTCCCCGACCTCCGGAAAATAAAGGACCCTCACATCCTCGGGAGAACTCAGGCTCAATCCCAATGACGAACCATTGTCGAACCTCCCGAGATAACGGTCGATTTTAGCGAAAAAAGACAACAGGCCTTTATGCGGCAATCTGTTTTCCGTATCGAACGGAGCAATCTCCGACAGATTGATCTGGCAGATAAACTGGTATTCGAACGGATTTCCGTCAATGTCTTCGAAAACGGGATAATCGTACCCCTTCGGCAGGTCAGGGTTGCCCCAAAAACGGCTTCCGCATATTTCCACACGGTCGAACGGACGTGAAAGTACCAATGATACAGGTTTCATGATCTTTTGGTTTCGTACAAAACTATGCTATCAATCGAACATCGTTCCCGGATTCATGGCAGCAGGACTGCGCCAGTCTATCCCGAATTCGGTACGGAGGACATATTCTTTCGTCTGCCAATACTCATGGCAAAATCCCATCCCGCGCGGATGCCCTTTTAAAAGTTCGTCGATACGTCGGCCCGCGTCGTCTATCACTCTTTCGTATTCCGCGCTCCATTCAACAGGATCGCGCTTGAGAATCCCCTCCTGCTCTATTGAGTCGAATTCACCGTTATCCGCCCGCTCGATATTCCGTTCGTAAAAATGTATAATGCTCTCCAAATCCTCGGTCGTGCTCAATTCGCAATCATGGAGGCATTCGATGCGCCTCAACACCAACAATCTGTATTTGAATATCCTGAGCTTTAAGGACGGATGGTCGAAAACAGCATCTGCCATGCGCCCTGCAGCAGCCTGAAGCCCGTCCAATTTGTGGTCGAACCCTTCAAGGTATTCCGCAATATCAAGGAATTCCTTTGCAAGCGAAGAATTCTCCCATTCGCGCGACTGGTTGCGCATATTTTCCTCCGCCAGAAGCACATCTCCGCAACACACATTCCAATATGCTTCGATCGTGTCGCCATTGCCGGTACGAGGCAGGTCCTTTACCGCCTTGCGCATTTTTTCCAGTTCCTTCCGGATATTTATTTTCTTTTCCTTTCCCATAAATTTATAATTAAAAATCAAAAAAGACAACCATGGCTTAGAAATAGCGCACAAGCTGCAACATGCCGTCCGGAGCCGTCTCGCCCGGAGCCAGAGGACAGAAAATGCAGTTTTCCGCGCTTTGCTTGCCGTCTATGTCGACAGCCGTAGAAAGAACCCTGTTAAGAAACTCCGCCTCGGCATATTTCTGCCTGTACAGCTCGTCTGCTATCGGCTTGCACTCCCTAAGAACCTTTATGCTTTGCTTGTAAAGCTTGCCGTATTTGATTCCCTCTATGCCTACAAGCTCAATCGCGGCATTCGCGGAATCGAACGATACTTCGTTTATTTCGTTACGCAGCCTGTCTACCCGCTCAAGGAAAGTCATGCAATCCCTCAATTTCCCGATGACAGATATTCCGCTCAACAGATTGGTATTTTCGTCAGGAGACAGCATCACGGCCCTGCATACCTGACCGGCATCCGTTTCAAGATAATATGTCACTACCTGGTACGTTGGTTCGGATGCCTTTATAAATGACACCAATTGCTCCCTCACCCTCGAAACACTGGAAAAATATGAACCAAGCGGTCCGCCGATTCCGCTCGGGCGTTCCCAGGCAATGGCCGGTTCTTCAACATCCACTACAGGACGGCGCACATTCGGCAACGACAGCCTTGCCGGTTTCGGAACATTGAGAGGAAGGCGTTCCTTTGTCAGCTTTATATCGTAAAACACGAAAGCACCTGACCAGTTGTCGGTATTCGCAAGCCAGAACATAAGCTGCTCGCATCCGTCTATAGGAACGGTTATTGTCTGCGGCTCCATGGTTTCATATATCCCGATCTGCGCCACAACCTTCTGGTCGGCTCCGATAAGCAGGGTTTCCTTGTAATTGTCGGCACTCAGGTAAGGGTTTGCGCATGCTACTGTAAACGTCACGCTGTTGTATTCGCCGTAAGTGTTGAATGCCGCGCACGAATTCTCAATCGCCTCGCCGCCTGCCGCAAGCATGAGAAATGCCGCCGCGCCTACAAGCGTGCTGCCGACAAGGGCCCCTCCGACAGCCATGCCTCCGGCCACGAAAGCAGATCCGACCGCCGCTCCGCCTACCACCGACGCCGCCGCCCCGTCCGTTCCGGAAAGGACTCCATGGTCAAGAGAAAAATGCACGCTCGTCTGCAAAAGGAATCCTTTATTGATCCTCTTGTCTCCGACCTCGAAATAATTGCGCATGGTAGACCCGTCATAGAATATCGGCTTGCCTTCCATCGGAGATACATAATGTATATAAGGAGCGCCAAGGTCTATCAGGTCTATTTCCGGCGGACATTCCGGCCTCGGATGAACGAAGAGGTCATTTTCGACAGGTTCTCCGCGATAAACGACCATGTCGGCAAGCCCGTATGCGGCAACATCGAGGGTAGCGGACCCTTTATTGTAGAATTTGAGAGTCCTGCATTTATTGATAGGGACTACGTATTTCTTGTTCGGGGATGTCGCCACAAGAGGGGCTTCGAGAACAAGCTTGTCGTCCGCATATACATACAGCACGTCATTATTCATCGCCTTGCTTTTTCCTATATAACCGGCGGTAAAGCTCACATAGTCGAACTCATTGCCGAGATCGAATGCAGCATATGCCGATGTATTGTCGCTCAAGACGCTTGCTTTTTCAAAAAGAATAAGTCCTTCGCTGAACCTTACTCCGCCCATCGAAAATGTAATATGATCCGACGAGCCGTCGTAAATCTGCTTATTGACCAAAGAACCTGCCACATAAGGAGGGATATTCGAAATGAGCTTGCAGACATCCGGCAGCTTTTTCAGCCTCGGATCGACAGTGGAGCCGTAGCCGTCCTCCTCTTCAGGACTTTCTCCAGGCGGATAGGCTTTCATTTCCACGAATCCCATTTTCGTAGACCCCGACGCCTGTTCGGTATGGATGGAGAACATGTCGCATCCTGTCACGTCGAGCGTGATCCTTTGGGCAACATCGTCGTAGCGGACTTCGAGTTCCTTAAGTATCTTTCCGTCCCCTTTTATAGTTATCCATCCCGAACCGTATTTCCCTTCCGTATTGTCCACAGGGCCTATCACCATGGAAACAAGAGAATATTGTCCCCGGAGGTTGAAGTACGCCCATCCCGGATTGCTTCCTATCAGGGCCATTGTCATGTCGGCCACCATCCCGCAACCGTATTCGCGGCCGTTGACCTTTATTTTCTTCAGATTGTCTTCAGGCGAGACCATGGCTATCTGCCGGTTTTTGAAATAAGGCCGCAACTGGCTGACAAATTCCGTCGTTTCGGCCTTCCCTTCTATGATATTCCCTGTCTCGACAGGCTTTTCTCCAGATTTCCAAAGGGTGGCTTCGGCAACGCCTATGCGGCCGTACCCCTGCACAAGAATGAATTTCACCTCGTGCGCCCCTTTGACATCCAAAGTGATGCGTTCAGGCAAGCTATAGGCATATATCACCTTATCGAGGACCTTGCGCCCGTCTACATGAACCGTAAATACCTTAGGGGAAGTATCGACTCCGGATCCTCCTGAACCGTCATAATAATCCTGATGGCCAAGAACGAACATCAGCTTATCATAAGAGCCTCCCAAGTCGAATACGGCATATCCGGCTTTATAAGGCCCTACGCTATGTCCGATCGTGAATCCGCCGTACCATTGCAGGCCTCCGCTCATGGCTATTCGCTGAGATGAGGGGCCGTTGTATTTATACGCTTTGTACGCATAGGATTCCACCGGATTCATGATATTGACCATGTAGCGCGGCTGCGCGGACAGCTGCAATGCTCCAGCCATCAAAATGATTAAAAGAACATGTATCTTTTTCATAGGCATAATCTTTATCGTTAATATCGAATGATTATCTTGTCAATGCGCAGCCGGCGGCTGCAAGCTTTTTACACGTAAAGCCGGGTTTGTGCCCAATTTTCTGAGACAGTCCAAAGACAGGGCCTCTCCATCCGACAAAACCACGGGAAGCATGGCCAGGTTTTTCCGCAGATAAGCATTATTATTCACCTGGCCTGCGATGAAACAGCCGTCATCCGCGATTCAGGCCCACGCGTCATAACGTCCGTCATCGTCATATCCGCCATCTTCCGTATCTTCGCCGTCTTCTACAGAATCGCCGAATTCTTCAAGCCTGAGTCCGAGAGACGCCTGCCTTTCTTCCTGCTGGTCGCCTATCCTTATCCACATTTCAGGATCGTCGTCCAAATGCAATTTTATATCCATGCCGAGATCCTCTTCGCCTTCGTAGTACGCACGCAGCTCTATCTCAAGCGGCGTGCTTGACACAACCACTATCTCCGGCAGCGGAAACCTCTCTCTCGCGAAACTCCTTTCGCGCATGATATTGCATCCCGACACAAGCTCATCGCGGTCATAATGAATCCTGACACATCCTATCCTTTCCGGATCAGACGAGAGGACAAGGGTAAGGGTATCCCACATATGATTTTCCATTGTCTATGGTTTTTACAAGCTTATATCGAATTCATACCACCACGAATGATTCCCGTCCTCCGTATAAACGGAAGTCCGGTACGTTTTCCCTACGCTCAAACAAAATCTCTCGCACCCGGACGAGACGACGGCTCCATCCCCGCCAACGCTTTCTATGACAGCCATGCCCGACAACCCTTCAACGGCATTATCCTGAAATACCCTCTTTCCTGCCGCCCCCTCGTCGAGTTCGAGCGACACTTCATCTTTATAAAGACTTCTCTCGCCGGTCGCTTCATTTTCGCTGCTGCGCCAAAAAACCGCTTTTAAAACACGTGTCATAACTGCAATATTTATATCGAACATCCTCAACATGCAGCGCACCGCATAACTATTAACAAATATACGCAGAAACCGAGAGTAAAGAAAATGAACTTGTTCGATTTCCTTTACCGAGGTGCTACCGTATATGTGGCCGCAGGCCAAATATACGCAGAAGCCGAGAGCAGAGCAAATTTATTTGCTATGCCGAGGCGCAACAGTATATGCGGCCCACAAGGGCCGAATTGCGCAGAAGCCGAGAGCAGAGCAAATTTATTTGCTTTGCCTCAGGCGCGACAGCATATGCGGCCAGCAGGCCAAATATAAGGAAACTCGCCCGCATACGGATAGAGTTCGGAAGAATAATGCAAGCTGTCGGAAATGAAAGGCGATGCGCGATTGTATTCCATATCCGCCATGGGGCATATCTGCCATTGCCGATGGCATCATCGCATCCTGTCCGTTCTTCGGCTATGAAGCTGATTGCGCTATGACTTTTTTTAGTGCACGGGAAATCCCTTTTTTCTATCCTCTCGTCTTGCCGGTGTCAGCGACAAACCTTCCGGTTATGCTTTCCAGGCAGTTCCCGATCCTGTCCGGAGTTCCTGCATAAACTATCCGACCACCCTCATCTCCTCCTCCAGGGCCCATGTCGATGATATAGTCGGCATTTCTTATGACATCCAAATCATGTTCTATGACGATGACCGTCGCCCCGTGGTCGACCAGCTTCTGGAAAACCTGTAGAAGAGTCTGTACATCGGAAGGATGCAGACCTATGGTAGGCTCGTCGAAAACGAAGACCGAATCCTCCTGTCCGCGGCCCATCTCGCTGGCCAGCTTAAGCCTCTGGGCCTCTCCTCCCGAAAGGCCGGGTGTCTGCTCTCCCATAGTCAAATAGCCCAGCCCCAGTTCCTGAAGCACCTGCAATCTCTGCCGCACTGTCTTCAGGTCTGCACATGCCGCCAAGGCATCGCTTATATCCATGTCCATCAGTTCAGGCAACGAGTGGAATTCCCCTGCCGCATTTTCACGGCGTATCAGACTGGCCGTCTTCGAATATCTCGACCCCCGGCAGTCAGGACATGGTATGTCCACATCGGGCAGAAACTGTACATCCAGGCTTATCTGGCCTGTCCCGTCGCAGGTTTGGCATCGCAGCCGTCCGGTATTGTAGGAAAAGTCCCCGTCCCTGAACCCCATCTTGCGGGCATCTTCCGTCTTCGCGAATACTTTTCTCAATTCGTCATGGACATTGGCGTAAGTCGCCACCGTGGAGCGAACATTGATGCCTATAGGAGAGGCGTCGATAAGCTTCACATGCCTTATGCCCTCTGCATCGACTTTTTTCACATGATCCGGCAGTTTTTCCCCGGAAACCGCAGCTTTCAGACCCGGAACCAGGCTTTCCAGCACGAGAGTCGTCTTTCCTGAACCCGAAACCCCAGTGACCACCGTAAGCTTTCCTTTCGGAATATCCGCCTCTATAGGCTTCACCGTATGAATATTGTCCGTCGACAAATGGATTTTCCCTTTTTCGAAAATTTCATTGGCTTCAGCCGCCTGACGGACACGGACATTGGCCTTTCCCGAGAGGAAAGAGCCTATTTTGGAGTCAGGATTCCGTTTTATCTCGTCCAAAGTGCCTTCGGCAATGACTTTCCCTCCTTTGGAGCCGGCCCCCGGACCCATCTCTATGATGCGTCCGGATTCCGACAATATCTGCGTGTCATGGTCGACCAGCACGACGGAGTTCCCGTCAGCTATGAGGTCTTTCATCACTCCGGCCAAACCGACAATGTTAGCCGGGTGAAGTCCTATGGACGGTTCGTCCAATACATACAATACTCCTGTCGTCCTGTTCCTGACTGCGCGCGCGAGCTGCATCCTCTGCCTTTCTCCTGTGGACAATGTCGAGGCTGCACGGTCGAGGCTCAGATACCCCACGCCCAAATCCAGCAGCCTGCGAGATGCATCCAGAAAAGATTCGCAGATGTTTTCCGCCATGGCCTGCATTTCTTCAGGAAGCGAGTCCGGAATTCCCTTCACCCATTCCACCAAGCAGGATAGCGTCATTGTACAGGCTTCCGCCAATGATATTCCTCTCACCAGAGGAGCGCGGGCCGCATCCGAAAGCCTGGACCCTCCGCAGTCAGGGCAGGTCTCCGTCTTCAGGAACTTTTCGACACGCTTCATACCCTTTTCATCCTTGACTTTAGACAGGGCGTTTTCCACGGTGTAGGTGGCGTTGAAATATGTGAAGTCCAGCTCACCTGCCTGATTCGTATTCTTCGACTTGTAGAAAATGTGCTTTTTTTCGGCAGGGCCGTGGAATACGATGTCGCGTTCTTCCGGCGTGAGCTGGCGGAACGGTATGTCCGTGCGCACCCCCATTTCCTTGCAAACATCCACCATCAGAGACCACATCAGCGTGTTCCACGGGGCTACGGCTCCTTCTTCGATGGTAAGGTTTTCGTCAGGGACCAGGGTGGATTCGTCCACGGTCCTGACAGTGCCCGTGCCGTCGCATTTCGGACAGGCTCCCTGACTGTTGAACGATAGTTCTTCCGCCGACGGAGCGAAAAAATGCGCTCCGCATTCGGGACATGCCAGTTCCAGCCCTGCCGCCACGTTCAGCGACGGTTCCAGATAATGCCCGTTCGGGCAGCGGTGGCTTGCCAGCCGGGAATAAATGAGCCTCAGGCTGTTCAACAGTTCCGTTCCGGTGCCGAAGGTGCTGCGTATGCCAGGGATGCCAGGTCTTTGGTGCATGGCCAAGGCCGCAGGGACATACAGGACTTCATCCACGACAGCCCTTGATGCCTGTGTCATCCTCCTTCTGGTATATGTTGACAGGGATTCCAGGTATCTTCTCGACCCTTCCGCGTACAATACGCCGAGGGCAAGGGATGATTTCCCTGACCCTGACACACCGGCTATGCCGGTTATTCCGTTCAGGGGCACTTCTACGTCTATGTTCTTCAGATTGTGCACTCTTGCTCCGTGCACGATAATTCTGTCAGGCTTGACAGTCTTGTCTTCGGATTCAGTCATGATATATGCATATCTCTTTCTTGAAATTTTCGTCACTTCCACCTGTTTCTTTGCTCAGGCAACGGCAGTTTTTCTTTTCTGCCTGAATTCCTCCGGAACACAGCCTTTGACAGCGCGCATGATTCGGCAAAGTCAAAAGCGAGACGAGGCGTTTCATGAAAATTATCCTCTTGGTCCGGTTAGCAAATATACGCAGAAACCGAGAGTAAAGAAAATGAACTTGTTTGATTTTCTTTACCGAGGTGCTACAGTATATGTGGCCCACAGGGCCAAATTGCGCAGAAGCCGAGAGCAATGCAAGTCTGCTTGCAATTGCCTCAGGCGCGACAGCATATGTGGCCCACAGGGCCAAATTACGCAGAAGCCGAGAGCAATGCAAATGCATATTTGCTCCGCCTCAGGCGCAACTTGGAGACATTCCAAGGCACGGGCCCGGTCCGTATGTCATTTTGACATACAAAGCCCATTTAAATCAATAATCAATGCCAAATTGTCGTAAATATTCAAAAAAAATAATAATTCCTATCGCCATTTTGACACATTCACCTCGTTTATAGCCGAACTTCAAGCAATGGCAAAAACTTTGAAGTAGCTTTAATAAACTTAAAAGCAATAGCAAAAAAGGAGAAAACAACATATGAACGAACAACAGCAAAATCAGAATGACGCGCTTGCGAGGTTCGCAATCAACCTCAACAAGTCGGCGCGCGAAGGAAAGCTGGACCCGGTGATAGGCAGGGACGAGGAAATAAGGAGGGTCCTCCAGATTCTTAGCAGAAGAACCAAGAACAACCCTATCCTCGTCGGAGAGCCTGGCGTAGGAAAAACAGCCATCGCCGAAGGCATAGCACAAAGGATAGTAAACGGAGATGTTCCTGAAAACTTGAAAAACAAGGAAATCTACTCTCTCGACATGGGTGCGCTGATCGCAGGCGCAAAATACCAGGGGGAATTCGAAGAACGTCTCAAGGCGGTAGTGAAAAGCGTAGTGGACAGCAACGGCGAAATCATACTGTTCATCGATGAAATACATACTCTTGTCGGAGCAGGCCAAAGCTCCGGGGCGATGGACGCAGCCAACATACTAAAGCCGGCCCTCGCAAGAGGGGAACTCAGGTCGATCGGCTCGACGACACTCGACGAATACCAGAAGTACTTCGAAAAGGACAAGGCCCTCGAAAGAAGGTTCCAAATGGTAATGGTAGACGAACCGTCTCCTGCCGAAGCTATTTCCATATTAAGAGGCCTTAAAGAAAGGTACGAGAACCACCATAAGGTAAAAATCGACGACGACTCCCTGATAGCGGCAGTCGAATTGTCCCACAGGTACATAACGAACAGGTACTTGCCGGACAAGGCAATCGACCTCGTGGACGAGGCGGCGGCAAAACTGAGGCTGGAAATGAATTCCGTCCCTGACGCCATAGACGAACTCGACAGGAAAATCAAGCAGCTCGAAATAGAAAAGGCGGCCATCAAGCGCGAAGGCAAATCGCCGAAACTGTCCGAAATCGACAGCGAACTTCAGGCATTGAACGCCGAACGCAAGGTCAAGAACGAAAAATGGAAAAAAGAGAAAGAACTTCTCGACCAGTCGCAGGAAATAAGGAAAGAAATCGAAACCCTCAAATTCAAGGCCGCAGAGGCGGAAAGGAGCGGAGATTACGGGAAAGTGGCCGAAATACGGTACGGGAAAATAGGATCGTTGCAGGAAAAGCTCAAAGGCATCGAAGAAAAGCTCAAATCCGACCCGAACCCTCTTATCACCGAATCAGTCACTCCTGAAGACATAGCGGAAGTGGTTGCAAAATGGACAGGCATACCTGTGAAGAGAATGCTTGAAAGCGAAAAGGAAAAACTCGTCAGGATGGAAGAAGCCCTTCATCAGAGAGTCATAGGCCAGGACGAAGCCATAAACGCGGTATCCAACGCTGTAAGGAGAAGCCGCGCCGGACTTCAGAACGAAAAAAGGCCGATAGGCTCGTTCCTTTTCCTCGGAACAACGGGAGTTGGAAAAACAGAACTGGCGAAAGCGTTGGCCGAATTCCTGTTCAACGATGAAAACATGATGACCAGGATAGACATGAGCGAATACCAGGAAAGGCACTCTGTCAGCAGGCTTGTCGGCGCGCCTCCGGGATATGTCGGATACGATGAAGGCGGACAGCTCACTGAAGCCGTAAGAAGGAAACCGTATTCGGTAATCCTGCTTGACGAAATCGAAAAGGCGCATCCGGACGTATTCAACATACTCCTTCAGGTACTGGATGACGGAAGGCTTACGGACAACAAGGGACGTACCGTGAACTTCAAGAACACGATACTGATAATGACCTCCAACATAGGTTCCGACGTAATCCAGGAATACATGGAAAAGGTAGACAAGTCCAACAAGGAAACGGTCATGGACGAATGCAGGCAAAAGGTAATACAGATACTGAAAACCAAAGTAAGGCCTGAATTCATAAACAGGATCGACGAGATAATAATGTTCGAGCCTCTTACCGAAGACGACATCAGGAAGATTCTCGAACTCCAGATTTCGCAATTGAGAAAGATGCTTAAAAGCAAAGGAATATCCATCGAATTCAGCGAAGCCGCAATAAGCTCGCTTGCAAAACGCGGATACGACCCGGCATACGGAGCAAGGCCGATCAAGAGGCTTTTGCAGAAAGAGCTCATCAATTCCCTTGCGACAGCCTTGATCAAAGGAGAAATAGACAAGGAAAAACCTATCTATGTCGACCTTGACGGCGGAAAGATAAAATTCACGTCCAGGCAATGACACGCCTCAGGCGAATAAAAAAGGCACGCATGTAAAAAATGCGCGCCTTTTTTATATGCCTATAAGGCAGGAGAACTATTCGGCAACCCTGGTCAATTGCATTACGCCGGCCCAAAGCCTTACCGGATAAGCGCTTTCCTCATAAAGCAGATAATAATGTCCTGTATTGGAATTTATTCCGAATATTTCCAAAGTTTCCACCGTAAATCCACTGCCGTTTCCGAGAGTGCCGGAAGCAAGAGTAGACACGGCATTGTCCTGACCGCCTATCATGGTCAGCTCTATTACAGCCTGCGAACCGGAGGACATGGATATGAATGCATTGACTCCTTCTTCCGTAGTGCTTGCGTAAGGAATCCACATGCGGGAATCATTGGAATCATCGCCTTCGATCTGAACGCCGATTCCGCCGTAAATCATAAGATTGAATTCATCGTCCATCGCAGCCCTCGTAGCAGCGCGAGGATACATTGTAGACAGCCCGTAAACCAAAAGATTCCCTGTCCCCGAAGGATCTTCCTCTATCCTTATCGTTCCGCTGAAAGGCTCGTCGACGAACACGTCGTAAATTATGGAAGGATCTTCCTCGTCCAATGAGAATTCAAGAGTCCTTTCGGAGGTGAAATCCCATGATCCGATCCATCTTTGGTCGATTATCACTACCGTAAGAGCATCGCTCGACCTTGAATCCCTGTAATAAATGTCTTCAGCCACGGCATACATTTCAAACGTATACTGGCCTACTGCGAGATCCTCGAAAACGACTTTCGTGTCAGAAGTCTCGGCTTCGACAGGAACGGAATTGGCCGGAGTGAATGTATAGTGGTAGCTGCTTGCATGTTCTATCGGATCCCATGAAATCGTAACGGTATTGCCGTCCACTTTGGATTCTATGCGTGGCTGCGGCACATCCAATATTTCAGGAGTCTGCCCTACAGTAATCGTAGACCAGTCCGAATCGAAAAGCATTTTGTTGTCGCCGTTGGCTCTCACCCTTACATTATATTGGGCAAGCCTTTCTACTGTTTTCACGAAAGTGGTCTCTTCCACGATTTCCTCCTCGTTATTGAACAGAACAGTATAGGAAACGGCGTCCTCAACGGCATCCCATGAAATGATAAATGTCAAATCGTCCTGAACCTCGAATCTAAGGTTCGCCGGAGCATCCAAAGTCCTTGCCTTGCCAGGAGTTTCAGCTGGCTCGCAAGACGACAGACCGGCCATCACAGCAATGGCCGACAGAATGGTAATGAAAGTTCTTTTCATACTTGTGTTTATTTTAATTCATTAAAGCGATGTAGTTATGTCTTACAAATATAATATTTATTATCAAAATAAATTATTTTTTTGAAGAAACCTGAATCATACGGCAATTACGGCAAATTCTCCAAAACGTGCTTTTCCGCCTTTTCAAGCAGGCAAGACGCGTCATCGCAAGAACTGCCCTTGACACCGAAATAGAACTTGATCTTAGGCTCGGTTCCAGAAGGCCTCGCAGAAACCGTCATCCCGTTGGAGCAGAAGAAGCGCAAGACATCGGACTCCGGCAAGCCCGTAGAAAGGCTGTCCTTGTAATCCACGACCTTGGCAACAGGAAATCCGCATATTTCGGAAAAAGGAGACTTGCGCAGCGAAGACATCATGCGGCCTATTTCCTCAAGCCCGTCCTTTCCTTTTTTGACGATGGACACCAAAGACTCCTTATAGTATCCGTACTTCTGATAAATCCTGCAAAGAAGCCCGTACAGGCTCGTGCCTGAATCGGCAGCCCACGCCGCGCATTCGGCAACGAGGCAGCATGTCGATACGGCATCCTTGTCGCGCACGAATTCTCCCGTATTGAAGCCATAGCTTTCCTCCCCTCCGCATATGAACACTTCCCTGCCTTCCCTCTTTCGGACTTCTTCCGCTATGTATTTGAAACCTGTCAGCACATCGTAGGTCCTGACACCGAAATCTCGCGCTATTTCCGAGATCAGTTCGGTAGTGACTATGGTCTTTACGATATAGCACTTGTCATCCAGCATGTTTTTCTCCTTGCGCCGGCTCAACAGGTAATATACCAGCAGCGATGCCGTCTGGTTCCCGTTAAGCAAGACCATTTTCCCCTCATCATTCCTCACCGCCACGCCTACCCTGTCGGCATCCGGATCCGTGGCAAGCACTATGTCCGCGCCTGTTTCATCGGCAAGTTCAAGGGACAGTTCCAAAGCCGAATGCTCTTCCGGATTGGGAGACTTGACCGTAGGGAAATTGCCGTCAGGGACCGATTGTTCCTTTTGGCATGCCACGTTCCTGAAACCGTTTCTTTCCAAAGCCTCCGGAACTAACTTTATGCCAGTGCCGTGAAGCGGGGAATACACGATTTTCATCCCGCCATGCCTCGCGACCGATTCGGGCGACATAAGCAGCGACGAAACGGCAGACAGATAAGCCTCGTCCACTTCTTTTCCTATAATTGCAATTTTTCCGGTTCCTCCTTCGAACTTCACCTCCGCCGGAGAAGAAATCATGGCCACCTTCGAAATTATGCCTTTGTCATGAGGAGGAACGACCTGGCCGCCGTCCGACCAGAAAGCCTTGTACCCGTTGTATTCCTTAGGGTTATGCGATGCGGTAATCATGACTCCCGCGTCGCATTTCAGATAGCGTATGGCAAAACTCAGTTCAGGGGTAGGCCTCATATCGTCGAACAGGAACGCGTCTATCCCGTTCGCGGCAAAAACCGAAGCGGCCACCTGCGCGAACTGCCTGCTGTTATTACGGCTGTCATACGATATGGCGACTGACAGCCTTTCCCTGCCCCCTCCGGCATTTTCCTTCAGATATTCGGAAAAACCCTGCGTAGCCATCGCGACAGTGTATCTGTTCATCCTGTTGGTGCCGGCTCCCATTATTCCGCGAAGCCCTCCGGTACCGAATTCGAGACGCTTATAGAACGCGTCCTCTAATTTCTGCGGATCATGCTCCATCATATCCGAAACTTCCTTCCTCGTATCGCTGTCGAAAAAAGGGGAAAGCCATGATTCCGCCACTTTCATATAATCCATAAACTTTTTATTTTTTCCGTTAACAATATGCTATGCACGCAAACAAGGTTCGCCAAAAGCCCCTGTTTCCGGACCGCCGGCCAGCAGAGGCGGCGAATTGCCGCCCCGCGCCCGAGTTTGGTTTACAAAAATACGAAAATCTTCCTAATTGTAAGTATATTTGGCCTGCGGCCACATATGCGGCAGCACCTCGGTAAAGAAAATCGAACAAGTTCATTTTCTATACCGAGGTTTCTAAGTATATTTGCCGCTTATTCGCACTGACACGATATGAATTTTTACCAGACATACAAGCCGTTCTACAGAAGGAACCTGACAGTGGCCTTCCCGATAATGCTGACACAGGCAGGACAGATGCTCGTGCAGCTTGCCGACAACATAATGGTAGGCCATCTCGGAACAAAGGAACTGGCAGGCGTTTCCTTTGCAAACTCCATATTTATCATAGGAATAGTATTCTGCACAGGCTTTTCCCAAGGCTCTACGCCGCATATAGGGCAGGCCTACGGGAAAGGGAATTTCAGGCAGGCGGGAACATTTTTCCAGAATTCGCTTCTTATAGATTTCATAGCGAGCATCGCCGTAACAGCGGCGCTCGCAGGAGTAGGCTTTCTCATGCCTATGATGGGACAGGATCCGGAAGTCCTCGGATTTGCAAAAGAATATTACAACATAATGCTGTGGACGATAGTTCCGGGAATAATGTTTTTCGGAATACGGCAATTTTCAGAAGGCATAGGGATAACGAAATACGCGATGTACCTTACCTTGTCGGCCAATGTCCTGAACATATTCCTCAACTGGGTCCTTATTTACGGGAAGTTGGGAATGCCTGCAATGGGAGTCAGCGGAGCCGCCATATCGACTTTGATAAGCAGGATAATGATGCTTGCAGGATTCATAACCCTGCTGCTGACAGTCTACCCGTACCGCCATTACCTGAAATATTTCTCAAAAACGGCGTTCCATGCGAAACAGATCCGCCAGCTGCTGTCCACGTCGTTCCCTTTGTCGATCCAGTCGCTGACGGAAATATGCGCATTCAGCCTTAGCACCATAATGGTAGGATGGCTCGGGGCCACTACTCTCGCAGGCCACCAGGTCGCGCAAAGCCTGAGCACGCTGTCGTTCATGATAGCGATAGGCATAGGGGCCGCAACCACCATACGAGTGTCGCACCAGTACGGAGGAGGCCATTACAAGGACGCCAAAATGGCAGCCACGGCATCGATGCACCTGAGCATGCTCCTTATGGGCACGGCAGGGCTTCTCTTCGTGATTTTCAGGAACTATATTCCATTCATATACACTACTGACAAGGAAGTCGTTTCCATAACTGCAAACATCCTGATACTTGTCGCCATATACCAAATTTTCGACGCGCTGCAACTGTCGAGCCTCGCAAGCCTGAGAGCGCTGGCCGACGTCAAGGTGCCGATGATAATGTCCTTCATATCTTATTTCCTTGTATGCCTCCCTTTGGGCTACATATTCGGATTCGTGCTCGATTTCGGAGTATACGGGGTATGGACGGGCCTCATGTTAGGGCTTTTCTTCGCAGCAGTCCTGTATAATACAAGATTCAGGATACTTATAAACAGGATCATAAAAAAAGAACAGGGCCGCGCCGGGGAAAATCGCATCCAGGCAGACTCCATATAATGGCGGCATAAAAACACAAAAAGATGAACAATCCATTCAAGAACCTTACCGAAAAACAGATAGTCTTCATAATAATCGGGATTTCCACCCTCATCAGGGCGGCGGCAGCGGCTATGATAGAACTCGGAAACGACGAATCGTACTACTGGTGTTACGCGATGTTTCCGGATTTGAGCCACTTCGACCATCCGCCGATGGTCGGATTCCTTATACAGACCTTGACCGGGAACCTCGTGCTCGGAGACGAATTCTTCATAAGGCTCGGCTCGATAATAATAGGCGCGGCAAATACATTCCTCATCTACGTCATAGGAAGGGCATTCAAAGACGAGCGCACCGGAATGTACGCGGCGCTGCTGTACAGCGCGTCAATTTACTGCTCGGTAATCGTGGGGACATTCATAATGCCCGACACCCCTCAGAGCTGTTTTTTCCTGCTCGCGATTTATTTCCTCCACAATGCGCTGATAAGCAAAAGTTCATGCAGGAAAAAGACACCGGCGGCGCAACCATGCCAGGGAGACGGCACGGACAAAAGCCTGCCATACCTGTCATTCAAGGAAGAGGACCTGCCCGAAGAGCCTTTTTGCGACGAATCGGAGGTCAGGCATCTCGGCAACCACGCATTCCTGCTGGCCGGATTGTGCATAGGCCTTGCGACCCTTTCAAAATACACTTCTCTGTACCTGTGGGCCGGTGCAGGCATATACATCCTCCTGTTCAACAGAAAGGTACTGCTCAACCCGTTCCTGTATATTTCAGCTGCTATCTCGGCATTGATAATGCTCCCGATCCTTGTCTGGAACATAAATAACGATTTCATCAGCTTCACATTCCACGGCGACAGGGTATCGCATTTCACAGGACTGAACCCGATCTGGCTCGGAAGGGAGATTTTCGGAAACGTGTTCTATAACAATCCTGTCAATTTCATACTCATAATCTTTGCGCTGATAGCGTACAAGAAGAACAAGTACCTCGATATGCGCAGGATGGGATTCCTATTGTCGATGTCCCTGCCCCTTATTGCGACATTCCTTGCCGTATCCCTTTTCAAGCCCACGCTTCCGCACTGGAGCGCACCCGCATATTACGCCCTCATCATAATCACGGCGGCATGGATGTCGGAAAGTGACAATAAAGGGAACAGCACGCATATAAACAGATACGCCCTTTATTCAAACCTGCTTGCAGTCCTTGTCATTGCCATAGGCATATTGCAGATAAATCTCGGGATATTCGACCCTTTTGTAAGGTTCGGAGAAAAAGAAAACGTGACAGGGAAAAACGACGTCACTCTTGACATGTACGGATGGGATCAGCTGCATGACAGGTTCACCGAGCTGCGGTACAATGACATAATAACGGGGAAAATGCCTGAAACGGCATACATAGTAGCCGACAAGTGGTACGAAGCCGCGCATCAGGACTACTATGTCGCATGGCCTAACAAAATGGACCTCAAAACAATAGGACCCATAGGACAAACCCATAAATACGCATGGATTACTGAAGACAGGGGCGGAATAAAGCCGGGCGACAATGCTTATTTCATCGAATCTTCGAGATATTCCACCAAAGGGTTCAAGTTCGGGCTCAAATATTTCGAAACGGTGGAACAGGCAGGCCGCATCGATATAACAAGAAACGGGAAACCGGTGATGTACTATACTGTCTACCGCTTCAAGAACCTTGTCACTATGCCTGAAAAAGAACTTGTTTCGGTACCGGACAGGCATCGCGGCGCAACAGGAGGAACAGGAGGGCCGGACAACCTTAAAAATCCGGACGTATACGCCATCGGCGACGATACGGCACGCGGGCAAAGAGCCGACAGCGTGCTCCCGCCCCGCGCAATCAGCCCGTATGTTCGCGGCACAGATTCATTGACATGCGAGGACAGCAGCACAAAACGCGGCATGGACAGCATAGCGGCAATCCATGCAGGCAGCAAGGCATTCCGAACGGACAGTGCAGGCGTTCGTCCTTCCGGCAGCATGCCATCGGACGGCATGGACAGCGTTTCCGCAGAACCGTCAGGCATGAAGGCGGCAGCCGGCAGCAACATGCCGCATGCAAAAGACACGACAGGAGCAGACAGTGCCCATGGCATTGCAACGGATTCCCTACGGCAAGGATATCAAAAATCGGCAGACAGTTCCGCTATCCTGCCGCAAAGAAAAGGAACAGCCATGGCAACACAGGACAGCATACGGCAAGGGAAAGACTCATCTTCGGCGGGAAAAAACGAAGAACCTGAAGTAACCTACATATTCAGCTAAGCGCAACGGGCAGCCATCACAGAACACAGACATGGACCAGGCAAAAAAAGAACTATTAAGGAAAACGGCGCAACTGGCATATTCCGACCCTGAAAAGGACGGGACAGCCCTGCTTTTTTCCCAAGCCGGCAAAAACAACGAAGCCGATATCAGGCTCGCCGCGTCCACCTTGGACGCATTGAAAAAAATAAAGTTCAAGATACCGTCCTGGCATGCCTGCAAAAACCTGCTCTACCAGAACCCTGTTTCCGTCGAGCAAAGCAGCTCTGAAATCACGGCAAAATACAAAGCCCGCGTCTTTGCCGGGGAGAAACAGTCATGGGCCGATTTCACAGGCGGCCTCGGGGCAGACGCGTATTTCATATCCCTGAAAGCAGGGCATATGGACTACTATGAACGCAACGCGGAGCTGGCCGAGTGCGCGGAATGGAATTTCGCATGCCTCGGGGCGGAAAACATAGATGTCCGCCATGAAACCATCTGCCCGGAGACCATAGCCCTGATCGGAAAGGCATACGATACCGTCTACGTCGATCCCGCAAGAAGGGATTCCGGCGCGAACAGGGTTTACGGCATAGAAGACTGCGCTCCGGACGTGATAGGGCTGAAGCCCCATATATTCGGCATATGCGACAGGATCCTGCTGAAGCTTTCACCCATGATCGACATAAAGGACTCCATCAGGAAATTGGGGAACGTATCTTCAGTGCATGTGCTTTCCGTAAAGAACGAATGCAAGGAACTGATATTCGAACTTGCAAAAAACTGCAATGCCGCACCCGAAGACGTGCCAGTTCACGCAGTCAACATAAACTCTGACGAAGACGAGCCTGCCGCCTATTCATTCAGCTTCAGAAAGGAAAATTCAGCGCATGCAGGAAGAGGGGAAATATCCGCCCTGATTTCCGAAATGGCCGCGCTAAGGCGCAGGAACGGAAATAACGGACAAATGGAACGGCGCATTTACCTTCACGAACCGTACAAATGCATAATCAAGGCCGGAGCCTTCAAATGCGTCGCGGACGATTACGGACTTGAGAAAATGGCCCCGAATGTACATCTGTACCTGTCGGAGAAAAAGGCGGAAGGATTCCCTGGAAAAGCCTATGAAATATGCGGCATATACGGAAATGACAAAAAAAGCATGCGCGAGCTGTCGGAAAAATACAAGGCGGCGGAAATAGCATGCAGGAACTATTACGACAGCAGCGAAAGCCTCCGCAAAAAGCTCAAAATGCAGGAAGGAGGCGACATAAGGATATTCGCGGTGCGTACCGAAAAAGAAAGCATGATTATTGCATGCCGTAAAAACCGGCCTCAGGAGAACTCCATAGAAAACATATGAAGGATATTTTTTCAGACATAACCATCATAGAAAAATTCATAAAATTCTGTGTCGTCGGAGGTTCCGGAGTAATCGTCGATTTCTCCGTCACATACCTGCTAAAGGAAAAGGCGAGGATAAACAAATACATCGCGAATTCCTTGGGATTCATATGCGCCGCAACTTCGAATTACATCCTTAACAGGATATGGACATTCGCAAGCACAGACCCGCACATAACCACCCAATATTTCAAATTCCTAGGAATATCGGCGATAGGACTGATAATCAACAATTCCATCATATATCTGCTTAACGACAAGCTGAAAATCAATTTCTACTTCTCGAAATTATGCGCGATCGGAGCGGTTACTGTATGGAATTTCCTGATGAACTACTATTTCAACTTCAAATAGCCGTGGCAGCGGCATGGTTCTCGTCCCTGTCGAAAATACCGAGAAGAAGCCTGAGCCTGTTGACTATATTAACCTCGCTCACGCCCGAATCGAAATCTATCGACAGTATATTCATGCCCGGATATTTTTGCTTTATCTTGTTTTCCAGTCCTTTGGATATGATATGGTTGGCTATGCAACCGAAAGGCTGCAACGAAAGCACCGCCTTGACTCCCTGCTTGGCGAAAGATACTATTTCCGCAGGCAGCAGCCACCCTTCCCCGAACTGCGCTGACAAAGGCAACAGATCCTTCACATCCTCGGCCAGGGCGAAAACATCCTCCGACGGGTAATAATAACGGAATTTCTTCATTACCTCATCATAGGCATCGACCTTGTGCCTTATGACCGAATACAGCAATTTAATAACCGGAGCCGGCAGCGGAATCCTGTCCGTATTGTTTTTCTTCTTGGTGTCCATGTTCACGAACACCTGTATGAAAAACGTGAGCAGCTTAGGAGGTATGACCTCGAACCCCCTGTCGATCAACCAGTCCGCAGTATGCTTGTTGGCAAAAGGATGGAATTTCAGATATATTTCCCCGACTATGCCGACCTTGTCGCATTCTATGTCCCTTTCAGGAAGCACCGCATTGAAATCGTCGACCGCGCCGCGCATAAGGTCCATGAATCCCCTATTGTCCCTTTTGGATATAAGGGACTTGGCCCTGTCTATGTACTTCTGCCGCAAATCCCTTACTTTCCGCTTGTCTTCCGCCCTGACTATCGCAGCATGATAAAGGGCGGAAAGGTTATCGCCGAAGATTACCGCATTCGCCACCACCGGGATGGTCTTGACCCAGTCTATCCCGAAACCTGGCTGGTCGTTGGAGATGGCGGACCCGAAGCTTACCGAGACTACCGGGACATCGGCGAATCCCGCATCTACCAAAGCCTTCTTGATTATGGGAAAATAATTCGACGCCCTGCACTGCCCTCCGGTCTGCGTAATGCCGGCCGCGCATTCTTTCGGATCGTATTTGCCGGACTTAAGGGCCTTTATCATGTCTCCCACTATGAGGGTAGCCGGATAGCAGACCTCGTTATTGGCATATTTCAACCCGTAATCAGCAGATTCCCTGTCGCTCATAGGCAAGGCCACAAGATCGTACCCGCTTATGGCGAACAGCTCGGGCAGAAAAGGAGACAGGTATTCCGTAAAGAAAGGAGCAAGCAGCTTCCTGTTTTTCTTGTCCTCCTTTTCAAACCTTTTCGTGGAAACGAAAGGCGCAACCTGCGGAGCCATACCGGCACGGTACTTAAGGCTTTCGATAAGGCTGCGGATTCTCAGCTTCATTGAGCCGACATTGTTTATGTCGTCTATCTTCACTATAGTGGCAGGCTTTCCGTAACGTTCGAGCATATGGCTTACCTCGTCCAAAAGGAACGCGTCCGGACCGCATCCGAAAGAAGTCATCTGCACGTAATTCACGTCATTTCCCTGAAGCCCTGTCCATTTGGCAGCCTTGATTATCTTGTTTATATAGTTCCATTGCGACAGGATGAAAGTATCGCGCATGTCGAAATCGTCCTTCTCGCTGAGTATCTCCTCGTTTATCACAGTAGCGCCCAAATCGGATATTATATCGCTGAGCTTATGCTGTATAAGGGAATCAGTATGATAAGGCCTTCCTGCAAGCAGTATCACAAGCCGCCCTTCCGACTTCGCCTTGTCGAAATATTCCCTGTTCTTGGCCTGCATGTCAGCATGGAAACGGTCAAGGGCCATGAAAGCCTTTTCAACGGCCTCGGCCACGTTTTTCCTGTCCGGCCTTACAAACCGTTTTCCGGCAGCTTCCGCCCACTCATGCAGCTCTGAAAGGTATTTCAAGGCGTTTTTCACCGTAAGCTTCCTGTCTTTCAACGTAAAGACCGGATTGTCGAAAGGAATCCCGCTGTCGTTTCTTATGTTCCTGATTATCGTATTGTATCCCGACACTATAGGGCAATTATAGGAATTGGCTTCCGACCTGTCTTGCTTGCTTTCGTAGATGACATACGGGAAGAATATCCTGTCTACGCCCTTGCCTTCAAGATTATGTATATGGGAATGCACGAGCTTGGCTGGAAAACATATGTTGTCGCTCATCACTTCCCTCAAATGCCGCTCGTAAGAAGAGTACACGGAAGCGTCGCTCGGAACGAGCCTTATATCGAACGAAGCGAACAGCGATGCCCAGAACGGGTAATCTTCGAAAAGGTTGAGCACGCGCGGCACTCCGAGAGCCAATGCTGCCGAAGGGACTTCCGGAGCTTCGAAAACCCTTTTCCTCCTGTAGGAATATATGTCGTCTCCCTTGAAACCCTTGCTTCTGAACGTGAATATCTTCTCGCATTTGTTCCCGGAATAGTACTTGCTCCCGTTTTCGAAATCGTACACGTCTATATAGCAATTGTTCTCGCACCCCTTGCATGATGTATGGGACAGCCTGAACGAAATCTCCTTCTCTATGTCTATCCCGTTTTCAGCGCATACGCCGTTCCTGTACTGTTCCAACGCATACAACGCGCACCCGTAAGCTCCCATAAGCTCCGGCATGCTGTTGCGGAACACCTCGTGGCCCACGATGTTTTCCAAAGCCTTCACCACGGCGTCGTTGCGCATGGTCCCGCCTTGGACGACTATATTGGAGCCTATGCTGTCATCTCTTATTTTCAATACTTTATAAAAGCAGTTCTTGACGACCGAATAAGCGAGCCCGGCTGCTATGTCCGCGACGTCCGCCCCTTCGCGCATCGCCTGCTTGATCTTCGAATTCATGAACACCGTGCACCTTGTCCCCAAATCGCATGGGGATCCGGCAAGAACGGCCTTTTCTGCGAATTCCGATGCCGTAAACCCGAGAGAATTGGCAAATGTCTCTATGAACGAGCCGCACCCGGAAGAACAAGCCTCGTTGAGTTCTATCCTGTTGAGCACGCCGTTCTTTATGAACATGGCTTTCATGTCCTGGCCGCCTATGTCGAGTATGAAGTCCACATCCGGGCATATTTTCTTTGCCGCCGTATAATGGGCCATGGTCTCAACCATGGAAAGGTTAAGCCCGAAGGCCGCCTTTACAAGGTCTTCTCCGTAGCCTGTGGAGCATCCTGAGATGATATGGTATTTGAAGCCTTTTTCCTTGACGGCATCCAGAAATTCTCCCAACCCTTTCCGCACGGCTCCGACCGGATTGCCCATATTCTTGGAATAATGCGAAAAGACTATTTTCCCTTCGCAGTCAGAGAATACGATTTTCGTCGTAGTGCTGCCTGAATCTATGCCGAGAAACAGTATGTCCTCGTTTTTCAGTTCGCCCCTGAGATCGCCGGCCTGCGATTTTCTCATGCGCCAGGATTCGAGTTCTTCCCTGCCCGAAAATATCGGCTTCAAGGCCGGCACTGCGGCAGAAACATGCTCATGACCTTTGACGTCAAGCATCTCCGGAAGCCGCGATGCCTCGCACAATGCCCCTGTTTCCGGTTTTATCGACAATGCGCAGCCGAAAGCGGTCAGCATGTTGGCGTCAGATGCTTCCTCTATGTCGCCGTCCCCGAGGCCGAGATATTTCTTGAACGCCTGCCTCAATGATTTTATGAACGCGAGAGGCCCGCCGCAAAACAGCACCTTGGGTTCTATCGAGCGGCCTCTCGACAAGGAGGCAACTACCTGCACGGCTATGGCATGGAATATGGAAGCGCATATGTCTCCCCTGTCGGCGTTCTTGGCGACAAGGTTCTGTATATCCGTCTTGGAAAACACCCCGCAACGCGAAGCGATAGGATAGATTCTCGTGGAAGAAGCGGCAGCCGCGTCCATTTCTTCTATGGACATGCCGAGGATAACGGACATCTGGTCTATGAAAGCTCCTGTGCCGCCGGCGCAGTTCCCGTTCATGCGCATGTCAGGAATAGTATCCCCGTTTATGAAAATGATTTTAGCGTCCTCACCCCCTATGTCTATTATGGTCTTCAGCCCTGCGCATTTCTTCCTTGAATAATCGTTCAGGGCAAGCACTTCCTGAATGAACGGAAAACCGTACCGCTCGCTTACGCCCATGCCGGCAGAGCCGGTAATCTTGACACAGACACCCGATCCGGCGAATCTTTCGCTGATATCGTTGAAAAAATCCAGCACCGTTCCCCTTATGTCGGCGTTATGCCTTTTGTACCGTCCGTACACCATATTGCCGTCACTGTCCACGACTGCGATTTTCGCGGTAGTGGAACCGACATCGAGGCCAATCCTGAGCATATTGTCTTTCATTATTTTATTTTCCATAATCCTTGATAACACGCGCCCCGAAGCGGAGCAAATACCAGCTTGCATATTTCGTGCAAAATTAACGAAGATTCAAATTTTTTACGCGGGGCGGCCGTCATGCAGGCACATGGAAAAAGGCGGGAACCTGCATGTCGTTCACTGCAAGCTCCCGCCTTACAAGATCATCCGCCCATAAATTGCGGTCAAAGTCCGAACGAATTCCCCGTCTCCCACACCACGCCGTCAAGAGGCTTGTCGAATTGTTCCACGGGGACGGAATCCACAATCTGGCAATCGTAAGCCACGCCCGCCTTCATGCAGCGAAGAGACGGTATCAGCCTGTCGTAAAAGCCTTTTCCGCGACCGAGCCTGTTCGAGCCGCGATCAAAAGCCACCCCCGGAATGACGGCAAACCCTATGGCTTCCGCCGGAATGTCCGCAGCTTGTTCCGTAGGTTCCGGAATGCCCATGTATCCGGGCTTCACGAAATCAGGATCGTATTTTTTCAGGACCAAGTCGTCACCAGAAACCACAGGCAACGCTATGGTCTTTTTGCCGTGCCATTTCCTTATGAATTTTTCGGTCCTCACCTCGTCCGGCAAGGCATAGTACAAAAGCACCGTGCTTGCGGCCATGAATTCAGGAATCCTCTCGACCGATGACATTATGGCATCCGAAGACCTGAGCTTCTCTTCTTCCGTCATCATCTTCTTCAACGACGCCACTTTCCTTCTCAGTCCTTTTTTAAGTTCTTTCAGGTCCTCCATTATTCCTTTTCTCCATGACGGGTTTTAAGATAATCGTCGAAATACATCGTCACCTTGTCCATAAGGTGCACGCGGTCCTTTCCCATTACGTTATGCTGAGCGCACGGATACGGGAAATAATCGACCTGCACATTGTTCACGATGCACTCGCGTATGAAATTAAGGCTGTGCTGCCATACCACCACGTCGTCCACGGCCCCCTGGCAAATGAGGAGCTTGCCTTTCAAGTCCTTTGCCCTTGGAAGAAGGCTTACTTTCTCGTAGCCTGCCGCATTCTCGTCAGGACTGCCCATATACCTCTCGCCGTACATGACCTCGTACCATTTCCAGTCGATGACAGGGCCTCCTGCCACGGCCACCTTGAATATTTCAGGATAATTCGTGATGAGGGAGATTGTCATGAAACCTCCGTAACTCCATCCATGCACGCCGATCCTTTCGGTATCGACATAAGGAAGGGACATGAGCATCTTCACGCCCTCCATCTGGTCTGCCATCTCCGCCTGGCCGCACTGGCCGTATATGGCTTTTTCAAAAGCCGCCCCCCGATTGAGGGTTCCTCTGTTATCCTGCACGTAAACGATATACCCCCTCTGCGCCATGTACATTTCCCACATCCTGAGTTCCGCAAGCCATGTATTCTTGACCAATTGCGAATGAGGCCCGCCATAGACATAGACCACGAGAGGATATTTCTTCGTCGAATCGAAACCGAGAGGTTTTATAAGACGGTAATAATTGTCGTATTTGCCGTCCGCGCTTTTCACAGTGCCGAAATCTATTTCAGCGAAAGCGTAACCTTCGGAAGGATCTTCCGACAAAAGCATAGGGGACGAAGCATTCAGGTCGGTAGACGTAATGTTTATCACCCTTGGAACATTGATGCTGCTGTACGAATCGATGAAATATTTGCCGTCCGCGCTCAATTTCACGTCATGCCATCCGGCAGGCATCGTAAGCTGCCTCGGCTTGCCGCCTCTTATGCCTTTCCTGAACAAATGGTTTTCCACAGGGGAAATTTCAGCCGAAGTATAATATATGTGCTTGCTGTCCTGCCCGACATACGCCACATCCGCGTCTACATCGGTGAACCTTTCGATCTTGCCGTCCTTGATGCTGCAAATGTACAGGTTGCGGTAGCCGTCCCTGTTGTCGGTCCTGTATATGAATTTGCCCGGATCCGACTTGAGGAAAACCACAGGATCGAGAGGCTCGACATAGCACGGGTTCTCTTCTTCGAGCAATGTCCTGACGAATTCCCCGGTCGATGTGTCATAGGCATTGAGTCTCATGTGCTTCTGCGCCCTGTCAAGCACCTGCACGAGCAAAAGCCCCCCGTCCGGAGTCCATGCGGGATTCGTAAGGTACTGCTCCTTTCCGAAATCGTCCGCAGCGATGAACACCGTCTTCCCGGAAGCAAGATCGTATATTCCGAGAGATACATGCTCGGAAGGCATTCCGGCCATCGGGTACTTTATGAGCATCAGGCTGCCGGTCCTGGTATTTATGTCGAGCAGAGGAAACTCCCCGACATTAGACTCGTCCTTCCTGTAAAAAGCCAGCTTTTTGCCGTCTCCGGACCAGAATATTCCGGAAAGGGTGCTGAATTCGTGCCTGCTGACAAACTGGCCGTTGACGATATTCCTGTCGCTGTCGGCAGTCACGGCAGTCACGTTTCCGTCAATATCGCTAAGATACAGGTTATTGCCATCCGTAAACGCGAACATGTCCCCTGCCGGAGACGGAGCGACATTGGAAGCGTTTTCAGGAAGCTCGAAAGAATATTCCTGCCTTTTCCCTTCAAGGTCTATATTAATGAATCTGTTCCCGTCCGCAACGAGTATGTTCCCCGTTCCGCGCCACGAATAGGCGGGGAAACTGCTGAAAGAGGACGAGGCTATCGAATTCAGTTCTTCGAGGGAAAGCACGTCCTCGTATGCATTGGTCTTCGCGTTGCCGCATTTGAGGACATTGTCATCCACGAACGAATAATATGACTTTTCCGGAAGCCATACGTATTCCCTGTTCTCAGGCTTCAAATCCGGAGAAAGTATGGTTTCTTCCATCGTAAGAAGCCGCCCGCCATCGGACGCCTTCCTTGTTTCAAGTATCCCTGGCTGGCCGTAAAGCTGTCCAGCCGCAAACAAAGCGAGGGTTCCCATTAAAATTTTTCTCATGTCGTATAATGTAATATTATTTTATGCGAATATAGGAATTTCCGGCCATGTGTCATTCGTCCTTGCGCGGCCTTGCCGTTCCGCGCAGCGAAGCTATGATCTTCCCTTTGGCTTTTTCCATGATTATGATCATCACGGAAGCTATTATCATGAAAATCCCTACCGCGAGCGAAGATGTGAACGGCTCGCCGAGGAACAGTATTCCGCAGACCACCGCGCTCAACGGTTCGAACGCCCCGAGCACCGAAGTAATCGTAGAGCCTATGCTCCTTACCGCAGAAGCGAGAGTCAGGCATGAAAAGACGGTAGACAGCACTGCCAGAAGCATCGTATTTGCAAAAGCCCCCCACGACCCGATAAGCTGTATGCCTCCGTATGCCGAGGCATCGATCACCGCCCCTGCAAGGGCCGTGACAAGGCAGGCGTAAAAAGTAAGCCGCAGGCCCGAAAAAGACGCGGCCGACTTGTTTTTGTTGACAACTATCATATACGAGCCGTAGCATATGCCCGAAAGCAAGGCGAATACCACTCCGGTAAGATTCAGGGTATCCGTTCCGTCCCCCTTATATAAAAGGTAAACGCCCATGATCGCTATGGCTATCGCGAACAGGGTCATCGCAGAGAGCTTCTCCTTGTAAACCACCCTCATCATTATGGCCACGAACACGGGGTACATGAACATGATCGTCGTCGCCACCCCTCCCGCAAGGTATTTGTAACTCCATATGAGAAATATGGAAGAGCCGGTATACAGAAGCCCGAGCAATGCGATCGCCGGAAGCTCCTTCAGCGAAGGAATCATGCGTTCCTTCCTGTAAATCATCACGAATCCTATGATAGCGGTCGCTATGAAAAACCTGTAGAACAGTATCGACTCCGTCCTCATCCCTTCCCTCATCAAAGGAATCGTAAAAAGAGGAATCATGCCGTAGGTAATGGAAGAAACCGCTCCGTCAATATAACCTTTTACCTTTCCATTCATAATCTTTTCCAATCTTGTCGTCCTGCCTCGGACGGCTTCGCCGCAAAATGCCTGCCGCGCAAAACGCCGCAAGGCACTACGTCCTGGCACGCGGATTTGCCTGCCTTGCCGCATATCCAATGGGCATTTTTGAGGACAACCATAAAAGCCTGTATTACCAGTTCAATATTTTACGAAAATCATATTCAGCCGGATTCTCGACCCACGCGCGGACGGAATCATAGTCGTCTTCCGTCACGTAATTCATCAGATGATCGAAAATCGCCCTTGACCGGTCGGTCGTAATATCCACGGCCCTCGGCAGGATCTTTCCTGTCGCCGGATCCTGGATGCCTTTCAGGAACAAAGGAGTGACGTATCCCCTTTCATCCACGAAAACCATGCACCCGGTATGGCCTTCCGTATATAGCTGGTAGACTCCCATCCCGAGCTGCGAGCAGTACATCAGGTCGAAAGCTATCGGATCGCTGCAACGCACTTCGTAACCTATTTCCACCGGGCGGGACTTCACTTTCAGCCCGAGCTTTTCAAGTTTGGCGTCAAGAAGGTCGTTGAACATCTGGGCCTTCGATATTTTCCCGAGCTCAGGATGCCCGTGATCGTCGTAAGTGAACGTTATTCCGGTATCTATCAGCTCTTTGTCTCCAAGCTTGTGGAATACGCCTTCGGATACCATTATCGCGCCGTAATCTATGCCCATCGCCTTTCTTTTCAATATGGAAGATATTCCGAGGTTCAATATCTTGTCCAATGTTATTTCCGTCCTGTTGAACATTTCCGGAATAATGATCATCGGGTAATGGCAGGCCCCGCCTATTTCGAGCGCAAGGTATCCGGCTGACCTTCCCATCGCCGAAACTATGAACCACGAACCGCTGCTCTTCGCGTCCTCGTAAACCGTAGAAGCGATTGTCGTGCCGCTTGCCGCAGCTGAATAAAAGCCGAACGTAGGAGCGTTCTCAGGCAGCGGCAGGTCGTTGTCTATAGTCTTCGGCACATGTATGCTGCTTATCCTGTATTTATTCGCTTCGAGGAATTTCTCGATAGCGTTGGCAGTAGAAGCCGTATCGTCTCCGCCGATAGTGACGAGCAGCTTTATGTCATGATCCTTGAAGAAACGCAAATTGAAATTCTCCCTGTAATCCGTTTCGGTCGGTTTGTACCTGCTCATCCTCAAAAAAGAGCCGCCCCTGTCAAAAATGGAATCCGCGAGCCTGAAATCGAACTGCATGTAATCAGGATCCATGGAAAACAGGCCTTTATAGCCGCCATGAAGCCCGAGGACCCTGAAACCCTTGGCCATGAAAGTTTTCGCAATGCTGGCCACGACCGCATTGATTCCGGGAGCAGGACCGCCGCCTGCCAAAATCAAAATTGACTTACGCATATATCGTATGATTTAAACTTCATTTGCAACAAACGCTGTGTCCCTATGCAAATACCTTGCTATTTATGGCCAAAAATCCGTAAGTTTGCAGAATAATCAAAAGCGCGACACCTGCCATGCAAGATCCGAAAGAACAAGCAAAACAAAGAATATCAGAACTTTCAGAAGAACTGAAACGGCATAATTACAATTATTACGTGCTGAACTCTCCTGAAATCACTGACTTCGAATTCGACAAAAAGATGAAAGAGCTGCAAAAGCTCGAATCGGAATATCCCGAATTCCTGTCCGAGGACTCTCCCACGCAGAAAGTAGGCAGCGACACGGACAGGCAAAAGGGATTCTTCTCAAGGAAAAGGCACAGGTTCGGAATGTTCTCCCTTGCGAACACCTATAACATGGAAGAACTGTACGCTTTCGACGCGAGGATAAAAAAGGCCGTGGAAGGGATGCCGTGCACATACGTTTGCGAACTCAAATTCGACGGGACCGCGATGTCGCTTACTTACGAGGACGGGATTCTGACCCATGCCGTGACAAGGGGGGACGGCGAAGTAGGAGACGATGTAATAGAAAACGTGAGGATGATCAGCGGCATAAAAGAAAATATTTCGGAAGGCCTCGAACTCGACAGGCATCCTGAAAGGAGATACCTTGAAATACGCGGCGAAGTATACATGCCCTATCCCGCCTTCGACGCCCTGAACAAGGAAAAGGAAATCGAGGACGAACCTCCTTTTGCCAACCCGAGGAACGCGGCGTCAGGCTCGCTGAAGCTGCAAGACCCTGAAATAGTAAAGGAAAGAGGGCTTGCGATAACGCTTTACCAGATCGCGTCTGAAAACGAAATATGCGCCACGCATCTTGAGAACATGGAACTCATAAGAAAATGCGGGCTTCCCGTCTCGAAACACATAAGGCTGTGCAGCAACATAGACCAGGTAATGGAATATATCGGGGAATGGGACAAGAAAAGATCGGAACTCGACTATGCCACTGACGGAATAGTCATAAAAGTAAACGAACTGCAAGCGCAGAAGGCATTGGGGTTCACGGCAAAGTCCCCGAGATGGGCCACGGCATACAAATTCCAGGCGGAACGCGCCCTTACCAGGCTCCTGTCCATCGACTACCAGGTCGGAAGGACAGGAGCGATAACCCCTGTCGCGAACCTCGAACCGGTACTGCTTTCCGGAACGACAGTCAAAAGGGCCTCCCTTCACAATTACGACTGCATCAGGGAACTCGACATACACGACGGGGACTATGTCTATGTAGAGAAAGGAGGGGAAATCATTCCCAAGATAACAGCCGTCGAGCTTTCCATGCGGCAGGAAGGAGCGGGAATCCCCGAATTCCCTGAATTCTGCCCCGACTGCGGCGCAAGGCTCGAAAGGAACGAAGGGGAAGCGAAGCATTTCTGCCCGAACAGGAACGGATGCCCGACACAGATAAAGGCGGCGTTCGAACACTTCGCAAGCAGGAAAGCGATGAACATAAATGCAGGAGAAGCCACCATAGCGCAGCTTTACGACAAAGGCTACATAAGAAAGCTCTCAGACCTCTACAAGCTCGGGCCGGAGCAACTGCTCACCCTCGACTCATGGAAAGAAAAATCGGCATCCAACTTTCTCGAAAGCGTGGAAGCATCCAAAAAAAGGCCGTTCAGATGCGTGCTGTTCGCCCTCGGCATACGCCACATAGGAGAAACGACGGCCAAACTGCTCGCAAAGGAATTCGGAAACATAGACGCCCTTTCTTCTGCAACGAGGGAAGAACTTCTTGCCACAGAAGAAATAGGAGAAATAATGGCCGACAGCATACTGGACTATTTCCATAATTTAGAAAATTTAAAAATTATACAGGAACTGCGTTCCTTCGGCTTAAATTTTGCAGTTTCCCAAGAGCAGCCGAAAACAGGGGCCTTGAGCGGCAAAAACATTGTAATATCAGGCAATTTCTCCATTTCACGCGATGAAATGAAACAGCTGATAGAAGACAACGGCGGAAAGAACCAGAGCGGGCTGAGCTCCAAAACGGACTATTTCGTGACAGGAGAGAAATGCGGCCCGGCAAAAATAGTCAAGGCCCGCAAATTAGGAATAAAGCCGATAAGCGAAGAAGAATTTTATAAAATAATCAACAGTCATGAACAGAGTTAAGATTTCAGAGCGTATTTTCTACGTAGGAACAAACGACAGGAAAAAGCACCTGTTTGAAAACAACTGGCCCCTTCCGGCGGGAGTGGCATACAATTCATACTTGATAAACGACGGAAAAACAGCATTGATAGACACTCTCGAATTCGGTTCGAAAGATGATTATATAGACGAAATAAACTCCATACTCGACGGAAAGAGCCTCGATTACCTTGTCGTGAACCACATGGAACCCGACCACGCAAGCATGATAGGCGAAATATTGAAGAATTTCCCTGCCGTCACAGTGGTAGCCAACAGCAAGACATTCGTAATGCTCGATGCCTATTACAAACTGCCAAGGGAAAGGTTCATGGAAATAAAGGAAGGAGACATTCTCGACCTCGGGCACCACAAGCTTGCCTTCGTCATGGTACCGTGGGTGCATTGGCCTGAAACCATGGTCACCTACGACACTACCGAACAGATACTCTTCTCATGCGACGCGTTCGGAAGCTTCGGCACTCTCGACGGCGGCATTTTCGATGACGAAATCAATTTCGACAGGTACTACGAAGACGAAATGAGAAGGTACTACTCCAACATCGTCGGCAAATACAGCAACATGGTACAGAAGGCTTTCGCCAAACTTGCAGGCATAAGCGTCAAATGCATATGCCCTTCCCACGGCCCGGTATGGAGAACCGACCCGGCGAAAGTGCTCGGGCTGTACGACAAATGGAGCAGGCAGGAAGCTGAAGAAGGCGTGGTCATCGCATACGCCTCGATGTACGGAAATACTGAAAAAATGGCGGATACTCTCGCAAGGCTGCTCGCCGAAGAAGGAATAAGGAACATACGTGTCTTCGACGTGTCCAAGACCCACGTCTCTTACATATTGAGCGAAATATGGAGGTACAACGGCCTGATACTCGGAACATGCGCCTACAACGGCGACATGCACCCGATGATGCACCTGCTGTGCCACGAAATAAGCGTATCGCAGCCTAAAGGCAAGACATTCGCCATATTCGGTTCTTCAACATGGAACGGGGCAGGAGCAAAAGCCCTGATGGCATTCGCCGAAAACGAAAAGATGGCCATGACAGGAGAAGCCGTACAGCTGCTCGGCGCGGCCACCGATGAAAAGATGGAAGGATTCAAGGCAATGGCAAAAGAATTCGCCGCAAAAATCAGGAAATAATGGAACAGGGAGAAAAGAAAATTGTCAGAAGCGTCGTCGGGGAAAACGACACCGCCCTGCACCACGCATCGGGAGGCCTTATGGTCTATGCGACCCCTGCCATGATTGGCCTTATGGAATCCGCCGCTTTCAACCTGCTTAAAAGCCATGGCCACGACAGCGTAGGAATCGAAATAAGCGCAAGGCACACAAGAGCCTGCAAACCAGGAGCAAAAGTCGAAGCCGAAGCCGAAATCACAGGAATCGACGGAAAAAGGGTAAGCTTCAGGATCACGGCAAGGGACGAAAAAGGCGAAATAGGAAACGCCGAACATGTCAGATATATAATAGACCCGGAAAAATTCATGGCTAAGCTTGGCTAAGAAAGTAAAAAAAATAGTACACGGATACGAAAGGCTGTATAAATTTCTTTCACATGACATATGGGTTCTTGACTTTACTGAACTAAGCAAGGTCAAGGCCCGTTTCATGCGTTATCTGAAAGTATCCATACTGACGATAAAAGGAATTTCCACGGACAAGATCGGGATACAGGCCGCAAGCCTGAGTTTCTTCTCAGCCCTTGCCGCAGTACCGCTCGTAGCCCTGCTGTTCGCGGTAACAGGAGGGTTCGGAATACACAAGTGGTTCGAGAACGTGCTCTATTCCACATTCACGGAAAGCGAAGAACGCATACAGATGCTTCTTACCTTTGCGGAAAACATCATAAAGACCGGGCAAAGCGGAATCTACGGCGCAATATCCTTCGCCGTATTCCTGTGGACGATAATAATACTGATGCAGAACATAGAGAAAAGCTTCAACGGCATATGGAAGGTAGAAAAGGCAAGGTCCTTCATAAAAAGGTTCACCTATTACATAGGGCTGATGATACTGATACCTTTCTTCGTCCTTGCTTTCCTTTGGGCGGCGGTAATGTTCACATCGTCCCTTGAAACTTACATACCGGATCTCGCGTTTTTGAGCGGCATAAAGGAATTCGCGGTCTGGATCATCGCCGGGCTGATAACGGCCTCGACATTCACCGCCCTGTTCAAGTACATCCCGAACAAGAAAGTACACATCGCAGCCGCGATAAACGCCGCGATCGTAACAGCCATAGTGTTCATGGCCGTGCAGTACCTCTACTTCGAGACGCAGCTGTTCGTGAACAGGATGAACACCATATACGGAGTATTCGCAGCCGTGCCGCTGTTCCTGATATGGATAAACACAAGCTGGTGGATCATACTTATCGGGGCGGAGCTTTCGCACGCCTTCCAGAACGTGGACAAATACAAGATAGAAACAGACGATTAACTGATATAAAAAACTACACGATGATCAAACACAATCTTAATATGGATATGAGCCTTACTCCAGACGCAGTAGACTTCATAGATGACGAAAAGATACAGAATCTGCTCGCGAACACGAAAGAAGATCCTGTAAGATTAGAAGAGATTTTTGCAAAAAGCAAGGAAAAGAAAGCGCTTACCCTCGAAGAAACGGCAGCCCTGCTTGCGATAAAATCGAAGGAAGGGCTTGAAAAGCTATACAATACCGCAAGGGAACTGAAACGTTCGATCTACGGAAACAGGATCGTGCTGTTCGCCCCGCTTTACGTAGGCAATTACTGCATAAACAACTGCAAGTACTGCGGATTCAGGGCCAGCCTCGGGAACAAGACCGTAAGGAAAACCCTCACTCATGAAGAACTCGTAAGCGAACTGCTCAACCTCGAACAGGAAGGGCACAAAAGGCTTATCCTCGTGTTCGGCGAACATCCGAAATACACCCCTGAATTCATAGCCGAATGCGTGAAAACATGCTACTCTACGAAAATAGGCAACGGCGAAATAAGAAGGGTCAACATAAACGCCGCCCCGCTCGACATAAACGGCTATAAAACCGTCAAACAAGCAGGAATAGGCACATTCCAGGTATTCCAGGAAACCTACCACAAGGAAACCTATGCCAAATTCCATCCGGCCGGAGACGTGAAAGGCGACTACATGTGGAGGCTCAACGCAATGGACAGGGCTTTCCAGGGAGGGATAGACGACATGGGAATCGGAGCGCTTTTCGGACTCTACAACTGGAAATTCGAAGTACTCGGCCTCGTCTCGCACGCGATATACCTCCAGAACAGGTACGGAGTCGGCCCGCACACCATTAGCTTCCCGAGAATACAGCCTGCAAACGGGCTTGACCCGAACGATTTCCAGTTCGTAAGCGATGAGGAGTTCAAGCACCTTGTCGCCGTCCTCAGGCTTGCCGTGCCTTATACGGGCCTGATAATGACCGCAAGGGAAAGCGAAGCGATAAGGGACGACGTGATGCAGTTCGGAGTGTCGCAAATAGACGCCGGTACGAAACTCGAAATCGGGGCATACAGCAGGCATGACAAGAACCAGGATTTGAGCAAGGAGCAATTCCAGGTCGGAGACACGAGGGATCTCGACAGCGTGATACGCTGGCTTATGCAGCAGAAATTCATACCGAGCTTCTGCACCTCATGCTACAGGGTCGGAAGGACCGGGGAGCATTTCATGGAATACGCGATTCCGGGATTCATCGGCAATTTCTGCACGCCAAACGCCCTGCTCACCCTCTCCGAATACCTCGAAGACTATGCAAGCGAGGAAACCAAAAAGACAGGCTTCGCGTTCGTAGAAGAAGAAATAAACAAGATTGCCGATCCTGCCCGCCGCGACGCCGTCAAGGCCAAGCTCGCGCAGATCAAGACGGGGAAAAGGGACCTGCTTTTCTGACGGCATTTCCCGATAACGCCCGGACGCCTTTTCAAACGGCATTGCTGAATTTAGCCTAAGGCATTTCAAATGACAATGCATCCTTAAAGAGGCAAATTCAAAAGGGTGCTTTCCATGTCACGCTTGATTCGAAAAACCGCAATGTACACCAGCACACTGCGGTTTTCTCGTCTTCGCAAGGCTTGAAATCCCTCATTTCGGGTCAAACTCCTGCCATTTTGCAGACAATCTCCTTTGATTTTCAGGCGGAACTTGAAGTTCTTTTTCCCGATACGCATATTTTTGCTATCTTTATAGGCTAAATCGCTTTGCCTAATGTTTACACAAGAAGACACAGACCTCATAAACAAGAAATTCGAAGAACTGAAAATCGCGAGCCTGAAAAGATGCGCGAACCAGTCCGAATATGAAACAGTAATAAAAGCATTCGAATTCGCGAACGAAGCCCACAAAGGCGTAAGGCGCAGATCGGGCGAACCTTACATATTGCACCCCATAGCCGTAGCCATGATAGTCGTAAACGAAATAGGCTTGGGATACAAATCGATAGCCGCCGCCCTCCTCCATGACGTGGTTGAAGACACGGAATATACCGTAGAAGACATCCAGCGCCTTTTCGGCGACAAAATCGCCTCTTTCGTCGACGGGCTTACGAAAATAAAGCACACGATAGACGCCACGCACGGCGATGGAAGCAACAAGAACTATGAGACGACAATACAGGCCGAGAACTTCAAGAGGATGCTGCTTACCCTCAACGACGACGTAAGGGTAATCCTCATAAAACTGGCGGACAGGCTCCACAATGTCCGCACTATCCAGTACATGCCCGTGCACAAAAGGGCCAAGATCCTGAGCGAAACGATGTACATATTCGTTCCTCTCGCCCACAGGCTCGGGCTGTACAACATAAAATCCGAGATGGAAGACATATGGCTCAAATACAGCGAACCGGAAGACTACCGCCTCATAGAGGAAAAAATGAACGACGTCATTTCCGAAAGGGGATGCGCGATAGACCAGTTCATGGAGCCGATAGCCAAGACCCTCACTGAAGCAGGGTACAAGTTCACCATTTCCAAAAGGACCAAAAGCATCTATTCCGTATGGAACAAGATGAGGACAAAGGGCGTGACATTCGATCAAATCTACGACATCTACGCTGTCAGGATCGTATTCGAGCCGATGGAAGGAGAATCGGAAAGGTATACCTGCTGGCAAATATATGCAAGGATAACCGACATATACAAATCCAACACGTCGAGGATAAGGGACTGGGTCAACACTCCCAAGCCGAACGGTTACGAAGCCCTGCACTGCACGGTCATGAGTTCGATAGGCAACTGGGTAGAAATACAGATCCGAAGCACGAGGATGAACGAAATCGCCGAAAAGGGAGTGGCCGCGCACTGGATGTACAAGGCATTGGACCCGAACGCCACTTCCGATGAAAAGGACATGGACAAATGGTTCGAAGTCGTGCGCGGGGCAATCGAAAGCCCGGACGTGAACGCATTGGAATTCCTCGACAAATTCCATTCGGACATTCTCCTGCCCGAGATGTACGTGTTCACGCCGAAAGGCGAATCCAAGAACATCCCGAAAGGATCGACAGCCCTGGACTTCGCTTACAACATACATACGGAAATAGGCAACAAGGCCATTGCCGCAAAGGTCAACATGAAGCTCGTTCCCCTGTCCTATGTCCTCCACAACGGAGACCAGGTGAATATCATAACCGCCGAATCGCAAAAGCCCCAAAAGGAATGGCTTGACTTCGTAAAGACCCAAAAGGCAAAAAACATCATATACGACGCATTGAAGGCCGATGCAAAGGCAACCATAAAAGACGGGCTAAAGATACTCGAAAACAGATTGTCCGAACTCGGCGTGCAGATGCAGGCAAGGGTACTCAACAAGCTCATGGCCTATTACCATGCTTCCAACAAAGAAGAGCTGTACACCAAAATCAGCACCAAAATAGTAGACCTGAAGGACCTTGAAAAGATACTCAAGAAAAACAGCGACAACAAATTCGTGAAATACTGGAAACTGTCGTTCTCAAAGATAATGGGCGGCAGCCAGGACGGAAAGGACAGCAGGCAGGACGCTGTTTCCATCAACAAGAAGGAAGACTTCCTGCTTAAAGAAAATCCGGAGGACAATTCCCTTACCTACCGCGTGGCGGAATGCTGCCACCCGATACCGGGGGATTCGGTAATAGGATTCCTCGAAAACAACGAAGTCGTGGTGCACAAATCCAATTGCGCGACGGCGACCACGCTTGCGGCCATGCACGGGGACAAAATAGTAAAGGCCAAATGGAGCAAGCATACCATCCTCTCGTTCCTTGCAAGGATAAAGATCAGGGGCATCGACAGGATAGGCCTGCTCAACGACCTCACCCAGAAAATAACCTTGGACTACAACGTGAACATCAGGAAAATTTCCGTGGAAACGCATGACGGCGTATTCGAAGGCTTCATAGACCTTTATGTCCACAGCACGAACGACCTGAACAACCTTATATCTAAAATCGGAGAAATCCCGAGCATCGTAAACGCGAAAAGGGACGAGCTGCCGGGTCCGGACAAAAACGAAAATGCTAATATCTGACAGGAAATGAAATTACTCGGCAAAGCGCAAAGGGACACAATACTTGCATATGCTATCGTAACGACCTGCATAGCCTACGCATTCTCCGCAGGATCGTGCGCAAACACATCCACTCCTCCGAGCGGAGGGCCAAAAGACACAATTCCTCCGGTAATAGTCGAAATGTTCCCGGACTCCAATGCACTGAACGTCCCGTACCACAAGACAAAACTGGAATTCACGTTCGACGAGTACGTAGTGCTGAAAGACCCTAATTCGAACGTTCTCCTGTCGCCTCCGCAGTCCAAGAAACCGACATTGAAGATAAAAGGGAAAAGCGTCGTCGTCACGTTCGACCACGACCTCGATTCGCTAAGGACCTACAATCTGAGCCTTGGCAATGCCATAGCCGACAACAACGAAGGAAACCTTTTCACTTACTTCACATTCCCGTTCTCGACAGGATCGTACCTCGATTCCATGTACTGCACCGGATCCGTGCTGAACGCGGAAACATTGTACCCCGAACCGGGAATCACGGTCGCGTTCTACAAGCAGAGGCCTGATTTCTTCAGGATGAAAATCGACTCTGTACGCAAAAGGCTCGACACGGTAAGACGGATGAACGCCCGTTTCCTGGACTCGATGGGGATGGCCGGACATCTGTACGACAACATAACCTACGCAGACAGCACCGTTTTCTACACCCTTTACGCAATATCCGACTCCGTAGGGACAAATGTCAAAAGCCTGCGGCACATGCTGGATTCCATGAAAATCAGCTACGGATTCGCACCTGAAAAAAAGGAAGCCGGTCTCCCGCAAGACACCTCCGCCATGCCTGACACAGCAGGCCCGGCAACGGCTTTAAACGGGACTGACAGCATCGCGCAAGCATCGGGCCCGGAAACACAGGGCGGAACCGCCTCCTATGCCGAAGCATCCTTGCAAGCGCAACAGGAGCCGGACAGCGCGGCGGCAGCAATTGCAGCGGACAGCCTGCTTCTTCCCGACATGCCGGAAACAGAAGGAATAGTCGCAAGCGCGGATTCGATGAAGTCCATAATAGAGAACCTGCGCGGCATCCTGCATCCTGAAAAACCTGCCGCTGCAGCAATTCCTGCTGATTCTTCGGCTGCGGCAGACAGCATATGCGGCACGCAGGCCGGCGCGGCGGCAGCAACCTCCGTTTCAAATCAGGAAGGGACTACGGCAAACGACGTCAGAAGCGGCAGCCCGGACACGGCTCCGGCCAAAGCAGAAACGGAACAGTTGATAGAACAGGCAGACAGCGCGATCCTTTCGCATCCCAATCCGGGAATATCCGCAGACGACCTTGAAAATGAAAGCGCGGACACGCCGTTCTGGAATGCGCAGGACTATGCCGGAGAGGAACAGGCAGACAGTCCCGAGATGCAAAGGGAAAGGCTCGTCCACACGATAGACAGCCTCAAGCTCGTGCCTGACAGCCTATTGTCGAAGACAGACTCGATATTCCTGCACCGCATAGATTCGATAAGGCAATCCGCGGACTCCATCGCAGGAATGATAAGGGGAATGAAAAAAAGGATAACAGACTTCGAAAACGGCAACGACTCGCTGGTCTACAACTATCTTCCCGACGCGGTAGCCATGAGCGACCAATGGGGATACTTCGTCGTAAGGAACATCGAGCCTGTCCCGTACATGGTCTATGCCTTCAAGGACGACAACTACAACAGCAAATACGACCCGTACATAGAGACCATAGCCTTTCTCGACACGCTGTTCACCCCTGACAAAATCATGGCCCCGGGAATAACCGAATTGGGATACTTCGACATGAAAGACACGTTGGGATGCCTTGCAAGGCCTTACCAGCTCGAACTCGTCACATTCATGGAAATATCCCCGACACAGTACATAAGGGACTTCAAGAGAGACGGCGTAAGGTCGATGTACGTGAAATTCGCAGCTCCGAATGCTGCGATAGACACCATGTGGTTCGAAGGAAGGGACAGCACCGACATAATCACCCAATTCAATGCGATGCAGGACAGCCTCTCCATATGGATAAACGACCCGGGAGAAATCCAGGACACCCTGTACATGGGGATAAAATACCTCGCGACAGACTCTCTGAACAACCTTTCCCCGACCTACGACACTTTAAGGTACATCATCCCTAAGGAATTGCGCAAGGACGACACCAAGAAGTTCGAGAAAAAAGACGAAAACGCAAAAAGGGAGGACCTTCTCGAATTCGAGTTCGTCGCAGAAGAGGACAAGGTAGAACAATACGGAATACAGTTGAAATTCAAGTCACCTCTCGTTTCATTCCATACAGACAGCATAAGTTTCACCTATGTCACGCCGAGGGAACAGGAAGGAACGATGGAGTACACTTTCGAACAGGATTCGTCCACGATACTGAATTACATAATAAGGCCTAAAGACGCCTTCCTGCCCGGTTACGAATACACCATCACATGCAAGCAGGCCACCTTCAAGGACATAAACGGCTTCACCAACGACAGCACGGCCAAGAAGTTCAGCCTGCCGAACGACGACAAGCTGAGCAACCTTACTGTAAACCTGAGCAACGTCGAATCCATCTACATCATAGACCTTGTAAACGAAAAAAGGGACAAGACACTGAGGTCCTTTAAAATAAACACGGACACCACATTGCTGTTCCCGTACATAAAGGCCGGCAAATATTCCATAAGGATCACAGAAGACCTCAATTCAAACGGCCTTTTCGACACAGGTTCTCTATTGGACAGGAGGCAGCCTGAAAAGGTGATATTCTATAAGCTGGCTGACGGCAACGACCTGATAGACATTCCGGAGCAGATGGATTTGGAACAGGACATAGACATTGCCGTCCTGACAGGCAAGGCCGCTGCATCAGGACAGGCTCCGGCCGACAGCCTTTCCGCTAAAGACAGCGTCATGGCAACAGACAGCATCGCCGCAGCAGGCGCGATTGCAGGAAACGGAACTGCCGCGACCCACGGGCCGGACAGCACGCCTTCCGGCGTAACGGAAGCCTATGCCCGCGCTTCCGGCACACATGACAGGCAGCCTGCCGGGAACGGCAATCCGCAACAGGCTGGACAGCAGTTCGCCTGCATCATGAACGAACAGAATTTGCAAATACACAGAAAAAAAACAGTTCTGCATGCGTAAAATTTCGATAATTATCACAATCATTTCACTTATCGCCGTAAAGGCGGCCGCAAAGGAAGGAGACGAGCACCTGATAGGGGTAAAATACTCCTACAACCTTTCGGGAGTAATGTTCGACCCCCCTACCATGGGAGGGGACTTTACGCCCGCTCCCCTGAACATATCAGTGCTTTACACATACTACCATTCCCTTTGGGGCAAGCATCCTTATTTCGGATTGCAGACGGGACTGAAATACGGACAGGAAGCGGTAACCCTCAAATCCGGGGAGACAGTAACCGGAATAGAACGGTACAACATAATAGAACTCCCTCTCATATCCCAGTTCAGGATAAATTTCGGACAATTCAGGTTTCTCCTCAACATAGGAGGATTCGGAGCCTACAGGCTCTCGATTGACAGGGAAGGAGGATTCCAGGATTACGACATAAGATACGACTACGGCATAATCGGAGGAGGAGGCATCGGCTTCATAGCCAGGCCTTTCGAATTCCATCTCGAATGCAACTACAAATACGGGTTCAGCGACCTGTACGCAAACGACAGGTACGGCGACGAAAGGTGGGTATATTCCAATACCAACCACATTATGATAAGCATAGGCATATACGTGCATCTCGACAAGCCGGTAGACAAAAGAAGAAGGAAATAACAAACCGGATTCCGGCAAGGCCGCGCACCGGCACGCGCTGACCGGAAACAAGCCGGAAACAAGCAAGCCGGAGCGCATAAAAAGCAAAACGACATGAGCGACATAATAAGAATTGCAGGATTGGAAATAGGCGGAGGAAAGCCTATCGCGGTCCAGACCATGTGCAACACCCACACTGCCGACATTGAAAAATCCATAATGCAGATAAGGCAGATGCATAGCGCAGGAGCCGGCATCATAAGGCTCACTACGCAGGGAATCAGGGAAGTCGAAGCATTGAAAGAAATAAAGAAGGCGATAAGGGCGGAAGGAATCGATACGCCGCTTGTCGCAGACATACACTTCAATTCCGAAGTGGCGATGGCTGCCGCAAAAGTCGCCGACAAGGTAAGGATAAACCCCGGAAACTTCGCAAAGGACTTCGGCACGGCATCTTCCCAATTCATAAGGCTGATGCACATATGCAAGGAGGAAGGCACAGCCGTCAGGATAGGGCTCAACCACGGTTCTCTCGGAGAAAGGATAGTCGAGAAGTACGGGGACACGCCTGAAGGAATGGCGGCGGCGGCAATGGAATGGATAGAAATGGCCGTCTCCGAAAATTTCAAGGACATAGCCGTTTCATTGAAATCGAGCAACACCGTAGTCATGGCAAACGCGTACAGGCTGCTTCACAAGGCCATGGAAGAAAAAGGTTTCGGCTTTCCCCTGCACGTAGGAGTGACCGAAGCGGGAAACGCGGATCCGGGAAGAATCAAATCAGCCGTCGGGATAGGCGCAGTGCTTAAAGAGGGAATCGGAGACACGATAAGGGTATCCCTGACCGAAGACCCTGTCAATGAAATAAGCGCGGGAAAGATAATAGCAAGATACTACGACGGGATACGGAACGGCAGCATAATCCCGCACGATCCTTCAAAGCCGAGGCACTATAAATGCAATTCCTGGGAAGAACTCATCATCCTTGCCGCGTGCGAATTCGGCACAGCATTGATGGATAGAAAAATAGACGATTTCGAATTCTCAGGAGAATACATGGATGAAGGGAAAACCGTAATCCTTTCCGAAGAAAAGAAGGAATACCTCAAGGACGAAATCATGCAGGCGGCAAGGCGCAGGTTCACGAAGCCCGAATATGTCGCATGCCCGGGATGCGGAAGGACCATGTACAATCTCGAAAAGACGTTCAACGAAGTAAAAAAAAGGACTTCCCATCTTAAAGGAATGACAATAGCGGTAATGGGATGCATAGTAAACGGCCCGGGAGAAATGGCCGACGCCCATTACGGATACATCGGGGAAGGCAAAGGGAAAGTCTCGATTTACAAGGGCAAGCAGGCGGTGGCAAAAGGAGTCCCCGAAGACAAGGCAATCGACATGCTCGTCGAAATCATAGAAAAAGACAATAAATCATCAAATCAATAAAAATAACATTATGCGCAAAATCTTGTTTACGCTGTTCCTTGCAGGAATGGCTTCGGCAGCAACGGCAGGCCCTTTATGGATGAGATACAACAGCATATCTCCGGACGGGACCCGCATAGCATTCGCCTACAAGGGGGACATCTACGTGGTCAGCTCGGACGGCGGCACGGCAAAAAGGCTGACATCCTCCGCCTCACATGAAACCAATCCGATATGGTCTAACGATTCCGAAACGATAGCGTTCGCCTCGGACAGGGAAGGTTCGATGGACATATACACGATTCCTGCCGAAGGCGGGCAGGCCGTGAGGGTCACCACCCACTCCGGAACGGAAACCCCTCTCGCATTTACGCCTGACGACAAGGAAATATATTTTTCCGCAGCCATACAGGATCCGGCGTCAAGCGCGATGTATCCTGCATCGTGGATTACCGAAGTCTACAGGGTCGGCATCAATGGAGGCAGGCCGCGCCAGGTCATAGCTTCCACCGTTTCCGGAATGGATTTCGACAAGGACGGAAAATCTTTCATATACTACAACAGGCCTGGAAGCGAAAACATCTGGAGAAAGCACCACACTTCATCGGTAGCAAGGGACATCTTCTACTACAACGCCAAGGACGGTTCGCACACGCAAGTCACGGCCAATCCTGGAGAAGACCGCGACCCTTTATTCGCTCCTGACGGGGAAATCGTGTTCCTCAGCGAAAGGAACGGCGGCACGTTCAATGTCTACAAGGCCCCTATCGGAGACACGGAACACGCAACCGCGCTCACAAGCTTCAGCAAGCACCCTGTGAGGTTTCTGTCCCAGGCGGATGATGGAACGCTGTGCTTCGGCTACCATGGAGAAATATACATACTTCCAGCAGGGGAAAAAGCCCGCAAGGTAGAAATCGAAATCAACGAAGACAACTACAATAAAATATCCACGATAAACCCGGGAAGGGTCGAAGAAATCGCCATGTCGGAAGACGGCAGCGAAATAGCGATTGTCAGCCGAGGGGAAGTATTCGCCACGACGGACAAGTATTCCACCACGAAGCAGATAACCCGCACAGCACAGGCCGAACAGGGAATAACGGTCTCTCCTGACGGGAAGTCGATAGTCTATGCAAGCGAAAGGACCGGCACATGGAACCTTTACAAAGCCACCATGCCGAGAAAAGAAGACCTGCATTTCGCCAACGCCACTCTCATAAACGAAGAACCGCTGTTCAAGGACAACGGCACCGAAAGGACCAATCCTCAATTCTCACCTGACGGAAAGGAAATAGCATTCATCGAAAACAGGCATATACTGAAAGTGCTGAACCTTGAAACAAAAAAGACAAGGCAGATAACGGACGGCACGCAGCATTACGGCAATTCCCCGATGGGATTCGAATACAAATGGTCTCCTGACGGGAAATGGTTCGTCCTCACGCTCATAACAAACAGGAGAGACCCGTACAGCGACATAGGAATCGTATCGGCGACCGACGGCGGGGAAATACACAATGTCACCAACAGCGCGTACATATGCCATTCTCCCCAATGGGTGCTGGACGGAAACGCGGTCATGTTCATCTCCGACAGGCTCGGCATGAGGTCCCATGCTTCATGGGGCAGCCAGAACGACGTTTTCATAGCTTTCCTCAACAGCGAGGCGATGGACAAGTTCCTGATGAGCAAAGAGGAATACGAGCTGTACACCGAAGCCGAAAAGCTGGCAAAGGAAGCTGAAGAAAAAGAAGAATCGAAAGATGGCGAAGATTCCGGCAAGGACAAGAAAAGCAAGGACAAAAAGTCCGATGACGGAAAAGGCTCTGAAAAGGAAGGCACAGAATCCGAACCCGTGGAAATGGACTTCGACGGCATCGAATACCGCATATTGAGGCTTACTCCAATGTCGTCCGACCTTGCATCGGCAGCACTGACAAAAGACGGGGAAACGCTGTACTTCCTTTCCTCCTTCGAAAAAGGATTCGACCTATGGAAAAAGGAAATCCGCACAGGGGCGGTATCGCTTTTGAAAAAGCTCAATACTTCGTATGCCTCCCTTGTTTTCGACAAGAGCGGAAACAACCTCTACGTACTCGGCAGCTCGCCTCAGAAAATATCCGTGCCTGGAGGTTCGGCGACTCCGCTCGGATTCAGCATGAGGATGGACCTTGACAGGAAAGCCGAAAGGAAATACATGTTCGACCATGTCATAAAGCAGGAAGAAAAAATGTTCTACAACACTGACATGCACGGAGTGGACATGCAGCAGCTCAAAAAGGATTACGAGCCGTTCCTCGAACATATAGACAATAATTACGACTTCTCCGAAATGCTCAGCGAGGTCCTTGGCGAACTCAACGTATCGCATACAGGCTCAGGCTATTTCGCGTTCAACACTGGAAAGGCCACTCCTGAATTGGGGCTTCTGTTCGACCTCGGCTATGAAGGGGACGGACTCAAGATAGACGAGGTGCTTGCTACCGGACCGTTCGACAACGGCAGGTCCAAGGCCGCAAAAGGAGTAATCATCGAAAAAATAGACGGAATGCCTGTCAAGGCCGGAGAGGATTATTTCCCTCTCATCAACGGCAAGCAAGGCGTAGCGACCCTGTTCTCGATGTACGACCCCAAGACAAAGGAGAGGTGGGAAGAGACCGTGAAGCCTATTTCAAGGGCAAGGCAAAACTCGCTTCTCTATGACAGATGGGTAAGGACACGTGCCGAAGCCGTGGACAGCCTTTCGGGAGGACGTCTCGGATACGTGCATATCCAATCGATGGACGACGGAAGCTTCAGGGACGTATACGCGGACATACTCGGCAAATACAACCTCAAGGACGGGATAGTGATAGATACAAGGTACAACGGAGGAGGACGCCTCCATGAAGACATAGAAATCCTTTTCAGCGGAGAAAAATACCTTGAACAGGTAATCCGAGGAGTCGTCGCATGCGACATGCCTTCAAGGCGTTACAACAAGCAGTCTATCATGGTCGTTTGCGAAGCCAATTATTCGAACGCCCACGGCACGCCATGGGTTTACAAGCACAAGCGCATGGGTTCGATAGTCGGAATGCCTGTGCCTGGGACAATGACATCCGTGAACTGGGAATTCCTTCAGGACCCTACCCTTTATTTCGGAATACCGGTCATAGGCTACAGGACCAAAGACGGCAAGTATCTTGAAAACTCCCAGCTCGAACCGGATTTCAGGGTACGCAACAAAGACAATGAAACCGCAGCCGGCCGCGACGAACAGCTCGAAGTCGCCGTGCGCGAACTCCTGAAGCAGATCGACGCCAATCCGAACAGGTGGTAATTCCGAACAGGTGGTAATTCCATGCAGGCGGCAATTCCATGCCGCCTGCTGTTTTTAACAGCCAATTGGAAATGTTTCCTGAACAGCTGTATCGCGTACAAGGCCTGTCGCGCGGAATTAACTGTCCACGCCTTGTTTTTATATAATACTGACACTGAACACATTGCAAAACACAAGCGTGGACAGGTCATGCTTTCTAAGGGCATCTCTCCACGCCCTACTTTTGTTACACCTTAACAATCTGGTATTTAAAGAAATACACCGTGGACAGATAATTTCATAGAAATTGATCGATGCCTGTTCTCATCGTGTTAACTCGCAAAAGATGCGGGCGGATAATTTCATGGAAGCCTATCCGGCATGGTGCTATCCAAGATTTTGCATAACACATAAAATAAGAGGAAACAATATACGGCCGCAAAGATCCGCACCACATATCAGACACCACACGTTACTTATCAAATACTACACACTTCATATCAGACACCACACGCTACTTATCAGATACTCCACACTGCATATCAGGTGCTATACGCTACTTATCAGATACCACATATCAGAACGCCACTTATCAGACTCTGCAAAAAAACTGCAAGGCGTGGATGATTTACGCCTTGCAGCAAAACAAACTGATAAAAACAAATAATCAACCTCTTCTAAATTGTTTACCCAAGCTATTCAATAGCCTGCCTGAACCTTATCAGAGGACACGGGTTTCCGTTCTTGTCTATAGGCATTATCACGATGCACAGCTCCTCGCCGCTGAACCAAACGCCGTTACCGTCGCTTCCAGTCTCTTCATGAACACCGTAGGTCTTTGGATAAGTGCCTTCGGGAGCATTAAGGAACTGCTCGGCGAATCTCATCTCATCATTTTCTATAGACCACTGGTCTGTCACCCTGTAGTAATAGTAATCCACATTTTCGTCCGGTGTCATCGTGAACTTGACCTGATGCCTTGTAGAACCGCTTTCGCTTGTCAGCCCGTCAACCTCTACATCCACCGAACCCGTACCTGTAAAGGCGAATTCCTTAGGCTCGGCAACGAATTTCTGAAGGTCGTTCCATTTGCCCTCCGAATCCACTGCCGCGAACCATACATTCAATGGAGTATTCAAATTTGTCATTAATCCAAACTCGCCTTCGTTTTCTATTGACCTCTGCTGCTTTGTCATTTCTTGCAAAACAGTTTCATCGGACGATGCCCATATCTCAGTGCCGTAATATCTGACATAACATACATGATGGGTGTTCTCGTCAAAATCAATATGGAATGTCACATTCAGAAAATCGGTCTCTGCGATGGAAACATCGATGCTTCCCTTTCCGTCAGTCACGCAGACCTCAGGAGTGGTTATTTCCAAAGAAGCGATTTCCCCGTAAAGCCCGTTTTCATCCACAGGCACGGCGACAAATATCCAATCCACCCCGGCTTCCAAATCGGTTTCTTTCAGCTCAGAATCGAAATCCGTGCGCAACGGGCTGTACTGGCTATTGGTCAAGCCTTTGGCATATGTTTCCAAATCCTTTATAACCGATTTTTTCTGGTATCCGAAGTAAAAGCCTGCCGCTCCGTTATTACTAATCCTGTAATTGACTTGTGAGAACGCGACCGACAGCTGTTCTATCTCCACAGTGCAGGACGCCTCGCCGAATGTTATTTCCAAAAGCTGGATGTCTTTCCATACGGCTGTTTCAGGGACAAGCGTTCCTTCCTTGTCCGCAAAAACGAATCCAACCCTGTACATTTCCCCCGCCTCGGGAGAAAACCTGTTGAGATAATTCACTCCCGGATTCCAAATCGTCTTTGCAGAATAATCGTCCACATGCGCCTGCCAGTCAAAACTATCAGGGTCTCCTATTTCATCCGGAGTTCCGGCGATCCAATAGCATTTGCCGTATTTTTCGGTGTCCCATTGCACGTCGAATTCCGCATCGAAGCTCGTCACGCTGGTAATTACCACGCTATGGTCGCTATCCGCCGTGTCAGTGGTTGAGAAATCCTGTTCTACAGTCTCTCCGGCATAGCCGTTACGGTTCTCGCCGTACACGTGCAGGACATACTCTGTATTCTGCTCCAGATTGTAAAAATACAATTTCGAAGGCTCAGTCCCCTGCACCGCCTTTCTTTCGAATTCGGCCGGTGCTTCCGCGCCCTTCTCGGTCACGGCGTAATTCACGGCCGCAACACCGGTATACTTAAGGGAAACCGTAGCGGAGGTCATGTCAGTTTGGATTCCGGCAACTTCGACTATCGGATTCTGCTCTGTCTTGAACGATTTGAAAACCCTTTCCGACAGGCTTCCATCAGAGCCGACAGCTTCAGCCGCGACCACATAGGAAGTCAGGGACTCCAACCCGTCCACAGTATATTCGCCGCCTTCAGATCCATCAACGCTCTCGGAAAGTTCTCCAGTCTCGGCATCAGCTGCGGCAAGCACGCCGTATTTGTATGAAACCGCATTGACAGGGGTCACCTTGAAACTCACTTCGTGAGCCGTATAGGACAGAACTTCCACCTGCACCAACGGTCTTGTCGATGTGGTTACCGTCTCGGAGACATTATCGCACACAAGCCCGTCCGCGTTCGTGGCATTGGCCATTATCACATATTCCGTTTCCGGAATCAATCCGTCCACGGTAAAAGAAGCCTCTTCTCCGCCTTCTACAGAAATAAACGAAGCCGTGGAAGCCTCAGCGGCAGGAACACAGGCATAAGCGTAGGATACCGCATTCTCAGGCGCAAGCTTGAACGAAATGCTTTCCGTTGTCACGCTTTCCAAGGTTATGGAAATCGAAGCCGGGTCGGCTGCCGGATCTTCCGGCTTGCAGGCAATGGCCGTCATAATGGCCAGCCCGGCCATTATAATATTTCTTAAAGTTTTCATATATTATGTTTTAAATGGGTTTAAATAAACCGCGTGCGTGTCAGGCCATGCGCCAAGCCGCGCACGCGATCCGATTTTCCGGATTAATCAAGGCTTAATCCGGCAATTGCCTATTCACCTATTCATGAGTTCCGTACGCTGCTGTTTCCGGACTGCGGCATCCGGAACTCACCTGAACGCATTACCTGAAATGCATGTACCAAGGACTATATGTTATCCCTGTCACGCTCTGCACGACTTTCATTCCCGAGATGGTCTTATAATCCTCGCTTATGTGGGTTACTATATAATCATCGCTAAGCGTTATTCCGAACTTGGACTTGTACCATTCATCCAACGGAGTTATATTGCCATCTATGTCCAAATGCATTCCGGACAGGTTTCCGTAAATGAAATCGCCTTCGTTAGTCACCATTCCTCCGGTCTGTCCGTATATGTCGCCTATCTCCGTGCGTCCTGTCTGAAGATCCATCATTGCAGCATAATAGCTGAAGCCTGTGTCCCTGTAAAGGAAAGCTATGTAACGGCCGCTGTTGCTTACGCGGTTTCTGTCGCTATGGGTTATTATGCCGCTCCATGCAGCCAAATTACCGCTTCCGTCATAAACATGCTCGTTGAATTCAGGATCTCCGCCTACATAATTCATAACGCCGTCTTCCCATACGACAGCACCGAAAGTGTCCCATTCCGAACCGCATATAACAGAGCCGTCGGCAGAGCAGCTTCTTGCCATGGTTCCGTTCAATATATCAGTCCCCCATAAATTGAATTCCGGAGATTCGAGTATTTCTATCTCGCCGTCCACCCATTTGCATGGAATAAAAAAACTGCCAGTTATATAATTCGGATCATATTCCTGAAGATATCCGACAATCACCGAACCGTCAGCAGACAATGACTGGAATTTCGTTATATACTCCCCTCCATCTCCAGGATCGCTCAAAGGGACTATCTCCCCGTCTACCATCACATCAGACGTTGCAGCCATGTCATCGGCAAAAATGATGGTCCTGCCATCGTCGCTGATTCCGTAAGCTAAGTTGTACTCTTTGTAATCGTAATAATAGTCCGTCTCCTGAGTTTCCAAATTAGTCCTGAACGGGACCAAATAATCATACCCATCAAGGCTTTCCACACCTGCCATCCATTTCCCATTACGGGAAATCGTAATACCAGGGCAGTTGTACATGTACTCGAACTTTCCGTCGAATATGTACGGGAGCTGCTCGGCGGCGAATTCCGCCCTCTCATTGCCGGAAACGAAAGCTATCTTCGCATTCTTGAATGAAGACTCACCGTTAGGAGAAACAGTCAGCCTGACATTGCCTTCGGAATCGTCCTCTATGAATATCCAGTCCGTATCGTTTTCAATCGTATAAGAACCGTTGCAGTCGACAACTATCCTGCATGTGTCAGTTCCGTCCGCGTTGAACGAGAACTGGGTCTTTGACAACCTCAGGAAAGGTGTAGTTTCTTCCATCGAGCATGAAACGCCCGACAACGCCAGCAGTCCGGCGAAAGCATATATTATCGTCTTTTTCATCTTGTTGTATTTTAAATAAGTTTGCAATACTCCGGCACAGGAAACAGATGCGCCTGCATTTTCCCCGCATATTATTTTCCGCTCAGCCCGGCCCTGCATCGTAAAGCAGGCCGCCACTTGGAATAGTCATGCACTAAAGCCCGTATTCCGTTCGGCTCATCAGTTCCGCCGTGCCGGTTTCCAAAGCCTTCTATTATTCAGCAGCCGTAGTATAGGATTCGACCGCCAACTTACCCCAGCCGTTGTCTTCAAGTGGACCGTTCTCGTTCATAGGGGCGCAAAGCACGTAATATTCCTGGCCCGGATTGCAGGCTGTCTCTTCGAATCTCGCCGTAGTGCTTGTCCCGCTGTATGCAAAATAATAGCCCTGCTCCAACAAATACTGGTGGATATAGAATTCTCCGTAATCTCCGCCCGACATGGTCTCGTACCACCATGCTTCAGCCGTGTCGAACAGCACTGCCAAGGTGTTTTCACCCATTTCGATAGTGTACATCGCGCCTTCGGTATCTATGTCGCTAATGCTTATTGTCGCTGTCGCAGGCAAAGCGTCCGGATTGAATTCTTTCGTCCTGAAATTGAAATGCTGCACTCCGGCAAGATTATCATCAGTATCGTAAACGACCGCGTAGACTTCGTAATCTATGCCGCAAGCCAAATCCGGAGTATGATGAGATATTTCAAGGCTGTTGCCCCTCGCTGTGAAAAACATTTCAGGTTCAAGGCCGCCGTTTACCCAGTTCTGTATGAAAGTCACTATGTCGCCCCTGAAATTGGTGTCGTTCTCTATTATCGCGTCATGCTCTCCGACCGTGCAGACTACAGCATTGATTTTTCCGACCTTCCCGTTGCCTTCCAATTTCAAATCCTGCTGGTAGACATCGCTGCCTATGATTTCAAAGGAAACGGACGGACACTCCCCTGCCGCGCAAGTGGTGAACGGTATTTCTATGGTTTCGGTAGGAGTGTCAATCCTGTCGATTCCCCTTACGTAGAACACGTAATCGGTTGCAGGTTCAAGGCCTCCGAACTTCGGAGTGTACTGTATGGTGCGGTTTTCCTTGTAGACGTTTTCCGTCTCCCCGTTTTCAAACGCCTGTTTCTCGCCTTCCTTGCCGACATAATATTCTATCGAGTGGATTCTGTCAGGAATATATACCATGAACCCCGCAACGGTATCGGCAACATAAAAGGGCGTGGCGGAAAACCTCCCGTATGGAACATAAGCCCTGGCCTCTGCGACCGCGCCCTGCATCCCGTCGGCATCATAGCCTACGGCCAAAACCGTATAATAGCCGTCCTTCAAGTTCTCGAATGTCACATTCCGGACTTCATTTCCTTCTATCCTTTGGAAATTCGGGTCCTGCGCGTAGTCTCCCGCCTTGAATTTTTCGGCATCCGCGCCTATCGCGCAATAAATTTCATAGCTCGCCGTCCCTTCGCTCGGAGTGAAAGTCACCGAGCAGCTGGTTTCTTCAGTGACGGGGTGGATTTCTATCCCTATGGACGCTTCCCCGTAAACGGGCCGTCTCGCATCCTCCTGCTGGCAGCCCGTTGCAAGCAGCGGCACTACAGCCAAGGCCGCCCATTTGATTTGTTGCATTCTTTTCATACGCTTTTTAGATTTTAACTGTTGTCAATTAGTCTTGTTTCGTGCACGTTATTTGTCAATGCAAGTTTATCATATATCCTGATTTCCGGCAAAAATTAAATTTCACATTGCTTTAAATTAAATATAATGTGTAAAAATCATATGGAAGATGGCCTGCAAGGGCATTTTCATGATATTCCTAACATGCATGAGGCAGGCCTTGAATCCATGCACGGCCCTATGACATTTCGAATATTTTAAAGAATTGGGTATTTTTGCGGAAATATTCATGTCATGAAATCTTATATACCATATATCATACTCTTTCTTTTGACAGCCGTTTCATGCCGGTCCAAGCACGATGCCGCAAGGCAAATTCCGCAAATCGGATCGGAAGAGGAACTGTCTGCATGCCTTGCCGGCTTCAAAAAGACACACGACCCTGCTCTCGCTGAGGCTATAATGGACTATTGCTCCGCACAGGGAATGGATGAAAAATTCGACATGTTCGCTGACAGCCTCATGCGGGAAAACGACGCGCTGTCGGTGCCGGCAGGAATACGCATCGCCAGGAAATGCCTTTTGACAGGACTCGGGGATTCGGCATATTCCGTCATGACGGATACAAGGAAAAAGATTAAAAACAAAGATTTGAAAAATTTAAGCCGCCTCAATGAACTGGAAGCCGATTACCTGCTGAATTACAAGCGCAATTATCCGGCGGCGATGGACATATACAAGCAGAACCTTGAAATCTACTCCGAACTGGAAGATGTGGACAATGAGATGCTGTGCGCCGACAAGATTGCCCATCTATACCTGCTCAAGGGAGACACAAGCGGGCATGTATACGCCTTGCGCGCCATAAGGCTGGCGGGAAGAACGAATTCCCCATATTACAAGTTCAGCGCGAACCTCACGCTTGCCCAGACTTTCATGAAAAAAAAGATGTTCGACAGCGCATTGGCATATTCAAGGCAAGCGATACAAATAGCGGAAAGAGACAGCTCAATGCTTCCCGTCATAGAAGCGGCATATTCGATTACCGGCGACGCGTACAGTTCGCTCGGCTTATACGGCAAAGCGGACAGTTCCTATGCAAAAGCGTTCGAAACCCTGAAATATGCCTTTACGCCTTACGTAGCCGTCGAACTGTACCAAAGCTACGGAAAGTACCTGTTCGATACGAAAAGATACTCGGAATCCAATAAAATCTACAAGACGGGATACGATTATTCCAAATCCTACGACATAACGAGGGACGACCATCATTTCCTTCTCGGGATTTCAAAGACGTACACCGCGTTGGGACAGAAAGACAGCGCGTTAAAATATTACCGCCTCTACCACAGGACATACGACAGCCTTTTCGGCAATTACACTGAAAAGGAATTCAACAGCCTGTACTCGGATTATGAAAGCCTGAAGCTTGCCAACACGGTGCAAAAGAAAGAGCTTCAGATATCCAACCTTTATTACATAATAGGCGGCACCATAATAATTTTCATAATGGCGATCCTCATAGCCGTATATTCCGCCTACAAGAAAAAAGACTCGATGTACGGGACCATCGTGGAACAATACCGCAAATACCAGAAGAAAATCGAGGAACTTAATTCCAAGAAACAAGGCCACAACGCCAAATCGGAACTTTTCGACAACATAGAAAGGCTCATGTCGGAAGACAAGATATACCGGAATCCTGAACTGTCCCTGGACATGCTCGCAGAAATGCTCAAAAGCAACAGGACATATGTTTCAGTCACAATCAACAAGTTCACCAGCATGTCCTTCTTCAACTATGTCAATTCATGGAGGATAAAGGAAGCTGTCGACATACTGTCGGATCCTAAGGACGACACGCCGCTGAAGTCCATATGCGACAAGGTCGGATACAGTTCGCTTACCTCGTTTTACAGGGTATTCCAAAAAGAGACGGGCTGCACCCCGTCGGTTTACAGGAAGAAAATCCGGTCTGGCCAAAGCGAAAACAGCGATGATTCCATGCATGAAGAGTAATATGCGGCAGATGCCCTGAATGCATGCATTATGCAGAAACAGTGCGATATTCCATGCATAAAGGCCGGCACATTTGAACCTGTTTTTTTGAGCAGATTCCCCTTATGTGCGACAACCCCTTGATGCATAAAGGTTGACCGCCGAACGCCTGTCCGGACGAAAAACGGCACAAACCAATCATTTCCCTTTCTTCAAGGCCTTGATCGCATCGCTGAATTCTTTCACGTAGCGTTCGAAATTGCAGTCCCATCCTGCATACATCCTCGCATAGGACAGGGCCTTTCTCAACGAGCGCAGCTGCTTTTCCGCATTCCCGGCAAGGCGGTACAAGTCAGACAGCATCAAAAGGGACGACATTATTTCAGGAGGTGTCTCGTACTCATCGTCATATGTCCGGGCATACAGCGATACTGACTTTTTCAGAAGTTCCTCGCATTTGGAATAGTCCTTTTTCACATAAAAGGCGACCGACGATTCCTTGTACCACCCGGCGACACGGCGCATGCACGCCTTGTTCATCCTCGCAAGGCTGTCATAATCCTGCGAGAGGAGTTCCGAATAATCCTCATTGAAGAGCAGGCTGTCCTGCCTCCTGTAAATCTGCTTCAGCCTCCTGCTCACATAGCCGGTAAAAAAATGAGGCCCGCAGCTCCGGCAGTATTTCCTGCCGGTAGCTTCCATTTCAAGGAACATCTTCCTCGAATCGTCGATTCGTCCGCAATCATAATAGTTCTTCCAAAGGAGAAACTGGTCCCGGCACAAGTCGTAAAACCTGCCGTCGCCGGCAGACACCGATTTGTCATAGGCCCTAAGAAGTTTTTTCCTAATAGACTCTTCCTCGCTATCCATCCACGAAGAATACGGATTGCCGTCAATGGCCTGCTGAAGCCTTGCCTCAAGTTTTTCTATCGACTCTGACATTGCTTTAATTATGCAAATAATGCTTAAAGATAGTCAATTTCCGCAATGCGGCAAACAGGCCGTCCTGAAATCCAGTCCATCACGATCATGCAATCACATTAGAGCAGCTATAGAGGATTCCCAAAAAGCATTTCAAGGATTGCGAAAATAAACTGCAAGCCGAGAGCAGTGGCGGAACTTGTTCAGACAATGCCGAGGCGCAGCGTTCCATTGCCGCGAAGCGGAAATAAACTGCAAGCCGAGAGCAGTGGCGGAACTTGTTCAGGCAATGCCGAGGCGCAGCGTGATTGTAAACGAAGTTTAAAATAAACATATAGCGAGAATGCAAAATTAAGAAAAGCGTAGCGAAATAACTGAAATATAGTTTGTTACGCTATATTTTTCTCTCGGTAAGAATCCAGAGAAACCTATAATATAGACGAATAACG
>CALUPD010000019.1 GCA_944322605.1 uncultured Bacteroidales bacterium | reverse complement strand
CATGCTGCTTGCCGCATGTTCCGGCGGTCGCGGCGGCAAAGTTATTTTTATGTCAGGAACCCGTCATGAAGGATGTCCGCGCTGAGGCCCTCTAAAAGTGATAGAATGGGGCAGGCGGAGAGGCTGCACTATTTTTGGTAGCATTACCTTAACTTACGTTGCCTTTTCTTATAGTGGTGCTGCCCTTCATTACATGGCAAATAATCCTGCCATAAGTCTTTTTTCGAATATTATTATTTGGCGAATGGGGATTTGAGTCAGTGAGTGCGAAATTTTTAATATGTGCTCTCTAAGTCAAGAATTTTTGACAGTGCAGTTTTTTGTGAAATTTTGGTATTCCTGCGTGGTCTTTTTCTTTTATCCAGCGTGCAGTTAGAGGTATTGGCAGGAAGCGCGTTCCTCGCATATATATATCAAGCGTGCAGTTTTATGTGTAGTATTTTGTACCTTGGTCTATTCCTATTTGTTCAGGGTATACGAGCACGCAGTTTTTGTCTGTAGTGTATTTTGATACAATGCCTGCTATGGACGGCATGTAACTGTTATGCGATATGCCTCCTTTTCTGCTCAATACTATCCACAGCATGTCGTTATGCTTTAGTCCCTCCCCTATTTCAGAGAGGTATTCCCAGTTATTCAGTTCTATGTAAAGGAACAGCCCGGAAGATTTTCCCATATAATCCCTTATGTAGCTCAGAGTTCGTTCTTCTCCATAAATGACGGCTTTGCTTCCTGTGTTTTTCATCAGCATTATGAGCCGGTTGATCAAACCGGGGAATCCCTTTTCCATTTGTGCCATCTCGGGCAAAATGATCATGTGTCGCATTATGGTTGATAATGGCTGAATTGGTCTGTAGATGAAAGCATTGCATCCTGGATTCACGGTTATGCATTCATAGAGCTTTTTGAATTCTGAATTATTTATTTCCCTTTTTATGCTTTGTCCGTAGATAAGGTCGGTAATGCCTATTTCGTTGATTATGCTGCTTATGGAATTATTGATGTTCAAATCGAATCTTAGAATGGATTTCATCTCAGTATCTGTGGCAGCAGCTATTTTCGTGGCTCTTTCAAGCTGTCTTTTGTAGTCTTTGGTCGTGTTTTCGTCGGTTATGTCGGTGTCTACTATTTTTGCGCAGTATAAGTTGTCGTTTTCTTTGTTTTTTATTTTTATTGAAAGCGCAAAATTGACTTGTTCCGAAATAATGCTGTCTGATCCCAAGGCGACAAGTATTTTTTGAGTTTGGATTTCTTTTTCTTCGGTGTTTTCAAGTCGGATTTCCTTGTTTCGGTTTGCCACGATATTGTGAGCTCCTTTTTGCGCGCATAGGGATGCCATCGTGCAGGTTACCAATATCATGAGTATGGTTCCGTTCAATACTGCATCGTTAAGTATCCCTACATTGTAACCTACCATTACGGCGGCCAGTGTAGCGGCGGCCTGTGCATTGCTGAGACCGAATATCAGCCTCCTTTGGTCTTTTGAAAATCTGAATGTCTTCTGCGTAAGGACTGCGGCTGCGTATTTGGCGACTGTCGCAGTCAATGTCATCAGCACTCCGACCTTTATTGTTTCCCATGAAGTGAAGAACGCCCTGTAGTCTATGAGCATTCCTACGCTGATAAGGAAAAATGGGATGAATATGGCGTTTCCCACGAATTCTACTCTGCTCATCAGAGGAGAGTTTCTCGGTATGAGTCGGTTGAGAGCCAATCCTGATATGAATGCTCCTATTATTGATTCTATTCCGGCAAGTTCTGCAATGAATGCCCCAAGGAATACGAGTGCAAGAACGAATATGTATTGTGAAATGCTGTCATTGTATTTTTTAAAGAAAGACCTGCATAATGGGGGAAATACGAATAACACGAGCATGATAAATACAAGTATCGATATGCATAGCCTTATCCAGAATGCCTTGTCTACTTCTCCTGCGTCCATTCCGACGATTATAGTGAGTACCAAAAGGGCAAGGGTGTCCGTAATCATTGTTCCTCCGACGGTAATCGATACGGCAGGGTCCTGGCTTAATCCGAATTTGCTTATGATGACATATGCGATCAAGGTATGCGAGGCAAGCATGCTGGCAAGCAAAATGCTGGCAAGCATGTCGTACTGGAATATGTAAAAACTCACTAAAAAGCCTAGAATCATAGGTATGCAGAATGTGTAAATGCCGAATACAAGGCTTTTCCAGCTGTTTTTCTTGAAATCCGCGATGTCTATTTCCAGTCCTGCCAAGAACATTATGTATAGGAGGCCGGCTGTGCCTGACATTATTATTCCGCTGTCCCTTAGGATGAGATTGAATCCGTGGGGACCGATAATGGCTCCTGCTATGATCAGTCCTAAAAGCGGCGGAACTTTTATCCTTTCCAGCAGTATTGGTGAAAATAGAATTATTATCAATATTATGAGAAACTTCAGTACGGGATCCGTAATAGGAAGCTCCCATGCAAGCGTGGATAAAAACATATGTTCAGGTATTTAAGCAAGTATTACAAATATACGAAGAAGCCGAGAGCAGAGCAAATTTATTTGCTCTGCCGAGGCGCAACAGTATATGTGGCCCGAAGGGGCAAATTGCGAAGAAGCCGAGAGCAGAGCAAATTTATTTGCTATGCCCCAGGCGCAACAGTATATGTGGCCCGGAGGGGCAAATTGCGAAGAAGCCGAGAGCAGTATGTGTGACGAAGTCGAATATACAAAGAATTTATAGGCATGGCGAATTCATATGGTATGGCTGAGCCGGGAGTATGCGTGCCAAGCGAGAAGTAAACCAGATTCGCAGCATGTGGCGCGATTCGGCCTATGACCGTTTTCAAATGCCATTATTGTAAACGAATTTGTTTTTGTCCTTGTCGTACCTTATTCTTGAGTCTGAAAAAATGCCGTTAAGTTTGTTTCCTTCCAAAACCTCGTAAGGGCTTCCTTCCGTAAATCCTGCATTGCCCATTATCCATATCCTGTCGCTTACGTCCATGGATACCTGTAGGTCGTGCGAAGAGAATATTATGCATTTGTTTTTTTCGTATGCCAGTTTTTTCAGGAGATATGATATATGGAACTTGTTGGATATGTCCAAAAAAGCCGTGGGTTCGTCGAAGATGATGATTTCAGAGTCTTTTACAAGGCTTCCTGCTATCATGCATCTTTGCAGTTCACCGTCGCTGAGTTTGGAAGAGTCTCTGTTTTCAAATCCGGCCAGTCCTGTCATTCCAAGAGCTTCGGTTATTGCTTTTTTTTCACTGTCTTTGATTTGTCCGATCCAATTGCTTTTATGGTAGCAGTTTATTCCCATTATGTCCATTACTTTCAAATTGGGAATTCGTGGAAACCTCGGCGGCAGGAAAGAAATCAGGGTGCTTCTTTCTTTTTTATTAAAAAATGAATCGTCTTTTCCGTTCAGCAGTATTTCTCCGCTGATTTTATTTTGCAGTCCTGCTATTGTTTTAAGCAATGTGCTTTTGCCTTTTCCGTTTGCTCCTATAAGGCATATCATTTCACCCTTGTCCGCATGGGCCGTGATATTTCCGTATATTTCTGTTCCGGCGTAGCCTATGCAGAGGCCTTTTAATTCTATGGCATGTTCTTGTGTCATTTGTTGTTTTTGATAATGATTAGGATGATTACAGGTATGCCTAAAATGGCGCTTATTGTATTGATTGGTATTATTCCTGAATTTGTGCATGACTGCGAGATGATGTCGGTTGCCAGCATTGCCGATATGCCGGCCAGTATTGTCGCAGGGACTAGAGTCCTATGGTTTGCGGTTCTGAATATCATTCTGCAAACATGGGGAATCGCGATTCCCAAGAATCCTATCGGACCGCAAAATGCGGTGATGCTGCCTGCCAGGAGAGTCGATGATATGAGAATTTTTTTTCTTATGCGTTTTTCGTTTATTCCCAGGCCCGATACGTAGTCGCTGCCCATCAGCAGCGCATTGAGGTTTTTTATATTCGTTACAGACAGGATTATGCCTGTCAATGCAAGGATTCCCATTGTGCAAGCTTCTTCTATGTTCAGCCCGCTGAAGCTCCCCATTGTCCAAAGCACATATGTTTTCAAAGCCGGATCGGGCGCCCAGTATTGCAGCAGGTTTATAAGCGCGCTGCCTATTCCGGAAATCATTATTCCGAAAACGAGGATAGATAATGTATCTTTGAATTTCCCTGAAATATACAGTATTACCATTGTTATTGCTGCTGCTCCGGCCAATGCTGCTCCGGCTGTGCCTAAATTTGTCAGGAAATTCCAGCTGACTCCGAAAAACGATATTCCCATCGTGAAAACGGCTACTCCAAGGCCGGCTCCTGTGCTTATGCCTAATATGTACGGATCTGCCAAAGGATTTTTGAACAATGTCTGCATTTGAAGCCCGCATAGTCCTATCGACGCTCCGGCTATTATCGCCGCGATAATTTTCGGCAGCCTGTAATCTATGATGATTTTCTTTATGCTGCTTGTTTCTTCCGAGAATAATGCCTGCGCCGTCTCTTTTATCGAAAAAAGGGACGATCCGGTGAAAATGTCAATTACCGATAGTGTTAATGCTGTTAATATCAGTAATATATAGATGTATGTTTTTTTGAATTTCATCATTCTCTTTGTTATATTTGCAAAATTAGTAATTTTGTAAAACGATTAAAACTATTAGAAATGAGAAAGAAAATTGTCGCAGGCAACTGGAAGATGAATACAATAAAGGATGAAGGCGTTGTATTGGCTTCAGGCATTGCATCGAAATTGAATGATGTCCCTTCGGATGTGACTCTTATGGTCGCTCCTCCTTTTACGCACATATATAATGTATCGGAGGCATTGAAAGGAACTGCTGTAGAAGTAGGCGCTCAAAATTGCGCCGACCATAAAAGCGGAGCATATACAGGCGAGGTTTCAATTGATATGCTAAAGTCTGTAGGATGCAGTTTCGTTATTCTCGGTCATTCTGAAAGAAGGGAATATTATGGGGAAAACAGCGATTCCCTTAATCTGAAAACGGATCTTGCTTTCGAATCGGGTTTTTCTGTAATCTTTTGCGTAGGGGAAAAACTCTCTGACAGAGAAGACGGAAAGCATTTCGATGTGGTAGGAGAGCAAATCAAATCAGTGCTTTATAACATGAAGCCTGAGTTTTCAGGAAAGCTCATTATTGCATATGAACCGGTTTGGGCTATAGGTACCGGCAAGACTGCGACATCATCGCAGGCTCAGGAAATGCATGCTTTTATAAGGAAAACCATGGCAGGCAAGTTCGGAAAAGACGCGGAAAACATTCCTATACTATATGGTGGAAGCTGCAAGCCTTCAAATGCAGCAGAATTGTTCGCTCAGCCTGATATCGACGGAGGACTTATAGGTGGGGCTGCGCTTAAAGCCGATGATTTTATTGCAATTGCAAAATCTTTCAAATAAAACAAACTGAAAAAGCCGGATATTCCGGACCATGTCATGGTTATTAGGCGTCCGGAATTAAGTAAGAGGGGAATGCCCCGGACAGAGGTCCCGTATATTGCGGAACCTCTGTTTTTTTATAAATTTGCAGGGATAAATGTTTTGCAGATGAATTATATAGAAGCTGAATTTGTAATAAATCCTTATAGCGAGGATATTTCCGATTGGATAGTGGCAGAGGCGGGCGATGCGGGTTTCGAGAGTTTTATTTCAGAGCCTCCTGCCTTGAAAGCCTATATAAACAAGGATGCATATTCCAAGGAAGAAATGGACAGGATCGCCGGCATGTTTTCATCATTGGACGGCATTTCCGTTACATGCAAGGTTTCAGATGTGGAGAATAGGAACTGGAACGAGATATGGGAATCCAATTTTGAACCCATAATCGTAGGGGACCTGTTCAGTGTCAGGGCTCCTTTCCATAAAAATGTCAGAAAAACAAAACACGATATCGTGATAGAGCCTAAAATGGCATTCGGCACAGGACATCACCAGACGACAATGATGATGGCAATGTCCCTTTTGCAAGATGTGGACCCGGCCGGGAAATCCGTCCTTGACATGGGATGCGGAACAGGAATACTTTCTATCCTGGCATTCAAGATGGGCGCTTCTTCCGTCGATGCGATAGACATAGATGAAATCGCTGCCGATTCCGCCAAAGAGAACGCGAGTGTAAACGGGGCCGGCCTGAATGTTTTTTGCGGAGACGCGTCAATGATAGGGAAAGACCGTTACGACATAGTGCTGGCCAATATTAACCGCAATGTGCTGCTGGCGGATATGGGACGGTATTATGACGGATTAAAGGCTTCAGGGAAGCTGGTGATAAGCGGGTTTTATGTGAAAGACAGGGAAATGTTGCTTGAAGAGGCTTCTGAAAAAGGCTTTAAATATGTTTCCGCAAGGAATGAAGGCGAGTGGTCTTCTATGATATTTTCCAAATAGTGCTGATCGGTGAAAATGATTAAAGCAGTATTTTTCGATATAGACGGGACATTGGTGAGTTTTAAGACCCACAAGATTCCGGATTCTGCCGCTGATGCAATCAACATTTTGAAAAGCAAAGGGATAAAAGTGTTTATCGCGACAGGACGTCCTTTTATCTGCATAAATAATCTTGGTTCGCTGGAATTTGACGGGATGGTGACCTTGAACGGAGGATATTGCATTGACGGCAGCGGCTCCGTAATAAGAAAATGCACAATACCGCAAAAGGATGTTTCGCATGTGTCCGATTACATGAAATCCAATCCTTTTCCATGCGCATTCGTGGCCGAGCATGACATATTCATGAATATGATAGACGAGAATGTCTTGAAGATGCTCGACATGCTTAATTTCCCAAAGCCCAAGATAGATAGTCCCGGCAATGCGGGCATTTACGGCGATATTCTTCAGTTTGTCGCATTTATGGACGAAAAATTCGAAGCAGGATTGATGAGAGGGATGTCGGGGTCGGTGACGACGAGGTGGAATCCGATATTTACGGACATAATACCGTCCGGAAGCAACAAGGCAGAAGGCATAAAGAGCATGATGAAGCATTATTCGATTCCGGAAGACGGCGTCATGGCTTTCGGAGACGGAGGGAATGATATGGAAATGCTGGAATTCGCGACGATAGGCGTGGCTATGGGAAATTCAGAACCGAAGGTCAAGGCTTCGGCGGATTATGTGACTTCTTCCGTGGATGAAGACGGCGTAAGAAACGCCTTGTCTCATTACGGCCTGATATAGCTTCTTTTGCTCGCGGTCCTCATTAAGAAAAATTTGCAGAATTGTGAAAATTATGCATATATTTGCATCCGATTATTAAAGGCGGGCATGGCGTAATTGGTAGCCGCGCCAGACTTAGGATCTGGTGCCGAGAGGCGTGGGGGTTCGAGTCCCTTTGCCCGCACGTTTTTGGAACCGTCTCCGGAGAGATGGTTTTTTTATTAAATCTTGCACGGGTTTATACGGAAAATATTAATAAATTTAGATATGAACGTAATACAGAAGAACATTGATGATTTGACGATTCAATTGAATTTGCAGATCGCCAAAGAAGATTATGCTGATAAAAAAAGAAAAATCCTATCCGATTTTCGCAGAAAGGCCGACATAAAGGGTTTCAGAAAAGGAATGGCCCCTATTTCTTTGATCGAGAAAATACATGGCCAGTCAGCTCTTGGAGAAGCCGTGAACGAAGCGTTGTCTGAAGGATTGAATAATTATATAAAGGACAATAAAATCAATATAATAGCCGAGCCTCTTCCGAATGACAAGGAGCAGAAGGCGATAGATTGGGACAACGACGAGTCTTTTGAATTCGTTTTCGATTTGGCTCTTGCCCCTGTGATTGACATGAAGTTGTCGAAAGACGACAAAATAGTGCGTTATAAGGTGGTTCCGAGCGCGGAAGAAAAATCCATGTATCGTGCAAACCTTCTCAAGCAGTATGGAAATCTTGAACCTTCCGAAGAAATAAAGGAAGACGATTTTATCATAGTCGACCTCGAACAGCCTGACATGAAAATTGAAGGCACGTATCTTTCATTGAGGTCATTGAACGACGATAAGCTCAAAAACGAAATCCTTGGCAAGAAAGCAGGGGAAAGCTTTGAAATGAATGTAAACGAAGCATTCAAGGACGAGGGCGAAAGGGCAAATTTCCTGAAAGCGAAGAAAGAGGATCTCGGCTCGTTGAACCCTGTCTTCAAAGTCACGGTCAAGGAGATAAAGACATTTGTGGAAGCAAAGCCCGTAAAGGAAACGTTTGACAGGATTTTCGGCGAAGGAAAGGTCAATAATGAAGAAGAATTCGATAAGGAAGTGGAAAAGAGGCTTGTCGATGAATATGGCCGCGAGTCCGATTACAGGTTCATGCTCGATGCCAGGAATTATTTGATGGATAAGGCTGCAATAAAATTGCCGGAGGATTTCCTTAAAAGGTGGATTTTTACTACAAACGACGGAAAATTCACGATGGAAGAAATTGAAAAGGATTTCCCTCTTTTCCTGAAAGATTTCCGTTGGCAGCTTGTACGCCAGTATATAATGAAAGAAAACAATATCAGCGTGAACAAGGAAGACATGATAGCCGAGGCCAAGAACATAGCTTCATACCAGTTTGCCATGTACGGCCTTCCTAATGTTCCGGAAGATCAGCTTAAGAGTTATGCCGAATCCATGCTGAAGAATGAAAACGAAGCCCGCAGGGTTTTCGAAAAAGTGGAAAGCGACAAGACTCTTGATTATGTGAAGACTGTCGTGACAATCGAAGAAAAGGAAATCGGCGCTGAAGAATTGCGCAAGCTGACCGAGTAATTTTGTAAAAATTGCTATATTTGAACCGGCATAGTCCAATCAGCTATGCCGGTTTTTTTATAAATTCGTTAAAATGAAATCTGAATTCGAAAAATATGCGACAGGGCATGTCGGCATAAGCAGCCTTGCCCTGCAAAGATATGCTTCCGTGACATCCGGATACATTAATCCTATGATAATCGAGGAACGCCAGCTTAACGCGGTTTCTATGGACGTTTTTTCAAGGCTTATGATGGACAGGATAATATTCCTCGGCGTTCCCATAACGGACGATGTCGCAAATATCGTTCAGGCTCAATTGCTTTTTCTTGATTCGAGCGATTCTAATTCCGATATACAGCTGTACATTAATTCGCCAGGCGGTTCGGTATATGCAGGATTGGGAATATACGATACCATACAGCTTGTAAAATCAGACGTTGCTACCATATGTACAGGAATGTCGGCGTCTATGGCGGCTATCCTGCTTGCGTCAGGCGCGGCCGGCAAGAGATCTGCCTTGCCTCATTCCAGGGTCATGATACATCAGCCTATGGGAGGGGCCGACGGCCAGGCGTCGGATATAGAGATTACGGCAAGGGAAATAATAAAATTGAAGAAGGAGTTGTACGGCATTCTTTCGCAACATACCGGAAAGCCTTATAAGACAATAGAAAAAGATGCGGACAGGGATTATTGGATGACAGCCGATGAGGCCTTGAAGTATGGAATGATAGACGAAATATTGAGAAAAAAATAGCGCCGGCATATGGCTCTCCATGTCAGTTTTTAATGTAAATCCTTATTGCGAATGAATAATATGGACGATATAAAAGATTTTTGCTGTTTATGCGGAAGGCATGCGAATGAAGTTCCTTTGCTTATAAGAGGAGAGTACGCTTCGATTTGCAGCGAATGCGCTTCAAAAGCCGATTCCATTGCCAGGCAGACATTGGATAGGAAAAAAACAAAAACGCGGAAAAATTACAAGTTGCTTACTCCTGTAGAGATAACTGCAAAGCTGGACGAGTATGTAATAGGGCAGGACGTGGCAAAAAAATTCCTTTCGGTGGCTGTGTACAATCATTATAAGAGGATTAATTATAATCCAAAGGATGATGTCGAGCTTGAAAAATCCAATATCCTGCTTGTCGGCCAGACCGGTACCGGCAAGACTTTGTTGGCCAGGACAATTGCCAGGATGCTGAATGTGCCGTTTGCCATAGTGGATGCTACGGTCCTTACGGAAGCGGGCTATGTCGGGGAGGACGTGGAGTCTATTCTCGTAAGACTGCTGCAAGAGGCCGACTACGATTTGGAGCTGGCCCAGCGCGGAATAGTATTCATAGATGAAATCGACAAGATAGCCAGAAAGAGCGACAATCCTTCGATTACCAGGGACGTGTCTGGAGAAGGAGTTCAGCAGGCGTTGTTGAAGCTGCTAGAAGGAAGCGTTGTCAATGTTCCTCCCAAAGGAGGGCGCAAGCATCCGGAGCAGGAACTGATAGCCGTGGATACCAAAAATATACTTTTCATTTGCGGAGGCGCGTTCGACGGAATAGAAAAGAAAATAGCCCAAAGGTTGAATACCAAGGTTATAGGTTATGGCAACAAGAAAAACGATGTAGCTTACGACAAGTCCGATCTGCTTCAATACATAGCACCGCAGGACCTGAAGTCTTTCGGCCTTATCCCCGAGATAATCGGCCGCCTGCCGGTACTTACATATTTGAAGCCTTTGGACAGAACCGCTCTCAAATCCATTTTGACCGAACCTAAAAACGCATTGATAAAGCAATACGTGAAGATGTTCGAAATCGATGGCGTCGAATTGCATGTAAATGACGACGTATTGGACTACATAGTGGATACGGCGATAGCTTTCAATTTGGGCGCAAGGGGTTTAAGGTCCATATGCGAAGCCATAATGCTGGATGCCATGTATGAGGCTCCTTCAAGAAAGGACAAGGACAAGAAACTTGTAATCGGCCTTGAATACGCAAAAGAAAAAGTAGATAAATTTACCGGGACAATAATACGGTGAAAATTATACGTTGAATAATATTAAAATGGAATATATGAAAGAGTATATAGAAAAAAACAAAGAACGTTTCATGTCGGAACTTTTCAGCCTGCTCAGGATACCGTCGGTGAGCTCTTCTTCAGAGCACAGGAATGATATGCGCAGGTGCGCGGAAAGGTTATCAGAGTTGTTGCTGGAGGCCGGCGCGGATAATGCGGCTGTTTATGAGACTGAAGGTCATCCTGTGGTTTTTGCCGAAAAGATTATAGACAAGAAAGCTGCTACCGTTCTGGTTTACGGCCATTATGACGTGCAGCCGGCTGATCCTGTCGATTTATGGGAATCGGATCCGTTCGAGCCGGTGATAAGGGACGGAGCAATATATGCAAGGGGCGCTGACGATGATAAGGGCCAGCTGTTCATGCATCTGAAAGCATTCGAATATCTGGTGAAATCGGGAAAACTGAACCATAACGTTAAATTCATATTCGAAGGAGAAGAAGAAATAGGTTCTCCAAGCCTTGCCAAATGGGCCGAGTCTCATAAGGAAATGTTGAGGGCGGATGACATACTCGTCTCTGACACGACAATGATAGACGAGTCGGTCCCTTCTATAAATTGCGGAATGCGCGGGCTTGCTTATGTGGAAGTGGAAGTCACCGGACCGGATAAGGATCTTCATTCCGGGCATTACGGAGGAGCTGTGGTCAATCCGATAAACGCGTTATGCTCCATGATTTCAAGCCTGATAGATGAGAACGGGCGCATAACGGTCAAGGGTTTTTACGATGATGTCATAGAACTTGATCCTCAGGAAAGGGCAATGCTTGCGAAAGCCCCTTTTGATGAGAGCGAGTACAAGAGGTTTCTCGGAGTGGATGCGGTTCGCGGCGAAAAGGGCTATACTACTATGGAACGTACAGGTATCCGGCCTTGCCTTGACGTGAACGGCATATGGGGAGGTTATACAGGAGAAGGCGCGAAAACTGTATTGCCATCAAAAGCATATGCGAAAATATCCATGCGGTTAGTTCCGGCACAGGATTTTGAAAAGATTACGGAGTTGTTCGCAAAGCATTTCGAATCTATCGCGCCTGAGGGGGTAAAGGTGAAAGTAAAGCCGTGCCACGGAGGGAACGGTTTTCTCACCCCGGTTTCCTCAAAAGTATACAAGGCTGCGTCAAAGGCTATAAAGGAAGTCTATGGAATAGAGCCTGTGCCTAACAGGGGAGGGGGGAGCATCCCCATACTTGCGGATTTGCAGAAGATATTGGGCATAAATCCTTTGCTTATGGGATTCGGCCTTGAGCGAGATACAATACATTCTCCTAATGAAAGTTACCTGTTGTCCCAGTTGTTCAAGGGAATGGAGTCCATAGTGTTGTTTTATAAGTATTATTAAATCATCAAGATATGAATTACGAAGAACTTTACGGGCAGATAAGGAAAAAGAAAAGTTTCCTTTGCGTGGGGCTTGATACTGATTGCAGGCTTCTGCCGGAACATATAAAAGGCGAAGAGTTTCCGATGTTCGCTTTCAATAAGGCAATAGTGGATTCGACAGCGGAATATGCGGTAGCGTATAAGCCTAACCTTGCATTTTATGAAGCGGAAGGAGCATCGGGCCTTGCCCAGCTTGAAATGACAGTCGATTATATACGGTCAAATTATCCTGGCATGTTCCTTATAGCGGATGCAAAAAGAGGGGATATAGGCAATACGGCCAAATTGTATGCAAGGGCGTTTTTCGAAAAAATGGATTTCGATGCCGTTACATTGGCTCCGTACATGGGGTCCGACAGCATCGCCCCTTTTATGGAGTATGACGGGAAATGGTCTGTAATCCTGGCATTGACCTCGAATAAATCTGCAACTGATTTCGAATCGTCGATACTTGCTTCCGGCGAACCTTTGTATGAGAAAGTCATCAGCACTTCCATGAAATGGGGAAGCAAGGATAATACGATGTACGTAGTCGGGGCGACAAGGCCGGAGCATCTTGCCGAAATAAGAAAATATTGCCCTGATCATTTTTTGCTTGTTCCCGGTGTCGGGGCGCAAGGCGGAACTGTCGAAGAAGTTGCCGAATACGGGCTGAACGCATCATGCGGGCTGATAATAAATTCATCGAGGGGAATAATATTTGCCGACAGGACAGAAAAATTCGCGTCCGTAGCGGCAGAAAAGGCAAAGGAATTGTCTTCCAAAATGGCTCCGTATATTGAAAGGTTAAAATAGGATGCTCCTTGAAAGGGATGGTTCGAATGCGAGTTTTGCAGGAAAAGCCTCAAAAAAATTTGCATCTTAAAATAAAATTCATACCTTTGCAATCCCAAGTGAAAAACGGGGGCGAATGCCGATGTAGCTCAGTTGGCCAGAGCAGCTGATTTGTAATCAGCTGGTCGGGGGTTCGAATCCCTCCATCGGCTCTACGTTATTTAAGGAATTGTAAAATGTTGGGGAGATACCAAAGTGGCCAACTGGGGCAGACTGTAAATCTGCTGGCTTTTGCCTTCGTAGGTTCGAATCCTGCTCTCCCCACTTTTTTATTTTGCGGAAGTAGCTCAGTTGGTAGAGCATCAGCCTTCCAAGCTGAGGGTCGCGGGTTCGAACCTCGTCTTCCGCTCTTACTTATAGTAAGCCAGTGTAGCTCAGAGGTAGAGCGCTTCCTTGGTAAGGAAGAGGTCATGGGTTCAATTCCCATCACCGGCTCTAAAAGTGTATAAAATATATTCATTAAATTAAATTTTTTATTATGGCAAAAGAAACATTCAAAAGGGACAAACCGCATGTTAACATCGGTACCATCGGACACGTCGACCATGGTAAAACAACCCTTACAGCTGCTATTACTACAGTTTTGTCTAAAAGAGGTCTTTCAGAACTTCGTTCTTTCGATTCAATCGATAACGCTCCTGAAGAAAAGGAACGTGGTATTACGATTAACACATCTCACGTAGAGTACCAGACAGCTACGCGTCACTATGCTCACGTTGACTGTCCGGGCCACGCCGACTATGTAAAGAACATGGTTACAGGTGCTGCTCAGATGGACGGTGCAATTCTTGTAGTAGCTGCAACAGATGGTCCTATGCCTCAAACTCGTGAACACATCCTTTTGGCTCGTCAGGTTAACGTTCCTAAGATTGTTGTGTTCCTTAACAAAGTGGATATTGTAGACGACCCTGAAATGATAGACCTCGTTGAAATGGAAGTTCGTGAACTCTTGAGCTTCTACGGTTTCGACGGCGACAATACTCCTATCATCCGCGGATCTGCTCTCGGAGCCCTCAATGGTGATCCTCAGTGGGAAGAAAAGATAATGGAATTGATGGATGCAGTAGACTCTTACATTCCGATTCCTCCAAGGGATAATGAAAAGCCGTTCTTGATGCCGGTTGAAGACGTGTTCTCGATTACAGGACGTGGTACTGTAGCAACAGGACGTATCGAAACAGGTATAGTTAAGGTTGGTGACGAAGTTCAGATCATCGGTCTTGGCGAAGAACCTAAGAAGACTACTGTAACAGGCGTTGAAATGTTCCGTAAGCTTCTTGATGAAGGTGAAGCAGGTGATAACGTAGGTTTGCTTCTTCGCGGTATCGACAAGAAGGAAATCAAGAGAGGCCAGGTTATTGCAAAACCGGGATCAATCACTCCTCACCACAAGTTCAAAGCTGAAATTTACGTTTTGAAGAAAGAAGAAGGCGGACGTCATACTCCGTTCCACAACAAATATCGTCCTCAGTTCTTCATCCGTACATTGGACGTTACTGGCGAAATACTTTTGCCTGAAGGAACTGAAATGGTTATGCCGGGCGACAACGTTACAATTACTGTAGATTTGATTTACCCTGTAGCTATCAACAAAGGTTTGCGCTTCGCGATTCGTGAAGGCGGACGTACAGTAGGTGCTGGTCAGGTTACTGAAATTCTTGAGTAATTCATAAGTTAGGTTCTCCTGAGAGGGAGAACCTTTTTAGGGGCATAGTTCAAGGGTAGAATAGCGGTCTCCAAAACCGTTGATGGGCGTTCGAATCGCTCTGCCCCTGCAAAATGTATTCGGGGTTACGACCGAATTTCATTAAACGGCAAAGATATAAGCTTCCAATTATCGATGCCATAATTAAAATAAAATGAGCAAAATTAGTTCGTACGTAAAGGATTCTTACACAGAATTGACGCATAAAGTTACGTGGCCGACATGGGCGCAGTTGCAAAGTTCAGCAGTTGTGGTCATGGTCGCTTCCGTGATTTTTGCCGTAGTTATTTTTGTTATGGACTTATGTTTCCAGAACATAATGACATTTATTTATAATGCTTTGTATTAATTCTTGTCATGAGTGAGATTCAGAAAAAGTGGTATGTCGTTCGTGCTGCCGGCGGTAAGGAGAAAAAGGCTAAAGAATACATTGAGCATGAGATGAAAAGATTGGGTCTTGAGTCTTATGTGTCACAGGTCCTTATTCCTACTGAAAAAGTTTATCAGGTCAGGAATGGCAAGAGAGTAAGCACTGAGAGAATTTTTTTCCCGGGCTACATTCTTATAGAAGCCGCTCTTACCGGTGAGATCCAGCATATAATCAGAAATCTTCCTCATATATCAGGTTTCCTCACAGAAGGGAAAGACAAAGTTCCTGTTCCTCTGAGAGAGTCGGAAGTGAACAGAATATTGGGCAAGGTGGACGATTTGTTGGATCAGGAAGAAGAAACAGTAACGCCTTTTGTTATCGGCGAAGCTGTAAAAGTGGCGGACGGTCCATTCAACGGTTTCGACGGTACAGTCGAAGAAATCTCGGAAGACAAGAAGAAGTTAAAAGTAATGGTCAAGATTTTTGGCCGTAAGACTCTTTTGGAACTTAATTTTGGTCAGGTCGTAAAAGAATAAATTAAAATCATTATGGCTAAAGAAATTGCTGCATTTATTAAATTGCAGATTAAAGGCGGAGCAGCAAATCCGTCACCTCCAGTAGGTCCTGCTTTAGGTTCTAAGGGCGTTAACATAATGGATTTTTGCAAACAATTTAACGCTCGTACCCAAGATAAGGCTGGCAAGGTATTACCAGTCATTATTACGGTTTATAGCGATAAGTCGTTTACTTTTGTAGTTAAACAGCCGCCTGTGGCTGTCCAGTTGAAGGAGGCTGCAAAAATCCAGTCCGGTTCCGCTGAGCCTAACAGGAAGAAAGTTGCTTCGGTGACTTGGGAGCAGGTTAGAGCTATAGCTCAGGAAAAAATGCCTGATATGAATGCTTTTACACTCAAATCAGCAATGAGCATGGTCGCAGGAACTGCACGCAGTATGGGTATAACGGTTGAAGGAACTTTTCCTGATGATGTAAAATAAAAAATCACACGCGATGAGTAAACTGACAAAAAATCAAAAAATAGCAGTTGCGAAGGTCGATTCAGAGAAGTTGTATAAACTTTCAGAAGCTTGTGAATTGGTTAAGGAAATAACTTATACAAAATTCGATGCTTCTGTCGATATTGCGATGAGACTTGGTGTCGATCCTCGTAAGGCGAACCAAATGGTGCGCGGCGTTGTGACTCTTCCTCACGGTACAGGAAAGGAAACCAAGGTTTTGGTTTTGTGTACCCCTGATAAAGAAAATGAGGCAAAAGAAGCCGGTGCTGATTTTGTAGGTTTGGATGAATATGTAGACAAGATAAAAGCCGGTTGGACGGATGTCGATGTGATTATCTGTACTCCTACCGTGATGGCCAAGATTGGCGCTTTGGGACGTATCCTCGGTCCGAGGGGACTCATGCCGAATCCTAAGACAGGTACTGTCACTATGGAAATCGGAAATGCTGTCCGCGAAGTGAAAGCCGGAAAGATAGATTTCAAAGTCGACAAGCAGGGCATCATACATGCAAGCATAGGCAAGGTGTCTTTCGATGCCACGAAGCTTGCTGAAAATGCTACAGAATTCATCAATACGGTTTTAAGGTTGAAACCTCAGTCTTTGAAAGGTACTTATGTAAAGAGCATCTCTTTGTCTTCTACCATGAGTCCCGGAATAAGTATAGATAGCAAGTCCTTGGCTGCTGAATAAACTAAATAATCTGTTTTATGAGAAAAGAAGAAAAAGCACAAATTATTGATAGTATAGCAGCGCAATTGGAGCAGACTCCTGACTTTTATGTTACGGATATAGAAGGCTTGAATGCAGAAAAAACTGCAAATCTTCGTAGATTATGTTTTGAAAAGAACGTAAAACTGCTCGTAGTCAAAAATACTTTGCTCCGCAAAGCATTGGAAGCTAAAAATTACTCGGACGCTGCTTCATTGTTCCCTGTTTTGAAAGGTTCGACGGCTGTGATGTTTACATCTACGCCGAACGCTCCTGCAAAACTGATCAAGGAATTTTCAAAGGACAATGAAAAACCTGTACTTAAAGGCGCAATCGTTCAGGATTGCACTTATGTAGGGGCTAACCAGCTTGATGTTCTCGTGGATATCAAGTCACGTGAAGAGTTGATCGGCGATATCATCACATTGTTGCAGTCTCCTGCCAAGAATGTTATTTCTGCATTGCAGGCTGCTGCCGGCGGAAAGATCGCAGGTCTTGTTAAGACATTATCAGAAAAAGAATAGTAAACAAACGAAATTAAAAACATTTAAAAAATTATAACCATGGCAGATATCAAAAAACTTGCAGAAGAATTAGTTAACCTTTCTGTGAAAGATGTTCAAGAATTGGCGCAAATTCTTAAAGAAGAATACGGAATCGAGCCTGCGGCTGCTGCAGCTGTCGTAGCAGCTCCTGCAGCTGGCGGTGCAGCCGCTGCTGCTGAGCAGACTGAATTCGATGTTATTCTTAAGTCACCTGGCCAGGCAAAACTCCAGATCGTAAAAGTTGTTAAGGAACTGACTGGTCTTGGACTTAAAGAAGCTAAAGAATTAGTTGACGGTGCTCCAAAAGCTGTTAAGGAAAAAGTTTCAAAAGCTGAAGCTGAGCAGTTAAAAGCTAAACTTGAAGAAGCGGGCGGAGAAGTTGAAGTTAAATAAACTCCATCCCCGTCAATAGAGAATTATTCTCAGGTTTAGAGCCTTAAAAGCTCTAAACCTTTTTGTCGTTTTTTTAAGTTTATTTTCAACTAAGCCAACAAAGATGTCGCAAAATACAAATAATAAGCGGATTACATTCGCGGCTTCAAAGTCGCTTCTGGATTACCCGGATTTTCTGGAAGTGCAATTAAAATCTTTTAAAGATTTTTTCCAGCTCGAAACAACAGCTGAAAAAAGGGTGAATGAAGGACTTTACAAGGTCTTTCAGGAAACTTTCCCTATAACCGATACTCGCAATAATTTCGTATTGGAGTTTATCGATTATTTTATCGATCCCCCTCGCTATTCCATAGACGAGTGTCTCGACATGGGATTGAATTACAGTGTACCGTTGAAGGCAAAGCTGAAACTTTATTGTACGGATCCCGAGCATGAGGATTTCGATACGGTGATCCAGGATGTTTATCTTGGAGCGATTCCGTATATGACGCCGAGAGGAACTTTCATAATCAACGGTTCTGAGCGTATCGTGGTTTCACAGCTGCACAGGTCTCCTGGCGTTTTCTTTGGCCAGAGCATGCATGCGAACGGTACCAAATTGTATTCAGCAAGAATAATTCCTTTTAAGGGTTCTTGGATTGAATTCGCTACTGACATTAATAATGTCATGTACGCTTATATAGACAGGAAGAAGAAATTGCCGGTTACTACGCTTCTCAGGGCAATAGGGTATGAAAGCGATAAGGACATACTCGACATTTTCGGCCTTGCGAACGAAGTGAAAGTCACAAAGAGCAATCTTAAGAAATATGTGGGCTCAAGGCTTGCAGCAAGAGTCCTCAAGACTTGGAATGAAGATTTCGTCGATGAAGATACAGGCGAAGTCCTTTATATAGAAAGAAACGATGTCATAGTTGACAGGGAAACGGTTCTTACGGAGGATTTGATAGATGATATCATAAATTCCGGCGTAAGCACCATACTGCTTCATAAGGAAGACGCGAACGCGAATGATTTTGCAATCATATATAATACCTTGCAGAAAGACCAGTGTAATTCTGAAAAGGAAGCGATATTCTATACATACAGGCAGCTGAGAAATTCGGAACCGCCTGACGAGGCGACTGCAAGGGATGTAATAGACAAGCTCTTCTTTTCTGATAAGAGGTATGACCTCGGCGAAGTGGGCCGTTTCAGGCTTAACAGGAAGCTGAATCTGGATACTCCGTCGGATGTAAGGGTCTTGACGAAAAACGACATCATCGCAATTATCCGTTATCTGATCCAGCTTATAAATTCGAAGGCTACGGTGGACGATATAGACCACTTGAGCAACAGGAGGATCAGGACGGTTGGCGAACAGTTGGCCAATCAGTTCAGTGTCGGCCTTTCCAGGATGGCAAGAACCATAAGGGAAAGGATGAATGTCAGGGACAATGAAGTGTTTACTCCGATAGATCTGATAAATGCGAAGTCCCTGTCGTCAGTGATAAATTCATTTTTCGGCACAAGCCAGTTGTCGCAGTTCATGGACCAGACCAATCCGCTTGCGGAAATGACGCATAAACGTCGTCTTTCTGCCTTGGGGCCGGGAGGTTTGTCACGCGACCGCGCCGGATTCGAAGTGAGGGACGTCCACTATACGCATTACGGAAGGCTTTGTCCTATAGAAACGCCTGAAGGCCCGAATATCGGTTTGATTTCATCTTTGTGCGTTTATGCAAGGATAAACGAGCTGGGCTTTATTGAAACGCCGTACCGGAAAGTCAACAACGGTTATGTGGACATGTCTCCGGAAGGATGCATTTACATGAGCGCAGAAGACGAAGAAAACAAGGTAGTGGCTCAGGCAAATGCTAAAATCGATGATAACGGCTACATACTCGACGAGAGGGTAAAATGCCGTTACGAGGCGGATTATCCGGTCGTAAGCAGGGACGAGGTTCATTTGATGGATGTGGCGCCTAACCAGATTGCATCCGTGGCCGCGTCTTTGATTCCGTTCCTTGAGCATGATGACGCAAACCGCGCTCTCATGGGATCGAACATGATGCGCCAGGCTGTTCCTCTTATAAAGCCGGAAGCTCCTATCGTCGGAACCGGCCTTGAAGGCGTGGTTGCGCGCGATTCAAGGACCCAGATACAGGCTGAAAGGTCTGGAGAAATAGTATATGTGGATGCAAACGAAATCCATATCAAATACGATCGTACTGAAGATGAAAAATTCGTAAGCTTCGATCCTGATATTACGGTTTACAAGCTTCCTCTTTACAGAAAGACGAACCAAAGTACGTCTATACATTTGAAACCTATAGTAAAGAAAGGACAGAAGGTGACTACCGGCCAGATTCTTACCGAAGGCTATGCGACGGAAAACGGAGAACTCGCGTTGGGAAGAAACCTTAAAGTTGCCTATATGCCATGGAAAGGATACAACTTTGAGGACGCGATAGTCTTGTCGGAAAGGATTATAAGGGAGGATATATTTACGTCCATCCATGTCGACGAATATATCATGGAAGTCCGCGATACGAAAAGGGGTATGGAAGAACTTACTTCCGACATACCTAACGTGAGCGAAGATGCAACCAAGGACCTTGACGAAAACGGCATAATCAGGGTAGGCGCCAATGTCGAGCCTGGAGACATCCTCATAGGAAAAATAACTCCTAAAGGCGAAAGCGATCCTTCCCCTGAGGAAAAACTGCTCAGGGCCATATTCGGCGACAAGGCCGGAGACGTGAAAGACGCTTCGTTGAAGGCTTCTCCTTCGTTGTCCGGCACGGTAATCGGAAAAAGGCTGTTCTCTAAGGTCATAAAAGACAATGCAAAGAAAGGAAAGCTTACATCCAAGATGAAGGTGGCTCAGGCGGAAGAGGAATTCAGCAAGAAGGCTGCTTTCTTGAGGGATAAATTCCTTAATAAGCTTATGATGCTTACGGCAAGCAAAGTAAGCAACGGCATTTCTGATCTGTACGGAGTAGAAATAATACCGGCAGGAGAACTGATTGACCATTATAATCTCGATACGATAGATTATGAAAATATCAATCCTGCTAACTGGACTGACGACGAACATTGCAACGGCATGGTCAAGAGTTTGATAAATAATTACTTGATCGCCTACAAAGAGTATGATGCCGAGTTGAAGCGCATCAAATACAATCTGACCATCGGCGACGAGCTTCCTAACGGAATCATGCAGCTTGCAAAGGTCTACATAGCGAAGAAGAGAAAGATCCGAGTGGGGGACAAAATGGCGGGCCGACATGGTAACAAAGGTATTGTTGCAAAAATCGTCAGGGATGAGGACATGCCGTTCCTTGATGACGGATCGGTCGTTGATATTGTCCTGAACCCTCTTGGCGTGCCGTCCCGTATGAACCTCGGACAGATATACGAGGCTGTATTGGGATGGGCCGGCAAAGAATTGGGCATTAAATTCAGCACTCCTATTTTTGACGGCGCGTCTTTGGACAACATATGCGAGTATATGGACAAGGCGGGACTTCCGAGATTGGGCAGGACATACCTGAGGAACGGAGAAACGGGCGAATACTTCGACCAGCCTGCTACAGTCGGCGTAACGTATATGATAAAGCTCGGCCATATGGTCGATGACAAGATGCACGCCCGTTCAATCGGACCTTATTCTTTGATTACGCAGCAGCCTTTGGGCGGTAAGGCACAGTTCGGAGGCCAGCGATTCGGGGAAATGGAAGTTTGGGCCCTTGAGGCATTCGGGGCTGCAAATGTGCTCCAGGAAATACTTACGATCAAGTCCGATGACGTGACAGGCAGGTCCAGGGCTTACGAAGCAATAGTAAAAGGCGACCCTATGCCTTCTCCAGGCATACCGGAATCCTTGAATGTGTTGTTGCACGAATTGCGTGGACTCGCTTTGAGTGTAAACTTGGATTAATTACTTAGGTTATTGATAATCTTAAAAATAAGAATATGTCTTTTAAGAAAGATACAAAGATTAAAAGTAATTTTCACCGGATCAGCATAGCTTTGGCTTCTCCTGAAGAAATACTGGCACGTTCTTCAGGAGAGGTGCTGAAGCCTGAGACAGTAAATTACAGAACATACAAGCCTGAAAGGGACGGTTTGTTCTGCGAGCGTATTTTCGGACCTTCAAAGGACTATGAATGTCATTGCGGAAAATACAAGAGGATACGTTACCGTGGAATCATTTGCGACAGGTGCGGTGTCGAAGTTACTGAGAAGAAGGTGAGAAGGGAAAGGATGGGTCATATTACCCTGACAGTTCCGGTAGCCCACATATGGTATTTCAAGTCTACTCCTAATAAAATAGGATATTTGTTGGGAATACCTGCCAAGAAGCTTGAGTCGATCATATATTATGAAAGATATATTGTTATCCAGCCTGGTATTGCTGCTGAATCTGGCATAAAGGCCAATGATCTTCTTACCGAGGAAGAGTACCTTAAAATAATGGACGAGCTTCCTAAGGAAAACCAGATGCTGGATGATTCCGATCCTAACAAGTTCATTGCCAACATGGGAGCCCAGGCGATTTATGACCTTTTGGCAAAAATAGACCTGGACGCCTTGTCATATGATTTGCGACATAAGACTGAAACCGAGACATCCCAGCAGCGCAAAGCCGAAGCTCTTAAAAGACTTAGTGTCGTCGAGGCTTTCAGGGAATCCAAGGATGTCAACAGGCCGGAATGGATGATATTGAAAGTCATTCCTGTCATACCTCCTGATTTGAGGCCTCTCGTGCCTTTGGACGGAGGACGTTTCGCTACATCGGACCTGAATGATCTTTACAGGCGCGTGATAATACGTAACAACCGTTTGAAAAGATTGATAGAAATCAAGGCACCGGATGTGATATTGCGCAATGAAAAAAGGATGTTGCAGGAAGCAGTGGATTCATTGTTTGATAATTCAAGAAAATCCAATGCTGTAAAGACAGATTCTAACAGGACATTGAAATCCCTGTCGGATAGCTTGAAAGGAAAACAAGGCCGTTTCCGTCAGAACTTGCTTGGAAAGAGGGTCGATTATTCCGCACGTTCGGTAATTGTCGTGGGACCTGAACTGAAGATGCATGAGTGCGGGCTTCCTAAATTCATGGCTGCCGAATTGTACAAGCCTTTCATTATAAGGAAGCTTATAGAAAGGGGAATAGTAAAGACAGTCAAGTCTGCCAAGAAGATAGTCGACAGGAAAGATCCTGTGATATGGGATATTTTGGAAAATGTCATGAAAGGCCATCCTGTATTGTTGAACCGTGCGCCTACGTTGCACAGGCTCGGTATACAGGCTTTCCAGCCTAAGATGATAGAAGGAAAGGCTATCCAGTTGCATCCTCTCGCATGTACCGCATTCAATGCGGACTTCGACGGGGACCAGATGGCAGTTCACTTGCCGTTGGGAAATGCGGCTATTCTTGAGGCCCAACTGCTGATGATAGGGTCGCATAATATCCTTAATCCCGCAAACGGAGCTCCTATTACAGTTCCGTCCCAGGACATGGTCTTGGGCCTGTACTATATTACGAAGCCTCGTGCAGGAGTCAAAGGCGAGGGCATGAAGTTTTACGGGCCGGAAGAAGTCGTTATCGCTTATAACGAGCACAGGTTGGATCTCCATGCCGTGATTTCAGTCAGGCTTCCTAAAGTCATGTCGGATCCGAGTCAGGGATACCAGCTCGTTGAAACTACCACGGGCAGGGTCCTGTTCAACAAGGTAGTTCCTCCTGAAGTCGGGTATATTAATACCATATTGACTAAGAAGTCTTTGAGGGATATCATCGGAGATGTGTTGAAAGTTTCCGGAGTGGCACGTACTTCACAATTCCTGGATGATATAAAGGAAATAGGTTATCAGATGGCATACCGAGGAGGCCTTTCGTTCAACCTTGACGACGTTATCATACCTGAAGAAAAACAGAAACTTGTCGAAGACGGTTACAAAGCCGTTGAAAACATTATGGCAAGTTATAATAACGGTTTGATAACCAATAATGAAAGGTATAATCAGATTATCGACGTCTGGACCAATACGAACTCAAGGCTTACCAATATCGTCGAGAAGAGGATTGCCGGAGACAATCAGGGATTCAATCCTGTGTATATGATGTTGCATTCAGGAGCCCGTGGTTCGAAGGAGCAGATACGTCAGTTGTGCGGAATGCGTGGTTTGATGGCGAAACCTCAGAAATCAGGTTCTACCGGAGCGGAAATCATCGAAAACCCGATTCTTTCCAACTTCAAGGAAGGCTTGTCAGTCCTTGAGTACTTCATTTCTACGCACGGTGCCCGCAAGGGTCTTGCCGATACCGCATTGAAGACAGCCGATGCCGGTTATCTTACAAGAAGGCTCGTCGATGTCTCTCATGATGTCATCATAAACGAAGAAGACTGCGGTACTTTGAGAGGTCTTATCGCAACTGCGATCAAGAACAAGGATGAAATCGTGGAAACATTGTACGACAGGATATTGGGCAGGACGTCAGTTCACGACATATACAATCCTCTTACCGGGGAAATAATATTGCGTGCCGGAGAGGAAATCACCGAGGACGTGGCTGCTCAGATAGAAAAGCTTCCTATCGAACAGGTAGAGATACGTTCCGTGCTTACTTGCGAGTCAAGGAAGGGAGTGTGCGCGAAATGTTACGGCAGAAATTTGGCGACAGGCCGAATGGTAGAGAAAGGAGAAGTCGTCGGAGTCATCGCGGCACAGTCTATCGGAGAACCTGGTACACAGTTGACTTTGCGTACATTCCACGTCGGAGGTACGGCGTCGAGCATAGCTTCGGAAAGCAAAATCGAAGTAAGGTACGACGGACGTCTCGAAATGGAAGAGTTGAGGACTATTACCAAGGAAGCCGAGGACGGCACGCAGCATGAAGTCGTCATAGGACGTACTGCCGAGATGAAGATAGTGGATGTCAATACCGGCATTACCCTGTCCCAGTACAATATTCCTTACGGCGCAATGCTTTACCACAAGGACGGCGATATTGTCAAGAAAGGCGATGTCATATGCGAATGGGATGCATACAATGCGGTTACCATTGCCGAACTTTCAGGAAAAATTGCCTTGGACAGCCTTATAGAAGGCGTTACTTATAGGGAAGAAGCTGCTGACGAGTATTCATTGCATAAGGAAAAGGTGATTATAGAGTCCAGGGACAAATCGAAAAACCCTACTATCAAGATCCTTGACAGCGATAAGAACGAGCTCAAGCAGTACAACCTTCCGGTCGGTGCCCATATCATGGTGGAAAACGGGCAGAAAGTAAAGGCCGGGGATGTCCTCGTCAAAATACCGAGAGCCATAGGCAAGTCGGGCGATATCACAGGAGGTCTTCCTCGTGTTACCGAGCTCTTTGAAGCAAGGAATCCGTCTAATCCTGCTATCGTTTCCGAAATCAACGGCGAAATCCAGATGGGCAAGATTAAGAGGGGCAACAGGGAGATTATCGTGAAATCCAAGACAGGAGAAGAAAAGAGATACCTTGTTCCGTTGTCAAAACAGATACTTGTTCAGGAAAACGATTATGTGAGAGCCGGAATGCCTTTGTCCGAAGGTGCTATTGCTCCAGCCGATATACTTGCAATTCAGGGTCCTACCAAGGTCCAGGAATATATCGTGAATGAAATTCAGGAAGTTTACCGAATGCAGGGCGTGAAGATAAACGACAAGCATTTCGAAATCATCGTAAGACAGATGATGAGAAAGGTGGAAATCGTAGACCCGGGAGATACGAGGTTCTTGCCTGAGCAGTTGGTCGACAAATGGGATTTCATGCAGGAAAACGATAATATTTGGGATAAGAAAGTCGTTCAGGATGCCGGGGATTCCAAGGAGTTGAAGCCTGGCCAGATTGTTACAGTCAGAAGATTGAGGGAAGTCAATTCTACTTTGAAACGTCAGGACCTCAAGCTTGTTGTGGCAAGGGACGCTATTCCGGCAACTTCCAACCAGGTGCTTCAAGGAATTACCAGAGCGGCATTGAGGACAAACAGCTTCATGTCGGCTGCATCATTCCAGGAAACGACAAAAGTTCTCAGCGATGCTGCAATATATGGCAAATCCGATGATCTTGAAGGTCTTAAGGAAAATGTGATTTGCGGGCATCTGATACCGGCAGGTACCGGCGCAAGGGAATACGACAATATTGTCGTAGCGTCAATGGAAGATTACCAGAACATGGTAAGGTCTGCAAGCAAGAAATCTGCGGAATAAAACGTAGGATGAACATATGAAAAGGAAGCCGTGTCAAAACAATGACACGGCTTCCTTTTTGGTATTGCGGATGAGCAAGCTAAACGGGGAAACAATAAAATGGACTGCACCGAACATTACAGTGCAGTCCATTTTGTTATTTCGTATCGGGTCTTGCCTTTGCGTTTTAATTGCCGAGTTCGGATATGAATTTTATTCGGACAAGGCGTATTTCTTCCTCGGTATAGTCCGGGCCGAGTTCTTTTGCGGCCTCCTGTATTGAATCCGTTTCGGCTTCTTCCTTGAAATACGAGTAGATATCATCTATTTTGTCGTCATCGATTGTCTGGCTGAGATAGTAATCTATGTTCAGCTTCGTTCCCGAATAGACGATGGATTCTATTTCTTCAAGAAGTTCGTTGAATTCCAAGTTCTTTGCTTCGGCAATGTCTTCGAGTGGCAGTTTCCTGTCTATTCCTTGAATTATGTAGACTTTGTTCTGCTGTTTGTTGACTATGGATTTTACGACAAGGTCTGTAGGCCTTTCGATATCGTTTTCCTCCACATATGCCTTGATGAGTTCTATGAAATCCTTGCCGTATTTTTTCGCTTTTCCTTCTCCTACGCCCTGGCAGTTTTTAAGTTCGTCCATGGTGACAGGGTACTGTATGGACATGTCGTCGAGAGACGTGTCTGCAAAAATCACGAATGGAGGAAGTTTCAGCCTTTTTGACATTTCGGAACGTAATTCTTTCAGCATTGCAAGGAGATTCGTGTCTCCTCCGCCTCCTGAATGCTTGTTGCCTATCGTGGCAGGCTCGTCTTCTTCGTCCGTGAAAATGCGGTCTTCGGTCATCATTATGGGATAGGGCTTGTCGAGGAATTCCATGCCTTGTTCGGTGACGGATATGAGTCCGTATTTTTCCGTATTTTTTTCAAGCAGCCTGCCTGTAAGCCCGTGCCTTATCACAGACAGCCAGTGGTGCTGGCTTTTTGCCGGATCGATTCCGAAAAACTCGCTTTCATCGTGGTTATAGGATTTGATAAGTGCATTCATCACTCCGCCCAGGATATTTGCCAGGTGTTCTGCCTTGAAATTCTCCTTGAGTGACAGGATTAGCCTGATGACGGTCGCCATGTCGCCTGTCCCGTCGAATTGCGGTTTAGGATTCAGGCAATTGTCGCAGTTCCCGCAATTGTCCTGCGTGTATTGTTCTCCGAAATAGTTCAGCAGGACTTTCCTTCTGCATTGGTTCGTCTCAGCATAGGTGACAGTGTCCAGCAGGAGCTGTTTTCCTATTTCCTGTTCCGAGACAGGTTTCCCCTGCATGAATTTTTCGAGCTTTATGATGTCTTTATAGCTGTAGAATGCCACGCACTGGCCTTCGCCTCCGTCCCTTCCGGCTCTTCCGGTTTCCTGATAGTAGCCTTCGAGGCTTTTTGGAATGTCGTAATGGAGAACGAACCTTACGTCAGGCTTGTCTATTCCCATTCCGAAGGCTATTGTTGCAACCACGACGTCTACTTCTTCCATCAGAAACATGTCCTGGTTCTTTGCGCGAGTGGCCGCGTCCAATCCGGCATGGTAAGGAACGGCCTTGATGCCGTTTATGCACAGCAGCTCCGCTATCTCCTCCACCTTTTTTCTGCTAAGGCAGTAGATGATGCCTGATTTTCCCGGATTTTCCTTGATGAATTTTATTATTTCCTTGTCAACGTTGTTTTTTGGCCTGACTTCATAATACAGGTTCGGCCTGTTGAACGACGATTTGAATACTTTTGCATCCATCATTCCCAGGTTTTTCTGGATATCATGCTGCACTTTGGGCGTTGCGGTAGCAGTAAGGGCTATTACCGGCGCGCTGCCTATTTCCTGGGAAATCGGGTAAATCCTTCTGTATTCGGGCCTGAAGTCATGTCCCCATTCGGATATGCAGTGAGCTTCGTCTACTGCGTAGAAGGAAATTTTTATCTGTTTCAGCAATTGAATATTATCTTCTTTTGTCAATGATTCCGGAGCTACATACAGCAGTTTCGTCACCCCTGACAGCAAATCATCCTTTACTTCCTGTATTTGGGCCTTGTTGAGGGAAGAATTGAGGAAGTGCGCAATGCCTTCCTGATTCGAAACGAAGCCCCTTATCGCGTCTACCTGGTTTTTCATGAGTGCTATCAGCGGCGATATCACGATTGCCGTTCCAGGCATTACAAGAGCCGGAAGCTGGTAGCATAATGATTTTCCGCCTCCCGTAGGCATCAGAACAAATGTGTCATTGCCTTCAATCAGGTTTTGAATGATTTCTTCCTGTTGATTTTTAAAGGAATCGAAGCCGAAGAATTCTTTAAGCTTCGCATGTAATATTTCTTTGCTGATGGACATTTATTGTTTTTTAAAATCATTATTTTTGTGCCCCATAAAGTTAATGAAAACTTTTTATTGAACAAATGTGTTATGAAAGATTTTGATCCTAACGACATAGGCATGCCTAACGGAAATTATTTCGGCCTGCCGTATGATTTGAAAGATTCAGAGATTGTTATCGTTCCTGTAAAATGGGATGCGACCACATCTTACGCGGACGGGACTTCAAAAGGGCCGGATGCCATGCTTGACGCTTCCTTGCAGGTGGACTTGTTCGATCTGGCATATCCGGAAGCATGGAAAATAAAGATAGGTACGGTAAAAGACGACGGCGGGCTGTACAAGGCCAATAAGAAATACAGGAAAATCGCCAAGCAGGCGATAGCCATGCTGTCCGAAGGCGCAAGCGTGAATTCGCCTGAGGTTATGGAAAAATGCAGGAAGGTGAACGAGGCTTCGGAAATGATGAACGGATATGTATACGATACCGTAAAGGGATTTGCGGAGCAGGGCAGGTTCGTGATAGTACTCGGAGGAGAACATAGCGCGCCGTTCGGGGCCATAAGGGCAATGGCTGAAAAGTACGGAAGCATAGGGATTCTTCATATAGACGCCCATGCGGATTTGAGAAAGTCATACGAGGGTTTCGAGTACTCCCATGCGTCGATCATGTATAACGCATTGGAAAAAATCGCCGGCGTATCGTCTATCACGCAGGTCGCGATAAGGGATTTTTGCAGCGAAGAATACGAGATAATCAGAAACAATCCTAAGGTCAAGGCCTTTCCGAATTCGGACATGTGCAAATCGCAATTCGAAGGAATGACATGGGCCTCCATATGCGACAGCATAATAGAGACTCTTCCGGAAAATGTGTATATCAGCTTCGATATAGACGGGCTTTCTCCGGAATATTGCCCTGCTACAGGTACTCCGGTGCCGGGAGGAATTTCTTTCGACAAGGCGGATTACCTTTTGCGCAAGCTCGCGCACAGCGGCAGAAGAATTGTCGGAGCGGATTTGTGCGAGGTGGCTCCGTCCTGTTCTGATGAATGGGATGCGAATGTCGGCGCTCGCATGCTGTTCAAGCTTTGCATTTATGCGAAACTGAATATGGAGAAATAATATTATCTTTGCTTTGTTGATAATATTCTAATCATAAACTCATGAATAAATCCTCTTCTTCGCTCAGAAGCTACCGGATGGCTGTTTCTTTCAAAAGCGTTTTCAACAGTTTTTTCCAGAACCAGGCTGCGGGAGGAATAGTCCTTCTCGTGTGCGCCGTGCTGGCTATTCTTGTTGCCAATATTCCAACTATCAGCCATTTGGATGACATATGGGATGTCGAAGTGTCGTTTTCGGTCGGGAAGTTCGGTTTGGGAATGCCTTTGATAAATTGGGTGAACGATGCATTGATGGCGATATTCTTCTTTGTAGTGGGGCTTGAGATAAAAAGGGAGATACTTGTAGGAGAGTTGTCGTCTTTCAAACATGCTGCGCTGCCTGTCTTTGCAGCGGTCGGAGGAATGGCTGTCCCCGCTTTGATTTATGCAGCCTTCAATTCCGGGACTCCGTCGCAGAGCGGATGGGGCATACCCATGGCAACGGACATAGCTTTTGCGTTGGGGGTTTTGTCATTGTTGGGGAAAAGAATTCCAGTGGGACTGAAGGTGTTTCTTGCAGCTTTGGCCATAGCTGACGATTTGGGAGCGATAATAGTCCTGGCCCTGTTTTATCCTTCGCATGCGGTACATGTGGATATGCTGGCCTATGCGGCTTTGGTCGTTGTGGCTTTGGTCATAATAGGGAGGTTGCGTGTCAGGAACGTACTTGCGTATATCCTGCCTGGGATGCTGTTGTGGTATTTCGTATATAGTTCGGGAATCCATGCCACGATATCCGGGGTTTTGCTTGCGTTGACGATTCCTTCCAAGACTACCATAAACGAGGTGCGTTTCCAGGCAAGAATGGAAATGCTCATGAAAAGGTTCAGGAAGAATAGCAATGCGGAAGTGGAAGTGCTGGCAAATTCCGAGCAGCAGGAAATAATACATGCCGTCAGCAATAACGTAAGAAAAATCAATCCTTTGATGCACAGGTTCGAGCATGCGCTCAGCCCTTGGGTGTCCTTTTTCATAATGCCTGTTTTCGCCCTTGCTAATTCAGGAGTAGCATTGGATTCGGCCGTTTTTTCGTCGCCTGTGCAGCCTTTGGTGCCGGGAATTTTCTTCGGGCTGCTTGTCGGCAAGCCGCTGGGAATTTTCATAATGAGCTTTATCGTTGTGAAGCTCGGAATCGCAAAATTGCCGGAAGGAACGACTTGGGTACAGATTTTGTCTTTGGGTATAATCGCCGGAATCGGATTCACCATGTCGATATTCATAGACGGGCTCGCTTTCTCAGACAAGGTCCTTGTGGATACAGGCAAGGCGACGATTCTGATGACGTCGTTCTGCGCTGCCCTGATAGGACTTGCGGCATTGCGGATTTCATCGTCAAAGGGAAATAAAGGTTTAAATAATAACAAATATTAAATTCTAAGTTTATGAAATTAGTTAAAGCAACTATGCTGTTGGCTGTTGCGGCAGCAATGGTCTCATGTGGAAATTCTACGCAATCCACAAAAGGTAATAATTACGGAATGCCTCAGTCAAGAGTGGATTCGGTCAGCTATGCAGCCGGAATGTCAGTCGGGATGATGCTGAAGCAGACGGACTTGTCAAATGTGAATATCAAGGAATTCGATAAGGCGTTGAATGCAGTGCTTGGCGGTAAGGAAACGAAATTCGAACTGATGGAAGCTAACAGGCTCATTACGAAGTATGCAAGCGACATGAGAAAGGCCAAGTCGGAATACAATAAGAAAGAAGGAGAAGCTTTCCTTGCTGAAAACAAGTCGAAAGAAGGTGTGGAAGTCACTGAAAGCGGGCTTCAGTACAAGATCATCGAAAAAGGATCCGACCTTGTCCCGACGATGCAGGACTCGGTGGAAGTGAATTACAAGGGAATGCTTATCGACGGTACAGTATTCGATTCTTCGTTCGATAGGGGCGAATCCGCGAAATTCCCTCAGAAAGGCATGCTGAAAGGATGGAGCGAAGGCCTCACGAAGATAGGCGAAGGCGGAAAGATAATTTTGTATATACCTTCAGACCTCGGATACGGCGCATTCGCGCCTGCGCAGATCGGTCCTAATTCGGTCCTGATCTTTGAAGTAGACCTTATAAAGGTTATCAAAAACAATAATGCAGAAGTTTGCAAGAAATAATGAGTCTGGAAATTACAGGGACTTTGGATAAAAAGCTTCCGGTGCAGTCCGGAAGCAGCGCAAGAGGCCCGTGGAAAAAACAGGAGTTCATAGTAAATACGCAGGAGCAATATCCTAAAAAGGTATGCATAAGCGTGTGGGGAGAGGACAAGGTCGGAGAGCTTGAAAGAATCGAAGAAGGTTCTCTTCTCAGGATTCATGTAAATATAGAGTCAAGGGAGTTCAACGGGAGGTGGTACACCGATGTCAGGGCGTGGAAAATCGAAAATGCGGTTTCCGCTCCTTCGGGACAGGGTGAAATTCCGGACGGGCAAATAGATGATATTCCATGGTAGCATGGCTTTAGGACGGCTCTTTAAGTAAATGTCTTAAACTGCATTATCATAAATGAGGCTGGCTCAAAACAGGAGCCAAGCCTCTTTTATTTGTTATTGCGCAGCCGGACCATGAATCCGCTTCCGGGTGTCCGGGAGATAGAAAACCGTTCCGGTTTCCGTTCCAGCCTTTTCAGGCGCGAGGTGACAATTATATGGAGAATGTTTTATGAATTTGATTTTCAGAAAGGCCGTCCCTGACGACATGGAGCGCATATGGAGGATCATATCCGATGCGAAATCCTTCATGGCGGCGAATGGACGCAATCAATGGGACGAATCGTATCCGTTGCCGGAAAATATAGAAAAAGACATATCTGACGGGACTGCTTATGTCGCGGAATGCAACGGTCTGGCTGCCTATGCTTCGATAGTTTTCGACGGAGAGCCTTCATATGACAGAATCGTCGGGCGATGGTCGGATTCTTTGCCGTATGTAGTAATCCATAGGCTTGCCGTCTCTTCATGTTTCAAGGGGCAGGGGATTGCAAAACGGTTTATGCGGTATGCCGAGGAACTTGCAATTGCGAGGAACGTGTTCCGTTTCCGTGCCGATACGAATTTCGATAATAAGGAGATGCTTGCCATTTTTGAAAAATCCGGTTTCAGGTATTGCGGAAAGATATATTATTCCGACGGCGGAAGAAATGCGGAGAGGCTGGCCTATGAAAAAATAATCGGGGCGGTTTGACATGGGGCGTTTACATTGAATTATTTTATATCTTTGTAAATTGTGATTATTTCTATGAATAGGAAAGTAATAATATATGGGAGCGTAGCTGCCGTCGTGCTTGTCGCATGCGTTGCCGCTTTGCTTGTGAATCTTTTCAAGACGGATGATGTTTCATATTCCGTCAACGGACCGGCTTCCGAAAGCATTTACGCGGCTGTGCCGAGCGATGCCGTCATGGTCTTTAAATCCAATTCATTGGATCGGCTCATGCAATCCATGCAGGGAAACGGGTTGCTGGAACGGTTTTTCAGCAAGAAAAACGATGCGATATTTGATTTTTTAGACGGCATGCGCGCAGCCGGGCATGTTTTTGCAGACTCTCCTGTCGTGTTTTCGATGCATTACGCTTCTAAAAACAGGTTGTCCGTGCTTGTTTCTATTTTTACTGGGAACGAAAATGCGGATCTGGAATCCCTTTTGAAGAACACATGTCCCGCATCTTCGGTAGAGAGGACCAAGAAAGGCATATATTCCGTAGGCGGAAACCTTTTTGCGAAAAAGGAAGGCCGGTTTGTCCTGATAAGCGATTACCGCATAGTCTTGGAGTCTTCTTTGCAGCATATGGAAAACCATGCTTCCATTCTTGACGTGAAAGAGGCGTCCATGTTGTTGAAGCAGAATTCGACATTCGACAATGTGCTTATCATAAATCATCAGCAGGCCGGCAAAATATTTTCAGGAATATCATCGGCTCAGGCTTTGAAGCATTCGGATTTCATATCTGATTTCACGACATGGTCTTCGTTTGTCTTGGATATAGACGAGACGGTTATTTCCGGCAGCGGAAACCTTTTGAATATGAAAGGAAAAGGTAATTTTGCGTATATTCTTGAAAATTCGGCTCCGTCATCTCCGGACTTATATGCCATTCTTCCGTACAATACCGCAGCCGTGGTAAGAATCTCGATTTCCGATATAAAGGCGTACATGGATAATTATGAGACCTTCATAAAATTATACGATGATATAAACGATTACCGGTGGATACAGACGATTCTCGCGAAAGAACATGATTTGTCTCCAAGGGAATGGATAGAGTCGGTGAATCCGTCCGAAGTTGCCATAGCCGGCATTTCTGCGGGCGACCATGTGGAGTGGATTGCCGTGCTGAGAGTAAAAAGGAATCCTGACATAGGAGCGATAATAAGCAAGACGATGTCGAGGGACAATGAAATTGAAATAAGGCCTTTTGAATACAGGGGTTATATGGGATCCGTTTTCGGAAATATCTTCAGGCTTGCCGACGAGTCTTATTCCATAGACTATAAGGACTGGAAGATATTAGGTTCCAGGCAAGTGCTTGAAAGCTTCGTGAACGGGACGTATTCTGCATTTTCGTTGAAGGACTATGTTTCGGATACGCGGCTTTCCGCTTACATGTCGTCGCCTTCCACGATGAGTTGCGTAATGAATCTCAACGGCATGGAAAAGGATGTGGTTTCATTCTTTTCGGATACTTATGCCCCATGTGCTGATTCAGTGATTTCGGCGATGAATTACCAGTTCCTCGCATTGAATTTCAATGGTTCGGGCAGCGGGGTTTCGACTGACTTGTGCCTGCTTGCGGAGAACATGGACAAGCTCCCGTCCCCTGATTTGGAAGAAGGAGAGATGTTGCCGCTCGGGGATACTGTCGTGACGGTTCCAAAAGGGCCTTTTGCTGTCAGGAATTTTATAACAGGTAAGACAAATTATCTCAACCAACTGGATAACGGCAAATTGCAGCTTATCGATGACAAGAGGCGTTCCGTATGGACCATAGATTTCAAGAGCGGCATAGCCGGCATGGTCGAACAAATAGACAAATACAAAAACGGCAAATTGCAGATGCTTTTCTGTTCGGGAGACATGTTGTATCTTTTGGACAGGTTAGGCCGTTTCGTAAGCGGTTATCCTGTAAAATTGCCTAAAAAAGTAGTGTTGGGCCCTTCGGTTTATGATTTCAGGGGAGACAAGGACTATTCGTTCATCGTCTTGAACGCGGATAATTCTTTGTCCCTGTACAATGCCGACGGCACTCCGTATAAAGGATGGACCGATATAAAGGTGAAGGAAAAAGTCACGCAGCTTCCCGAACTCATGAAAGCCGGGAAAGATTATTATTGGATTGTCAGAAGTTCTTCGAGAGCATATTTGTACAACCTTTACGGAAAGAGGATAGACAAGGATGATAAGAAAAGGATAATTGCCCGGGACAGTGAGTTCAAAGCGATTTCGTCCTCTTCCATATCTGTCGAATGCATGGATGGCAAGGTTTATAAGTTGAATCTCAAGAACGGAAAAATCAGCAGGTAGGCATGGAAGTTCTGTTGACGGTATTGATTTTCATAGTCCTTTTCATTTATATTTTGAAAAGGATTCTGCCAAGCCTTATCCTGTGGATTATAAAAAGGCATAACCGTCCGGCGGAAGAGGGCCGCGATAACAGGAAAGAAGGGGAAGTTACTGTTACCGGTTCGTCGGAAGGTAAAAAAATCATAAAGAAAGATGTCGGCGATTATGTCGATTTTGAAGAAGAAAAGATAGATTAATGAAAAGTTTTAGCAGGTTGCTTTCATATGCCAAGCCTTTCGGAAGATTCTGGCCGGTGTATTTGTTATTATCCATTTTGTCGGTAATATTCGGCATTGCGAATTACGCGCTTGTCGATCCGTTGCTTACATTATTGTTCAATCCTGAAAATATTGAAACAGGAGTGCCGAGGCCTGAATTCTCGATTGCGCCTCAGTATTTCCTGGATTTGTTCAAATATTACCTTTCCGAGTTCATGTCGCAGTCCGGCATGCTAAAAGGCCTGTTGTTCGTGTGCTTCATCTTGGTGGCGGCTTCCTTCCTTTCCAATCTTACAAGATATATATCGCAGAAGATGCTTGTCAATCTCAGGACAAGGACAATGCGTAATGTGAGGGAGGATCTGTTCAACAAAATCATAAAGCTCGATGTAGGATATTTCAATTCCAAGAGGAAAGGAGAAATGCTGTCCTCGATATCGAATGATGTGACGGAAGTGCAGAACAGCGTGGCAAGCGGATTCCATATTTTGCTGAAAGAGCCTATTCTGGTCATAGGCTTTCTTATAATGCTGTTTATAACTTCTCCGAAATTGACATTGCTTACATTGGTGACTTTGCCGCTTTCAGCAGTGGCCATAGGAAAAATAAGCAGGTCGCTGAAAAGGGGGGCCAAGAGCACCCAGTCATTGATGGCCTTGATCATGAGCGGTTTCGAAGAAGCGATATCGGGTGCAAGGATAATAAAGGCGTTCAATGCGCAGAAATATGTAAAGCATAATTTCGACGTATTGAACAATGCGCATATGGACGCGAGCCGGAAAATGTTCAGCAGGCAGGAAGTCGCTTCTCCCCTTTCTGAATTTTTGGGCATAACGATAGCCGTCCTTGTCTTGTTCTACGGCGGCGTATTGCAGCTCAGGGGAGACCTGAACATGGGTTTGACAGAATTTATAGTATATATCGCGTATTACTGGCGCGTACTTGAGCCTGCGAAAGCCATTTCGTCCGCTTATGCAGCAATACAGAGGGGATTGGTTTCGGCTGACAGGCTTTATGCCATTCTGGACGTGGAGGAAAAAATCACCGATTGCGAAAAGCCGCTGCCTTTGCGGAAGTTTGAAAGGGATATAGAATTCAGGAACGTGTATTTCAAGTATTCGGACCTTTCCGACTATGTCCTGAAAGATATATCGTTCAAGATTGATTCCGGAAAAATGATAGCCCTTGTAGGGCCTTCGGGCGCAGGAAAATCGACAATAGCGGATTTGCTGCCGCGTTTCTACGATGTAGAGGAGGGAGGGATATTCCTGGACGGGCATAATATAAGAGAATACAGGAAGTCGGATCTTATCTCTCAAATGGGCATTGTCACGCAGGAGGCCATACTTTTCAATGATACCGTCTATAATAACATCAAGTTCGGAATGGACAATGTCACGGAAGAGGATGTCATAAGGGCTGCGAAAATCGCGAATGCCCATGATTTCATAATGGCAATGGAGAACGGTTATCAGACCAATATCGGCGACAGGGGCGCTAAATTGTCCGGCGGCCAGCGCCAGAGGCTCTCGATAGCGCGGGCGGTCCTTAAAAACCCTCCGATACTTATTTTGGACGAGGCTACTTCCGCTCTCGATACCGAAAGCGAACGCTTGGTGCAGGATGCCTTGACAAAGCTTATGAAAAGCAGGACGTCTTTGGTAATAGCGCACAGGTTGTCAACTATCCAGCATGCTGACCAGATAATCGTGATACAGGCGGGTAAAATAGTTGAAAGGGGAACTCATAACGAACTGTTGGAGGCAAAAGGCATGTATTCGCATCTTTGCGAGCTCCAGGCTTTCGACTGATTCTTTTCCAAAGCTGTGCCTGATATATTTTTAATAAGATATAAATTATTGTAAATCATATGGATATTTCACTTAACGGACTTTTTGAAAAAAGTTTCAAGGACCATTGGGATTTGCCTGCGTTGTCGAATTATAAAGGCATAACATTGCATTATAAGGACGTCGCGAGGCGAATAGAAAAACTGCATATCATGTTCGAGACATGCGGTGTGAAAAAGGGGGACAAGATCGCCATATGTTCGAAAAACCAGGCGAACTGGGGAGTGGTTTTCATAGCATGCCTTTCTTACGGGGCCGTCCCTGTCCCTATTCTCCATGAGTTCAAAGCAGGGAACGTTCATCATATCGTCAATCATTCCGAAGCAAGGATATTATTCGTGGGCGATGTCGTGTGGGAGGGCCTTAATGAGGCTGAAATGCCGTCGATTGAAGCCATAATCCTCGTCAATGATTTCACTGTCCTTTATTCGAGAAGGCCGGAGATAAAAGAAGCAAGGGAAAGGCTGAATGAGATGTTCGGCCATAAGTTTCCCAAGAATTTCAGGCCGGAGCATATGAATTATTATAAGGATTCTCCTGACGAACTGGCTATGATCAATTATACATCCGGGACTTCGGGCTTTTCGAAAGGAGTCATGATTCCTTACAGGGCTTTGGTGTCGAACGTGCTTTTCGCGATGCAGGTCCATCCGAAAGTATCGGAAGGGGCTAATGTGGTGTCAATGCTTCCGACTGCGCATATGTACGGAATGATGTTCGAATTTCTTTTTGAAATCGTTTCCGGCGCGCATGTACATTTCCTGACCCGTGTTCCGAGCCCGAAAATAATCATGGAAGCGTTTGCGGAGATAAAGCCTGCCGTTATCATAGCTGTTCCGCTTATCATAGAGAAGATATATAAGAAAAAGCTGCAACCGATAATAAACAAAACTGCAATCAGGCTGTTTTTGAGATTGCCTGTAATAGACCAAAAAGTCGAGAAACGGATACTTACCGAGCTTACTGCGGCCTTCGGAGGGAATTTCGGGGAAATAATAATAGGCGGTGCTGCTTTCAATAAGGAAGCCGAGGCCTTTTTCAAAAGAATAAAATTCGCATATACCGTCGGTTACGGAATGACGGAATGCGCCCCTATAATAGCATATGCCCCATGGAACAAGAATAAGCTTTACTCTTGCGGGCAGGCAGCTCCGAGGATGCAGATAAAGATAGATTCCGAAGATCCGGAGAATGTTGCAGGCGAGATACTTGTCAAGGGCGACAATGTCATGCTCGGTTATTACAAGAACGAGAAAGATACCCAGGCCGCCTTTACTGAAGACGGGTGGATGCGCACTGGAGACATGGGAGTCATGGACAGCGAGGGATTCCTGTACATAAAAGGCCGTTGCAAGACAATGATTCTGGGACCTTCAGGGCAAAACATATATCCTGAAGAGATAGAAAGCATAGTGAACAATATGCCGTATGTCGTAGAATCCCTTGTGATAGAAGATAACGGAAAGATCAAGGCATTGATATATCCGGATTTCGAGGCGGCATCCGCTGACGGCATCTCCAACGGGCAGTTAGAGGACAAGATGAAGGAAAATATAGCCTTGGTAAACGACGAGTTGCCGAATTATTGCAAAATTGCGGATTTCCAGATTTTCCCCGAAGAATTCGAAAAGACTCCTAAACGTAGCATCAAGAGGTATTTGTATCAGAAAAACTAATCGGGATGAACAAGCAGGATCAATTTGATTTAAGCTACATGGAGATGGCTTTCGTATGGGCGAAGAATTCTTATTGCGTGCGCAGGAAAGTAGGCGCCCTTATAGTGAAGGACAGGATGATAATATCGGACGGTTATAACGGTACTCCTTCCGGTTTCGAGAACGTATGCGAATACGATAACGGGTTGACCAAACCATATGTCCTGCATGCCGAGGCGAATGCCATAACTAAAGTGGCAAAATCCAACAACAGCAGCGAAGGAGCTACTTTGTATGTGACGGACGCTCCATGCATCGAATGCGCCAAGCTCATTATCCAGGCAGGCATAAAGAGGGTTGTATATTGCAAGGAATATAGCGTAAGGGACGGTCTTGCTCTGCTTGAAAGGGCCGGCATAGAAATTGTCAATCTACCTTTGGAAAAATTAGAAAGGCATGAATGACTCTTCGCGCAATAGCAATTATCTATACATAGGATTGTGCATAATAGTAATCCTGGTCCTGTTCATCGGATGGAATACCGGTCGCAAGGCTGCGCGGTTCAGTCCTTCTTCAGGAAATAATTGGAGCAAGCTTTCGCTGATATTGGATCAGATAGATGCCAACTATGTAGATCCGGTAAACGCGGAGCAGATAACGGAAAAGGCAATACCTTTTATACTTTCGGAACTCGATCCTCATTCGGTTTACCTTCCTCCTAAGGAACGCGAATATGCGGAACAGTCGCTTGCCGCTAATTTCTTCGGCATAGGAATACAGTTCAATGTTCCTAATGATACGGCAATCGTGATACAGGTCATTCCGGGCGGTCCTTCGGAGAGGGCCGGATTGCTTGCGGGAGACAGGATTGTCGAAGTCGACGGGTTGAATGTTGCAGGGGTGAATATTCCGCAGGATTCTCTTGTCAATCTGATGCGCGGTCCTTTGGATACTAAAGTAAAGATAGGCGTCAAGCGCGGAGGTGTCGATGGCTTGGTGGAATTCGATATAACCAGGGGTGTCATACCTGTCAAAAGCGTGGATGTCGCATATATGATAAATGACACCACGGCATACGTAAAGCTTTCCAAATTTTCAAGATCGAGCTATCTGGAATTCATGTCTTCCATGCTGGATCTCGATACTGCCAAAATAAAAAGGATAATTTTCGACTTGAGGGATAATTCAGGAGGATATCTTGACCAGGCCTATCTTCTCGCAAATGAATTTCTTGAAAAGGACGACCTTATCGTCTACATGGAGGGTGAGCACCGCAAGCGCGAGGACCTTAAGGCTACTGGCTCGGGCATTTTCCAAAATACGGCTCTTGCTGTCCTGATTAATGAGAATTCAGCTTCGTCGAGCGAAATATTCGCAGGGGCGATGCAGGATAATGACAGGGCAGTAGTGTACGGGCGCAGGTCTTTCGGCAAGGGGCTGGTGCAGGAGCCGATAAATTTCAGCGACGGTTCCGGTCTGAGGCTTACTGTCGCCAGGTTTTATACGCCGTCAGGCAGGTGCATCCAAAAGCATTATGAAAGCGGCGAAGTCCTTGAATACGGTACCGATATAATAGAAAGGTACGTGCATGGGGAGATGACCACGGCCGACAGCATAAAGAAGAATGATTCCCTTAAATATTATACGGTCGGCGGAAGGACTGTATATGGAGGAGGAGGAATTATTCCGGATGTTTTTGTCCCGCTTGATACCATTTCGGATAATGATTTTCTCGTAAATGTGAACAGGAACAGTTATCAGGTCAAGTTCAGCATGCAGTTTGCCGACAGGCACCGGAGTAAGTTACAGCAGGCAACATCGCTTGACGAGTTGAATGATTTGCTCGACAGCTTCAATCTGATGGATGAGTTCAGGGAATATCTTTTATCCAATGGCGTGAAGATCGATAAACGCGGCTGGAATAAGTCGGAAGATGTTCTGAATGTCCAAATCAGGGCTATGGTCGCCCGTTATTCGAAGCTCGACGATAATGCCTTTTACCCTATAATCGCGGAAATCGATAATGTGGTAAATAAAGCTTTGGAAGATCCATGCTCTATTACGGTTGGAAAATGAGCCGTTACGGTCGCGGGCTGGAGTGGCGGGAATATCATTCAATGGCATAATTGCCAAAAATAGTTGGCAAGACTTCTATAATTAATTGTTGAACAATTAGATGCGACAGCTTTGATGAAAAAGTTTTCATCAAAGCTGTTTTTTTATGTCAAAAACTCGTTATTAAAGATGTTCGCGGCAGAGTCAACGAGCAAGTGCAACACGAAGTAAAATTACAACAAAAGTTTAAAGAACTCGTCTTTCGGGGTGGAGAAATTCAGTTTTTCCCTCGGCCTGCGGTTTATCTTCAGTTGGACCGAGT
>CALUPD010000018.1 GCA_944322605.1 uncultured Bacteroidales bacterium | reverse complement strand
GCCTGTCCGCTATGACGTATATCTCCGGTATCGAGTACCATATCTCGTCATCTCCGCCGCCGGAGGATGCCGTGCGCAGCTCTATGCTACCCTCCCCGGAAAGCGACGGGAGGACATACGCGTAGGGCCTCGTCGCCCCGCTCAGGTACAGCCTCGTCTCCGTGACGTTCCCCTCCATGTCGTAGCACGTGGCCAGACCGGTGAACCTGCGGGTATCGATGCAGTCCGTAGTCTCCGCCGCCTCCGCGCTCATGTACCTCATGTTGAACGTGAGCCTGACCATCGCGTAGTCCGTCACGCCTCCGTCCTTGCTCACCCGCGCCACGAGGTACGACTTGCTTGTCCCGGAGGGCGCGATCCCCGTTCCGTCTATCTCGGGGAACACGAGCTGAGAGACCGTCTCGTAGTCCCTGTCGGCTACAGGCACCTACCAGTACACGTATTCTTCTGTCTCTATGGATTCAGCCTTCCCGAAGTCGAAGTCCTCCGGCGAGAGGGCGAACGCCGCCTGCGACTTGGTCGCCGCTCCTCCCGGCACGACCGCCTTGCTGCCAAGGATGCGCTCCGGAAGGCCCTCCTTCAGGATCGCCGCGCCATCCCGTCCTCCGTCCTGGAATCCGCTTTCGAGAAAGGTGCAGGCCCCGCCCGCCAATGCGGCGATGCCCGCGCATGCCGCCGCTGCGGCCTTGAGTCTTCTTTTCATGGTTTAGAAAGTTTTAAATATGTGACGAATTTAACAATTCATATGGTAATAACCAAATATTATTGGAATAAATTCACACAGATGAATCGAATAATCCTGCACGTCGGCGGCAAAATGCAGCAACCGGATTTCACAATCAGGAGGCTTGAAAAAAGCCATTTTGAATTTTCATGAAGAGCTATGCGATAAGTCACGGAATCTTAAAAACATCCTCGCGGGACATGGCATAAGCGACTCCCTTTACATATAAACGCGCAGGGAGGATTCCGCACCTATGACAGAATCCTCCCTCGGATTAAAACCGCCGCTGCTCCCAACGCAACGGCATACGGTATGATTTATTTGCTTTCAGCCACTGCCCTTCCAGCCCTTAATGCCTTCACGTTAGACTCAACGACTTCATGGCCTTTCCTTGCAAAAATGCTTTCTATCCCTTCCTCTATCCTGGCCATGTCCATGCCGAGATAAGGAGTTGCCGCACCGAGAAGGACCATGTTCGCCGCACGCGGATTGCCGCACTCTTTGGCAATTTTGTCCACGTCAAGCACGACCAAGTTCTTCACCTTTTTCAATTCCGCCATCACGGCATCTGTCTCCGGATAATTCGGAATATTTATAAAAGGTTCGGAATTTGTAACTACCCATCCGTTTTCAGCCAAAAAAGGAAGATACCTCAAAGATTCCATAGGTTCAAGGGAAATTATTATATCCGCTCCTCTCAAAGGTATCAGATCCGACAAGATAGGCGCGGACGATATTCTAAGATTGGACTGGACGTCGCCACCCCTTTGACTCATCCCGTGGACTTCCGCCTGTTTGATATTGAGGCCGCAATTCATGGCTGCCTCCCCGATTATCGTTGCGATGGACAGGATTCCCTGTCCCCCAACGCCGGCCAGAATTATATCTTTTTTCATGTTTTTCCGATTTTTTATTTTGACGTTTTTACTCTTGCTGGGCTTTTTTCTGCCTTGCCTTCCTGCTAAAGGTCTGAATGCATTCGCGACGAGGAATTATCACGGAAACTCCCTTGTAATCAAGTTCCTCCTTGATAACCTTCTTTATTTCATCCATGTTTTTGGCAAGAGGAACGACAACCCTGATATGTTCCTTTTCGACTCCGACCGCCTCGCATATGCGTTCCAGCTTGCCCGTTCCGGCAGAATCCTGGCCTCCCGTCATTCCTGTGGTAAGGTTGTCTGAAATGACGACGGTAATATTGGCATTGGAATTAGCCGCGTCGAGAAGCCCTGTTATGCCGGAATGCGTGAATGTCGAATCGCCTATCACGGCAACGGCAGGGAAGAAACCTGCATCTGAAGCCCCTTTGGCCATGGTTATTGACGCTCCCATGTCAACAGTCGAGTCTATAGCCCTGAAAGGAGGGAGAGCACCGAGCGTATAGCATCCTATATCACTGAATACCTTATGATCAGGATATTCTTTCAAAGCCTCGTTAAGTGAAGCGTACACATCCCTGTGTCCGCAGCCCTGGCACAATGCAGGAGGCCTGTTTACTACCACATCCGGTATGACGGACGACGGCACTTCTCCAAGTCCGATAGCAGGCTTGATATTGTCAGCGTTCAGCTCCCCTGTTCTCGGCACTTCGCCCGAAAGCCTTCCGTATATTTTTATCCCGTTATCAAGAATGCCTCTCAGATATTCTTCAAGCAGCGGCTGCCCTTCTTCAAGCACCAGGATTGAATCGCATTCGGATGCCATCCTTGAAATCATGGCTTTAGGGAAAGGGTACTGGGAAATCTTGAGCACAGGATAATTGCATCCGTGCTTCATGTTTTCCATAAGATAATTATACGCGATGCCGCATGCGATTATTCCCATCGAGCGGTCAGGACCGTCGATATACCTGTTATAATCGCTATTGTCCGAAATGTCGGCAAGCTTCTTGTTAAGTTCCAAGACTTCCGCATACCTGCGTTTGGAATTGGCCGGAAGAAGGACCCAATTCATAGGATTGGCAGGAAAATGCAGGTCCGCCTTCTTTCCGTAAGAATCGTCCACTTCCACGACTGCGCGCGAATGGGCCATGCGCGTGGTTATTCTCAAAAGCACCGGAGTACCCATTTTTTCTGAAAATTCGAAAGCGTATCTTGTCATATCATAAGCTTCCTGCTGGCTTGACGGTTCGAATACGGGAATGAAAGCGAATTTGCCGTAGAATCTCGAATCCTGCTCGTTCTGCGAAGAATGCATTGAAGGGTCGTCAGCAGCGACTACCACAACGCCGCCGTTAGCGCCGGTAATGCCGGAATTCACAAAAGCATCGGCAGCCACATTCATCCCGACGTGTTTCATGCATACCATCGCCCTTCTTCCAACATAAGAAACACCCAAAGCCGCTTCCATTGCGGTTTTCTCGTTCGTGCACCATTTGCTGTGGACTCCATTTTCTTTGGCGGTCTTGCTGCCCTGTATAAATTCCGTAATTTCAGTCGATGGAGTTCCCGGATAGGCATACACTCCACTTATGCCGGAATTCAAGGCAGCCATGGCAATCGCCTCGTCGCCTAAAAGCAAAAGTTTCTTTTTCATTACAATTTTCTTTAAATTCTAAAACTAAAATCCCTTACAAATTTAATTTTTTTCAATTAAAAAAGAAAGGAGCTCATCGATTTTAATATTTTTTTGTTCTCCGCTTATTATATCCTTGACACTTGCCGTACCTTCCGAAATCTCGTTTTCCCCTGCAATAGCCAGATACCTTATTCCTTTCTTTGAAGCGTATTCGAACTGTTTTTTCAATTTGGCCTTGTCAGGATACAATTCAACCTTTATTCCGGACTTTCTGAGCGAAGAAACCACAGGCAGCACATAAGACACCTCGTTGTCCCCCATATTGGCAAACATCACCAAAGGCGAAGCCGCAATGTCAGGAGGAAACTTGTCAAGTCCTGAAAGGACATCGTAGATACGGTCCGCTCCGAACGAAATGCCTACTCCTGAAACGCCGGACATGCCGAATATGCCGGCCAGATCGTCATACCTTCCTCCTCCGCATATGCTTCCTATCTCGAAATCCAAAGCCTTCACTTCAAAAATAGCTCCGGTATAATAATTAAGCCCCCTCGCAAGAGAAAAATCCACATCTACCCGGACAGCCGGCTTCGCCGAAGAAACGTATGACAACAGTTTTTCAAGCTCGTCAAGCCCCGTATTGCCGATTTGCGAAGCGGACAGCACGTTTCTGAGAATCGCTATCTTTTCCTCATTGTCCCCGGACATCGTAAGGACAGGCTCTATCCTGGAGACAGACACCTCGTCGAACCCTTTCGAAAACAATTCTTCCCTGACGGCAGCCAAGCCTATCTTGTCGATTTTGTCTATAGCCACGGTCATGTCGGTTATTTTATCGGGATGCCCTGAAATCTCGGCAAGCCCGGACAATATTTTCCGGTTATTTATCTTGACTGCCGCACGGATGCCTAATTTTTCGAAAACCTCGCCGGCCATAAGCAGAAGTTCAAGTTCGTTCAGCAGCGACCCGCTTCCGATAACATCCACGTCGCACTGGCAAAATTCCCTGTAACGGCCCTTCTGAGGCCTGTCGGCACGCCATACCGGCTGAATCTGGAAACGCTTGAAAGGAAAGGATATCTCGTTTTGATGCTGTGAGACATAACGCGCGAACGGCACTGTGAGATCGTACCTGAGCCCTTTCTCGCAAACCTTCAAGGAAGCCGAATTTCCATGCAAATCTTCCGGAGACAATTTGGAAAAAGCGTCTCCAGAGTTCAATATCTTGAACAGAAGCTTGTCCCCTTCATCCCCGTATTTGCCAAGAAGGGTTGAAAGATTTTCCATCGCCGGCGTTTCTATCTGGGAATACCCGTACTTCAAAAACACCGAACGGATCGTATCGAAAATATAGTTTCTCCTCGACATTTCCATGGGAGAAAAATCCCTTGTCCCTTTAGGTATTGACGGTTTTTGTGCCATATCAATTATTGTTTTTCAACTTTTTGTCTATTGCAGCAGCCGCTTTTCTGCCGGCTCCCATCGCAAGTATTACAGTAGCGGCGCCGGTCACGGCGTCTCCGCCCGCGAATACGTATTCCCTGGTCGTGGCCCCGTCCTCATCCGCCACTATGCAACCTTTCCTGTTCATTTCAAGGCCCGGCGTAGTCGAAGCAATAAGCGGATTAGGAGAAGTTCCGAGAGCCATTATGACAACATCGGTTTCTATATCGAATTCCGACCCCTCGACAGGCACCGGAGAACGGCGGCCGCTTGCATCCGGCTCACCAAGTTCCATTCTTATGCAGCGTATGCCTTTTACCCAGCCCTTATCATTGCCGAGTATTTCGACAGGGTTGGAAAGCATCCTGAACACTATGCCTTCTTCCTTTGCATGATGGACTTCTTCCGCCCTCGCGGGAAGTTCCTTTTCCGTCCTTCTATATACGATAGTGACTTCCGAACCGAGCCTCAACGCCGTCCTTGCGGCATCCATGGCCACATTGCCCCCGCCTACGACTACGACTTTCCTGCCTACGTATATAGGAGTATCGTAATCCGGATCATATGCCTTCATAAGATTGTTCCTTGTAAGGAATTCGTTGGCGGAAACAACCCCGTTCAGGTTCTCTCCTGGAATATTCATGAATTTAGGAAGTCCCGCGCCGGAAGCTATGTAGACAGCCTTGAACCCTTCGTCATGCATTAGCGAATCTATCGTAACTGTCCGTCCTACAACCACATCCGTTTCTATCTTGACTCCTAAGGCCTTCACATTTTCTATTTCGGGCTTTACGACTTTCTCCTTAGGAAGACGGAATTCAGGAATGCCGTATTCCAAAACGCCGCCCGCCTTATGCAGGACTTCGAAAATCGTAACATCATACCCCATTTTGGCAAGGTCGCTCGCGCACGCCAGCCCGGAAGGGCCGCTGCCAATCACAGCCACCTTTATCCCGTTACGCCTGATTTCCGCATGGGTCTTCACACCGTTGTCCCTGCACCAGTCCGCCACGAACCTTTCCAATTTGCCTATAGCGACAGGCTGGCCCTTTTTGCCCAATATGCATGAGCCTTCGCATTGGGATTCCTGAGGACATACGCGACCGCAAATAGCAGGGAGAGAGCTATCCTGCGCAATAACGCCGGCCGCTTCCGCGAATTTCCCTTCTTTCACGAAAGATATGAAGGAAGGTATCTTCACCGATACCGGACATGCGGTCATGCACATCGGATTCTTGCAGCCGAGGCATCTTGTAGCCTCCAGCATGGCTTCTTCTACGGAATACCCGTAGCAAACCTCGTCGAAATTCCTGGCCCTTACAGCCGGAGCCTGTTCCCTGACAGGCACTCTATCAATTTTATTAGCCATTGTCTCTATTTGTTATTCTCCTAAACCTATTTTGCATTTATGGTCGGCTTCGACTTCTTCGCTCCTGTACATGCCCTGGCGCCTCATCGCCTCGTCGAAATCCACAAGATAAGCATCGAATTCAGGACCGTCCACGCATGCGAATTTCGTTTTGCCGCCTATCGTGACCCTGCATGCGCCGCACATTCCGGTCCCATCCACCATGAGCGTATTCAGGCTGACTATCAACGGCAAATCGAACTGCCTGGCCGTCAATGTAACGAATTTCATCATGATCATAGGACCTATGGAAACAGCCTGGTCGTACTTGTTGCCGGCAGCCATCAGGTCCTTCAGCATGTCCGTAACCATGCCTTTCTTTCCATAAGAGCCGTCGTCAGTGCATATATGCAGATTGTCGCAAACGGCAGACATTTCTTTCTCGAAAATCACGAGATCCTTGTTTTTCGCGCCTATGATGACATCGACCTTCGCCCCTTTTTCGTGAAGGTACTTGACCTGCGGATAAACAGGGGCAGTGCCAAGGCCTCCCGCTATGAACAAATACCTTTTCGAACGCAGGACATCTTCGGTCTCGTTTATGAATTCAGACGGCTGGCCGAGGGGGCCGACAACATCTGCGAAACATTCGCCTTCGTCCAAATGGCAGATTCTCCTGCTTGAAGATCCCACTATTTGGGTAACTATCGTAACCGTTCCCTTCTCCCTGTCGTAATCGCATATCGTAAGAGGTATGCGCTCGCCATGCTCGTTCACCCTTACTATGAGAAACTGTCCCGGCTGCGCCGATTTTGCAAGCCTCGGAGCTTCCACTTCCATAAGGCAAATGTTAGGAGCAAGATTTTCTTTTCTGACAATTCTATACATATCTTCTTTATTTCTTATCATTCATAATGAAAAAAACGAATCGGGCATCAAATTTAGCAATTTATACTTAAATTAGCGGCATATATTTTCATTATGGATTTCAAAACGTCATTATTGATTGCGGCTTCAGCCATAGCCCTGTGTTCATGCAAATGCAACAGAAACGAGGAAGGCAGGATACAGCCGGTCATGTATTCCCAAAACGCATGGACCGACACTGTCGAGCTAGGAGACCTCGTAACCCTTGAATACGAAGGCACGATTCCTGCGGCGTCATGCCCTGGCATACGCTACGAATTATCCATATCCTGCTATGAAAACAGCGGAAACGGAAGATACGAACTCAAAACGACCTACTTGGAAGCGGAAAACGGAAAGGACGAATCCTTTTCCGAAAAGGGGAGAAGGCTTACCGTAAGGAATCCTGAAGACAGCACTGTGATATGGAGGCTGATTCCGGATGACGAAACAGGAGAAAAAATCGATCTTTTAGTCAGGAACGACAGCACCGTGACCATTCTTGGAGGCAAAAAGCGAAAAACCGACAACGGGCCTCTTTACGACCTTAAGCTTGCCGGAAAATCGAATCTTTAATCGGCCGACATGACCTCGACCGAAATGTTCCCGTCCCATTCGAAAGAGACGTTATTGCCCTTGTCGTCAACGGCAGAGGCATTGACTGAATAGCCGTTTGCGCCGTGCGAGATTTCCACGATTCCGCTTTTCAACGGAACATCCGCCGCGTTCCCGTCCTCATCGCGCAGGTACATCCACGAGAACATTCTCTCTCCGCCGCCCGACAAGCACGCTCCTGGAATCGCAGAATTTTCGCTCCACGACTGATTGATCATGAACACCCCTGTCGGAACGGTCGCAGACTTTCTCGGAGTAAGCAAGGACAGGTCGGCGAAGATACGGCCTCCGTCCATAAGCCTGATCCTGCAATAATCCTTATAAGAAGAATAATATTCAGGGAAATAGTACATTATTCCCGACATGGACCCTTCAGGCACATAAGAAGCGTCCTTTCTCAAGGCAGACACCGGGTCCGGCACAGAGCCGTCCCACAAATTCTTAGGAAAAACCGGACCGTAATACGACCCTTTCACTGAAACGCTGTCCCCTGTAAGAAGATCCGCATAAATAAGGTAATCTTCGCTGCTGCGCACCACAAAGACCTGTCCTGACTTTATTACACCGTACCTCTCCGCGACCGAACCGTCTTCATGCACGAATTTGCGAAGCACCTTCGTGCCCGTAACGAAACTTCCGCCCATATTCTCGATCTTTCCGGCGGCAAGAGTGTAAGGGGCTTCCCTTTCGCGCACCTCGTACATTCCTTCAGTGATTTCCGCCATCCCGGAATCAAGGCCGTCCCGCAATATCGTATTCAAAGGCAATGAGATAAGGTATCCGTTTTCCAGAGAGGATTCGCTTTCCGATGAAAAATCCCCATCCCCGTACCATAAAGAAAGCGTGAAATCGTCGTAAAAATAATTACCTGACATGCCGTTTCCGTAATACGAACACGACGCATGCTCGAATTCCAGATCCACAGGGGCCTCTATATATCCATCACCCGGAACGGACGGAAGGCCGGCGAATTCCATTCTTATTTTTCCAGAATACCTGAACGCGAAAGAAGCGGCAGAAGACTGGCCCGAAAGCACGGAACTTTTTATCGAAAGGTCGCCCTCTATGACATACACGCTGTCGGACGACATTAGGACTCTCACTGTTCCTCCGTCAAAACTCAGCCTCGAAGCTATATTCCCGTTCCTTATCACGGCCTCGCTCGAATTGGAATTGCAGAATTCCGCGCCATTCCCTGCAGAAACGCGGTATTCCCCCACGGGCAAAAACGGGAAGCTGTAATCCGACAGCCCGGCCACGAAACCGAGCTTCAGCATTATGCCGTTATCGGAGGACGACGGGGCAGGGATGCCGTTGCCGTTGTATTCCGTCACCGGACAATTTGCAATGACAACGGTGTAGTCGCCATAATTTTCGTTTTCCGAATACGGGCCATGATAACCGGCCCAATAAAGATAACCCAGTTCATAGCCTGAAAAGACAGGCCCGTCCACCGGCGCGGCGTTCTTTGAACATGACACACACAGAACCGCTGCCGCTATGATTGCTGCAAATCCTCGCATATATCCGATATTAACAGATATCAAACATACGCAAAAATAATGAAATAACGACAAACGGCACGCATGCGGGCCGCGAAAATGCCGCCACATCGGAAGATACGGCTTCCGGATAGCATTTATCTGAGCATTTATTATTACTTTTACATGATTTTTATGCCAGCATATCAACAAATACAAAATAATATGAAAAAATTCCTGAAGATTGTTTTCGCAGCGTTCCTAGGATCAGCAATCGCGCTGTTCATAGGAGGCTTCGTATTCATGTCCGTCATCATTTCAATGGCGGCATTCAGCACGGAAGAACCTGTCGCCGTAGCTCCGGGCTCTGTTCTTAAAATCGATTTTTCGAGCGACATCACCGATAAAAGCAACAAAGATCCGCTAGACGGGATATTTCCGTTCCAAGGAGGCAATTCCATCTCCCTTCTCAGCGCGGTGACCGCAATAGAAAAGGCCGCTTCGGATCCTGCCATAAAACTCATCTACCTGAATACAGACAGGATGAGAACCTCCATGGCCCAGACCGAAGAGCTGAGAAACGCCCTGACGGAATTCAGAAAATCGGGGAAACCTGTAATCGCATATGCATCCAATTACAATTCCCAGGACGCTTATTACTTGGCGACGGCAGCCGACAAAATTTACGCCGATCCGCTCGGAATGATTCCTCTTTCCGGAATGAGCGCGCAAATGCTGTTCTTCAAGAGGCTGTTTGACAAAGCCGGAATCGAGGTGCAGCTTGTAAGGCACGGGAAGTTCAAGGCCGCTGCCGAGCAATATGTCAACGACAGGATAAGCCCCGAAAACAAGGAGCAGACCCAGGCTTACCTTGAATCGTTATGGCAATCAAGGGCAGAGGCCATTTCGTCATCAAGGGAAATAGACCCTGAAAAACTCGATGAAATGATCGACGGGCTGCAATTATGCACCACTGAAGACGCATTGCATGCCGGACTCATAGACAGCCTGATGTACGACGACCAGCTAAAAGAGAAATTATGCCTGCTGGCTGACAAGGAAAATTACAAGGACATCCGCTTCATTTCGCTTGAGAAATATGCAAAAGCCGTAATCATCCCCGACACGAAAGCCAAAGATGAAATAGCCGTCGTTTATGCCAGCGGAGACATAGTGGCAGGAAGCAACGACGACGCCATCGCATCGAAAGATTTCATAAAAACGCTATCCTCGATAAGGCAGAACGAATCGGTAAAAGCCGTAGTGCTGAGGGTCGACTCCCCGGGCGGGGACGCACAGGCTGCGGAAATGATAGCAAGGGAACTTAGGCTCTTAAACGACAGCCTGCCTCTAATCGTAAGTTTCGGAAACTATGCAGCATCGGGAGGATATTGGATTTCAGCCGAATCGGACTACATATTCACCGACAGGAGCACCATTACCGGTTCGATAGGAGTTTTCGGAATGGTCCCTAACATGCAAAAGACATTTGAAGAAAAACTGCATATAAACATAGAAACGATAAACACCAACAACAACAGCGACATCCTGAGCACGTTAAGGCCGATGACAGCCGCAGAGGAAAGATTCATGCAAAGGAACATAGAAAACATATACGGCAGATTCCTCGAAATCGTAGCGCAAGGAAGGGGAATGACCGAAGAAGAAGTGGATGAAATAGCGCAAGGCCGCGTATGGGCCGGAGCAGACGCCGTTTCGCTCGGATTGGCAGACAGTTTCGGAGGCATCGCCGACGCCATAGAATACGCCGCTTCGGAAGCAGGAATAGAAAGATACAAAATCACCGAATATCCGAAACATGGGGATTCCATAGACAAGCTGCTTAAAAAACTCTATTCGGTATCGCAGGGAATAAGCATATTCGAAAGTCCGGAATCCACTCTCGGAAGCTTCGTTTCAAAGATAGAAGCCGGAAAAGGAAAAGCCATGGCAAGAATGCCGTTCGACATGATCATAAAGTAAAAACGATAGGAAATGTTAAAAAGAATATCATTTTTAGCTGTCTGCGCGATATTTTCCGCAGCACAGGCGACAGCGCAGGAGAACAATCCCCTGTGGCTAAGAAACAACTCTATTTCCCCTGACGGCACCGAAATATGCTTCACCTACAAAGGAGACATATACACCGTCCCTTCGGAAGGCGGGAACGCAAAGCAAATAACCACGAACAGCGCGTTCGACTCGTACCCCGTATGGAGTCCTGACGGCAAGACGATAGCTTTTGCCTCGGACAGGGAGGGGAAACTGGACATATACACCGTCCCTTCTCAGGGAGGAGTCCCGAAAAGGCTCACATTCAATTCAGCAGACGAAATACCGGTCGCATTCCTCGACGACAGCACGATAATTTTCAAATCATGCATAATGCCGTCTGAAGAATGCATCCAGTTCCCTTCCTCCACATTCCCGCAGACCTACACCATAAGCACGTCCGGAGGCAGGCCTGCGATGTTCGCTTCGATACCGATGGAAAACATAAGCGTTTCGCCTGACGGGAACAGGATTCTCTACCACGACGTAAAAGGGTACGAGGACAATTGGAGGAAACACCATGCATCATCCGTGACAAGGGACGTTTGGATGTGCTCCATCGAAAACGGAAAACCGTCCGGATTCACCAAGATGACGGATTTTGCGGGAGAAGACCGCAACCCGGCATGGGCCGAGGACGGGAACTTCTTCTACCTTAGCGAAAAGGACGGAACGTCCAACGTATGGAAAATGAATGCCGAAACCGGCAAGTCCGAACAGATAACATTTCATAAGGGAAATCCGGTAAGATTCCTATCAACAAGCAAGGACGGAAAACTATGCTACGGCTACAACGGAGAAATATACACCGCTGCTTTTTCCAACGGAAAATGGAATGAAGAAAAAACAGAAATCCTGATAACAAGGGACAATACGGAAAGAACCGCCATAGACATGGCTTTCACCTCCGGAGCGAGCGAATTCGCAGTATCTCCCGATGAAAAGGAAATAGCCGTCATCGTAAGGGGCGACATATTCGTAGCTTCCGTAGAATACGGCACTACAAGGCAAATCACCAGCACGCCGGGGCAGGAACGTTCCGTTTCATTCTCTCCTGACGGGCGTTCGCTAGTATATGCGTCGGAAAGGGACGGACTATGGCAGATTTACGAATCGAGCATAGTGCGCGACGAGGACAAATCGTTTTGCTATGCCACCGAGATAGAAGAGAAACGAATCACCAATACATGCAAGACATCCTTCCAGCCGGCATACAGCCCTGACGGGAAAGACGTCGCTTTCTTGGAAGAAAGGACGGGAATCAGCGCGGTAAACCTCAAAAGCGGGAAACAGCGCACCATTATGGATAAGAAGTACGAATATTCTTATGCCGACGGAGACCAGTGGTTCCAATGGAGTCCTGACAGCAAATGGATTCTCACCAACTACATAGGCATAGGCGGATGGAACAATAAAGACATAGCCCTTGTCAAGGCCGACGGCAGCGGGGAAATCCACAACTTGACCGAAAGCGGCTACAACGACGTGTCGGCAAGATGGGCGTTGGACGGAAAAGCCATGATATGGCTCAGCGACAGGGCCGGATACAGAAGCCATGGCAGCTGGGGCGCATATCTCGACATCTACATGATGTTCTTCGACAGGCTCGCATATGAGAAATTCCTTATGAGCGAAGAAGAACTTGCCTTGTATGAATCAAAGGAAAAATCCGACGACGGCAAAAAGAAGGAAAAAGAAAAGGCAGAACCTCTGTCATTCGACCTTGAAAACAGCCAGGACCGCATAGCAAGGCTGACCGTCAATTCATCAGGCATAATCGACGCCTACCTTTCAAAAAAGGCGGACAAGCTCTATTACCTTACCACATTCGAAGGCACATACGATTTGTGGTGCCATGACCTGAAAAAGAACACGACTTCACTTTTCCTTAAAAACGTAGGCGCGGGTGCCCTGAAAACAGGAAATTCCGAAAGTTGCCTGTTCGTAGGCTCGCCATTGCAAATCAAGAAAATAGACCTTGCCACTTCAAACGTGACACCCGTGGGATTCAAGGCAGAATTCAGGCTCGAACCTGAAAAAGAAAGGGAATACGTATTCGACCACGTCTGGAGGCAGGTAAAGGACAAATTCTATGTCGAAGACCTGCACGGAGCGGATTGGGACGGCTACAGGGAAAATTACAAACGGTTTATCCCGCATATTAACAACGACAGGGATTTTGCCGACATGCTCGGAGAGCTTCTAGGAGAGCTTAACGGCTCGCATACAGGAGCAAGGTATCTCGGACAGCATCCGGTCAAGGCGACAGCATATCTTGGAATGTTCTTCGACCAGGACCATGATGGAGACGGATTGAAGATTGCAGAAATAATAAGGCGCAGCCCTGCCGCGATAGCCGCCCCTGAAATCAAGCCCGGGTTCATCATCGAATCCATAGACGGAAAACCTGTTAAAAAGGGGGAAGACTACTATTCATTGCTGGCCGGGAAAGCCGGCAAGCAAGTACATCTTTCGGTTTGCGACCCGGCCAAAAAGAAAAGCTTCGAATCTGAAATAAAAGCCATCAGCTGGAACGAGCTTTATGATTTGCTTTACAAGAGGTGGATCGACAATTGCGAAAAGACAGTAGACAGCCTTTCAGGCGGACAGGTCGGATATATCCACATAAAGGCAATGGACAGCGACAGCTTCAGGGACCTGTACAGCAGGCTGCTCGGAAAGAACAGGCATAAGAAAGCCGTCATAATAGACACGCGCCACAACGGCGGAGGATGGCTGCACGACGATGTAGCGACCTTGCTCGACGGCGAAAAATACAGGGAATTCATAGCGCACGGCCAATACATCGGGGACGATCCTTTCAACAAATGGACAAAACCGTCATGCATGCTCGTATGCGAAGACAATTACAGCAACGCGCACGGAACTCCTTGGGTTTACCAGCATCTCGGAATAGGCAAGCTGGTAGGTTCGCCTGTGCCTGGGACAATGACGGCCGTATGGTGGGAAGTAACGGTAAACCCGGCCATACTCTTCGGCATACCTCAGGTCGGCTGGGTGGACATGGACGGCAAATATGCAGAAAACACTCTTCTCGAACCTGACATATTGGTCTACAACACTCCGGAAGACATGCTCGAAGGCCGCGACTCGCAGCTTGAAAAAGCCGTGGAACTCATGATGGAGACAATAAGCGCAGAGGACTGAGCCAGAGCATATAAAACGGCATATGAAGCCATAGCCCCATATGCCGGAAAATACTTATGACATGCACCCCGAAAGCCGGAAACAAGACTTTCGGGGTTTGTTATGCCAAAACAAAGAAGTTGACAAAAAAGGAGAAGCAAAGCTACCCTTTTGAGTCAGTTTCTATCAATTCATGCCGGCTACCGGCAAACAACTATGACAATTACAGTCTATTTCATACTGCCCGGCAGCTCATTTGCGCAAATCCACAAGTACTTTCATCGGCCATGACGAGCCGCAGCCTGATTGCCTGACTTTTCAGCCTCGTCCCTGAAATCCAGCACAAAATCGCCCTGGTTGACAAACTGGACTCCCGTAACAGCGACCCTGACTTTTATGTTATGCCATTTTTCGATTTCAGGCCCTGTTCTCGGCCTGAGGATAAACATCGCCCCGTCGCTGATGCCGGTACCCAACATATAATAATCGCTTTCTTCAACATCCCCGAACGGCTTGACGACCGGATACCTTTCCAAAGGATTGTACTCATATCCGTAATACTCTTTGACCTCGTCGAACTTCTCATCGTAACCTCCGCTGCCGGACATGTCGTAATACCTGTCTTCGTAATAATACTGCCATATCGGATCATATATGACATCGTCATCCCCTGACGGGACATACGGCTCGTAACCGGCTTTTACGAACGGATATGCAGACAAGGCATAATAATCGAAAAGGTCGTTGAGCAAAGATCCGGCAGGATGTTCCGCATCCCAGTCCTTATCGCTCTTTATTTCAATCATGTTAGGATAACCTCCGTTGAAACATGGATAAGCCCTGAACATGTCGTCATGGTCCCAATAGCCGACATAAGAAGTATCGCCGAACCGCCCTATGCATTCATCGAAACACTTCCCGCTCATTATCGGCAGTCCCATTCCTTCCCAATTATAGTTCAGTTCCACGATAATATCATTATTCTCGCGGGCATGGACCGATGCCCATGTCATGGTCATGACTGAAGCCGTATAAGACTTATACTCATGCGGTTTGGGCTGAGGTCCCAAATATGTCTCGCAACCGTAGCACGAGACCATGCAAATTGCCGCAGATACCGCCACGATTATGGTCCCTATTTTAGAAAAACCAAATTTTAGCGAATCCATGACTTACCTATTTAAATTAATTTTCCGGCATATCATAAAACAACCATAATGATAGTTGTTATCCGCATCACATTAATATTACTATTCAGAACTATGATTACTCTTACTGTAATCCATAACAACACGTTCTTTTATAATATCTTGCGTGTCTTTAACACATATGCGGATAGTTAACTCATGCAATTTTTCCATTTCGGGTTCACAGACAGACCTTAATACGAACAATGTACCATTACCAATGCCCGTGCCTAACATAAAGAAATCGTTTTCCTCAACTTCATCCAATGGTTTTACAATAGGATATCTTTCCAACGAATTATACTCGTAATCATAATGTTCCACCGCCTCAACGTACATGTCTTCGTAATTGTCATGATACACATCATCATAATATACATCATCATAATAATAACTCCATACTTTATCATAAATGATGTCATTTCCTGATGGTGTATACATTTTATAACCGGCTTTTACGAACGGATATGCAGACAAGGCATAATAATCGAAAAGGTCGTTGAGCAAAGATCCGGCAGGATGTTCCGCATCCCAATCCTTGTCGCTTCTGATTTCTATCAAAACAGGATAATCAATACTAAAACGGGGATATGTCCTAAAATGATCCTTATTATCCCAAATGCCACAATATCCCGTATCGCCATATTCGTCTATATAATTTTCAAAACGGTCATTTCCACCACCGATAGCCGTATTCAAATCAAAAAAAAGTTCTACACAAATATCGTTATCAGACTTTACCGATATAGACATATCAGATATTTTCACAAATGAAGCCGCATAAGATTTATAGGCATATGGCTTCGGATAGTTATTATCCATGCCCCAACACGATAATAATGACAACGCCACGAAGATAGCGGTTATCCTGACAAAAATATATTTTATTAAATTCATAGTCAATAATTTATTTAATAACAACTATTTAGGCACATCATATGTTATCATCCTGAAAAACCGTTCATAACGTTTATATTCAGTTTTTTCTTCATTATAAGGGAATTTAAATATACCGGAATGAACGCGGACTTTAGAAATGCTTCCCCATCCCGTCTTGCACCATAGCAAATATGAAACAATAGATTTATTACCCCAAGAAAGAGTATCTGCTTTATTCTTTCCGTTAACCAAATCATAGGTAGCTTCAATTTTATCATACCCGTCAATTACCCATGCATGTCCATGGAAAATATTCTTCTTTTCTGTTCCTGCTATGAATACAGGTTTCCTTTCATTTAATGACCTGATCACTTTATCCTCATCGAATCTCTTGATACGTTCAACATTATCATATCCCCATGATTTCATAGCCTTTTCTACATCTATTGGCCACGTCATGCCGAACCAGCGCGTATACCACGTTTTACAATCATCTCCAACTTTTGCTACAAGAGCTGCAACCATTTCAGCCTGTTCAGAACCATTATTATAAATAACAGAATCCTTTGATACCAAATCCCAATCTATTTTAACACCCTTATATGAAAATTCTCTCGGATACGCATTATATGCCAAAATAGCAGCCACGGCTATCGGCACGCATCCTGCCGGCTTTCTTCCTTTGCTATAAGTAGGACATTTATTATTATACGGAGCGTTCTGATGCCATTTGCTATAAATTAGAGGTTCTATCACAGGCAATGTATCCTCTCTAACATTAGCAGGAAAACACCAATAACCTCCATGTCCAGTAGGATCACTGATATAATGATCTTTCCATGTTTCCGTACTACCAGACTCTTTCATCATGGCAATCGCATACTCTTTTGTCAATTCTGTTAGAATACGTTCTGGACTCTCGTAACTTCCCACACAGTATTCATCTTCTTCCTCATCGTAGTATGGATTTGGCATAGCTACAAATTGCAAAGTATCGGAACCATCACCTGTATTAGTTCCCCACCCGGATGGAATGTTTCCATCGCTTCCCAAAACGAGTATATCCGGCGTTACTCTCTTATCCGCTGAAAGAATCGCAAATCCTTTCTCATCTTTAAAATTCACGACATACAGCAAAGTGTCACCGATAACTACGCCAGATGACTTAGTAGCAGGCATGTCATTCAATATAGGATAAATTTCTTTAATTTCAATTTCACTACATGATGATTTGGTAGTAATTCCAAATAATTTAGGATAGGCTGATCTCAAAATTCTGACGGCTTCGTTTTCTGAGATTCTAAAATCCGCAGTTTCTACGGAAGAATTAGCATCATACCCAAAGTGCTCATCCTCTAATAAAGTACAGGAAGCATAAATCCCGCACATAGTGACAAGAATCAATAACCGTTTCATAATAAATAGATTTAGATTAATTTTCCGAAATGTAAATAATTAAAAATAATTATGCAAATAAATAAATCTATTCGCGAAAAATTTGAGCGACGCCATATTTGGCAATTACATGCTTATCAAAGCCCCGTTCAAATCCATGGAACTAAGACGAAAAATACTGCAAAAGGAGTGTCCCATTGCGCCGGGAATTAAAATGGCAAATCTTTGGAATTAAGACAACGAGGCTATTGCAGAAGACTCGTCTGCAAATATTCCTGTAAAAATGACCTATCTATTCTATGGAATTAAGGCCCCGCTATACCGGAGGAATCGCTTAATATTTGAAGCGGTCGTCTATCCTATAGCCGAGAAGGGCGACGATTTCTTCGCGCATCGCACTTGATTCGGGCGAAATCTTCCTGCAAACCAAGACTTTTGCATTTTCCTTTTCAAAACGGTCGGCCTTTATGTCTGTAAGGAAATCGCTCACTTTCTTAAATCCGCGCATGCCGAGCGGACGGAACCTGTCGCCCGGGCGCACGCTTCTTATAAACAGCGGGAACAACAATTTTTCAGAAGAGACCACATGGACGCATCGCGGCAATGAGCGCAAATCCGCGCCGGACTCATACTGCTCGGGAGATGAAAGTACGCTGATTTTCATGCCGCAATTCTCGAATGCATACGGCAAAGACGGCACTTCTACAATTTCGGCATGCGCCTCCGATGACGGCTGCAAAGGATATATCCTGAACACATTCCTGTCCTTGACAAGATAATGGGTCTTCGAATAGAACTCCTTTCCCGATTGCGAACGCATGGCATTTTCGATTTTCGAAACCTGCGCTGCGTTGAAAGAAAATTCGGAAAGAAGCCTGTAAAGCCAGTAAGAACAAAACCTGTCGGCAGCAAGCGCGTCGATTTTCAATTCGAAACACAAGCGTTCCCCGCCCGGCGCGGACATGAAGCCCGCTTTCTTCGATTCGTACAAATCATCAAGGATATCTGATGCCTCGTTGAAATATGACATATCCCTCAACAGGGTCTTCAGGAAAGACGGGTTGATTTTCGAGATTTCAGGAAAAATGACATTCCTGATTTTATTGCGCGAATAATCGGTTTCGAAGTTAGTCCTGTCATCCCTGTACGGGACCTTGTTCAGCTCTGCATACTCGGCTATTTTCCTACGGCTGAAGCCGAGCAAAGGACGCAGGATACGTCCGTTCGATGGCCGTATGCCGGAAAGACCGCGAAGGCCGGTTCCCCTTATCAGATTCAGGAACAATGTTTCCGCGCTGTCATTAGCATTATGGGCGATAAATACATGCTCGAAGCCGAACTCGTCGCAAAGCTTCGCGAACCATGAATACCGCAGTTCGCGTGCCGCCATTTCCACGGATTTTCCGTTCTCCGACGCATAAGCCAGCGTATCGACTTTCCTGACATGGCATCTTATTCCCCAATCCGATGCGAACGACCTGACAAGAGCCTCGTCAGCATCGCTCTCCTCCCCGCGCAAGGAAAAATTCATATGCGCGATTTCATATTTCGCGCCGACCATGGAATAGCGGCACAGGTTGGCCATGCACATCGAATCCATGCCGCCGCTGACAGCGAGCAGGACCGAAGTCCCGCGCCTTATCCCGTATTTTTCCAAATTAGAATCGAAAGACCCCTGCATGTTACTATAATTTTTCCAACTGCCCGTTAAAATGATGCCGTCCCGATTTTATTATTTGCATGCTTGAGACATGATCATTTCCCGGACTGCCAAGCCGCCCAGGCCTGGGGACGGGATTTCCCGCAATGCGTGTGAAATAACTCACATGCCCGTGCGACCGCATTCGTCGAAACAGGCATTTCCGGAAAGCCATCAAGGCAGCCTCATGAATACGATTCCTGTCAATACCTTCCGAAAGTATACGATATGCCCACGCTCAATGCTTCCTTGAACTGCACGCGCGGGCACAAATTGCCGTCGCCGTTATCTATGAGTATTTTGTCGTCATATATAAGGTTGGTCCTGAGATTTATCGAAAAAACCTTCGACAATTTCAAATCCGCGACAAGATCCCAATTGACCTTTATGTTCTGAGGAGAATCGAGAAAATCCGAAAACAATGTCACGGAAGTCTGCAACGAAAATTTGTCTCCGAAATTTTTCGAAAAATCCACTTTCAGCTGCGCACCGAGTTCGAATCTCGCAACCTGGTCTATGGCATTCCCGTACTTCTCGCGAAGGGACTGTTCCGTAACCACCACAAGATTGCTTGTCACCGGAGCGAAGTTTACGGACAGGAAATCGAACGGCTTATAGTCCGCACCGAGACCAAGGGATATGTTTCCCGGAGCCATGAACATTGATTCAAGGATATAAGAATCATTATCCTCCGAAGGATATTTGAAACCGGGAGTGAACTGCGTTTTGAATGAAAAAATAGCCGATATGAACAGCTTGTCCACTGCCTTGTAGCCGAATTTGCTGTCCAGCACTATCTTATCGTCCGATTTTTTATAAATGTCATCGAAATTCTGGACAAACCCGTAACCGAGCTGGAGCCTGTTGTCCCAAAACACGTCGCCTTTCGCGTAATTCGCCTTCATATCGACATACGCGCTAAGGGCTATGGAACCCTCGCCCCCATCCGCCCAGTTCGTCAGCGAGACCTGGGAAAAATTAACCTGCGACAGGACTCCTGTCTTCCAATAACGCGGCCTAGGCTTGGGTTCGTATTCGATTTCGGGTATTTCAAAACGGGAAGCGATCTCGGCAAGCAGCCTGTCTCCGTTTTTTACAATATTTCCGGCAGAATCGGCTTCGGATATTGGGAAAACGAGCCTCCTGCTTTCAGGATATGAAAGGTCTCCGGCAATTGAAAATAACGGGAACGACAAAAACAATGCAACAACCGCCGCAATCTTCATATTTGACATATTCGGTACTTTTTTATGGTGATATTATTCTTCAAGGACATCATCGGAATTATACTGGAATCCGAGGCGTTTTGCGGTCTGCATCTTAGAGCTTTCGATCTTCGCATTTATCTGGTCCACGCTTGCGACCTTTACTATGTCGAAAGGAGGAACAAGCAGGTCGAAAGAAAGGGAATACAATACTGCCGAATCGACGATGCTCACAAGCTCTTCCCGCGTAAGGTCCACTGTCCCGAAATTCTTGATGAAACGCCTTTTCTGTCTTTTGCCCTCGACGAAAAAGAACTTGTCCTTATTGATGAATATCCTCGCCACGAGGTATCCAAGGTCTTCGGACCTGTTATATTTGAACGAATCCGAAAGAAAGTCGTAAACGCTGATTATGCCGCAATACGAATTGAGCTTGTCAGCCTTGACATATTCGTTCGTCCATATCCTGTGGTTTCTGTCGAATTGAAACACATCCGTATGCATGCTGAAAACAAGGACATCGTCAGCGAACTTCAGTTCTGCTTCGTATTTGCCTTTGTCCCTGTATTCGAGCCTCACCCTCCTGCTTAGGGATTCGTCAAGTTCCTCATTGATATCGTTGCTGAATTCCCCGAGAATTTCCTTCAGGGAGTTAAAAACTTCGAACGTCTGTTCGAAAACAAGCGACTTGATTTTTGATTTGTGATTCAATTCACTGATTATCAAATCACGGGGTAACGGATCTTTAGCCATTATCTGTCTTTTCTTATTGATATTCGGAAAATGCCCGCGCCGGCTTTTGCGGCCGGCCGGGACAATTATTGATATGATCTTTTAATATGCTTTAGCGAACAATACCCTGCGCGATGAAGGACGCCCGCTATAAATGCACCTGCCTTCTTCTTCGACCACGAAAGTATCTATCGGAATGCATCTTATCGTAGCTTTCGTTTCGTCCTTTATCTTTTCTTCGGTTTCAGGAGTCCCGTCCCAATGGGCAAGGACGAAATACCCGTTTTCTATTTTTTCCTTGAACTCGTCATACGTATCGACCTTGCAGGTACGGCTTTCCCTGAAATCATAAGCCTTCTTGTAGATGTTTTCCTGTATTTGTTCCATAAGGGAAGCTACTGTGCCGGCAACGGCATCGCGGCTCACGGACATTTTTTCATACGTATCCCTCCGCGCTATTTCCACTGTCCCGTTCTGCAAATCGCGCGGGCCGATCGTAATCCTCACAGGCACTCCTTTCAATTCCCATTCAGCGAACTTGAATCCTGAACGGAGATTATCGCGGTCGTCGATTTCCACTGTGAATCCCGCATTTTCAATTTCGGCTTTCAGCAGGTTCATGCGCCCTATCACGGCAGAATGCTCTTCGTCCGTCTTGTAGATAGGGACCATCACAACATGTATAGGGGCAAGTTTAGGAGGCAGGATAAGCCCGTTATCATCGCTGTGGGCCATGATAAGCGCGCCCATCAGCCTTGTGGAAACTCCCCACGATGTCGCCCACACGTATTCGAGCGAACCGTCCTTTGTCGCATACTGCACGTCGAACGCCTTGGCGAAATTCTGACCGAGAAAATGCGACGTGCCGGCCTGCAATGCCTTGCCGTCCTGCATCATCGCCTCGATGCACAGCGTATCTATCGCTCCTGCGAATCTTTCGCTTTCGGTCTTCACCCCTACGACTACCGGAAGCGACATGTATTCGCGTGCGAAACGCGCGTACACGTTAATCATTTTTTCAGCTTCCGCTATCGCCTCTTCTTTTGTGGCATGAGCCGTATGGCCTTCCTGCCACAGGAATTCCGCCGTCCTCAAAAACAGCCTCGTCCTCATTTCCCATCTTACGACATTAGCCCACTGGTTGCACAGTATAGGGAGATCCCTGTAGGATTTTATCCAGTTCTTGTATGTATTCCAGATAATAGTTTCAGATGTAGGGCGTACAATAAGCTCTTCCTCAAGTTTCGCGGACGGGTCCACCACGACTCCCGGACCGTCAGGGTTCGTCATAAGGCGATGGTGCGTCACCACGGCGCATTCTTTCGCGAATCCCTCCACATGCTCGGCTTCGCGGCTCAAAAATGACTTTGGAATGAAAAGCGGGAAATACGCGTTCTTGTGTCCGGTCTCCTTGAACATCCTGTCGAGTACGGACTGCATCTTTTCCCATATCGCATAACCGTAAGGCTTTATCACCATGCATCCTCTGACAGCGGAATTTTCCGCCAGATCTGCCTTGACCACTAAATTATTGTACCATTGGGAATAGTTCTCTTCCCTGCTCGTAACATCTTTTGCCATTTCTCTATTTTTTAATGGTATAAATTTTGATATATTTGTAATAAAATAGTGGACAAAAGTACTAAATATTTTAATACCAAGGAGGTTTTATGAACATGATTGACAGAAAACCCCGATTTTTGCCGGCATTGGTTTCGGCAGTCCTGCTCACTTCGTGCGGGACATCCGCGTATGTGTCATCGAACGGGTTCGCCAACAACATATACCAGCAGCCCGAACAGAATATCAATATTTCGAAAAGCACAAGAAACGTTGCATATATCGACGACCTCAAGGCAGACACCGAGAAGACAATCCGGCAATATGCTTCTGCGGCTGCAGTGCAGATAAACTCTTCCACGACCGTCGTCCCTCTCGCGAAAGGAGAGACATTCGAGGAAAGGCTCACCAAATTCGATTCTCCGGAATACACGATAAACATCAATGTGACATACGAGCCATGGTATGCATGGTGGAACGACTTTTATTGGAGCTGGTCCTACTGGTACAACCCGTTCTGGGACTGGTATCCTTATAGCTACAGGTACTATTGGGGATACGGAGGATGGTGGAGGCCGTGGTACGGGCCTTCATGGCACGCACCTTATTATAACCCATGGTACGGCTTCTGGGATCCATGGTATTGGGATCCGTGGCCAGGCTACTGGCCCGGTTACATAGGCCATCACCACCACGTCCATCATCCCGTATGGCATGGAAGGGATGCATATTACGGAAAACGCGACAATAACTCCATACGGAGGCCGCAAAACGACAGGTATGCCGGGAATATAAGGTCCGGAGCTTCCGAACCTGTTTACAAAAGGACAGACAAATCCGACATAAAGACATCCTATACCCAGCTCAGAGGGCTTGCAGCACCGAGGACAGGGTATGAAAACAAGACTTCGACAGGAAATGCGGTTTACTCAAGGACCGTCAAATCCGCTTCCGGCAACAGCCAGTCCGCAATAAACAGGAACAATGCCATCACCCAGCCGGTATACAGGAGGGCAGGCAGCGGCAACGGCACGGGAAACTCTTACCAAAGGAAAAGTTCGGCTTCCAATACCGTCAAATACACCGACAGGAACAGCTCCTACAGCAGAAGCGGCAACGGATACACCAGATCGTACAACAGGACAGGCCCGTCTTCATCCTCCGACTACAGAAGATCCGGGTCGGCGACATATACCAGAAGCTCGGGCAGTACGTCAAGGAGCAGTTCTTCATTCACGCGTTCACAAAGCCAGCCGAGCAGGCAGACATACACCAGGCCTTCCAACTCCAACAGCAGGCAGACGTTCACACGTTCCAACAGCTCGACGAGCCGGCAAAGCTACAGCCGTCCTTCAAGCTCCGGCTTCAACAGGTCGTCAGCCGCAAGTTCGGCAGGAAGATCCTCCGGCGGAGGATCCGTTTACAGAAGACGGTAACCCGGATTCCTTATATTGACCATAATTCTTTTTACGGATATGAAACTTCATCTTATAAAAATATCATGCGCGGCAATCGTCCTGATTTCAGGAACATGCATGCTGAACGCGCAAAACGCCTCAAGCGCGATCGCGCTTTCGCAAAGGCATTATGAGGGCTCTGCAAGAAGCGCGGCCATGGGAAATGCCTTTACCGGACTCGGAGGCGAAATAGGAGCAATAGACATAAATCCTGCCGGAGCAGGGATGTACAGGTACAGCGAATTCATAATAACTCCCGCCATAGGCAGCGCATTCGGCAACTCTGAATATATATCAGAAGGGACACGGACAAATCTTACAAGATTCAGCGTGCCGAATGCAGGATTCATCATACCGTTCAATACGGGGAGGTCGAGCGGCCTCGTGAATTTCAACATAGGGCTCGTCCTCAACAGGACGGACGACTACACCTACAGCATGGGCGCATCGGGACTGAACAGCTCCAACAGCATGCTTGCGGTAGAGGCATTGAACGCATCGGGCATACATTATTCCCATCTCGACATAACGGAAGATTATGATCCGTTCTATGAATTAGGGCCTTCCTACTGGAGAAACATATTGTTCAAGAACGCCCAGCTGATAAGCAGCCTCGGCAATCCGGAAAACCCGGACGATCCGAACAATTCAATCTACAAGGGAGCGACAGAAAACATTTCCGGGACTGACATACTTTTCGGCGGACCTGTCTACCAGAACTACAGGAATTATGTAAGAGGTTCAAAATCGCAGGTTGACATAAATTTCAGCGGCAACATAAGCAATATAGTATTTTGGGGATTCAACCTCGGCTTCGAAACCGTGCAATACTCGTACTATGAAAGCTATGAGGAAATAGCCGAAAATCCGAGAAACTTCGATGACGGGTTCGACAATTTCAAATACGTGAACAGGTATTCGACTTCAGGAGTAGGGTTCAACATGAATTTCGGAGTGATTGTCAAACCGGTAAAATGGCTAAGCCTCGGTGCGGCAATATCGACCCCGACATGGTTCACGCTTACCGATAACTACGATCAAGGCATACGTTCATCCCTTGCCGAAACGGAAAACCTCGGAGCGTTCGACGCCACTATCTGGTCTCCTCTCGGAGAATTCGACTACAGGCTCAACACTCCGTTCAGGTGGAGCCTTGGCGCAGCCTTCATCCTGGGCAACAGGTTCGTGGCAAGCGTTGACTACGAGAGCCTGAATTACAGCCATACAAGGCTCATCGACCCGTACTATTCGGATACTTTTACAATAGACAATCTCGATCTGAAGAATTATTACAGGAGGACGGACAATTTAAGGGTCGGCGCAGAATTCAGGGTATCGCCTGTATTTTCCGTCAGAGGAGGATACAATTACTATGATTACGTATCCGAAGACAGGGAAGAAGTACCCGCATTGCACGTAGCATCGATAGGGGCAGGATTCAATTTCAAATCCGGATTTTTCATAGATGTCGCTTACCAGCACTTCTTCGGCAAAAAAGAGAGCTTTTACCTCTATCAGGGATCTGCCGACGGCATAGACATATCCTCTCCACTTGTAACAGGCAGAAGCTGGAAATTCAAGGTGCTGCTTTCATTGGGATTCAGGTTCTAACCTCCCTCGGCTAAAGGAGAAGCAAGTTCATGCAAATAAGAAACAGGCCGCATTTGATATGAACCCAGAAAATCGGACGGTTAATATCGATTGCGAGGCCTCCTTGGATTGAAATAAACGAAACCAAAAGGAGGAATTTCAAGGCTTGCGAAGATGAGCAAGCCGCAGTGTACTGATGTACATGAGGATTTCCGAATCAAGCGTAACGCGGAAATTACCCTTTTGAGTTCGCTCCCCTTTTCCATCAAGCCCCAGCTTGATTCTACCGTTATTGCGGTTGCAGGACGAAAAACAGGGCCGCGCCTTTACTCCGGCACGGCCCTGCAATTTATTTCGCCATAGTCCCGCATCATTGCCGGACTCGCGCATGCAACGCTAAAGCGTCCTCTTGATTTCTACTATGACATAGGCCTCTATGACATCGCCCACCTTCACATCATTGAACCCGGCGATATTCAGACCGCAATCGTATCCGGCCTGAACTTCCTTGACATCGTCCTTGAAACGCTTCAAAGAACCGAGTTCTCCGGTATATATCACGATTCCGTCGCGGATTACCCTGACTTTGGCATTGCGCGTCATCTTGCCTTCCTTGACCATGCATCCTGCAATCGTGCCTACTTTGGAAATCTTGAATGTTTCCCTTACTTCGGCGGTTGCCGATACTTCCTCTTTTTCTTCAGGAGCAAGCATGCCTTCTATACCGCTCTTGACTTCGTTGATGGCATCGTATATGACTGAATAGAGCCTTATTTCTATTTCTTCCTTTTCTGCAAGCTTGCGGGCGTTCGCTGAAGGCCTTACCTGGAAACCGATGATAATTGCATTCGAAGCAGCCGCCAAAAGGACGTCTGATTCAGATATGGCGCCAACTGCCTTATGTATGACATTGACATGGATTTCATCCGTAGAGAGCTTGATGAGCGAATCGGAAAGAGCCTCGATCGAACCGTCCACGTCTCCTTTTACGATCACGTTGAGCTCCTTGAAATTGCCTATCGCGATTCTGCGCCCGATCTCTTCAAGGGTTATATGCTTCTGAGTCCTCAAGCCCTGGATACGCAGGAGTTGCTCTCTCTTGTTCGCGATTTCCCTCGCTTCTTTTTCGTCATCGAGAACATTGAACTTCTCTCCTGCCGTCGGCGCGCCGTTCAGGCCGAGCACCGAAACAGGGGTTGAAGGGCCTGCTTCCTTGACTTTCTGTCCCCTTTCATTGAACATGGCCTTTACTCTTCCTGTAAAGCAACCGCTCAGTATGACATCGCCGACTTTCAATGTCCCTGACTGCACCAGCACGGTGGCAAGATACCCCCTGCCCTTATCGAGAGACGACTCTATGACCGTACCCACGGCATGTTTGTCAGGATTCGCTTTCAAATCAAGCAAATCGGCTTCCAGCAATACCTTTTCAAGAAGAAGGTCCACATTCACTCCTTTCTTGGCGGAAATTTCCTGGCACTGGTATTTTCCTCCCCAGTCTTCCACAAGGATATTCATATTGGCAAGCTGTTCCTTGATTTTCTCAGGATTGGCTCCCGGCTTGTCTATCTTGTTTATCGCGAATATCATCGGGACACCTGCCGCCTGGGCATGGTTTATGGCCTCGACCGTCTGCGGCATTATGGCGTCGTCCGCCGCGATTATTATTATGGCAAGGTCCGTGATTTTCGCGCCCCTGGCCCTCATCGCGGTAAACGCTTCGTGGCCCGGAGTATCGAGGAACGTTATCTTTCTCCCGTCGGGAAGCTCGACATTATACGCTCCTATATGCTGCGTGATTCCCCCGGCTTCTCCGGCAATCACGTTCGTCCGCCTGATATTATCCAGCAACGACGTCTTTCCGTGATCGACATGTCCCATCACCGTAACGATAGGAGGCCTTGGAAGCATGTCTTCGTCGGAATCCTTGTCTTCCTGGACCGCGCCTTGTATTTCAGCCGTCACGAAATCGACCTTATATCCGAATTCCTCGGCGACAAGGACTATGGCTTCGGCATCGAGCCTTTGGTTAATCGACACCATGAGGCCGAGATTCATGCAGGCCTCGATTACCTTCGTCACCGGAACGTTCATCATCACGGACAAATCGTTCACAGTCACGAATTCTGTAACTTTCAGCACATTGCTTTCCATCTGCCTGAGTTCCTGCTCCTCCATCATCTTCATCGATGCATGTTCCCTCTTTTCTTTCCTATGCTTGGCCGATTTCGTCTTGCTCTTGTTCTCGGTCATCCTCGCATAGGTTTCCTTTATCTGCCTCTGAACTGCATCTTCATCGACTTCGACCTTTACAGGCTTGAATTCGTTCTTCTTGGCATTTTTCTTCTGGAACTGCTGCGAAGCCTGCTGGTTCTTCCCCTGGGCAGGCTGGCCGCCTTTCTGCTGGAACTTGTCTTTCTTTGCTCCTTCTTTGTTTATGTCTACCCTTTCCCTCTGCTTGTGAATCCTTTCGCGCTTTGCCTTTGGAGATTTCTCCGAAGACTTCTTCTTGTCGAATATAGACAAATCTATAGTTCCCAATGTTTTAGGTCCTGCAAGCTTTTCAACCTTCGTTTCGATGTGTTCTATTACAGGACGGGATTCGGCATGAACGCCCGCATTATCGGCAGCCTGCTCCGCTTTAATGCCGGCAGCCTTATTGATTGCGGAAGCATTTTCATCCGCAGTTTTCTTTTCTTTCAAAACAGTTTCTTTTTTCTCTTGAATCGTATCAGCGGCATCCGATTTTCCAGCATCGCTGCCATTTGCATCCACAGCTGCGCCACTGGCTGGTTCCTGATGTCCCGCCGCATCGCCTGAAACATGTTCGATGCCATGTTCCGCCATATTATCAGGAATTTCCGCAGAAGGCTTGCTTTCATGAGCCGCTGCTTCCGTTTCCTTGTCCTGAACGACAGCTTCATGGACGGACGACGGAATTTCCTCGCGTGCCGGTTCATGGTTTTCAGCGCCGGCATGCCTTACATTATTTTTCGCATCGAGATCGATACGGCCTATTATCTTCGGCTTCGGGACATCCGAGATATTGGTTCTTATGAACACCTCTTCCACGGCCTGGGCCTCGTCCTCTTTCTTGGAAGACAATTTGGCTATATCGCCCGGCTTGATCAAAACCTTTTTAGAATCCTGTTTTATTTTCTGATCCTTGCTGTATTCTTTCTTGACCAATTCGTATGCATCCATGGAAATCTTGGCACTCGGATTCGCATCGACATCGATTCCTTTCTTCCTCAAGAAAGTGACAAGAGTAGTTACACCTATATTGAATTCCTTGATTACTTTACCTATTCTTATGCTGTCGTTTCCCGCCATATATACACTCCTTAATTTTATATAACTACTTAAACAAAAAATAAAACAACTGCGAAACAGGAATACTAATTCGCAGATTCTTCATCGCTGTCCTCGAACTCAGACCTGAGTATGCGCTGCACTTCAAGCACGGTTTCTTCTTCAAGGTCGGCCCTTCTGACGATTTCTTCAGTAGAAAGATTAAGCACGCTCTTCGCGGTATCGCAGCCGATATCCTGAAGGGCCTTGATAATCCAGCCGTCTATCTCGTCCGAGAATTTGCTGAGAAGCACGTCTTCTTCATCGGTGTCGATTTCCCTGAACACGTCCATGTCATAGCCGACAAGCTGCCCTGCCAGCTTTATGTTGCTTCCCATTTTCCCTATCGCGAGGGACACTTCGGACGGCTTGAGGTAAACGCTGATCTTCTTTTCTTCTTCGTTTATCTTTATATACGATGTCTTTGCCGGACTAAGGGCCCTTTGCACGAGAAGCTGGGTATTCGATGTCCAGTTTATTATATCGATATTCTCATTTTTAAGTTCGCGGACGATGCCGTGTATTCTCGAACCTTTCACGCCCACGCAAGCCCCTACCGGATCTATCCTGTCATCGTAAGACTCGACTGCGACTTTCGCGCGCTCTCCCGGTATCCTGACTATTTTCTTTATCGTGATGAGGCCGTCGTAAATTTCAGGGACTTCCTGCTCGAAAAGCCTTTCAAGAAACTCCGGAGCAGTTCTCGAAAGGATGATCTTCGGACTGTTGTTTATCATGTCCACCCTGTGGATCACCGCCTTGACAGTATCGCCTTTCCTGTATGAATCCGAAGGAATCTGTTCGGACTTGGGAAGGACAAGCTCATTGCCGTCTTCGTCAAGCACGAGAATCTCCTTCTTCCATGCCTGGTAAACTTCGCCGACAAGTATCTCTCCTACCTTTTCTTTATATTTATTGTAAAGATTAGCCTTTTCTATGTCCATTATGCGGCCCGAGAGGTTCTGCCTCAAATTGAGAATTCCCCTCCTGCCGAAACTCGAAAGCTTCACTTCTTCCGTGAAATCCTCTCCGATCTCGTAAGAATCATCGACTTTCCTTGCCTCTTCTATGGAAACCTGGGTATTCGGGTCTTCCACGTTTTCGACAATGACCCTGTTCCTCCATATTTCAAAATCGCCCTTATCGATATTGATGATTATATCGAAATTATCGGCCGAACCGTACATTCTTGCAAGCTGAGTCCTGAAAATGTCTTCAAGGACGCCCATCATTGTCGTCCTGTCGATATTCTTCAACTCTTTGAATTCAGCAAACGTATTTATCAAATTCAAACCTTCCATTTATATATGTTTTTATTGTTATCTGAAATGCACCACAGGCTTCGCGGACTTTATTTCCGTGTACTGGAAATGCCTTTCCGCGTCCTTCCTGACTTTTCTTTTTTTGCCTTCTTCCTTGACGAGGACACTGTATTTTACATCCAGTCCGTCCTTGTCCGCGCGTGAAATCAGGCACCTGATCTTTTCGCCCGACACAGTTACAATGTCTATTTCCTTTCCGGCATATTTGACATACTGCCCAGCAACCCTGAACGGCTGGTCCAAACCGGCGGAGCTCACCGTAAGGGAATAGTCATCGCACTCCTTATCGAGTTCGGCCTCTATGCTCCTGCTTATTGACACGCAGTCGGAGATATCCATTTCCCCATCGAATTTTTCGACATAAACGGAAATGTCATTGTCCTTGGATATGTCGATGCCGACAAGAAAAAAACTTTTCCCGTCCACGACACGGGAAAAAATCCCGCTAACAGTTTCTTTGCTAACTACCATATGCTTTCTTACGCAATAAGGGGACTGCCCGTCCCCTTATCATTCACCACGTTGCAAAAATACTGCTATTATGTCAAAATTGCAAATTTTGTTTATTTCCATATCGAGAGTAATTACTACCTTTACGCTATGATTGGAGGAAAAAAAATAATAAACGACCCGGTCCATGGATTCATCGACATTCCATACGGTCTTGTTTTCAACATAATAGAACACCCATACGTGCAAAGGCTAAGGGAAATCAAGCAACTCGGCATGACGCACCTCGTCTATCCGGGGGCCTGCCATACAAGATTCGCGCACGCCCTCGGCTCGATGCACCTGATGAGGGAAGCGATAAATTCACTGCGGTCGAAAGACGTGCCCGTCTCAGGCGACGAAGAAACGGCGGCGTGCATAGCGATGCTTCTGCACGATGTCGGGCACGGGCCTTTCAGCCATGCATTGGAAGGGAAACTTATCACATCAATAGGCCATGAAGAAATATCGCTGGAGCTGATGGACAGGATAAACAAGGAAATGGACGGCGCCATAAGCGACTCCATATCCATTTTCACCGGCGAATATCCCAAAATGTTCCTGCACCAGCTCGTCTCCGGAGAATTGGACGTGGACAGGCTCGATTACCTCACAAGGGACAGCTTCTATTCCGGAGTAGCCGAAGGAATGATCGGGCTCGAACGCATAATACAAATGCTCACGGTCAGGGACGGCAGGCTGATCATAGAGGCCAAGGGAGTGCATTCGATAGAAAAATTCCTCATTTCGAGAAGGATGATGTACTGGCAGGTTTATCTGCACAAAACCGTCATAGCAGCTGAAAGACTGATGGCAAACATACTGAAAAGGGCCAGGGAGATGATAAAATCCGGAGAGAACCTCGAAATGTCCGGACAGCTCCGCTTTCTGCTCGAAAACGGGGACGACCCGCGCACGGACAGGAACACGTTGCTCGACGTATTCGTCAAAACAGACGATTCGGACGTCCTGTATTCAATAAAGCAATGGGCCGGCTGCAAGGACCGGGTGCTTTCCGAACTCAGCAGGAACATGTGCGAGAGGAGACTCCCGAAAGTAGAATTCTCCAACGGCCCGCTATCGGAAGAAAAAACGCTCGAAATGAAATCCGCGTATGCAAAGATGAAAAAATGCAGCATGGAGGACATCGATTATTATTTCTCCACAGGAACGGTAGAAAACAAAGGCTACAACAGCGAAGAGGCCATTCTGATACTGAACAAGGACGGAAGCACCGGCAATATTTACGAAATATCCGACATGCTTTCCGCAAAAGCATTTTCATGCATAACAAAAAAATATTTTATTTGCAGGACAATATAAAACACAACGATATGGAATTAACGGCGAAACAGATTGCTGAACATATTTCAGGAACCATAGAAGGCAATCCGGAAGCAAAAGCAAGGACAGTGGCAAGAATAGAAAGCGGCAAGCCTGGAAGCCTGTGCTTTCTCGCGAATCCGAAATACGAACATTACCTGTACACATGCAAGGCAGACATAATAATAATAAACAGAAGCTTCCAGCTTAAAGAGCCCGTGAAGCCGACCCTGATCCGCGTAGACGACTCCTACCAGGCAATCGCTTCCCTTCTCGACCTCTTCAACACGATGAAAGCCGACAGAAGAAGCGGAAGGTCGTGGAGGGCGAAAATATCATGGAGAGCGAAACTTGGCCGCAAGACTTACGTAGGGGCCGGGGCCGTGATAGAAAAGGGCAGCATAATCGGAGACGGGACACAAATCTACCCGCAAGCCTACATCGGAAGGAATGTCAGAATCGGAAAAGACTGCGTCATTTATCCGGGGGTAAAAATCTATAGGGGATGCGTAATCGGAAACAACTGCGTGATCCATGCGAACACGGTAATAGGTTCGGACGGATTCGGATTCGCGCCAACCGCAGACGGCACTTACAAAAAAATACCCCAGACCGGCAACGTGATGATCGAAGACGACGTAGAAATAGGGGCAAACACGGTAATCGACCGGTCCACAATGGGATCCACGATAATCCGCAAAGGGGCGAAGCTCGACAACCTCATACAGATAGCCCATAACGTGGAAATCGGGGAAAACACGGTAATGGCAGCCCAGGCAGGAGTCGCCGGATCGGCAAAAATAGGAAAGCACTGCCAGATCGGAGGACAGGTGGGAATAGCTGGGCATCTCGGCATTGCTGACGGAACGCGCATAGCTGCCCAAAGCGGAATCATAAGCACGATAAAGGAAGAAAACACCGCCGTGATGGGAAGCCCGGCATTCAACCACTCGGATTACATAAGGGCATACGCGATTTTCAGAAAACTTCATAAATCAAAATAATTATTATATTTGCAGGATTTTAACTGAATAGCGATTATCCGATGGACAGACAAAAGACTCTAAACAACTCATATACGTTTGAAGGCAAAGGACTTCATACGGGCGCTCATGTAAAAATGACCATAAGCCCTGCTGAAGAAAACACAGGCATCGTATTCCACAGGACGGACCTCGGCGAAGACGCTGTCATTCCGGCAATAGCGGATTACGTAAGCAATACGGCCAGAGGAACGACCCTCGAAAAAGGAGACATAAGGATTTCGACGGTAGAACATGTGATTTCAGCATTGGCAGGAATGGGCATAGACAATGCCCGCATAACGCTTGACGGGCCTGAAGCCCCGATTCTCGACGGCAGCGCGAAAGCCTATGCGGAAGCTTTCAAAAAAGACGGATTGAAAGAGCAGGAAGCCGAACGCGCCTATATTCCGATAAAAGAGAAAATATATTACAAGGACGAAGCCACCGGAGCGGAGATAACGATTCTTCCGGACGACGACCTGTCGATCGACCTGATGATCGACTTCAATTCGAAAGTCCTTGGAAAACAATATGCGAGATTCAACAGCGAAACGGATTACGCTGACGGAATCGCTCCTTGCCGCACTTTCGTTTTCTTCCATGAAATAGAATTCCTGTTTAAAAACAACCTCATAAAAGGCGGGGACGTCGACAACGCCCTCGTAGTCGTGGAAAACGAAGTCCCTCAGGAAGACCTCGACAGGCTTGCAGACCTGTTCAAAGTCGAAAAATTGGAAAGGATTCCGGAAGGATACCTCAACCACACGCAACTAAGGTTCGACAACGAATGCGCAAGGCATAAGCTATTGGATCTCATAGGCGATTTCGCGCTTTCAGGCTTCCACATAAAAGGAAAAGTCATAGCAAGCAAGCCGGGACACCAGATAAACACCACTGTCGCGAAAATGATAAGGAAATACGCGAAATCCTATCTCGCGAAAAAGGACATTCCCGTTTACGATCCGACCAAGGAAGCCGTAATCGACATCAACGGAATAAAGAAGCTCCTGCCGCACAGGCCGCCGTTCCTCATGGTCGACAAGATCATAGAACTTTCCAAAGAGAAAGTAGTAGGAGTAAAGATGATCGGAATAAACGAAGGATTCTTCGTAGGGCATTTCCCGCAAGAACCGGTGATGCCAGGAGTGCTTATAGTAGAAGCTCTTGCCCAAACCGGCGGAATACTGGTCCTGTCCGGAGTGGACGAACCTGAAAGATACTCCACATATTTCGCGAAAATAGACGGATTCAAATTCAAGCACAAAGTCGTGCCGGGAGACGTGCTGGTACTCAAGCTCACGATCACGCAGCCTCTGAGAAGATCTATGGTATGCATGAGAGGAGAAGCATATGTGGGCGAAAACCTCGTATGCGAAGGAGAAATGATGGCACAGGTAATTAAAAACAAATAAAACTACTATTCTATGGATTATACAGTAATTCATCCTAACGCCAAAATAGGGAAGAACGTAAAGATAGAGCCGTTCTCTTTCATAGCAGAGAATGTGGAAATCGGAGAAGGCACATGGATCGGCCCTCACGTGACCATACTCGACTACGTGAAAATCGGCAAGAACTGCAAGATATTCCCTGGGGCGATTATAGGAGCCATACCTCAGGACCTTAAATACGCAGGGGAAATTTCCCACGTTGAAATAGGAGACAACGTAATAGTCAGGGAATGCGCAACCGTCAACAGAGGTACGGCAGCAAGCGGCAACGGCACGACGAGGATAGGGAACAACACCATGCTAATGTCGTATGTCCATGTCGCTCATGACTGTACAATCGGCAACAACGTGATTCTGACAAGCTACGTGGGACTTGCCGGAGAAACAAAGGTCAACGATTTCGCGATAATCGGAGGAAATTCCGTCGCACACCAGTTTACAAGAATAGGCGAACATGCAATGATTTCAGGAGGCTCCCTGATAGGAAAAGACATTCCGCCTTTCGTGCTTGCGGGGCACAGGCCTCTCGTATTCGGAGGGCTGAACATAATAGGGCTCAGACGGCGCGGATTCTCGAATGAAAGAATCGAAAGCATAAAGGACATATACCGCATCATCTATCAGAGCGGACTGAACATGAGCGACGCATGCAGGAAGGTCGAAGAGGAAATTCCTGCATCGGCGGACAAGGATTTGATAGTGGATTTCATCCGCTCCTCAAAACGCGGGCTCATAAGAGCCAACATATCCGATTCTTTCGAAATGGAATAATCGCGAGCCACCAAGAGAAACACGGATTTTTCTGTCCTATAGGAAAAGAGGGCATGCCATAACAATAGTTCTGACACGCCCTTTCGTTCCGATAATAGCAAGCATCCGTGCGACATAGACGACATAATAGTATTCTTCTCGAACGCTTTTATGCCAATAATAGCAAGCATCCATGACAGACTATCGAACCAGCCTTTTCAGTACGGCATATTTTCCTCCGATTACATATGTTTCAGCGATATGCAAATCCGGGAATGTACTGATAGAAGGCTGCGAAACCTATCAGAAACAAACATACCGAACCCGTTGCCGGATAAATTCAGGCGACGGGCCTTTGTTTATATGCATACCGATCGAGCGAAGCACCGGACGCGGCGGAAGCATACGCGACGTAAGGCCGGACTATTCCAAGAACTGGATACACCAGCATGTCCGCGCACTCGAATCCTACTACAACACGACTCCTTTCTTCGAATACTATTTTTACGACGACCTCCTGCAGATATACGAGAAACGCCCCGAATTCCTTTTCGATCTCAACATGGCCTTTCTTGAAAAAATACTGGAACTTATCGTCCCGGGGAAAACCCTCCGCATAACGGAAGATTATCTTACGGCGCAAGAAGCGGCAGAACGCGGCATTTCCGACTTCAGGGAAATCATCCATCCGAAAAAACAGCTGCCGGAAGGAATGTTCGAAGAAAAAGAATACTACCAGGTTTTCAGCGACCGCCATGGATTCGTCCCGGGTCTTTCAATAATAGACCTTCTGTTCCACGAAGGCCCTGCCGCGATAACATATTTATAGCCTGTCCCTTCTTTCCTTCTTTCCTTCTTTCCTTCTTTCCTTCTTTCCTTCTTTCCTTCTTTCCTTCTTTCCTTCTTTCCTTCTTTCCTTCTTTCCTTCTTTCCTTCTTTCCTTCTTT
>CALUPD010000017.1 GCA_944322605.1 uncultured Bacteroidales bacterium | reverse complement strand
GCACTCGCTCAACAGGGGAGCTTAGCTCAGTTGGTTCAGAGCGTCTGCCTTACAAGCAGAGGGTCGGGGGTTCGACTCCCTCAGCTCCCACCACCCGAAAGGGCAAATCAAAGCAAAATCCCGAAGTTATCTGGCTTCGGGATTTTTTTGTTTGTGGCCGGGGCCGGGCATTCTCTGACAGGTGCAAGTCCGGGAGCACCTGCAAGAGTATTTGTCCGCTGGCCGTTCAGAACTTTGCCGACGAAAAGACCGGACTGCATGACGGTTTTCCGGATTGTCCGGCAAATCTTTATCTTTGCGGCAATAGATTGGACATGCTGCCATATGAGACAGATTATAACCCATTTTACCGATGACGATTTGTATAAATTCACAATGTGCTGCGCCGTGATAGACAATTTCCCACGCGCTCAGGTGAAATATACGTTTACGGACAGGGACGATACGGTCTATCCTCCCGGTTTCGCGGATGCGTTGTCGGAGCAGATAAGGATGCTTGAGTCGGTAGTGATAACCGATGAGGAAATAGCTTTTATGAAGAAAAGGTGCTGCTATATTCCGGGGTGGTTTTATAACTATCTGAAAGGGTTCAGGTTCGATCACGAGAGAGTCAATGCCTTTCAGGACCGAGAAGGGAAGCTCCATGTCGAAATAGAAGGAAGCTGGTCGGATACTATTCTGTTCGAGGTGAAGATACTGGCGATAATTTCCGAACTTTATTACATGATGACCGGCAAGGACAAATGTTTCGATTACGATGCCTATTACAGGAAATCTTATGAAAAGGCGGAAAGGCTGCTCGGGGCAGGGTGCGTTTACAGCGATTTCGGCACTCGCAGAAGGGTTTCGTTCGAAGCGGAAGATACCGTCGTCAAGGCGATGAAGGATTGTTACCGGAGCAGGCAATGGGAGGGCAGGTTTGTCGGGACAAGCAACGTGTATCTTGCAATGAAGCACGATCTGCTGCCTGTCGGGACTATGGCCCATGAATTCATCTGCGCCATAGGAGGCATGTACGGGCCGCAGATGGCTAACCATATTGCAATGGATTCGTGGCGCAACACGTTCAGGGGGGCTTTGGGAACATACCTGTACGATAGCTTCGGGTGGGAGATATTCAGCCTTAATTTCTCGGAAGATTTCGCCAACCTTTTCAAGGGGCTTCGTGTCGACAGCGGTGATAATTACGACCAGCTTATGCGCATCGTCGGGAAATACAGGTCATTGGGCATAGATCCTAAGACCAAGCAGGTGATATTCAGCAATGCCCTCGATGTGGACAGGGCCATAGGCATACAGAAATATGCTGTCGGGTTATGCCAGCCGTCGTTCGGCATAGGCACTCATTTTACCAACGATTTTGCCGGAGTGAAGCCGATGAACATAGTCATAAAATTAGTGGCTGTGAAAATAACGGAATCGTGGAGCTTCTATAACGATACCTGCAAGATAAGCGAGGATGCGGGCAAGCATACCGGGAATCCGGAGGTCGTAAGGCGTTTCATGCAGGCATTGAACCTTGAATGAGCAAGCCGTGTTATTTTGCAGTACTGCCATTGTTTAAGCAATGCGGACATTGAACCTTGAATGAGGAAGTTCAGCTGCGGGCGTGCGGCCCCAAATAAGTGATAAAATGGGGTAAGGCAGATAGGTCGCCGACGTTATAAATGCAAGCAATGCGGCGGTATGTTTGCTTTTCGCAGGAAGGATGCCGGGATGGCCATGCCGCCTATGGATGGAATATATTTTGCTGCCTGCCTTGCCGTTTATGGTCCGGCGTTTTCGGGTAATAATGCGGAAAATCATTATTTTAAAAAGCCGTTGCGTGGCGCGGCGTCTTAGTGCATGGGAGTGCCGTTGAATGGCGGCATAAAACGAAAAAGGCGTATCATGATCCGATACGCCTTTTCGTTGATGCTTGAAGATGATGCCGTGTCCCGCATTATCCGAGATAGCTCTTCAGAAGCTTGCTTCTTGCGCTGTGCCTTAGCCTTCGTATTGCCTTTTCCTTGATTTGGCGCACCCTTTCCCTTGTCAGGTCGAAATGTTCGCCTATTTCCTCAAGTGTCATTTCCTGTGTTCCTATGCCGAAGAAGTATCTGACGATGTCGCGTTCCCTTTCGGTAAGGGTGGACAGGGCGCGTTCGATTTCCTTGTTGAGGGATTCGTTTACCAAGCCTCTGTCGGCGTTAGGCGAGTCGTTGTTGACAAGCACGTCGAGGAGATTGTTGTCCTCTCCGTCCACGAACGGGGCGTCGACCGATACGTGGCGGCCTGAAACGCGCAGCGTGTCTGCGATTTTGTCCCTAGGTATGTCGAGTATTTCGGCAAGCTCGTCGGATGACGGCATGCGTTCATTGGTCTGTTCGAATTTGGACAGGGCCTTGTTGATTTTGTTGAGAGAGCCGACCTGGTTGAGCGGAAGGCGCACGATTCTCGACTGTTCCGCAAGAGCCTGAAGGATCGACTGGCGAATCCACCATACCGCGTATGAGATGAATTTGAAGCCTCTCGTCTCATCGAATTTTTCGGCAGCCTTAATCAATCCCAAATTCCCTTCATTGATCAGGTCGGGAAGACTGAGGCCCTGGTTCTGGTACTGTTTTGCCACTGATACGACAAATCTCAGGTTGGCTTTCGTCAATTTTTCAAGCGCGGCGTGGTCTCCTTTTCTGATGCGCTGTGCAAGTTCTACCTCGTCTTCTACAGTTATAAGTTCCTCTCTTCCAATTTCTTGGAGGTATTTATCCAAAGAGGCGCTCTCCCTGTTGGTAATTGATTTTGTTATCTTTAACTGTCTCATCTTGTAAAAATATCCTGCAAAGATATAAAATATTTGTCATTTATTAAAGGCCTATTCCGTAATAGCATACGTTGCCGTTCGGATAAACTCCTTCAATCAGTACGGATCTTCTGGATTTGCCTATGAGGGAAATGACATCCTGGGGCTCTCGCGCGGCTGTCTGGTTGATATGCGTTATTATGAAACCTTTTCTGATTCCTGCATCGTTGAACTTGCCCCTGTCTACGGATTCTACTTTTACTCCCCATTCGAGAGAAATCCTTTCCAGTTCGGACTTGTCTGCGGCTGTGAGCACGGCCCCGAATATCTGCGCCGATTTTTCATTGATTACATATCCTTCGTCAGAGCCTTGCAGCTTTACCTTGAAATCCGTTTTCTGGCCGTTTCTCATTACGCTGACGGTTATTTCCTCCTCAGGGCTGCGCTTGGATATTTCCTCCATGACTTCCGCCCCTTTGGAGATTTTCCTGTCTTCGATTCCTATAATGACATCTCCTTCCTTTATGCCTGCGATGCCGGCCGCGCTGTTTTTCTTTACGCTATGGATGTAGGCTCCTTCGGAAACCGAAAGTCCTTTCTCTTTTTCGAGGTCTGCCGTGACGTCGATCATCGTTACTCCGAGCACGGCCCTTCTTACCATCCCGAATTTCTTTATGTCGTCAACCACTTTTTCGGCAATCGTTACAGGGACGGCGAACGAGTATCCGGAATACGAGCCCGTGTTGCTTGCGATGGCGGTGTTTATTCCGACGAGTTCTCCTTTGGTGTTGACCAATGCTCCTCCGCTGTTTCCAGGATTTACCGCCGCGTCTGTCTGTATGAACGATTCGATTTTGAATTCTCCTGTGTAATTAGGCATGCTGCGCGCTTTTGCGCTTACTATTCCCGCAGTGATCGTGGAAGTGAGGTTGTACGGGTTGCCTATTGCGAGCACCCATTCCCCGAGCCTCAGGTCGTCGGAATTCCCGAAAGGTATTACCGGCAGTCCCGATGCCTCTATTTTCAGCAGGGCTATGTCTGTCACAGGGTCCGTGCCTACGAGCTTTGCCTTGAATTTCCTGTTGTCGTTCAGGACGACCTCGATATTGTCCGCCCCTTCGATTACGTGGTTGTTGGTTATTATGTATCCGTCATCCGAGATGATGACTCCGGATCCGGAACCCATTATTTCCCTCGGCTGGCTCGGCCTGTATCCGAAGAAAAAGTCGAACAGCGTTGCGGGCTGCTGCTCTTCCTTTATTACTACCTTTACATGCACGACTGCCTTGACCGACATTTCTGCCGCGAACGTGAAGTCGGGGAAATGCCCTTCTTCGAATTCTATGTCCTTGAAACTCCTCGAATCGAATGTCTCCTGTCCGGAGTATTGCCGTGCCGGAATCTTCGAATACATCGCCTCGAACATGATGTACGCCGAAAGGAATCCTGCCAAAATGGCAACAATTATAAGTCCTAAGTATTTCTTCATGATATTCAGGGCAAGACTTCTTGCCGTTAAAAATTTAAGCAGAAAATAAACAAATTATATGCCATTTTTGACTACTTTTGCAGTCTAACATTTAATGGTAAAAGCATGAGATTTATAATATCGAGTTCTGAACTCTTGATGGCATTACAGACTGTGTCAAAGGTAATTACCGGCAAGAACCCTCTGCCGGTGCTTGACAATTTCCTGTTCGAGCTTTCCGACGGGGAGCTGGTCGTGACGGCTTCCGACGCGGAGACGACCCTGAAGTACCGGACCAAGGTGGATGAAGTGATGGAGACGGGCAGCGCGGCTATCCATGCCAAGCTCATGGAGGTGATAAAGGAGTTTCCGGACCAGCCTCTCGAATTGCAGACCAACGATTCGGCAATGATCCTCAATATAAAATGGATAACTGGCAATTCGGAGATACCTTTCTCGAATGCGGACGAGTATCCTGTGATCCCTGAATTGTCGGACGAGCACAAGGCCCTGGTCCTTGATGCCGGGACTCTGATGGAGGCCGTCTCAAGAACGCAGTATGCCACGTCTTCGGATGAAAGCAAGCCTGCCTTGTCAGGCCTGTATTTCGATATGGGAAAGGATTATTTTACAGTTGTCGGGACGGACGCGCAGAAGCTTGCCTTTTACAGGAGGCATGACATAAAGGCCGAAGAACCTTCGTCTTTCATACTTGCGAAAAAACCTTCGTCCATACTGAAAGCATTGCTTCCGAAGAGCGATGCCGAAGTCAGCATTACATATGACAGCAAAAACGCGTATTTCTCTTACGATTCCACTTTGATGGTTACGCGCCTGACGGAGGGAGTGTATCCTGCATACCAGTCCATAATCCCTAATAACAGCAACCACCTTATCGTAAACAGGCTCGAATTCCTGCATGCCATGAGGCGCGTTTCGGTATGCTCCAACAAGGGAAGCAACCTCTTGAAACTCGGCCTTTCCCTGAACCAGGTGAATATTTCGGCCCAGGATACGGAGTTTTCTTTCTTCGCGAGCGAGGACATGCCGTGCCAGTACGAGGGCGATCCGATGAATATCGGGTTCAAGGCTACCATACTGATAGACATAATCAGCAATCTTCCTTACGAGGACATATGCCTGCAACTTCATGATCCCGGCCGCGCGGTGCTCATAGTAGGAGCATATGTTTCGCCGGACGCCGAGGAAGAAGTGTCGGCGCTTATAATGCCTGTCCTTATAATGCAGTAGAGGCCGTAAGGGCGGCATAACTTAAAAACAAGAGCGATGCGTTTGAATCTCAAGAATCCGATCGTGTTTTTCGACATAGAAAGCACCGGGCTTAACGTGGCGACCGACAGGATAGTTGAAATATCGGCCGTAAAGGTCCAGGTAAACGGGGATACGGAAATAAAGACAAGGAGGATAAATCCCACGATTCCCATTTCCCCTGAATCCTATGCTATACATGGCATATCCCAGGACGACGTGAAGGATTGCCCTACGTTCAAGGAAATAGCGAAAAGCCTTGCCAAATGGATGACAGGGTGCGACATAGCCGGATACAACTCCACCAAGTTCGATATTCCGCTTCTGGCTGAAGAGTTCCTGAGGGCGGGAGTGGACTTCGATTTCAGGAAGAGGAAGCTGGTGGACGTGCAGGTGATTTTCCATAAGATGGAACAGCGCACGTTGAGCGCGGCATACAAGTTCTATTGCAACAAGAACCTTGAAAACGCTCATTCGGCCCAGGCCGATACCTTGGCTACGTATGAAATCCTGCAAGCCCAGTTGGACAGGTATCCGGACACCCTGCGCAACGACATAGGTTTCCTGTCAGAGTTTTCGACCAAGAGCCGCTTTCTGGATTATGCCGGAAGGATTGTCCTGAATGATAACGACGTGCCGGTATTCAATTTCGGCAAGCATAAAGGAAAGCCTGTGGAAGACGTGCTGAGGCAGGAACCGAGTTATTATGCATGGATGATGAACGGGGATTTCACTTTGTTCACGAAAAAGGTCCTTACGGAGATCAAATTGAAAATGCGGCAATAATCTGTCATGAATATAATTTTCGCCAAAGGCGGGCCTTGCGGCTTCTTTTTCAGGCCTGACACTACCCTTAACAGGGAGGGGGAAACTTATTATGTCCCGGACGGAATCCGTGCGGCGTGGTACATGCTGTTTTCATATGTCAGAATAGACAAGGCCGGCAAGCATGTGGCTTCAAGGTTCGCGGAAAGGTATTACTCCGCAGGAGGTTCCGGCGCTGCGATTTTCGGGATTCCGGAAAGGCCCGGTGACGGCGCGGCATGCTTGTCCGCAATGGAATGCATTGGCTCCGGAATTATTCCGAAACTTGAACCGGAAGAGTGGATGCTCGCGAATTCGTTGGACAACAGTACGGTTATCGCTGCCGCGCATGAAGTCGAGCATTCAGCGCAGATGAATGAGGCGATAGAGTCGGTGTCTTCAGTCATGTCGTTGAGGACAGGGGATATGGTCTGCGTTGCATGTTCAGGCCCGATTCCCGTGTCATGCGGCGAAACGATAGATTTTCCGGGCCGCAAGGTGAGATTGCTTTAATCGCGCGATCATGCGATCGTCCCGCTTCCTATTACTTCTCCGTCTTCCGAGTACCATGCCGCGAACTGCCCCGGAGTGACGCTTTTCTGGGGATTGTCGAAAAGGATGTACATCCCGGATTCGAAAAGATATAATTCGGTGTCCTGCAAAGGCTGCCTGTACCGTATCCTTACTTTGTATCTCCTGCTTTCTCCGACGGACATTTTCAGGTCCGGCCTTATCCAATGTATCTCTCCGGAGTTTATGTGCAGGCACGGCAGGTAAAGTCCCGGGTGGTCGCTTCCTTCTCCTACATATACCGTATTAGAATGCATGTCCGTGGCTATTATGAAAAGAGGATGCACGTGGCCTCCTATGTTCAGCCCTTTTCTTTGCCCTATTGTATAGAAATGAGCCCCCTGATGGCGGCCGATTATTTTGCCGTCGCTTTCCTTGTATCTGTACGGCGTTGACAGCCGTTGGAGAAGGTTTTCGGTGACCGGTTCTCCTGCATATGCCGGAATGCCTGTCCCGTCATACCAGGAACGGAATATTTCCACGACGTTTCCTTCCTTTGCCGCAAGTTTCTGTTGCAGGAAGACAGGCAGGTCTATTTTCCCTACGAAACACAGTCCTTGCGAGTCCTTTTTGTCCGCGCTCGGCAATCCTGCTTCGGCGGCAATCCTGCGCACTTCCGGTTTTGTCAGTCCTCCAATCGGGAACATCGCCTTAGCCAGCTGTTCTTGCGAAAGCTGGCAGAGAAAATAGCTCTGGTCCTTGTTGTTGTCCGTTCCTGCGAGCAGCCTGTACCGCTCTGTCCCGTTTTCATCCCTGACCGTTTCCTTCCTGCAATAATGTCCGGTCGCGACATAATCCGCTCCGAGTTCGAGGGCGGCTTTGAGGAAAGCGTCGAATTTGATTTCCCTGTTGCAAAGCACGTCAGGATTGGGCGTGCGGCCTTTTCCGTATTCGGAGAACATGTAGTCGACTACCCTTTTTGAATAGGTCTCGCTCAGATCGATGAAATGGAACGGTATCCCTATTTTTTTCGCGACCATTTCGGCTATCGCCCGGTCGTCTTCCCACGGGCAGTCGCCGTAGAGGGTTCCTGTCGTGTCATGCCAGTTCTGCATGAACATGGCAATGACATCATGGCCCTGTTCCTTTAATAGAAGAGCTGCAACGCTCGAATCAACACCGCCCGAAAGGCCGACTGCTATTTTCATTTTAGCAAGGATTAATGATTAGTAGGCTGCAAATTTACAAACAATATGCATAAAAAACATATATTTGCCTTTCGAAAGAAACGAGCGGAATATGAAACATGTAGTGATTTTTGTTATTGCGGTATTTTTTTCAGTAGTGTCGGCGGCGAAAAATTCCGGTTTCGAATGGAAGGGCTATTCAGGAGGAATGATGCTCCATTCCGGTTATGTGAAAGGCCCGGAGTTCAGGGTAAATACTCCTTCCGGAACAAGGACGGCGTCAGTCGAGGGGCTGCCGTTAGGAATAGGCGGGGCAGTGAAACTGCATTTCGGGAAGAATCTGCGCCTCGGCATGGAAGGGTACAGCTCCACTGTTTACTATGGACGGCACGGCAGCTATTTTTCGGCCGGATGGGGAGGAGTGCTTGCCGATTATGTTTTCAGTGTCGGGGACTGGAGCCCGTTCGCAGGCATTACGATAGGCGGAGGCGGAGTGAAGAATGTTTATATAGGCGAAGAATACGGAAATGATTTTTCTACTGAGGACCATATGTTGTACAGGAAATATCCATTCATGGCATTGAGTCCTTTCGTGGGCGTTGAATACAAGGTGACCAAGGCGTTAAGGCTGGTTTTGAAAGCGGATTATCTTTTTAATATTTCAAGAAGGCAGGCCGACTACGCTACGGGGCTGCGCTTGTATGTAGGGGTAGTATTCTATAAAATAAGAAATTAAAGAGGATTTGGCAGAATATTTGCAATTTGCAGTTTATAAGAATTCTAAACAAGTTTATAGACCCGGCTCGTGGAACATGCGGCGGAGGCGGACGGCGGGAATGAAAAATATATTTGCAGATTAGAATAATTATAAATAACTTTGTACAAATATGGAGTCAGGCGGGGAAATAAGAAGCATACTGAAAGAAAAGGGGCTGAAGGCGACTCCGCAGAGAATAGCGGTATATAATTCGATGCTGGCCCTTGGCCATGCTTCTGCCGACATGGTGGAGGCCGAACTGAAGAAGACATGCCCTTCGCTTACGCTTGCGACAATATACAATGTATTAGAGTCGTTTGTAGGATGCGGCTTGCTGAAAAGGCGGTTCAGTTCCAACAACAAGATGTATTTCGACGTGAATACTTACGAGCATATGCATATATACTGTGAGGATACGGGAAGTTTTGTAGACTATGAAGACGACACGTTGATGAAGCTGATAGAAGAATACATGAAGGACAAGCATATAGACGGGTTCGATATCAAGGGGATCGAGGTCCAGCTGATAGGAAGCCGTTCGTAACATATCAATAACACATAAAATAAAGAACACTATGGGAAGAAATTTGAAAGGAACAAGAACCGAACGCAACCTTATGCAGTCTTTTGCAGGCGAATCGCAGGCAAGGATGAGATATACATATTTCTCAAGCGTTGCGAAGAAAGAAGGATATGAACAAATATCGGCTATTTTCATGGAAACGGCCGAGCAGGAAAAGGAACATGCCAAGAAATTTTTCAAATATCTTGAAGGCGGCATGTGCGAAATTACGGCGTCTTTCCCGGCAGGCGTGATAGGGACTACGGCTGAAAACCTGAAAGCTGCCGCTGAAGGGGAAAATGAAGAATGGACTTCCCTTTACCCGGAATTCGCGAAGATCGCGGAAGAAGAAGGATTCATGGACATTGCGGCTACTTTCAGAATGGTAAGCGTTGCAGAGGCCGCTCATGAAGAAAGATACCGCACTTTGTTGGGAAGGCTTGAAAGCAATACGGTTTTCGAAAGGGAAGAAGAAATCGAATGGCAGTGCCGCAACTGCGGTTATGTCCACAAGGGCAAAAATGCGCCTAAGGCTTGTCCTGCATGCGCTCATCCGCAGGCGTATTTCGAACCTAAGAAGAATAACCTGTAGCTTGCAGGTGACTCTCAGCAGGCCGTTCCGGTTTTTCCGGTGCGGCCTGTTTTTATTTTTTTTCATTTTCAGATGGAATTTTTCTAACTTTGCAAGTTAAAGGCTGATAATAATAAAGAAACAGATATGGAAAGAGTTAAATGTTTGATAATAGGCAGCGGCCCTGCCGGATATACTGCCGCCATCTATGCTTCGAGAGCGAATATGTCACCTGTCCTTTATGAAGGAATGCAACCGGGAGGGCAGCTTACGACGACTACTGAAATAGAAAATTTCCCGGGCTATCCCGAAGGCACCACCGGAAACGGCCTTATGGACGACATGAGGGCCCAGGCTGTAAGGCTCGGGGCAGATGTGAGGACCGGGACGGTTACCAAGGCGGATCTTTCGTCAAGGCCTTTCAAGATAGTAATTGAGGATGAAAAGGAAATCGAAGCCGATACGGTGATAATATCCACAGGCGCGACGGCAAAATATCTCGGCCTTGAGTCCGAATCCAAATTCAGGGGCCAGGGGGTTTCCGCGTGCGCGACATGCGACGGATTCTTTTACAGAGGCAAGGACGTGGCTGTCGTAGGCGGCGGGGATACGGCTTGTGAAGAAGCTACGTATCTTGCAGGACTTTGCAACAAGGTCTACATGATTGTGAGAAGAAACGTGTTGAGGGCGTCCAAGGCCATGCAGGAACGTGTAATGAATACCCCGAATATCGAAATGCTTTGGGAATGCAATACCAAAGAAATTCTCGGGGATGAATCCGGAGTGACCGGAGTCCTCCTCCAGCACAAGTCGGGAGAACTTATAAAAAAGGACATTCACGGATTCTTCCTTGCAATAGGCCATCATCCGAATTCGGAGATATTCAAGGATTACGTGAATGTGGATGAGAACGGATACATAATAGTGGAACCGGGAACGTCCAGGACCAATGTTCCAGGCGTGTTTGCCGCCGGAGATGTCCGCGACCCTCGTTACAGGCAGGCGATAGTTGCTGCCGCTTCAGGGTGCATGGCAGCCCTCGATGCGGAAAAGTTCTTGTCTGAAAACAAGTAGTCCGCTGATGAACCGCTTGACGTCCATAATATCGGTAATGGCTGCCATGACGGCAATGGTCTCGTGCGCGGCACGTTACGATACTCTCATGCAGAGCACTGACGTGAATGAAAAGTACGATGCCGCTTTTGAATATTTCAATGACGGAAAATATACCAAGGCGGCTGCGCTTTTCGAGTCCATACAACTGGCCTGCAACGGGACTCCGAGAGGGGATACGGTTCAGTTCTATCATGGAATGAGCTATTTCGAATACGGCGATTTGTATACGGCGGAAGTGAATTTCGAAAGTTTCATAGAAACTTATCCTGTCAGCCCGTTCACCGGACTGGCAAAATATCTTCGCCTGGTATGCCTTTATGAGAATACTTACCGCTACGAGCTCGACCAGACTCCGACAAACAAGGCCATGTCCGAGATACTGAGGTATCTGTATGAGAATCCGGATTCTCCGTATACCGAAGAATGCGAACTGATGCTGGACGATTTGCAGGAAAGGCTGGAACGGAAAGAGTTCGAATCGGCAAAGCTTTATTATACGACCGAGGATTACAAGGCTGCGGTATATGCGCTTTCCAATGTCCTGAAAAACAACGCAGGCAACCGGTACAGGGAGGAAATAAAGTATTATACTGCCGTATCCGCCTACAAATATGCCGATAATTCCGTGAAAGCCTCGCAGGAAGCAAGGTTCATAGATTACATAGACCATTACTACGATTTCATTGGCGAATTCCCGAATTCCAGGTACAGGCGCACTCTCGATATAATGTTCGTAAAGGCAAGGCATAACATAAAGGGCGAATATACTGTTCCGGAAGAATACGAGGACATTGATGTCGCCATGACTTCGCAGGAGCTTAAAGACAGGCGCAGGATGGACAGGGAGATAGAGAAAATGGCGATAATGGACGCAAGGAAGATGGCGCGCCAGAGAAAAGAACAGGAACGTTTGAAGAATATCGAAAAGAAAAAGAACGAATCTAAGGAAATTAAAGAGGAAAATTAATATAGGAGCTGATTATGAATTTAAAAAGGAACATCGGTGACAATACCGTGACAAGAAACTTGTGCGATCTTGCAAAGCCTACCGGCAATATTTACGAGTCGGTCGTCATCATTGCAAAAAGGTCAAATCAGATTGCTGCGGAAATAAAGCAGGAACTGAGCGCGAAGCTGGCTGAATTTTCCAATACTGCCGATACCCTCGAAGAAACATTCGAAAACAGGGAACAGATAGAGATATCGAAGTATTACGAGAAATTGCCGAAGCCGACCCTGATCGCGATAGACGAATTCCAGCATAACGAGATCTATTACAGGACGGTAGATAACAAGTAAGGTCCTATGCTAAGGGGAAAACATATTTTGCTGGCCGTTACAGGCAGTATCGCGGCCTATAAATCGGCGCAGATAGTCCGGTTGCTTGTCAAGGAGGGGGCGGAAGTGAAGGTGATAATGACCGCAATGGCCAAGAATTTCATAACTCCCCTTACTATGGCGACATTGTCCAAGAACCCTATCTTAGTGGATTTCTATAATCCGGAAAACGGCGATTGGAACAGCCATGTGAAATTGGGCATTTGGGCTGATTTGTACCTGATAGCTCCGGCTACGGCCAATACCTTGTCCAAAATGGCTTTCGGCATAGCCGACAACCTGTTGCTGACGTCTTATCTGTCGGCAAGATGCCCTGTGGCGGTAGCTCCCGCCATGGATCTCGACATGTACAGGCATCCTGCAACGGCGGCGTCTCTTGAAATGCTTAAAAGCAGGGGAGTGTTCGTGATAGAACCTGCTTCGGGCGAACTTGCAAGCGGCCTTGAAGGAAAAGGCCGTATGGAAGAACCTGAAAACATTGTACGTTATGCGGAATATATCCTTTCAAAAAAAACGCTGGAAGGGAAAAGGATAATGGTCACGGCAGGACCTACGCGCGAGCCTATGGACCCTGTAAGGTACATATCCAACCATTCTTCCGGCAAAATGGGATATGCCATAGCCAAGGCTTGCGCCGACAGGGGAGCCCGGGTATGCATAATATCGGGACCTGTGTCAATCGGCATCTCCCATCCTAATATAAGGGTAGTGAGAGTGTCTACGGCATCGGAAATGTGCGATGCGGCATTGGAGGAATACTCTTTTTCAGATGCGGCAATCATGTGCGCTGCGGTAGCGGATTATTCTCCTGCCGTTTATTCCGATATGAAAATAAAGAGGACCCCGGGACCGTATTCTCTCGAATTGACGCCGAACAGGGACATTGCAGCGGAAATAGGAAAAATAAAGAGAAAAGGCACATTCACTTTGGGGTTCGCATTGGAAACGGACAATGAAATCGAAAACGCTGTTTCCAAAATGAAGAAAAAGAATCTCGACGCCATCGTATTGAATTCGCTTAAAGACGAAGGCGCGGGATTTTCAGTGGATACGAATAAGATTTCCATTCTGTCATCTGACGGGAAAGTCATGGAAGGCTGCCTTAAATCAAAGGCGGAAGTAGCGGAAGATATTGCTGATTACGTAGAAAGCAAGTTGACATGCTTGTAAGGCTTACCATAGAAAATTATGTCCTGATAGAGCGTCTGGATATAGAATTTCCTGACGGATTGATAATAATAACAGGCGAGACGGGAGCGGGGAAGTCCATACTTCTCGGGGCCTTGTCCCTTTTGATGGGCAAAAAGGCCGATGTCTCCGTTTTAAAGGACAAGTCAAGGAACTGCGTAATTGAAGCCGAATTCAAAACGGACGATCCGGGCCGCATATGCAGGGCTGCCGGAGATTCGGATTTTTGCGATGCCGGCAGTGTGGTTCTTAGAAGGGTAATTGCCCCGTCAGGGCGTTCTAGGAGTTTTCTCAATGACGAGCCGGTGAATGCGAAAACCCTTTCGGACATTTCCGTGCTTTTGGTTGATATCCATGCCCAGCATCAGCATCTCCTGCTTGCCGATAATGATTTCCACCGTAACCTTTTGGATTTGTATTCAGGCATTTCTGGCAAAGCGGCCGAGTATGGCTGCCTGTACAGGGATTATAAAGCCCTTTCGGCTGAATTGGAGAATGCCAGGATGAGAGCCGAGGCATTTGAACGCGAGGCGGATTATAAGAAATTCCAGCTTTCCCAGCTCGAAGGGGCAGGATTGAAAGAGGGAGAGATGGAGGAGCTTCAGCAGGAACATAACGTGCTTGCGCATGCGGAGGAAATCAGTTCCGGGCTGGGGCATATAATGGAAAACCTTAACCCGCAAGGCATGTCTTTGTCGCAATGCCTCAAGAATGCTTATTCAGCGGCATCGAAATTGGGATCTTTCAACGAACGTTATGTTTCTCTGTCAGAGAGGATAGAATCATGCAAGATAGAATTGCAGGACATTGAATCGGAAGTGTCTTCCGACATTGACGGGATCGAGGTTTCTCCGCAGAGGCTGGCTTATGTGGAAGAACGCATTTCGGATCTGCAATCCCTTATGCGCAAATTTTCAGCCGGTTCAATAAGCGACCTTGTCGCAATCCGTGACAGGATAGCAAAGGAGCTTTCAGATGCTTCTGATTTCGAGTCGGCGATTGCCGGTATCGAAAAGAAAATGTCTTCCTGCGAAAGCATGCTTGAAAGCAAGGCCCGGGAATTATATGAAGAAAGGAAAAAACACGCGTCTTCGTTGTCTACGGAGCTTACAGGGATAATCAGAAGCCTTGAAATGCCGTATGCCTCTTTGGAATATGATATAAAACCGTCCGGAAGGTTCGACCGGAATGGCTCGGATACTGTAGATGTCTTTTTTTCGGCGAACGGGGCGAATAACAAAGAACCTCTTGCGATGGTCGCCTCCGGGGGGGAAATGAGCAGGATCGCTCTTGCTGTGAAATCCCTGATGTCGGAATATTCCGATATGCCGACAATGATATTCGACGAGATAGATACCGGGGTATCGGGCAGGGCTGCCGACAAAATGGGACAGCTTATAGGACGGCTCGGAAAAAATATGCAAGTATTCGCCATCACGCACCTTCCACAGATCGCGTCGAAAGGACATGCCCATTATCTCGTGTATAAGACTTATTCGGAAGACGGCACGGCCGAATCGAATATAAAACGCCTCTCCGGACAGGAGCGCGTAAGGGAAATTGCAAGAATGCTTAGCGGCAGCGAAGTGACCAAGGCGGCGATGGAAAATGCCGCTGAGCTGCTTGATGAAAAATAATTCCGTTTTTTCAAATTAATGCATGACAGGTTATGCCATCACTCGTTTCAATAGATAAAATAAAGGACCTCCTCATGAAGGAAGGCCTCTACGCAATGGTGATTCCTTCGACGGATCCTCATTTCAATGAATATACGCCGGAACATTACAGGCTTTTGGAAATGCTGTCCGGATTTTCAGGTTCTGCCGGTACTTTGATAGTGACCCTCGGGCAATCGGCCCTGTGGACGGATTCGAGATATTTCCAGCAGGCGGAGAAACAGCTTGAGGGAAGCGGAATAGACCTTATGAGGATGAAAATGCCGGGAGTACCGCAAACAGGAGAGTGGCTTTTGTCCGTTTGTCCTGACAATGCCGTTGTGGGCATAGACGGAGACCTGTTTTCCATAGCGGAATACGAAAAAATGTTTTCGGAACTTTGCGGCGGGAAAGGGAAGAAACTGGAGTTGCGTGTGACAAAAGACATCTTTGAAGGTATCGAAGGCCGGCCGGCGGTAGAATTCATGCCTGTAGAAGAAATGCCTCTTGAAATAGCCGGGGAAGATCCGGCTTCGAAGCGCAGAAGGCTTTTCGAGCTGCTGCGTTCCAAAGGGGCGGCGGGCACTGACGGCAAAAGGCTCTGTTACTTCACGCAGTCATGCGACGAGATAGCGTGGCTTTCCAACTTAAGGGGGCGCGATATAGAATATAATCCGGTTTTCCTGTCATATGCAATCGTGTTCGAGGATTCCATGGACCTTTTCGTGAATGAGGATTCTTTCTCAGGGCAGGCGAGGGCGGTTGCGGAAAGCAATAATATAAGATTGCATCCTTACGGCAGCCTGTGCGGGTTCATATCTTCAAGTTGCAGAGATTGCCTCGTTGCGGCTTCGTTTTCATCGTTGTCCGTGAACAAATACCGTTATTTCGAGAAATACGCTTCCGGAGTATTGCCGGATCCTCTTGCATGCGGCTGCGCGGCGATGCTTAAATCCATAAAGAATCCGATAGAAATAGAAGGGTTCAGGCGCGCCAACATGAATGACGGAGTTGCATGGATCAAGTTCCTGAAATATGTGGACCAGAACCATTTTTCAGGAAAGATAGACGAATACGGGCTTTCTCTGAAATTGCAGGAGATAAGGAAAGAGGTTTCTCCGGATTATGTCGGGGAAAGCTTTGCTCCGATTGTGGCATTCGGGCAGAACGCGGCCCTTCCTCACTATGAGCCTGAAAAAGAAAGCCCGTCTGTCGTGGGGCATAATAATTTCCTGCTGATAGATGCCGGTGCTCATTATAAGTACGGCACGACGGACGTGACAAGGACATTATGCATAGGCGAGGTCCCGTATGAGTGGCGCAAGGATTACGCGCTGACTCTTAAAGGGATGATCAGGCTTTCCATGGCCGTGTTCAAATCAGGAACGACAGGAGCCCAGCTCGATATACTTGCCCGAGGCCCTATATGCAGCGCGGCGAAAATCTATATGCACGGCACCGGTCATGGGATAGGGCATTATCTGAATGTGCATGAAGGGCCTCAAAGCATCAGGATGGAATATAACCCTGTCCCTCTTGAGGCAGGAATGGTCACTTCGAACGAGCCTTCGGTATATGTTCCCGGCTCATACGGCATCAGGATCGAAAATACGATACTTTGCAGGGATTACGCGAAGGATTCAACGGCTGATTACCTTTCTTTCGAGACATTGAATTATGTTCCGATTGAATACGGCTTCGTCAGGGACATACTTTCGGAGATACTGTCGGCGGAAGAAATGAAATGGCTTGAGGATTATAACAAGTCAGTGTGCCTGATGTTAGAGCCGATGCTTTCATCGGAAGAGGCGGAATGGATGAGGAACAAGTTTTCCATAACCGAAGAGTGATCAGCTTGTTCATGCTCGGGCGGCCTGTTGTCATGACAGCGATTCGGATATTCTGTAAATGAACATTATCGTATAATGCAGGGCGTTGCAGAGGACATGCCCTGCGAAGTCGTTGTCTCCTGCGGCAAGCATTGCTATTCCGAGGTATATCGCCGCCGTCGAGGCCGGTACTGCGAGAAGGTTGCCTATCAGGAAATATTTCGGGAAATTTCCGAAATATAGCATGGCGAGGCTTCCTGACGTGAGCTGGCACAGTACGGATATGGACGCCGATTCGCATATGTTCCTTATTATTTTGACGCTGATGCGGGATTTGATGATTGCAGCTATTTCAGGATGCAGAAGCAGGATTGACGCGACCGCGCTGAACGATAGCTGGAATCCTATGTCGTAGATGATTCCCGGCTCTATGCTTGTCATTGCTATAAGGCTTATTCCTAATATATTGCCTGCCGACAGGCTTCGGAAAGAAACATTGGCGATTTGCCTTAGCGTGACGAACACGGCTGACCGGACTGTCGCGACATTCATCCCCGTCACGAATGTGAATGCCCATATGCAGATTATTATCAGGCAGAATCTTGCATTCAGCCATCGTTTTGTCTTGGGCAGGAAAAACAGCATGTTGCATAGCATCGTGTAGACTATTGCAAGGTGAAGGCCGGAAAGCGAAAGCAGGTGCATGATTCCGCTCATGCTGAAATAATAACTTGTCTTGTCGCTTATTCCGGAAGTATTGCCTGTTATCATGGCCTTGATAATCGACGCGCTTGTCTGCGGGTCTTTTTCAGGTCTGACATGGCGAGCCATGAGCATGTCGATGCGTTCGCATACGGACGAGTTTATGTTCTTAGCCACATGCCGTAATTTCATATTCCCGTTACCGGTTGTAGAAAAGCTGCGGCAAAAGCCGATGAACGGAAATTCATCCCTGTCGTAACTTGCATTGCTTTTAACGAAGGCTTCGGCACGGACGGAGTCGCCGTGCCTTATCTTTTTTTCGAAAGGCTTTTTTAAGAAAAGCTTTATCCCGAATCCATTGCATTCCGTTTCGACGATTATGTATTTTTCTGATTCGCCTATCCCGTCCACGACGCCTGAGATCATTGCGTTCCCTTCGTATGACGGAGGCGCGGCTGCGGCCCTTTCGGAAATGTGGCAGGCGGCAGCCCCGTAAAGGAACATTGCGGTAAAGACTGGAATCTCCCCCGCCGGCGTTTTTTCTTTCTGTTGCAGGATCAGGAATGCAAATGAAACCGCTACGACCGCGACTGCCGGAATGTATCCTTTTTTTTCTGAAACCGGCTCTCCATTGCATCCTGAAATGAAATCATGGAATAATATTCCGGATATTATGCATAAGGCAAAAAACGGAACTGACAACCTTCCCCTCATATCTCTCAACTTCTTGCTATGCAATATATAAAAAATATTTGGACTAAAAGAATATAATAATGTAAATTTGCCGGACAAATTTTAAAAGATTCATAGTAATGATAATATTGGTATTGAATTGCGGCAGTTCTTCTCTGAAATACCAGGTTTTGGACATGAAGAACGATGCCGACTATTCTCTTTTGGCCAAAGGCCTTGTAGAGAGAATAGGCATGGAGACCGGAATAGTGTCGCACAGGGTTCCGGGAAAGGAAAAGTATGAAGTCGAAATGCCTGTGGCCGATCATACGGCGGGCATAAAGGCAGTTCTCAACCTTGTATGCGACAAGGAACGCGGAGTGCTTTCGTCTTTGGAACAGATACAGGCGGTAGGACACAGGGTCGCGCACGGCGGGGAATTGTTCGTTTCGAGCAAGCTTGTCGACGAGCAGGTCATAAAGGGCATTGAAAAATGCTGCGAAATCGCGCCTCTCCATAATCCTGCAAACCTTCTTGGAATCAGGGCTATCTCTACTTTGCTGCCATCGGTTCCGCAAGTGGCCGTGTTCGATACTTCGTTCCATCAGACGATGCCGGCATATGCTTACAGCTATGCGATTCCATACGAATATTATGAAAAATATGCGATCCGCAGGTACGGATTCCATGGCACAAGCCATAAGTTCGTGGCTGCCAAAGCCTGCGCGCTTGCCGGACTGGATATCAATAATTCCAAGGTGGTGACATGCCATTTGGGAAACGGAGGTTCGGTGACGGCTGTCCATAACGGCAAATCCGTGGATACGTCCATGGGCTTTACTCCTGTGGAAGGAATCGTCATGGGCACAAGATGCGGAAACCTCGACGTGGGAGCGGTCACTTTCATTCAGGAGAAGGAAAACCTTGACGCCCATCAGACGAACCTGCTCCTGAACAAGAAGAGCGGATTCCTCGGAATATCAGGCGTGTCGTCAGACATGAGGGACATTGAAAATGCTGCGGCTGAAGGAAACAAACGTGCCCAATTGGCGCTCGATATGTTCAAATACAGCGTGGTGAAATATATCGGAGCATATGCTGCCGCCATGGAAGGCCTTGACATGATAGTGTTTACAGGCGGCATAGGCGAAAATGACCCTGTGACGAGAAGGGATGTGGCCAAGAAGTTCGGATTCCTTGGCGTGGAATTTGATGATAACGCGAACGACGGCGTGAGGGGTAAGGATGTCATTTTGACAAAACCGGGATCGAAGGTAAAGGTCGTGACAGTGACTACGAACGAGGAACTGGTCATCGCACGCGATACGATGGCGTTGGTAAATGTGAAGAAATAACAATTAAACTTATTTTTAAGATATGATTACAAGTTTTGAACAGATTTTTGACCTGTTGAGGTCGAAGCCTAAGAAAAGATTGGTAGGCGCATGGGCGGTAGATGACCATACAATCGGCGCGATCAGCGCTGCGATAGACCATGGTATCGTAGAAGCTACGCTTGTAGGAAATCGCAAGATGATCGAAGATGTATGCAAGAGCGAAAACATCAATATAGAAAAATTCAAGATCGTCGAAGTCGATGAAGAACTCAAAGCCATTGCGACTGCTGTCGATATGGTAAGGACAGGCGAAGGCGATATCCTTATGAAAGGACAGTGCAGCACTGACAAATACATGAGGGGCATCCTTAATAAGGAAAAGGGGCTTCTTCCTCCTAAGGCCGTTCTCAGCCATGTGACTGTGCTTCAAAATCCTAATTATCATAAGCTGTTGACACTCGGAGATATCGCTGTCATTCCGGCTCCTGATTTGAATCAGAAAGTGGCTATTACGAAATATGTGGTCAGGACTGCCAAGGCTCTCGGCATAGAAAAACCTAAGGTTGCGATGATCGCTGCTACCGAGCAGATGCTTCCTGCAATGCCTGCATGCGTTGAAGCTGCAATCATAGCGAAGATGGGCGACAGGGGACAGATTCCTGGCTGCGTTATAGACGGGCCTCTCGCCCTTGACGTGGCTCTTTCTGCGGAAGCTGTGGCTGTCAAGAAATTAGTAAGCCCGGTTGCAGGTGATGCTGATTGCCTTGTGTTCCCTAACATAGAATCAGGAAACGTGTTCTATAAAGTCAATTCGCAATTGTGCAAAGGCGTTAAGCAGGGAGCCATGGTGGCAGGCGCGTCCGCTCCATGCGTTCTTTCAAGCAGGGCCGACAGCATAGATACTAAGTTGAATTCAATAGCCCTTGCGGCTTTGTCAGCAAAATAGCGGCATGGGAAGACTTATACTGGCAATAAATCCTGGCTCTACTTCGACGAAGATAGCTTTGTACGATGAGAAAGAGCAGGTCTTTGTAAAGACACTCAGGCATTCTGCGGAAGAAATATCGAAATATCCAGATGTCATTTCGCAGTATGAATTCCGCAAAAACGCCATACTCGACGCGTTGAAGGAGAATAATGTCGAGCTTTCTTCGATTTCAGCCATCGTGGGCAGGGGCGGATTGCTGAAGCCTATATCGGCCGGAGTCTATGAAGTGAACGATGCCATGATCGAAGACCTGAAAGCTGCGAAGATGGGCGAGCATGCGAGCAATCTCGGCGCGATAATCGCTTCCAATCTTGCGCACAGCGTGAATGGTTGCAGGGCTTTCATCGCGGATCCTGTCGTGGTGGACGAATTGCAGGATGTGGCAAGGATTTCGGGACATCCTCTTTTCCCTAAGATTTCCATATTCCATGCATTGAACCAAAGGGCGATTGCAAAAATGTATGCCGAGTCGATAGGGAAGAAGTATTCCGAACTTAATCTTGTCGTCGTGCATTTGGGCGGCGGAGTTTCCGTAGGCGCGCATTGCCAAGGCAGAATCATAGACGTCAATAACGCATTGAACGGAGAAGGCCCTTTCTCTCCTGAAAGGTCCGGCACTCTCCCTGCATTGCAATTGGCGCAGGCATGTTTCTCTGGCAAATATACTTACGAAGACATCAAGAGCATGATAGTCGGCAAAGGCGGCATCGTCGCTCACCTCGGAACCAATTCCATGATGGAAGTGGAAAAGAAAGTGGAAGAAGGAGATCCTAAGTTCACATTGATATCCGACGCTTTCGCATATAACGTGGTGAAATGGATAGGATCGATGGCTGCCGTGCTCGGAGGAAACGTGGACGCTATCCTCCTTACCGGTGGAATCGCCTACAATACTCCTATGATGAAGCAGATAGAGGATATGGTCAAATTCATAGCCCCTGTCAGGATTTATCCTGGCGAAGATGAAATGGGGGCTTTGGCAATGAACGGCCTCGCAGTGCTTGACGGAAAGGAAGACGTCAAGGTCTATTGATGCCGTGCTGCTTGTCTATTAAAGAGACTGCGTTTCATGCGAAATGCAGTCTCTTTTTTTATATGTGTAGAGATAAATGCATGGCGGCTACTTGCAGGGGAAGGATGCCTTTTTAATAGGTGTATATCCTATAAAGTCCCGGGACATGGTTGCCCGCATGCGATTTCGAATATGTCGCATGCTTTTCCCGTGACACAAAGAGGGGAATACCGGCTTAAGACCTCTGCCGTCTGGCATCCCCATGTGACGCCTATGCATTCGATTCCTGCATTTCTTGCGGTTTCCATGTCCACATAGGAGTCTCCCACATAAATGGATTCTCCGACGGAAACGCCGCACTTGCTGCATATCTCGAAAATTATGGCAGGGTCCGGTTTTACAGGGCGTGTCTCGTTTTGGCCTAATACGGCACCGAATCTTATGTCAGGGAAATAGTGTTTTACGAGATTCACGGCTCCTTCGTTGTATTTGTTAGAGGCAACGGCCAGTTTTATGCCTTTGTCCTGAAGGTTTTCCAAAAGTTCCGGTATTCCTTCAAAAGGCGTTGTCATGTCGGCCCCGTGGATGTTGTAATATGAGATGAATTCCTTTTTCGTTTTGCTTATATCTTCGCCTGTTTTATGATTTTCCGGCAATGCCCTTTCTATTAGCTTCGTGACACCGTTGCCGATAAAGCTTTTTACTTCGGCCACCGTTCTTGCAGGGTATCCGAATGTTCCGAGGGCGTGGTTCACTGATGCGGCCAAGTCGTTGACGGAATCCAAAAGGGTGCCGTCCAAATCGAAAATCACTAATTTTTTCATAAAAATTCGCAAATTTTTGCGAATATATGAAGATTTCTATAATAAATATTGTGAGGATTGGAAATAATGCCTATATTTGCACCGTCAAAAACGGTTCTCTAGCTCAGTTGGTAGAGCACGACACTCTTAATGTTGGGGTCGTGGGTTCGAGCCCCACGGGGACCACTTACAAGGCCGCTGCAAAGCGGCCTTTTTCTTTATAGCGCGCTTTCCTATCGCGTTCGGCATGCCTGATCTTTTACGGAATTTGTCAAATTTTCAGGGATTTTACTATTTAGTTCCTATTTTTGGCCGGAGGCGAGGCGTGCATGCCTGTCCGCCTTTATGCAGATTCAACACCGAAGCGCGGCACTTGCCAGTTGGCTTTGCCCTGCTGCCTTTCTTTCGCGGGTTTTGTAATTCTTCCGTGATTTTTAGTATTTTTGCTTTCCAATGCAGTTCGTCCGCATTTGTAAAATTTTTCAGAATGGATAAAGTGTATAAAACCGGGGATTATTTGAGGAACGGGATGCTGTTTGTGAACAATAACATGTTCCAGCGGCATAAGAAGCTGTCTTCTTTGATGATATATGCAACAAGCCTGTGCCAGTCCAGATGCAGGCATTGCATGATCTGGAACAAGGAAGTCGTGCATATGCCCAAGGACGAAATAGTGAAGATCATGCAAAGCAAATGCATAACTTCGGCAACGTCGGTCGGCTTAGAAGGCGGGGAATTCATATTGCATCCGCAGGCTGACGAGATACTCGCATGGTTCAAGGAAAATCATCCCAATTATCATTTGCTTTCGAATTGCCTCGCTCCTGAAAAAGTCATAGATGCGGTAAGGAAGTATACGCCTGCGAGATTGTACGTGTCCCTTGACGGCGATGCCGGGACGTACAGGAATATGCGTGGAAGGGACGGCTACGACAAGGTCATTAAGGTGGTCGAGGAGTGCAGGGGGCTGTTGCCTGTATCTCTGATGTTCTGCCTTTCTCCGTTCAACAGCCTGAAAGACATGGAGCATGTCATAAACGTGGCCAAGAAATACGATATTGATGTCAGGATAGGAGTGTACGGGAATATGGCGTTTTTCGATACTACGGAAGACCAGGAGACGATAGACAGCGATGATTTCATATCCAAAATACCTGAAAATATCCATGCCACTCAGGAAAACTATGATTTCCTTGCCTTGTATGACCAGTGGAGGAAAGGGGCTTTGGAATTGGGCTGCCATAGCATAAGAAGCTCTCTTGTGATACATCCTGACGGCAATGTCCCGGTGTGCCAGAATCTTGATGTCTTTCTTGGGAACGTGTATGAAAAGAGCTTAGACGAGATTTTCAACTCCGCCGCTTCATGCGCGGTGCAGAAAAAATATGTGAAGTGCAACGGGTGCTGGATAAACTTCCATAGAAAATACGACATAGTCCTTTTGAGGAATTTCGAGAAGGTCCTGCCTAAAAAATTGATAGAGGCGGGGTACGGGAAATATTGCTGGTCGTCCGACAGGACGATGACTTACCGGGAGTTCCTTAAATCCAAAGGGCAATAGGCCCGGCCGCGAGTCTCAGATGCATTTTTGAAAATATTTTTAATAAATCCGGTATGAGAGGTTTGATAGACAGGTACAAGAGTTATAAAAGCAGGATACTTCTGTCAAAAACATATTCTAAGAAATATGCTTTCGTCGGAATAGGCGGGCATAGCATGAACAACCTGTACCCTGTCATACGGTATTTGGACATACCTCTTAAATATATCGTATGCCGCGATAGGGTGAAGGCTTCTCTGATAGAGAAGAAATATCCGGGAATCACGGCCCTGACGGACATTTCGGTCATGCTCGATGATCCTGAAATCGCCGGAGTGTTCGTTTCGACAGGTCCTGCCTCCCATTTCGAATTGTCGTCCAGGGTGATTGCCTCCGGAAAGTCCCTGTTCGTGGAAAAGCCGCCGTGCCGTACTTTGGCTGAATTGGAAAAGATAGCGGCGATGACTCGGGAAGCGGGTTCTCCTGCCGTTGTCGCCGGCTTGCAGAAAAGATATTCCCCTTGCGCGGAGATCCTCGGGAAAAAGCTCGGCAAAAACAAGGCGGTATCGTACACTTTCTCATATAAGACAGGCTTGTATCCTGAAGGGGACGAAATGGCGGAATTGTTCATACATCCGATTGATCTGGCGATTTATCTTTTTGGAAAGGCCGAACTGAAATATGCGCGCAAGATAATATCGAAACGGGGAGGGGTTACGTACTTTGTCGTTCTTGAGCATTCAGGCGGCGCATGCGGAAACCTTGAGCTGTCGACCGACTATTCATGGAAAGAGGCTTCCGAAATCCTTGTCGTCAATACCGGGGCGGGGATTTACAGCTGCGAAAATTTGGAATCGCTCGTGTTCTGTCCCAAGCAAGGTTCCGTAATGGGCCTTCCTGTCGAGAAGGTCATGCCCAAGACGGCTGCCAGGACCGTGTTGTATGGCCGGAACGGTTTTGTCCCTCTTGCCGCTAATAACCAGATGGTGTCGCAAGGGTTTTATTCTGAAATAGATACATTCGCGGAAATAGTGGAAGGTCGCCTTTCCCGTTCTTGCAGCAAGTCATCCTTCGTGCAGCTTGTCGATACCTACCGTTTGCTTGAAGAAATCAAAGGGCGGTGCATGGCCTTGTAGGCAGTATTTTCTGGAAATCGCAAAAGATTCTTTTTCCCTTGTTTTTTCATTATGGTTTTGGTATCCTTATAGGTGAATTTCCGTCTCCCGCCAAGGGGCGGAAGGGGCTTTTATAGGCACGAAACATTACTTAACAACAAAAATTATGAGACCTAAGAATGAATTATTCGGCAGCGGCCTGTCAAGGCTGCTGCCGGGGTCGGTTGTCATGATGGGCCGCCCTTGTACTTGCACTTTGCATGCCTTCGTGCAAGGAAACTGAAAAAACAAAACCTGCGACAGTATCGTTGCAGATTGTATCCACGACCGCGACTTCGATCGAATTTGAAATTGCTGCCGAGAACGCAGTGTCGGTATCATATGCGGTGGAACGCGCGGAAAACATTGCGGGCGCGACGTATGAGACTGAAATGCTCGACGGTCGTAATTCTTTGACAATTACTGAAGAAGGACTGGAAGAAGGTGTGGAATACGTAGTCAGCGTTTATGCTACAAGCCCTGAAGGGCTGGCTTGCGACAAGGTGGAGAAAACGGCGGCTACTACGATTATGCCGTCGGTATCTGTCGAAAATGTGGAAGTGTCGTCCAATTCGGTCTCTTTCGAGCTTGTTCCTTTGAACGCTGTTTCGATGTCGTATATAGTTACGGAAAGTTCGGCGGAACTTGAAACAGTGGAATTGTCGGAGAAGATAGAATCCGGCTCGCAGCAGAAAGTCACCAAAGACGGCCTTGCTGAAAATACCAATTATACGATAGTGGCCGCAGCGGCGAATTCCGAAGGCGCGGTTTCAGAAAGGGTGTACTATCCTTTCAAGACGTCAGTGACTCCCGTGATTTCGATAGAAAGCATCGTTGCAGATGTCAGGTCCGCCAGCGTGACTGTGAAGGCCAGCAATTCGATGAGCTTTTCTTATGCTTGCGCCGTAAAAGGCGAGCCTCAGCCTGAAGACAGCCGGTTCAGAAACGAAAACCTGGACGGCGATTCGAAAACCGTCCTGATTTCCCAGCTCGAACCTGAAACGGAGTATACTTTATACGTATATTCAATCGGCACGAAAAACAACAGGAGCGAGATTGTAACCGGGGATTTCGAAACCAAGGAGTATGTTCCGGCTGTATTCGAGATACTTGTGAGCAATGTGACAAGCACTGACGCCACCATAGACGTCAAGATGGACAAGGAAATATATTCCAAATACTATTTCGTAGTCGGCCCGCGCAGCGCGATGTGTCCGGAAGGGGATTTCATTTGGGATTGGGAAAACTATATAGGCATGGGATTCAGCAATCCTCAATATGGCGAATATTCTGACGACATGACTTTCAGCATGAGGATGTTCGCTCCTATGTACCAGCTGGAACCGGCTGGACAGTATATGGCAGGCGGCATTCCTGTAAGGCTTGACGGCTCATATGACCACGATATGGAAATATGGGAGCCGATAACCCTTCCTGAAATCGTATTCGATGAAAGCGATATATCCGTGACGGTAAGCGAAGAAAATTCGGCATACGATAACGCCACGTTCAAAATCACGGCTTCCGATCCGGATTTGGAATGCATTTATGTGTTCAATACCGATTCCCATGTAGAAGAAGGAACTGCCGCTTATGAGAGCATCCGGCTTTCGGCAATATGCAGCAGCCAGGTTTATATGGAAGGCGGAGTAAAAGATACTACGATTACATGGTTGCAGCCGGGATACGATTATACTTTGATCGTGTTGGCAAAGGACAAGGACGGCAAGATAGGAAAGGCCAACGCCATACAGTATTCGACCAAATCACTTGACGAAGCAGGCGATGCGGAAGGTTCTGCGTCTCTTGTGGAAGTAGGGACACATGAAGCGACTTTCAATATTACGCTTGGAAGCAATGCCGTCGGCATGGCGTATAACTATGCTGTCAAAGACATGACCTATAGCGAAACCGCATTGAAGAGGACCCTTGTAGTGGGCAATCCTTATCCTCCGGTTACAAAGAACGGCGAATTCGAGATAACAGGGCTTTCTGCTGAAAAGAACTACGTATTTGCCTTCGCTCCATTGGATGAAAAAGGTGTCGCCGGCGAGGTCGTAATGATAGAAGCGTCTACCAAGGCATATGAATTTGCCGGCAATCCTGAGGCGAAAGTCGCTATTGACGTGACTTCTTGTCAATTCGACGGTTACGCAAGCTGGGAGATAAGGTACGATGCCACTCCTAATGAATTCGTGTCTAAATTCTATGTAGCTCTTGGCGATGATATGTTTCCTCTTAGCGCAAGCGAATTCGCCGACCAAATCGATCAGAACTGGCATGTGGAATACAGGACTGCGCAGAAGGGCATAGTCACTTACCTTAATTCGAACGGTTATATCCTTGCCGCTCCATTCGATTTGGACGGTGTTCTTGCTCCTATAGAAATAATGAATGTCGAAGAAACCAGGAAATAAATATGAAATCGATTTTTAGACTGATAGCGATTTCGACGGCAGCCGTTTTGGCGGCAGCTTGCTCGGAAAAGGAGGAGTTGCCCGTAAATCCTCCGAAAATCAAGATAGAAATACTCGAATCGGATGATCCGACGAAAATAAACGTATTGTTTACCCCTGATGAAAGCGCGGCGCGTTTCGAGTATGCCATAGGCAAGGATGGCGACCTCGGCGCGTTTACGGACGGCTCTTTGGAAAGCATCGTCGAGGTCGATGGCAACGAAGCTGCGGAAGTGGAGTTTTCCGGTCTTGAAGCGACTACGATTTATTCCATTTTCGCAAGGGCTTATTCTTCTGAAAACCATAGCGGAGGCATAAACGTGGTGAAAACGTCTACGGCAGACGCGAGGTTGGACGTGCAGTTGCAATACGCGTTGGACAGCACTGCCGGTTTCAGGATCGCTTTTCCTCCTGAAATATACCAATGCCGTTATTATTTGGGAACGGCTGAAGATCAGGAACGTTTCGAAAGCGGGGAAATCGACGGAAGCTATCTTGTCGAAGTGAATAACTACGGTTGCGTCAACTATTTCGATTTGCAGCCTTCGACGGATTATGTGTTCTACGCTGTCGGGGAAGACAGAAAGGGCATGGAAACCAACAGGTTCGCAATACCGTTCAGGACATATGCCACGGGAGAGTGCCCTAATGTGGAAATCAGCAGTGAAATAAACATATACGAAGGCCGTTATACTGTTACTCCTAACGAGCTTTGCGGGCATGTGATTTTGGCAGTTACCGAAACGGCCGCTACCGACGCGGAATACATATTGTCAAGCGGCTTCTTCAATGACATACCTTTGATGCTCGGCCAATGGGAAACCAATAATTTCAATTGCATGTCGTCCGACGGCGAGCCTATCGAGATGCCTGTCACCACGTATACGTTGGAAAACAGCAATCCGATAGAGGTATATATCGTTATTTACGATAAGGAAGGCAAGCTTGCCGGGGCAAAGCATTATTCGTGGGCTACCCCTGCTTTCGACGAGAGCCTTGATCTTCCTAATGCAGTGAATGTCACCGTGGACAATATAACCACTGCGGGCGGTTACTACCATTTCGATGCCGACGATACGGTTTTCGGCTATTTCTATGAAACGGTAGGGGCCGATTGGTATGACGATATATTAGAGAACGGAGTGGACGAGGACGGCAACAGGTGGAACGAGTATTATCTGGGAACATTGTTCTACCAAACGTATCTTTTGAACCAGACTCTCGGGTATCTTCATATGGGGAACGGAGAATACGATTGGATGGAGACGAGCAGCGGTGCTACAGGCCAGGTAACATCTCCTGATACAAGGTATTACGCTACGGCGTTTCCGTTTAACGAAAACGGCCCTCGCGAAGGCGGATGGGGACCTGTCACTCTTACCGAATACCGGACATTGCCTGAATAAATTAAATCAAATGCTTGCAGGCGAAGGTTTTTTCAGGCAATGCCGTCGTTTGCAGGCCGTTAAAGAATATAAATATGAAAAAGATCATGAATATTGCGGTTATTGCCGCATTGACGATAATAGGGCTTTCCGCATGTACGGAAGAAGGCCCGTCGAAAAAAGATTTTTATTTGAACCTTGATATCGAATCGTACACGTTCTCTTATACCGGCGATGAAAGGATTACGGTGTCAGTGGAAACGAATGGAGGGACTGGACAGCTACAACCAATAATTCATTCATCCATATAGGGGAGAAATCCGGCAATTCCGTGGATATATGGTGCGATGAAAATAATGCAGAAGAACAGCGCACCGGCAGCGTGAAGTTTGCCAACGGCACGGCGGAGGCCACTTTCAATGTAAGCCAGCTTCCAGCCATGTTCAGAAGCTCTTTCAGGGAATTCGACAATAGCGTAATGGGAGCTCTTTCAAAGAACGGAAGGTATTATGCATATCTCAGAGTCTATAATGTAGGGGGGGATGTCTTTGATGACGAATGCTTCGTGATAGACTTTACTACAGGCGATACTACCGAGATAGATCTCGAAACGCCTCCTGAAGGAAACGAGACTTATGATTCGGTAGGGGCGATAAGCGATGACGGAAGGACATTGATAATTGAAAACAAGATGGGCGTGGTCGCCGATATTTATATCGACGGGGGAAGGACTCCTCTTAGCTGCCAGCCGGGTTATTCAAGGCCTTGGCCTACAGGCATGTCTGCCGATGGAAGCGTTATCGTGGGAAGCTGCTCGATAGATGACGCCGAATTTTATAAGGTCGCTCCTTGCAAATGGGTCAACGGGGAACAGACCATACTCGATATGCCTGAGCTGAATGCCGGAGGACTTCCTCTTGAAAACGGCGTTTACCTGAGAGGCTGTTCGTCCGACGGATCGGTTATCTACGGTTCCGAATGGGACAGCTTCGGCCTTGTGTATTATAAGGATGACAGGATGTTCAACATAGGCGTTGATAACAGCGAGGCGGTAAATACAGGCACGGGCATAGAAGTGGTTACCAATCCTTATCTCGAAGCTTCATACAATAATGTCAGCCATAACGGAAAATGGATTGTATGCAATTACAGGCTTGACGGCGTGGTTTATCCGTTCCGCGTAGATACGGAAACAGGTTCTTTCGAATACCTTGAAAGCGCAAGGGATTGCGGTACGGCTACCGTTACCGATGACGGAATCGTGTTCGGATATTCTCCTGCCACAAATGCGGCATACGGAGTGGTTATCGACTTCAATGCCGGGACGACCGAAACCATCGATGCTTGGATGGAGCGGGTTCATGGCATAACGGTTTCGAGCGACAGGTGGATAGACCAGGTAGGCGACAACGGCAAGAGCTTTGCCGGAAAGAAAATATCAGTTACCCCGTTAGGACTACAGAGCCTGTGGTGGTATATGGTTACGGATTAATCCGGTTGCCGGTTCGGGCAACAGGGCGTTTTTTCCTTTGCCTGCCATGAATTAATAGGATTATTCCTGTTTTTATGAAGCGGCTCGAAAGGGTGCTTTCCGGGTTTCGCTTGATTTGAAAATCCTAATGTGCATCAGCGCATTAGGATTTCTTATTTTCGAAAGGCCTGAATTCTTTTTCCGGGGCGCTTTTTTCATGCACGGGGTCGGGGAATGCCGATGGCCGTGATAGTCCGCCGATATTGTCCCGCTTCGTTTTTGCCGATTGCGGTCATGGAAAATCAGGGCGGCGGTTTTTCGACAGCGGCAGTGAAAAATGACTATATTAGCAGATTATTTGCTGGCGGCTGCCTTTTGGCCGCCACCGGGTTTTGATTGTTGAACCAATGGCTGTCCGCAGAAAAGTCCGGCAGTCTTGCAGAGGACATGAGTGCGGACGGGCATTTTAAATTATCTTACATATCATGAGAAAAATTGCTATTCCTACGCGAGGCAATTGCGTAGATGATCATTTCGGCCATTGCGAGTATTATACGATCTATACTCTGTCGGACAAGGACGAGACCGTATCCAAAGAAACCCTCCCGTCACCGCAAGGATGCGGCTGCAAGTCTAATATCGCCGATACGTTGCAAGAAATGGGAATAACCGTCATGCTGGCCGGCAACATGGGGCCGGGCGCGCTCAATGTGCTTTCTTCGCATGGCATAGAAGTCATACGCGGCTGCTCGGGCAATATCGATCAGGTCCTGGATTCTTTTGTCAAGGGCAAGCTGGAAGACTCAGGTGAAAGCTGCCATCACCATGATGAAGGCGGGCATCATTGCCATAATCATTGACAGTGACCGGCAATCCATTGCCGGATCGCTTTTGCTCAATTTGTTGCAAGGATTTTGCCACCCGGGTTTTCCTCTCCGGAATACGAGTTCTTTGAACTTTTATTGTGACTTTGCTGCATGTGTCGCGCTTGCTCGTCGACTCTGCTTCATATTATTTAATTAATATGTCGGCCAATATATTTTATTTTGATTATAAAATACATAACTTTGTATGATAGTTATTAGATAATCAACGGGACCGGCTCCGGTTAGCGCCAGCATGCCGGGTCTCCATATAAAAATTAATAATATGGCAGAAAAGTTATTTGCTGAATTTCCGCCTGTTTCCACTCAGCAATGGGAAGAGGTGATTAACAAAGACCTCAAAGGCGCGGATTACGAAAAGAAACTCGTATGGAAAACCCAGGAGGGATTTTCAGTGCGTCCTTATTACCGTGCGGAAGACTTGAAAGGCCTTGCGCATATCGGGTCAGAACCTGGTGCATTTCCTTTTGTAAGGGGCACAAAATGCGATAACCAGTGGCTCATACGCCAGGATTACTGCGCATGCGATTTGTCAGAGGCCAATGCTTCGGCAAAAGACGGAATCATGAAAGGCGCCGAGTCGGTAGGTTTCATTATAGATGCAGGAAAGCATTTGACGGAAGGGGACATCAGAATCCTTTTGGATGGAATAGATGTTGAAAAGACAGAAATCAATTTCAAAGGTTGTTGCTGCAAGTCGGCCGATGTCCTGAAGAATTTCATTTCCTATATAAAGTCCAAAGGAGCGTCTCCGGACAAGGTTTCGGCTTCTTTCGATTTCGATCCTCTCAAAACGCTTACAGTTGCCGGAAAATCATGCGACGATTACGGAAAACTGCTTAAGGAATGCGTGGACATGGTTTCGGATTATCCGGGAATACGCGTGATAGGAGTTTATGCATACGCGTTCAATGATGCCGGTTCGACCATATCCCAGGAACTCGCTTACGGCCTTTCAATGGGAAGCCAGTACATGGATGCGCTGACGGATCTCGGATTAAGCGCAGATGAAATAGCTTGCAGGATGAAATTCACATTCTCTGTAGGATCGAATTATTTTATGGAAATCGCGAAGTTCCGTGCGGCAAGGCTGTTGTGGGCGAATATCGCTAAGGCTTATGGAATCAGGGACGATAATAGCGGAAAGATCAGGATACATGCGGTCACGAGTTCATGGAACCAGGCTGTTTACGATCCGTATGTGAATATGCTGCGCAATACTACAGAAGCCATGAGCGCGGCAATAGCGGGCGTGGATTCTCTTGAAGTGTTGCCTTTCGACCATGCATATAAGAAACCGGGAGAGTTTTCCAACAGGATGTCGAGGAATCTCCAGTCGATATTGAAAGAGGAATCCCATTTCGATAAGGTGACGGACCCTGCCGCAGGTTCATATTATATAGAAACCCTTACCGCTTCGATAATAAAAAGCGCATGGGCTTTGTTCATCGAGGCTGAAAACAATGGCGGATATGTTGAGTCGTTCAAGAAAGGCCTTGTCCAAGGGCATGTTAAAGAATCCGCTGCAAAAAGGGACAAGAACATAGCGACAAGAAGGGAGTCCATACTTGGCGTGAACCAATTTCCTAATTTCAATGAAACGGCCAGCGAAGAAGTTACCAAACAGGTGGTTTCTCCGGAAATCAGGACGGCTGAAGGCGCAGTCGCCGAGCCTCTGATGAAATACCGTGGCGCGCAGGCGTTCGAAGAGATGAGGCTTGCGACGGACAGAAGCGGAAAATCTCCTAAGGCATTCATGCTTACATTCGGAAACCTCGCCATGTGCAGGGCCAGGGCTCAGTTCTCAAGCAATTTCTTTGCTGTCGCAGGCATAAGGGTAATCGATAACAATAAATTCTCTACCATTGAAGAAGGCGTAAAGGCGGCTATCGCTTCCGGTGCTGAAATAGTAGTGGCATGTTCGTCGGATGAAGAATATGCGGAAGCAGTTCCCCGCATAGCGGAACTTCTCGGCGGAAAGGCCATTCTTGTCGTTGCCGGCGATCCTGAATGCAGGCCTGGACTTGAGGCTAAGGGCATCAGGAATTTCATTAGTGTCAGAAGCAATGTGCTTGAAACATTGAAGATGTATCAGGCCGAATTAGGTATCAAATAATAAAAACGATTGAAGATGAAAGCTAACTTTTCAGATTTGACATATAACGGTACTTCCGGGTGCAAATGCGCCGGAACCGAAAGCTGGATGACTCCTGAAAAAATTTCCGTCAAGGGCGTATACGAGCCGGAAGACCTTGAGGGAATGGAGCATCTTAATTACGCTGCCGGAGTTGCGCCTTTCCTTCGCGGACCGTACAGCACCATGTACGTGATGAGGCCTTGGACGGTAAGGCAGTATGCCGGATTTTCCACTGCCGAAGAATCGAATGCGTTCTACAGGAGAAACCTTGCGGCAGGGCAGAAAGGCCTGTCCGTGGCTTTCGACCTTGCAACGCATCGCGGTTACGACGCGGACCATCCGAGGGTCGTGGGCGATGTCGGAAAAGCAGGCGTGAGCATATGCAGCGTAGAGGACATGAAAATCCTGTTCGACCAGATACCGCTGAACAAAATGTCCGTTTCCATGACCATGAACGGCGCGGTGCTTCCTATAATGGCGTTTTATATCGTGGCCGGGCTGGAACAGGGCGCGAAGCTTGAAGAATTGTCCGGTACTATCCAGAATGACATCCTGAAAGAATTCATGGTCCGCAATACATATATTTATCCGCCTGAATTCTCGATGAGGATTATCGGAGACATATTCGCGTATACGGCCAAATACATGCCTAAGTTCAATTCGATTTCAATCTCAGGCTACCATATGCAGGAAGCAGGCGCGACCAACGACATTGAAATGGCATATACGCTTGCCGACGGCTGGGAATATCTCAGGACAGGGATCAAGGCCGGAATCGACATAGACGCGTTTGCTCCGAGGCTGTCGTTCTTCTGGGCGATAGGAATGAACCATTTTATGGAAATCGCGAAGATGCGCGCGGCAAGGATGCTTTGGGCCAAGATAGTGAATACTTTCCATCCTAAGAATCCTAAGTCGCTTTCGCTTAGGACTCATTGCCAGACTTCAGGATGGTCCTTGACGGAGCAGGATCCTTTCAACAATGTCGCAAGGACATGCATCGAGGCTATGGGCGCGGCTTTGGGCCATACCCAGTCCCTGCATACCAATGCTTTGGATGAAGCAATCGCATTGCCTACCGATTTCTCTGCCCGCATAGCAAGGAACACGCAGCTTTATATCCAGGAAGAAACGCAGGTCTGCCGTTCTATCGACCCTTGGGCCGGTTCATATTATGTCGAAAGCCTGACGAACGACCTGGCGCACAAGGCTTGGGAGCATATTCAGGAAATCGAGAAGCTCGGCGGCATGGCGAAGGCCATAGAAACAGGAATTCCTAAGCTTAGAATCGAAGAGGCGGCGGCAAGAAAGCAGGCCCGCATAGATTCAGGAATAGACACCATAGTCGGTATAAACAAGTACCGTCTTGAAAAGGAAGATCCTATTGAAATTCTTGATATAGATAATACAAAAGTCCGTGAATCGCAAATAAAAAGGCTGAGCGAGCTGAGGGCGGGCCGAGATACGGCGAAGGTGAAGGAATGCCTTGCGGCTATAACCAAGGCGGTAAGGGACAAATCCGGCAATCTGCTCGAACTTGCCGTAGAGGCGGCGAAGGCCCGTGCTACGCTCGGAGAAATTTCGGATGCATGTGAAGAAGTTGTAGGACGATATAAAGCAGTCATCAGAATGAATACAGGAGTATATTCATCGGAAGTCAAGAATGATTCCGATTTTGAAAAGGCGAAAAAACTTGTCTCCGAATTTGCCAGGAAAGAAGGCCGCCAGCCTCGTATCATGATCGCTAAACTCGGCCAGGACGGCCATGACAGGGGCGCGAAAGTCGTTGCTACAGGTTATGCCGATTGCGGATTCGACGTGGACATGGGACCATTGTTCCAAACGCCTGAAGAAGCGGCTAAGCAGGCTGTGGAAAACGACGTGCATGTCGTTGGAGTTTCGTCATTGGCGGCAGGACACAAGACCCTGGTGCCTCAGATAATAAACGAATTGAAGAAACTCGGCAGGGAGGATATCATGGTCATTGCGGGCGGAGTCATTCCGGCGCAGGATTACGATGCCCTCTACAAGGCAGGCGCGGTTGCTATTTTCGGGCCTGGCACGCCTATAGCGACGGCAGCGATAAAGATAATGGAACTGCTGTTGCAGAAATTCGAGTAAACCGGCTTGCGATGTTCCGTTTCCGCTTGCCCGCAGCTTGAGCGGAGTTTTCGGTGCAGCGCATGTACGGTTGTCTCGCAAGAAAGCGATCCGGAAGGTGGAATTTCGAGGCTTGCGCAGATGAGAACCCCGGTGTACTATCACATACAGGGATTCGCATCGGGCGTGGCTTGGAAATCACGTCTTTCGGGCCGCTTTCTTGCTTTTAGTTTGCCTGCCGGAATCCGTTTTTGCGGAATTCCTGCTCACGATGCTCCGGACTGATTGTTTTTTTATGAAATGGCAGGAACGGTTTGTCAAGTAATGCGTATATTTGTTGCTGACACGCCATAATGGTATTGCGAATGCGGATGATTATGCGGCGGCATTAATTTGACAAGAATGCAAACAAGTGATTGATTTAAGACTAATGGATATAAAAATATCCTTGCGGCAGAGGGAAAAGAAAGAATTGAACCAAAGAAATTCGTTAAGAACTCCGTCCGAATAAGAAAATGCTATGAATATAAATGATATACGGAAATACCAGCAGCTCGGAGAAGAAACAAGGGCGCAGCTGAAAGAGCGTGTTTTTAAGGAGGATAAATACAATATCGGTTGTGAACTTGTGGCGTTCAGCAATTCCAAGGGCGGCGATTTGGTAATTGGAATCAATGATAAGACAGGGAACATCAATCCGCTGTCTTATGTAGAGGTACAGGAGACTACGAATTTGTTGAGCAATATCGCATCTGAGAATGTTGTGCCTTCGATATTGATTGATATTGAAAATGTTGAGGTTAAGGGTGGTGCTGTTGTTGTGGCGCATATAAAGGAAGGCTTGAATAAGCCATATCGCGATAATAAAGGTATTGTGTGGGTTAAGAATGGAGGAGATAAGCGAAAAGTTTTTGACAATGCTGAATTGGCTGAGATGATGACGGAGTGCGGTAATTTTGTTCCAGATGAATCCACTGTTGCAGATGCGACAATTGACGATTTGGACGAATCGACAATCAAGGAGTTCCTGCGCAATAAATTTTCATCGGTATTGGAGCGTAAGGCAATGATTGGCGATAAGTTGCGTGAAAGTTCTGTAAATGATGTTTGCAATGCCATTGCAGAAGGTCATGACTTGACAAGACTGTTCAGAAATCTAAGATTTATCCGTCCCAATGGTCAATTGACTATGGCTGCGATGCTGCTTTTCGGCAAATATACTCAGCGGTGGCTGCCTACGATGACGGCTAAGTGTATTTGTTATGTAGGAAATGATGTCGGAGGCTCGCAGTTTAGAGATAAAGTGAATGATAATGATATGGAAGGTAATATTCTGCATCAATTCAATACGATTATGGCTTTTTTCAGTCGCAATCTGAGAAGTGTTCAAACTGAAGATGAATTTAATTCGCAAGGGCGACTTGAGATTCCGTATGTGAGCTTGGTGGAGTTTACCGTAAGCACTGGTTCATCGTTCACTTAATTGGAATTCTCCTATTCGTATCTTCATTTTTGACAATAGGGTGGAGATTCATAGCCCTGGAATATTGCCTAATGGCTTGTCGGTGGATGATATATTAGCCGGAACATCTATGCCACGCAATACATTCCTGTTTAACAACTCCATCTATCTGTTGCCATACACCGGTGCAGGTAGCGGAATACAACGCGCAATAGCTAGCGGACTTGATGTCCAATTTGTGAATAACGAGTCTGCACACGAATTTATGGTTGTTATCCATAGAAAAGGTAACCATCAAATTGATGAATCTGATGTTCAAAGTAACTATCAAATGGAAGGAAGTAACCATGAAAGTAACTATGAACAGGAAAAAAGCAGCCATCAGAAATTAACTAAGAAGCAAGAGGATATATGTAATTTCTGTAGTGTTCCGCGAACATCACAAGAAATAATGGATAGGTTAGGTATATCCAATCAGAGCAAGAACAGGCAAAAGCATATTGGTGAGTTGTTGGAGATGGGCGTTATTGAAATGACAATACCGAACAATCCTAAAGATAAAAATCAAAAATACCGTAAGGTCAAACACTGACAATTAAAAAACAAATCCTTTGCAAGATTAAGGATTTGGCTACTTTTGCAAAAGAATTATTTGTATATGATACCGCAGGACGCTGAAAACGGCGAGGTCGCCAAATCGGTATTTTACAAGTTTTGACTTTATATCCAAGTGCTTATTCTTCAAATAGCTTTGTTAAACTGAAGAGAACCGAAATATGCTTCATCATATAGATATGCCACGTTCAGGAATTATGCGGGTTTGGGCGGTTGTTGCCATTTTGTCAGCCATGGCGGCATGCAATGGCGTTAAATCATCAGGCGGTCAATTCATTCCGGACAAGCCTGACTATTCAGACAGTGCATTTTGGTTCGTCAGGGAGAATGATGCTTCCGGCACGGGCGCGGATGTATTCTATCTCGTGTCAACCTGGGAAGCCGACTGGACTGCTGAAAACGGCAAGGTCTGCCACTATGCGGATGTTTACAATAAGCGGCACCGCAGCGACATGGACAAGGAAATAGCCGGGGTCGCAGAATATATGGGGGAAGGGAATAATTTTTATTCTCCGTATTATCGCCATACGACAATCGAAGCATGGGAGACAATGAATGAAGACACGATTGCAAGCCGTTTCAGGATTCCGTCCGATGACATAAAGCAAGCTTTCAGGGTTTTCCTTAAAAGGCGCGACCCTCATAGGCCATTCATCCTTGCGGGATTCAGCCAAGGGGCAAAGGGAGTGGTGGAATTGCTTAAATGCATGCCTGAAGATTTGCATGAGTATCTGGTGGCGGCATATGTACTTGGATACAAAGTGACTCCTGATGATACTCTTGCGACATCGAATATACGTCCTGCAAAAGGGGCTTCTGATACAGGCGTTACGATCTGCTATAACTCGGTCTCGGGCGTAGAACACATAAAGCCTGTAGTCTCCGTGCCTTGCGCCATGTGCATAAATCCGGTCAACTGGAGAACGGATTCGGTCGCAGCAACGCTCCATGATACCATTTCTGTATCAATGTCTCCCATGTACAATGTCTTGGTTCTTGACGGATATGACGGCAAGGAATATGCTCCGATACGCGGATTCCTCAATGTCGGTGATTTCCATGGTTGCGAGCCGTGGCTTTACAGGGAATGCCTCAGGGAAAATATGAGGGAGCGCATAGATGCATATTACGGCATGGCTCGTTGAACGCAAACGTGCGCTGTCCGAAATTTCGCACAAATGGAATCGGATAAGAACCCAATCAGGCTGCCGCCGTTAGCGGCGTTTTCCAATAAGCGGACGGCCTGTCATGATTTCTATTTTGTTTTCCCTTCGTAGCCGGCAACGGGAATCCGGTGTTCCATTTCGGCGTATCTTTTTTTCCTTGCCTTGTCTTTCAGCCGTTTAATGTAAAAACGGGTTATGAGGTATTCTATCTCGAATAGTGTCTTTTCCCTTGTCGCCGGTTTCAGCTGGCATTCCCATACGGTTATTACATTCCATCCGGCGTTGCGTAATCTTTCCTTGTCTCGCTTGTCCCTCAGCCTGTTGCGTTCTATCTTCTCTTTCCAGTACTCCGAATTGGAACGTGGAATATGGAAATCCGGCGTATGGCCGTGCCAAAAGCACCCGTGGATGAAAATCACAGTGCCGTATTTTTTCAATACTATGTCCGGAGTGCCCGGCATGCCTTTTACATTTTTGCGGAAACGGTATCCCCTGTGGTAAAGATAGCTCCTTACGATCAGCTCGGGCCTTGTGTCCCTGCTTTTGGTACTTGCCATTACGGCAGAGCGTTTTTCCTTGTCCCAAATGTCCATGGTCCGGCGGTAGCGTTGTGAATCAGGCGCGGTTTGCGGCTTATTTGCCCGGCTCTTGCCGGGCGGCTTCGTGTCCGCGCCTTGCGGAAAAATAAAGAAAAGAGGCTTGGCTCTTTCTTCGAGCAAGCCTCTTATGCTTCGTTTTATCTTATGCCTTAAAATCCTTTTCTTTTTTCTTTAGCCTTTACCAATTGGTCTTTCAATACGTCAGAGCAATCTACTACTGCATCCTCGAAAGTATGGGCGTTCCTTTCGACCACTATTTCGTTTCCTGGCACGAATACCCTTACTTTCACGTTCTTATTGTCATGTTCCGGAAGCAGTGTCATTATTACTTCCGCTTCTAAAATCCTGTCATCGAATTTTTCCAGCTTTCCGATTTTCTTATCGATGAAGTCCAACAATTTCTGATCGGCGTCGAATTTTACCGATTGAGTCCTGATTTTCATATTCCCTCCTTTTTTTGCTCTAGGATGAGCGGTTAAATATACTTTCTTTAATTGCTCGAATGAATTGTGCGTATAGACCTGGGTGGCGGCCAAAGAGGAGTGTCCCAATGCTTCCTTTATGGATACGAGGTCCGCTCCGGCATTCAGCAAATTAGTCGCGAAGCTGTGCCTCAGCACATGTGGGGACTTTTTGCCAGTGAACCCTTCGCTTGCCTTCAATTCATTTTTAACAATATTGTTTACGAACGCTGGATACAAGGATTTTCCTTTATCCGTTAAGAAAAACGGGGAGTCAGGATTGCTTTCGTAACTCTCGTTTCTTTTGTTCAAATATACGGAAATTTCTTGAATAGTCAAAAATGTAAGGGGAATTTCCCGCATTTTATCTCCTTTCCCAAGGACCGCCATGGTCCTTCTTGCCGCATCGAAAGATGATATTTTAAGCGAACACAGCTCGGAGCGTCTCATGCCTGTGGCATAGAGCAGAATTACAATCAGCCTGTTCCGCAATGAACGGTAATCGTCATCGTGGGCCTGGTCAATGTATTCGTTCAATATGTCAGGAGGGAAAAAATGCGGAAGTTTTTTTTCGCATTTGGGGCGTATGACCTTTTTTACAGGATTGGAACTGATTAGCTTTTTTTTGACCATATGGTTTCCAAGCCCGCTGAGGGCTGCCAAGTGCAGATTCACGGTTTTGGAATTGATTCCTTTTTCCGTGAGCGACGCTATGTATCCTCTCAGGAATTTAGGGGTGAAGATCTCGATGAACGCTTCATCGCTGTCATCTTCCGGAGGATAGCATGAACAGAAATCTTCTATTGCCTCCTTGTAGTTGCGCAATGTGCAGGCTGAATACCTTTTTTGGCCTGATATGTAATTTAAAAAGCTTTCTATGCAATCCATATGTGTCAGGTTTTGGCAGTTTGTCTCCCGCTCCTGCCATGATGCCGTTGGACATTTGCATGGCATTGCAGGCGTTTTCCATTGTGTGCGCTTCCGTTCGAGCGGCGTTTTTATGCAAAAAAAGGAGGCAGTATCAAAAAAGCCTCCTTTGCGTATATCCGGTTATGGACGAGGACGGCCCGAAGAGGGAATTCAAGGGCTTGAGAAGATGAGAAAACCGCAGCGTGCAGGCACGCATGGGAATTTTCGAATCAAGCGTAACGCGGAAAGCGCCCTTTTGAGTCGGCTCGTCAATTCCTGCTATGGTTATTTTGCAGAAAGCGGAGCAGGCACTGTATAAGTACGTGCGGCAAGTTCTTTGTCAATCATGTACAGTCCGAGTTTGCTGTCGTCCACTTTTTCAAGCGAGTCTATTATGTCTTTTGCATTTTCCTCTTCTTCGACCTGTTCGTCGACGAACCATTTCAGCATGCTTGAAGATGCGAAATCCTTTTCTTCCGCTGCTATGCCGCATAGTTCGTTGATCATTGCGGTTACTTTCTGTTCATGCTCAAGCGTGTCCTTGAATGCTGCAAGAGGCGTTTTCCAGGATGTCTTCACTTCTTCAATAGGCATCAGCTCTACTCTTGCCCCGCGCGAGAGCAGATAATTTATGAATATGCGCGCATGGTCCATTTCTTCCTGGTACTGTATGAAGAACCAGTTTGCAACCCCTTTGTGTCCGTTTGCGTTTGCGTCTACCGACATTGACAGGTATAGGTATGCTGACCAGAATTCAGCGTTGATCTGTTTGTTTATGGCTTTTGCCAATTTGTTACTTAACATAGCTTTATGAATTAATTGTTGAACATTTTCCTTTATATCGGTAGCATGTTGCAATATTCATGCAAGACCGGAAAAAGGACAGTATGTCATGCTGCATGTGTCCTTGTCGCGGCGAGCGATTCGTCGCGGCCGGGCGGCAAGGCAGGCCTGCCGGTCCTGAAAACGGCCTGTTGCCAGGCGTATGCTGGCAGGCGGTTCGTCCCTTCTGAAAATGCCGTATGATTAGGAATAAGCGCACGGCCGGTTCTGATGTCGCTCGGCAGCAAGGCTTTTGAAAATACCGTATGATAAGAATAAACCCCTGCCGCAAATATGTTGCAACAGGGGTTTATGATTTGGTATTGAAAAGACTATTCGTCTCTTAACTGCATTTTCTGGACATAGATGGCTTTCTTTATCTCGTCCCTTCTTTTTACTGACTTTTTGACAAAAGTCTTTCTTGCCCTCAATTCCCTTACTACGCCGGTCTTTTCGAATTTCCTTTTGAATTTCTTCAAAGCCCTTTCTATGTTTTCTCCTTCTTTGATAGGTACTATAATCATAATCTAACGACACCTCCTTTTATTTGCGGCTGCAAAAGTAGTTAAATTATGGAATATCACAAAATTATTTTGCAATTGGCATTGTTGGATCAGAGCATCGTGAAGCCGGTCTCCCGGAATAGGATATGAGATTTATAGGTTCGGGGCATGTTTTTATGGTTACCGGGCAGAATCCTGAAGTTTCCCCGTCTATGGAAATGGCGGCTGACAGTCTTGCAATCCTGCTTTCAGGAGCAAGCATTTCTATCGTCGATCCGGAAAAGGTTTTCGTATTCCCGGTGTCGTATATTTTTCCTGTAAAGGTGTCCCTTGCCAGCAGCAGCCTTTTTAGGATATTCGTTTTCCGGACTATCTTTAAATGGAGGCATGGCTTCCCGTCTGCCGGGGACAGCCCTATCTTTCCTGTTTGCAATCGGCCTTTGAATATTTCATTGCCGTCTACGGTTATCGTATACGGATTGGCCCTGCAGGACAGGAAGGCGGAGATGTTCGCTATCATGCCGGAAAATATGCCTCCTTGTCCGGAATCTTGCAAGTCGTTGAATTTCCTGCCCCGTTTGGCTTCATAGCATATGCCGGCTTCCAATACCATTTTTGTCTCGTGCCGGACTTTTGTTTCGGTATATTCGACGGACGCGATATGTCGGATTTCCGTATCTTCGTTACGGAGGGCCTGCGCTGCCTGGTCGTAAGTGTTGAAATTCAGATGAAGCGGTTTTAGGCATGCAGGGCATTTCGGCCCTTTGTACCCGGACCTTAGTACGGGGATGAAAGCGAATGTGATTTCCGATACTGGGACGGAGTCCTGGATGAACGCGGCGTTTACGGCTTCATGAAAAGTGCCGAGCCCCCCGAATACTGCTATTTTCCGGTATCCTGACCTTATTGCCTTGACTGCCAATTCTACAGCATGGCATCTGTGGCTTGTGAAAACGCATGTGAACACGACATCGTAATAATTGAGCAGGTTCGATAGCCTCGGCCAATGCCTGAGCCCCCTTTTCCCGCATGATTTCGGGTTTGCTATTATAATCCATCCCTTGTCGTTGCCCATGCCGTTTTGATTTGAAGCGCGAAAGTAATAAAAATAAGAATGCCTGTCAGCATTATTGCTCCAAAAAAACTGGAGCGGGCCGTGAAGTCCGGACGGCCATGCCGCCCGCTGCCCTGTTGAACGGCAGCAAAACCTGCGCATGGACGAATGCGGGTCCGTGCATGTCCGGAACATGGCACCGGACAGGAGCGAGCCGCGCCGCAGGCATGGAGGAACTTGGCTGTCCGGATATTTCCGTCCCGCAAATTTTGAAGACTGGCAATAATCGTTGAAAATATATTGCGGAGGCGGCAAGATTTCGTATTTTTGCATCTTGGACTTATAGTCAAAAATTTATAATATGGGGAAAATCATTGCTATAGCAAACCAGAAAGGCGGCGTGGGCAAAACTACTACGGCCATAAATCTTTCAGCATCTCTCGCAGTGCTGGAAAAGAAAGTATTGCTTGTGGATGCCGATCCGCAGGCCAATTCGACATCCGGCCTGAATTTCCATCCTGATCCTAATGAGGGCAAGAGCATTTACGAAGTCCTTATAGGCAATGTCCCGATCAGCGAGACAATATTGCATTCGGAAATAAAGACTCTGGACATCGTGCCGTCGAGCATAAACCTGGTGGGGGCTGAAATAGAACTTTCATCCTTGGATGGGCGCGAATTCGTGATGAAAAAGGCAATGGAGCCAATAAAAAACGATTACGACTATATAATCATAGATTGTTCCCCTTCTTTGGGGCTTATCACGATCAATTCGCTGGTCGCGTCCGATTCGGTGATAATTCCTGTCCAGTGCGAGTTTTATGCGATGGAAGGACTTACGAAACTTCTGACTACCATTAAATTGGTTCAAATGAGGATGAATCCGGACATAATAATAGAAGGCTTTCTGCTGACCATGTTCGACAGCAGGGCCAAGTCCCATAAGCAGATCGCGAACGAGGTGAGGACCTATTTTGCCGACAAGACTTTTGAAACAGTGATTTCCCGCAATATAAGATTGACGGACGCGCCTTCGCATGGAAAACCGGTGATTTTATATGATGCGCTGTCTTCGGGAACCAACAATTATCTTAACCTTGCAAAGGAAATATTAATAAAAAACTCATAGCGTATGAACAATAAACCGTCATTGGGGCTTGGAAAAGGTTTGGGAGCTTTGATTTCAGATGCCGCTGATTTCAATCCTGTCGGAAAAGCCAAAGCCGTTTCTTCCGAAACCGGCAGCGGCAACGGTACGGAAATAATGGCCATACCGATAGACAAGATAGATACGAATCCGTATCAGCCAAGGCAGGTCTTCGATGAGGCCGCCCTTGAAGAATTGGCCGAATCGATAAGGCAGCTGGGACTGATCCAGCCGGTGACTGTGAGGAAAATAGGAGACAGGTATCAGATAATAAGCGGCGAGAGGAGGTTCAGGGCTTCAAAGATGGCGGGGCTTAAGACCATGCCGGCATATATAAGGACTACCGATGACAAGGGCATGCTTGAGATGGCCATAGTCGAAAACATACAGCGCGAGAATCTCGATGCGATAGAAGTGGCAATGAGTTTCCAGCGCCTTATAGACGAGTGCAGCCTTACGCAGGAGCAGATGGCCGACAGGGTAGGGAAGAAAAGGGCTACCGTCACCAATTATTTGAGGCTTCTGAAATTGCCTGCCGAAATACAGTTGTCCATACGTGCCGGCAAATTGTCCATGGGCCATGCAAAGGTCCTTTTGTCGGTAGACGACCAGGACGCTCAGTTGCAATTGTGCGATGCCGTGATAGAAAAGGATTTGTCCGTAAGGCAGTTGGAGAAAAAAATCGCCGCTGCGGCCTCTAAAAAGGAAGACTCGGGTCCTGAAGAAAGCAAGGCGATTCCGGAACAGTATTTCAAAGTGACGGAAATATTAGGCAGGTTTTTTGATAATAACGTGAATTTTAAACGTGCTGAAACGGGCAAGGGCACGATAACGATACATTTTTCAAACGATGAGGAAGTAGGGAAGTTCCTGAAACAAATGGAAGACGCTGGTTTATGATTACTATTTTCTGCAAGCTGAAGCACATATGGGCGGCCGTTATTTTCATGGCGGCCTTTCTGTGCGCGAATACCGCTTACGGACAGTTCATGGACGACGGATACGGGAGCAATAACGGCATGTACGGAAACCAGAACGGCACGTACCAGCAGGATGATACTTCCTATGTGGCAGCGCAGCGCCCGTCTTTTACTTTCAAGCAATATTTCAGAGGGCTGGCCCATAAGGATACGATACCTATCGCATATATGTGGGCGGGTTCGATTTTCCTTCCCGGCTCGGCTCAGATTTATAACAGGGATTACTGGAAACTGCCGGTGATATATGGCGGAATAGGCGCTTTCGTCGGTACTGCGTACTGGAGCAACCTGCAATATCTGAAAACGGGGGAAAAACGGTTCGAGAACCAGCGCGACCTGCTTTATGCGGGTGCTGTGCTAATGTGGTGGGGATCGATGCTCGACGGTGTCATTAGCTTCAAGTCCCCGCAGAATCCGCTTCCTCCGAGGGCATCCCTTTATTCCGCGCTTCTTCCAGGCCTTGGCCAGATATATAACGGGGATTATTGGAAGCTGCCTATTTTTTATGGCGGCTTGATGACTTGCGGATACCTGTGGAATTTCCATGCCAAACAATATAACCGCTACAAGGCCATGTACAATGAAGCCGCCGATCCTGATTCAGGCTATGACGGTTTGCTTACTGCGGAGGACCTCAAGTGGAGAAGGGACGTCTACAGGAGGTACAGGGACTATTCCATAATAGCTACGGCTTTGGTTTATGTGCTTCAGATCATCGATGCCAACGTATTCGCGTATATGCATGATTTCGACGTGTCCGATGATTTGAGCCTGAATTTCGAGCCGTCGCTTATCGAACCGTTGAATTACAGTACCATGAATTCCGCCGCCAATATGGGGCAATACGCCCTTGGCGTGAAAATGAAAATCAATTTTTAGCCATGATGAAAATTACGGACAGGCATTCGCCGCACGGCATGCGCACGGCATGCCATGGGCAGGCGTGGAAAGGCAGGCTATTCAAGGCGGCTTTTGCGGTTTTATGCGTTTTATGTGTCGCGGGATTGCCGGACGCTTCTGCTAAAAATACGAAATGGGCCTTTTTCAGCAGGCAGGAAACGAAAAAGGAAATGAAGGCCATGATCGACAGCCTTCGCGGCAGGATAGATTCCCTTCAGTCCATCATCGATGGCGGGGCGATAGAGATTGTCGACACGTCCGGGGTTTATGATACCATAAATGTCGGAAGCATAAGCATGCTTGAGTCGGAAGGCTATTATTCCATACCTGACAATGCCCCTACCGACAGCCTTCTCCATACTTGGTACATGCAGAAATCCCTCAGTTTCTCGAATGCATACGACATAAGCGACATTGACAGCGTTTATTTCGAATCGGACGTGCCTGATTCGGTGTATATCGAGCGTCTTGAGAAGATGAATTCGTTTATCCAACTTCCCTACAACAATATCGTGAGAAACCATATCATATACTATACGCAGAAAATTCCGAATACCATGTCAGAAGTCCTCGGATTATGCCAGTATTATATGCCGATATTCGAAGAAGTAATGGATATGTACGACCTTCCGAAAGAATTGAAGGCAATGGCTGTGATAGAATCGTCGCTTAATCCTGTCGCGGTGTCGAGGGCAAGGGCGAAAGGAATGTGGCAGTTCATGTATACTACGGCGAAGCAGTACGGCCTTGAAATATCTTCCTATGTGGACGAGCGGTTCGATCCGGTCAAGTCCGCCCATGCTGCCGCCAAGTACCTTAAAGATTCGTATGCCATTTTCGGGGACTGGAACCTTGCAATAGCTTCATATAATTGCGGGGCCGGGAATGTGAACAAGGCAATAAGGCGTGCCGGGTCGAGGGAATTCTGGGACATATACCAGTTCCTGCCGAGGGAAACGAGGGGATACGTTCCTGCATTCGTGGCTGCGCTGTATGCCATGACCTACTACAAGGAACACAGGATAGTGCCCAAGCCTTGCAACATGCCTGCGCATGTGGATACGTTCATGGTCCGTAAAATGCTGCATTTCGATCAGATTTCCGAAGTGATAGGAATCGACAAGTCCCTTATAAAAAGCCTCAATTCCCAATACCTGCATGAGATAATCCCCGGTGTCGAACATCCGTATGTCTTGAGGCTTCCGTATGAGTACACTGTCCCGTTTATCGAAAACGAGGATAGCATATACGCATACAAGGACAACGTGTATTTTTCTCCCGTTAACGTGGAGAAAATAAAACGGGGCGTGTCCATGTCTTCTTCGCGGGTGGTACATACGGTAAGATCCGGGGAGACCCTTGGAGGAATAGCGATAAGATACAGGGTCAGGGTCTCCGACATACAGGGTTGGAACAATCTGCGCGGCACGATGATACGCAAAGGCCAAAGGTTGGTGATATACGCTGGAGGCTCGTATTCCGCTCCAAAGGCGACGTCTGCTTCCGGCAACAGGATAATACATGTGGTCAAATCAGGCGAAACCCTTGGAGGCATTGCCGAGAAATACGGCACGAGGGCTGCGAATATCAGGAAATGGAACAATATACGCGGAGACATGATCAGGGTAGGCCAAAAGCTGACCATATATTCGAAGAACGCGGCTCCTGAAACGACGGTGCAGAACGGGTATGTCATGTATACCGTTAAATCCGGGGATTCATTATGGGAAATAGCAAAGAAATTCCCGGGAACGAGCCTTGACCAGATAATGAAGCTTAACGGGCTGGACAAGAATTCCAAAATTTATCCCGGCAAGAAAATAAAGATAAAGAAAAAATAATTTCCTGTCATGGAAGCCATGCCGTCCTATGGCAGGCAGGTCCGGATAGCCGTTGGAAATTCCTGTTTTTCCGCATAATGCAAATTGCCGGATGCCCGTACAGGATGCGGCTTATAATTTTAATCTTGCCTGTAACCGGTATTCCGTCTTCAGCCTGTCTGAGCCGAACCGGCATTCAAGGCTGGCCTTGAACCATATTTCCATGAAATCGAAAGGCTTGTATTTTATGTAAAGATATGGCCTGATTCCATGCCCGTACAAAGACCTGCTGGAGTATGTATAAAGCAGGTCCTTTTCGTATATGTACAGCCTTGCGTTCCAGTCGGGGCTGTTGAAATAGGCTGCGCTTGCGAATGCGTCGAATCGGCCGAGCCTGATGCTTATTCCGGCTGACATCATTATCCCGAATGAACTTTCCTTAAGGCTTTTGCCAAAGTCGGCCGATACGGCTTCACGGAACGACAGTGCCGCAGCGTCTGAGATTTTTATGTTTTCCGAGCCTTTTACTGACAGTCTTCCTGGCGTTCCGGGAAAATCTGCGGAGTACGAGGCTGCCGCGTATGCTTCCAATTTGTCGAGGGATGCGGAATACCTGTATGATAATTTCATCCTGCTTCCGGGATGCCTGACCGCGAACCTGAAATACGGATGATACGAGAAGTCGGCGAAAATGTCCGAATATTTCCCGTAGGCATGTTCTATGCGGCATGACAGGCCTGCCCCGTATTCGTTCGAGACCGAAGAATTATTGCCCGTGGCTGAAGCATAAGGGGCTTTGTATCCTACTCCGTATCCCCTTATGTTGAGGCTGAGTTCCGTGCGTTCCGACAAATAAGCCGATGCTCCTGCGATAAATGCAATGTCAGGGGTGAAATCGACTGCCAGTTCTCCGAAAATCCTGAGGATTCCGGCCTTGAACACGAAATCCGCGCTGATGTTTCCCCACCTGCCTTTGTAAAGCTGGTATTTGTTGTAATAATTTTCCTCGATTCCGTTCTTTTTGTCCGTATCGTAAGTAATGAAATTCAGTCCTGCGTGGATAAAATCATTGTCGAATGCAAATGATAATCCGGTTATGAATTCCCTTACGGTCTTTCTTGACTTGAGCGAGGAAACGGAATTGTGAATGCCTGTATCCGGCTTGGAACGGTAATATTCTCCTTCGATGCGGCCGTCTGTTCTTTTGTATGATATGAAAGGCGAAAAGCTGAAATTCTTCCATGCGACCGACAATGCGGCTCCCCTTAGGAAATTTATTTCCCCGGATGACCGGTACGGCCTGACGGTCTTTGCGAGGCGGCCTGCGCTGGAGGGCAGTCCCGAAGAAAAAAACGAACCCGGAAATGAAAAGCACAATCCCTGTCCTGCGCTTATGGAATAGTCTCCTGCTATGAATGAATTAAGGATCAGGTTGCTGCTCAGCTTCATGTTTTCGAGCGAGGCATATCCTGAAATCATTTCCGGCTCGATGCTGCCTTTGACCGGAAACATCTTTTCCCCGGCGTCCTTTTCTATAGTGATTCCAGCCTTTATGTGGTCCGATGCGTTGAACGAGTATCGTCCGTACAGGTAATAATCTTTTCCTACATAGCCGGAGGTGCTTTCCGGATCGATTTTGAAATCTCTGAGGTTTAGTTTTTTAGTTGTCCTCAGGATGAGTTCGTGCTTTCCGTATCCGATAATCCTTTTTATGTTTTTCCACGTCGGGCGTATATTCCTGTTGTCCGTTTCGAACGTTATGTAGGCGGAAATCGCGCGAGCCGCCTTTTCATTGAATCCCGGCACTGCGGCAAGTTCGGAAACGGACCTTATGAATCCGTAGTCGCGTATGTACTTTTCGATAGAGGCTTTTCTGTATCCGCCTATGAGAAGTTCGATGACCCCGCTTTCGTCAGGATAGTTCACCGGAATAGGATTCGTCCGGGCCTGTTCGATCGCTTCGGACAATTCGGCTATTTCCTCTTCGCTGTATTCGCGGGCATGGCTGCTTGTCTCGAAAAGGAACGCCATGAGCCTTTCCGTGTCCTCTTCGATGGATTCGATGTCCTCCGTTTTCCGGCAAATGCCTGTGCTTTCCATGCAAATGTTTCCATACGCCCGGCATATGGCGCATGAGCATGCGATAATTACCGCTATTGTTTTCCTTCCCTTCATATCTCCCCCTCGTTATCATTGCGGCGCGGCATTACTGGCAAATGCCGCATTTGCTGTCCGTCAGGATGAAACTGTGCGGTTGCCTTCAGCGAACCGGCGGTTCTGCAAAAGGCAACTGCATCCGGCTTTTAATTGGTTTTGAAATCGTATTTTATTTCTGCGAGATCATGGTTGGCTTTTTCTATTTTCAGCGCGAGTTCCGATTTGAACCTGATGAATTTCTGCATTATTGATTCGTCTGCCGTGGCGAGTATCTGCATGGCGAGTATTCCTGCATTTTTTGCGCCGTCCAAGGCGACTGTCGCTACCGGTATTCCGGAAGGCATCTGCAAAATCGACAATACCGAGTCCCATCCGTCCATGGAATTCGACGACTTGATGGGAACGCCTATGACAGGCAGCGGCGTGAGGGCTGCTATCACTCCAGGAAGATGGGCCGCTCCTCCTGCTCCGGCAATTATTACCTTTATGCCCCTTTCTTTTGCCCCTTTCGCAAATTCCATGACTTTTTCAGGCACCCTGTGCGCCGACAGGGCGTTTATTTCGAACGGTATTTCCATTTCGTTAAGGAAATCGGCAGCCTGTTTCATTATGTTCATATCCGATGTGCTGCCCATGATGATGCTGACAACAGGTTTCATGTTTTGTAGTCGTTAATTTTTTTATAAATTCGCAGTTGCAAAAATATAGCATAATCCAATAAATTGCAATGGAAAAGATAAGGCTGCACGACAAGATGTTCAGGTTGGCGATTCCTAATGCCAAGATAATGGAGTCTATCTCTATGGTGGCTTCCGGGCTGAATGCTGAATACGGCGGGGAAAAGACTCCTCCGGTAATTGTCGGCATACTTAACGGTTCGTTCATGTTCGCCGCAGAGCTTGCTCAGAAACTGTCCTTCCAGGCGGAAATATCTTTTGTCAAGATGTCCTCCTATTCCGGAACGTCGTCTACCGGCAAGGTGAATACGCTTTTAGGCCTTAACAACGATGTGAGGGGACGAAGGACGATCATTGTCGAAGACATAGTCGAAACTGGCAAGACCATAAGGTCCATATACGACACTCTGGTTTCGGCAGGTGCGAAGGATGTGAACGTATGCACCCTATTCTTCAAGCCTGAGGCGTATGCAGAAGACATTCCGATAAGGTTTCCCGCAATGGAACTGGGCAACGACTTCATTGTCGGGTTCGGGCTTGATTATAACGGGCTCGGGCGCCAGTACAAGGATATATATGTGATAGATAACCAGTAACAGTTATAAACGTAAGGAATTATGAAATTTTATTTGCTTTTCGGCCCTCCAGGCGCAGGTAAGGGAACGCAGGCTAAGCTGCTTGTTGAAAAATACGGTTTGCGCCATATTTCTACAGGAGATTTGTTAAGGAAAGAAATCGAAAAAGGAACGGAACTGGGCAAAACAGTCCAGGAAATCATCAACAGGGGGGATTTGATAGCAGACGACACGATGATAGCAATTATCAGATCCGAAATAGAAAACAACCCCCAGGTCGAAGGATTCCTGTTCGACGGATTCCCAAGGACCGAAGCACAGGCCCTTGCGCTTGACAAGATGTTGTCCGAGCGCGGGAACGAAGTTTCGGACGTGTTGTCGATAATGATAGACGATGACAAGATTTTCGAGAGGATAAAGCACAGGGCGGAAATCGAAAACCGCAAGGACGATGCTGATCCGAAAGTGATAAACCAGAGAATCGAAACCTATCATAAGAAGACGGAGCCTCTTGTAGGATATTATAAAAAACAGGGCAAATACAGGGAAATCGACGGCGCAGGCACTATAGAAGAAGTGTTCGCCGCAATAAGCTCTTTGCTGCGATAACGGCCGCATTCCCATGGCGAATGGCCTCTGCCGCAATTTTGTGCGACAGAGGTTTTTTTATAATTTTGGCGTTTCATTAGAAAGAACGGTTTCTTATGGCAGGTACTAATTTTGTGGATTATGTGAAGATTTTTTGCGCGTCCGGATGCGGAGGCGCGGGATCAGTCCATCTCAGAAGGGAAAAATACATTCCGAAAGGAGGCCCGGACGGCGGCGACGGCGGCAGGGGCGGGCATGTGATATTGCGTGGCAATGCGCAGTTCTGGACGCTTATACACCTCAGGTACAGAAAACATGTCAAGGCAGACCCGGGAGTGGCAGGCAGCGGATCTCTGTGCAAAGGCGCCAATGGCAAGGACATATATCTCGATGTTCCTCTCGGCACGGTTGCCAAAAACGCCGAGACAGGGGAAATATTGTTTGAGATTACCGAAGACGGCGAGGAAAAAGTGCTTGTCAGAGGCGGAAGGGGAGGCTTGGGAAATGCGAATTTCAAATCCGCGACGAACCAGACTCCGCGCTATGCACAGCCTGGCGAGCCCGGCCAGGAAGGATGGTTCATACTTGAGCTCAAGATACTCGCCGACGTAGGCCTTGTGGGTTTCCCGAATGCCGGAAAATCGACATTGCTTTCTACCGTTTCCGCTGCAAGGCCGAAGGTGGCGGATTATGCCTTTACTACCCTCGAACCGAGTGTCGGGATAGTCACTTACCATGATGACAAGTCTTTCGTCATGGCTGACATACCTGGGATAATCGAAGGCGCTCATGAGGGCAGGGGGTTGGGTCTCAGGTTTTTGCGCCATATTGAGCGTAATTCCATGCTTCTTTTCCTTGTTCCGGCCGACAGCAAGGATATCCTTTCCGAATACAGGATACTGCTGAACGAACTGAAACAGTATAATCCGGAACTTCTCGACAAGGACAGGGTTCTTGCCGTTTCCAAATCCGACATGCTTGACGACGAACTCAAGAAAGAGATCAGAAGGCATCTTCCTCGCAAGATACCTGCGATGTTCATTTCTTCAGTTACCGGAGAAGGCATAGCGGAACTTAAAAACCTGCTATGGTCAATATTGAATAAAGAGAATGATTGAGAATATTTTAGAGATAGACAGAACCGTGTTTATGGCCATCAACGGATGCCATAACGGTTTTTGGGACTCGGTGATGCTGTTCGCATCCGGCAAATTGGAATGGATTCCGTTGTATGCCTGCATCCTGGCAGGGATTTTCTACAGGACGGATTACAGAAAGGCCCTGATGGCCGTTGCAGGTGTGCTGCTTGTTTTTGCCTTGTGCGATTCTATATCGTTCAACGTGAGGGAAATGATAGGGCGTTTCCGTCCCGGCTTCGATCCGGGATTGGACGGCATGGCCCGCGTGGTAGAGCAGGGAGGTGGAAAATACGGATTTTTTTCGAGCCATGCGTCGAATGTCTTCGGTCTCGCATGCTTTACGGCATTGTATTTTAAAAGAAAGTGGTACTCCGTTTTCATAATGCTTTGGGCCATGCTTGTCGGCTATAGCAGGATATACCTTGGCAAGCATTTCCCTTCGGACGTGCTTGCAGGGATGGTTTTCGGCCTGCTTGTCGGCTTTTTGATATATCGTTTGTACAAATATTTGTCAGACAGGCTTATAAAACAGAAACCGTCGAATGGGAACGTCTGAGATGCTGTGTATTTTTGATTCCGTGACGGATCCGTACTGGAATCTGGCTGCGGAAGAATATATTCTGAAAGAATTCGAAGCTCCTGTTTTCAGGTTGTGGAGGAATTCGCGTTCGGTGATAATCGGGAGATACCAGAATGCATTGGCTGAAATCAATATCCCTTTTGTGAAAACCCATGGCATTCCGGTAATAAGGAGGATAAGCGGCGGGGGCGCCGTTTTCCATGACATGGGGAACATACTGTTTACTTTTGCCGATAATTGCAGCCGGACAGAGGACACAGGGGCGATGTTCTCCCGTTTTACGAGGCCAATCATAGACGCTTTGGCCGGACTTGGGATAAATGCAGCTCTTGAAGGACGTAACGATTTGACAATCGGTGGAATGAAATTTTCCGGAAACGCGATTGCCTATCACGGAAACAGGATATTGCAGCACGGCACCATTTTGTTTTCTTCATCAATGGACGATTTGTCCGGAGCATTGAACGCCAGGCCTGAAAAGTTCGAAGGCAAGGCTGTGAAGTCCAACCGTGCGAGGGTCACGAACATACGCGAGCATCTGAAGCAGGACATGGATGTATGCGGATTCATGGATTATCTTCGCGGCGCGATAGCAGGGAATAATTCCATCTATGAATTTACTGACCGGCAGAAAAACGAAATTACGGAATTGAGGAATTCCAAATATGCTACGGACGAATGGAATTTCGGGATGTCACCTGCATTTTCATTCAGCAGCGTCAGGAAATTCCCTTCAGGGCTTGTGGAGATTTTCATTGACGTGGAAAAGGGGGCGATCGGCAAATTGGAAGTCAGGGGCGATTATTTTTTCTCGAAACCTACGGAGGAATTCGAAAGCCTCATGGAAGGCACTGCGTATGATCCGGAGTCCGTTAAAAAACGCCTTTCCGGAATCTGCGTGGATGATTATTTTTCAGGGATAGGCGCGGATGATATTTTTGAAATGTTTTTTGATTGAAATACCTAAAATTGAGTTTTATGAATCGTTGTTTAATGGTCGCCGTTTTGGCTGTCGCTTTTTGCGGTTTATATAGTCCGGCATATTCGGCTTCGGCAGAATGCGGCTTGGCGGATGTCCAAGTTGCGGAAATGCCTGATTCTTCTATCCGGCATCTGCCGGTTCGTGACGGAGAGCCTTTGTTGAATTCCGGAAATGGCGCGATGCAGCCCGTGCAGAAAAGGAAAGCGTCTTTTTCTTTCGGATTCGATTTGATGAGCAGTTATGTTTGCAGGGGCGCGTACCAGACCGGAGCGAGCATACAGCCGAAAATCGCGGTTGAATATGCCGGACTGGAATTTTCATTGTGGGGATCTACGGATCTTGCCGGAACGGACATGCAGGAAGTGGATATAGCATTGACTTACAAGTACAAGGGACTTAAAGTCGCGTTGACTGACTATTATGTTTCCGGAAATGCCCTGTCATGGGGAGTCGAAGGCCCTGACGGGAGCAAAAGAAGGCCTTTCCGCCAGTTCTTCGATTTGAACAGCCGTACAACGCCTCATGTGGTGGAACTTCTTGTAGCATACACTGTTTCTGAAAAATTCCCTCTTACGGTGAGCTGGGGAACCATGCTTTTCGGGAACGATTTCGATGATTACGGGAGAAGGGAATTTACTTCGTACTTCGATCTTTATTATACGTTCAAGGTCTTGAAGTCTATCGATATGAAGGCTGGCATCGCCGGTACTCCATGGGCGACTACGCTGTTCAAGACCAGCGGGTTCGAGATTACCAACATTTATTTGCATGCTTCAAGGACATGGGAGATAAAGGATTCTTTCAAGATAGGGCTTCTTGCCCGTGTCATATGCAATCCTTCGAGGGACGAACTGAATTTCGTAGGCGGCCTCGCATTTTCCATCTGATCACGGCTTGATGCCATGTCATGGAATATTTCGTGATTTCAGTTAGTTATGCATGCAAAAAGAAACTTGTGAAGTCATAAGTTCTTTATACATGTGCAGATTCAACACCGAAGTGCAACAGTCAGCGGCCCGCGGGCCGCTGACTGTTGCACTTCTCGGCCGGGAGGCATAGGGGGGTGGGCAAGACAGCCTGGGGCAATGATGCAACACAAAAAAAAACAAAAAGGGGAACCGAAGTTCCCCCAGGACCAATTAATTTTGTGCTGCGTATGTATAAACAATTGACCCGGGAGCAAAGATACGCAATCTATCTGGGAAAACAAGAGGGAAAGACACAGACAGCCATTGCTCGGCAGATAGGTGTCAATAAGAGTACGGTAAGCAGGGAGCT
>CALUPD010000016.1 GCA_944322605.1 uncultured Bacteroidales bacterium | reverse complement strand
TTAATATATTTGCAGAGATTATTACCGATATGTACAAAAAAATGCTTTTTCTGCGGGTCTGCGAAAGTGGTCAGGAACGGCTTGAGAGGCCATATTCAGAGGTACAAATGCAAGGATTGCGGACGTCGCTTTGACGGAGGTCGGCGTCGTGACAAGGCGCAAGTGATTACGGATTATATCGAGGGCAAACAGACACGGAATCAGCTAGCCGCAAAATACGGCGTGTCAGTCAGGACGATAGAGCGTGACCTGGAGGGGATGCGCTACGTCCAGAAAGTGTCAAAGGACAAGAGTATCGTAATCCAAATGGATACAACCTACTGGGGCAGGGACTTCGGGCAGGCTCGAAACAGGGATACGAAAAAACGCAGGAATTCCATGCGGCAGAAAATCCGCAGGATTCGTCCCGTGAATCGCCTTCGGTTTATAGCTGCGTCTGAGGCAGAAACTTCGGGATAGCTCGAAACCGGAATATGAAAAAACGCAGGAAATCCCTGCGGCAGCATATGGAGAACGAGAACAGGATTTCGAAACTGGCTTTATATAATTTATTACAAATCAGTCAATTTCTCAACCATTGACAAACGTTAATCCGCCCATCCTTTTTTTTGACACATTTCACTATCGATTCGTCAAATTATCCATCCACGGCCATAATCCACAACCCGCTGATAATTAATCATATATAACACATGTGCGTGGAGAAGTGCCATAAAAAAACACGACCAATCCACGCTCTGTCTTATTACAATGCTGATAATCATATGATTAAGAATAGAGACAGTGGAGTGATAATTTTAAATGGCGGATAAGCAAGACAAACACCGTAATTTGCAAGCCATGTCCGGGGATTGCTAACTCGCATGGCTTTGAACGCAATGCATGGCAAGCCATACTATAATCTGGCAAAAGCAAGCCTGAGCATCACGGATTTCGGCTTAATTCAGTTCCGCTGCCGCATATTTGCTTTTGATGATTCTAAACGCATGCGCGGTTCAATTCAGTTCCGCCGCGCATGTATTTCCGCCGCGCACGCAATCATACATCTGAGGCAGAGCTTTCAAGCGGGCCTGGAACGTGGATATGAAAAAACGCAGAAAATCCCTGCGGCAGAAAATCCGCAGGATTCGTCCCGTGAATCGCCTTCGGTTTATAGCTGCGCCTGAGGCAGAAACTTCGGGCAGGCTCGAAACGGGGATACGAAAAAGGCGGCAGACAATCACGGCATAGAGCCGCTCAAATGCATCATCACAGTTTATTTCCGATGCTCCAATGCTCGCGACAAGGCCTCATTGCGCTCGGCTTGCTTTATTTCCGCTGCGCGGCAATAAACGTTGCGCCTGAAAGACATCAAGGCTTGGAATCCTCGCGGGTGAGTTTTTGTGGTTTATTTCCGCTGCGCTAATGCTCGCGGCAGGGTCTCGTTGCGCTCGGCTTGCTTTATTTCCGCTTCGCGGCAATAAACGCCCGCCTGAAAGAGATCAAGGCTTGGAAGCCTCGCGGGTGAGTTTTTACAGTTTATTTCCGCTGCTCCAATGCTCGCGGCAAGGCTTCGTTGCGCTCGACCTGCTTATTTCCGCTTCGCGGCAATAAACGCTGCGCCTGAAAAACATCAAGGCTTGGAATCCTCGCGGGTGACTTTTTGCGGTTTATTTCCGCTTCGCTGTCGCTCGCGGCAATAAACGCTGCGCCTCGGCAGAACCCTCAAGCGAGCTTGGGGTTCTGCGCTCGGCTTGCGGTTTATTTTATGTTATAATGGGTGCGGACCTTGCGGCGAAGGATATTCGTCAATTTCGAATGGAGCATTTTTTTTCTGATAGGAGCCGCGCGGTCTACGAACAGGACCCCGTCGAGATGATCCATTTCATGCTGGACCATCCTGCATGCGAACCCGGTCAAATCCTCGGTCCTTTCTTCGAAATCGATGTCTATGTACCTTACTTTCATCGATGCGGGACGGACTATGTCGGCATGCACGTTCGGAACGCTCAGGCATCCTTCACCGTACTCTGCCGTCTCTTCGCTTTGTTCAAGCACTTCAGGATTTATCATGACCCTTTTGAAATCCTTGAGTTCCGGCATTTCATCCGCAAGGGCGGACCCGTCGATGACAAGAAACCTTATGGATTTTCCGATTTGCGGAGCGGCAAGCCCGACACCGTCGGCAAAATACATGGTCTCGAACATGTCCTCCGCAAGCTTGCGCAATTCTTCCTTGTCGGCGGTTTCCAAATCTATATTCTCAGCCTTTTCCCTCAGGACTTCGGCCCCATACACGTATATCGGTAACTTCATAGCTATTTATGATCATTAAATGCATATCTGCAATTGCCCCTTGAAATCCGTTGGCATAATTGTCAAGGCCGGGGACATTCTTGCGGACAGCCGTTATTATTTATTTCTGTCAAGATATGTCTGCAAAATTATTGCCGCGCTTATTTTGTCCACATTCGACTTTTCCCTCCTGTCCATTTTCTTCATTCCTCCGTCTATCATGGCACGCATGGCAAGGCGAGAGGTGAACCTTTCATCTTCGAGCGAAACAGGAATGTCCGGAAAATTCTTTTTGAGCCTGACAAGGAACTCGTCCACGTAAGCGGCAGCTTCGGCAGGCTTATTGTTCAGATTCATAGGATACCCGACAACGAAGCGTTCCACTTTGTTTTCGCGGGTATAATTTTTGAGATATTCTATTATATTTGCAGTCGCCACGGTTTCAAGCGCGGATGCAAAAATCCCGAGAGGGTCGCTTGTCGCGATGCCGACTCGTTTTTTACCGTAATCTATGCCTAGAATCCTGTTCATGGCGCAAATTTAATTTTTTATCGTATGCAAAGCACCGAGCCTAAGGAAAAAAAAGGCGGAAAGAACAAAATATACAGAATATCCGTGCTCAACGACGAGACCCACGAGAAATTGTTCGTGTTCCGATGCAAGAAGAACAATGTCATCATAGGAGCCGCCGCCATCTTTCTGCTTTATACGTTCACCCTCATCTCCATCATATTCTATACTCCTGTAAGAAAGCTCATTCCCGGTTATCCGGACGCGAACCTCAAAGCCGAGATCTACAAAGCCAAGAATATGGAAGATTCCATCATAAGGGAAATGGCGATTTGGGAATTATACATATCCAACATCGAAAAGATAATGTCTGGCGAGCCGCCTGTCTCGAAACAGGAAATGATGTCGATGCGCGACTCGATAGCCAGGATTCCGCGCGAATATCTCCATTCAAGGGCAGATTCGACACTGCGCAGAATCGTCAGGAACAACATCAATTCGGGAGAGGACGTCGGAGACCGCTATTTGGAAGGCCTGCATTTTTTCAAGCCTGTCGAAGGCATCACCAGCTCGGGCTATAATATCGCTGAAAACCATCCTTATATCGACATAGCCGCAAGCGAAAATTCAGTAGTTTCGTCAGTACTGCCCGGAACCGTGATTTCCGACGAATATACGGACGAATACGGATATTCCATAAAAATCCAGCATTCGCACAACCTCATATCGATCTACCGGCACAACAAGAAAGCCCTGAAGCACAGGGGCGACAAGGTAGAGGCAGGAACAGCCATAGGCCTTATAGGCAAAGACGGAGGCACGGTCTCCACAGGCCCGCACCTCCATTTCGAATTATGGCACAACGGGGAAGCCATAAATCCTGAAAAATACATAAATTTCTAAAGCCGTCAAACTTACGCACAAATGAAAAAAACAGGAATCGCGATACTCGGTTCTACAGGATCAATAGGAACGCAGGCACTGGATGTCATTTCAAGGCACAGGGACATGTACGATGTCGAACTGCTGACAGCCAACAACAACGCGTCACTTCTCATAGAGCAGGCATTGGAATTCGACGCCAATGCAGTCGTAATCTGCAATGAGGAAAAATACGACACCGTCAAAAAAGGCCTTGACGGAAGCGGAACCAAGGTTTTTGCAGGGATAGGCTCGGTCTGCGACCTAATGTCAATGGAAAGCATTGGCACGGTAGTGGCAGCGATGGTAGGGTTCAGCGGGCTAAGGCCGACTGTGGCCGCCATCAAGGCCGGCAAAAGGATAGCCCTCGCCAACAAGGAAACCCTCGTTGCAGGAGGCCCGGTAATCTCAGGCCTTGCCAAACGCCACGGGAACAATATAATTCCCGTAGACTCGGAACACTCGGCGATTTTCCAATGCCTGCAAGGAGAATGCAGCCCCATTGAAAAAATCATACTGACCGCGTCAGGAGGCCCGTTCCTGAATACTCCGGCAGAGAAAATGGCGAACGCCTCTGTTTCCGAAGCCCTCAACCATCCGAGATGGAAAATGGGAGCCAAAGTGACCATCGATTCGGCGGACATGATGAACAAGGGATTCGAAATGATCGAAGCGAAATGGCTGTTCGACATGGCGCCTGAAAAAATAGAAATAATCGTGCACCCGCAATCGGTCATCCATTCCATGGTGCAGTTCGAGGACGGCGCGGTAATGGCGCAACTCGGAAGCCCGGACATGAGAATCCCTATACAATATGCCCTCGCCTATCCTGAAAGGCCTTACCTGAACACTGAGCGCATCGACTTCGGCAAGCTCGCGTCGATGTCATTCCTAAAGCCCGACAGGCAGAAGTTTCCGGCGATAGACATTGCCTATCATGCCATAAGGAAAGGAGGAAACATGCCATGCATAATGAACGCAGCAAATGAAATAGCCGTAGACGCCTTTCTCCGCGAAAGAATAAGGTTCGGGCAGATCACGGAAATAATCGGCGAAACCATGGCCGCAGTAAAGCACCTGCCTGTCCCGACATTGGAGGACATATTCCTTTCCGATGAAGAAGCGGCAGGATTCGCCAAAAACCTTGTAATGACGAAATATTGACATCGCGCCGCTTCCCGGACGGAAAACGCCGGACTTGCCGCCAAGACGGCATCCCAGGAAACACATTGGAACAATGACTAAAACCAGCTAAACGTGCACCTGTAAAAGTCTGTTCATCCCGGAAAACGCATTGGAAAATGACAAGCCGCACGTTTAGACGAATGAACGAACGGGAAAGCCGCCACGAATGATTATTATATTTTACAACAAATGGATATATTAATAAAGGTAATACAACTCATACTGTCGCTCTCGATACTTGTGCTTGTGCACGAATTCGGGCATTTCTTTTTCGCGAAGCTGTTCAAGATACGCGTAGAAAAGTTCTACCTTTTCTTCGATGTCAAATTCGCCCTGCTGCGGTTCAAGCCGAAAAACAGCGAAACGGAATACGGAATAGGATGGCTTCCGCTCGGAGGCTATTGCAAGATTGCAGGCATGGTCGACGAATCCATGGACAAGGAACAGATGTCATCGGAACCCAAGCCGTGGGAATTCAGGAGCAAGCCCGCATGGCAGAGACTGCTCGTGCTGTTCGGAGGAGTCCTTTTCAATTTCATATTGGCCATCATAATATACGCAGGCTCCCTTTACACATGGGGTGAGCAATACATCAGAAACGAAGACGCCAAATACGGGATATACGCAAGCGAGCTTGCGCGGGAAACCGGATTCGAACAGGGAGACAGGATACTAAGCTTCGACGACTACATGCCGCAGGATTTCAGCCAATTGCAAATCGACATGCTACGGGCCCAGGCATCCACGGCAAAAGTGCTGCGCGACGGGGATACGGTAACTGTGAATATCCGCAAGGAACTCTTCCCGGCAATGCTTAATACGCCCGGAATGTTCAACATCTCCGTGCCATTCGTCATAACGCAAGTGCCGGATTCCTCAGCCAACGCGGACGCAGGATTCCTTCCAGGCGACAGGATCGCGTTCCTTGACGGGCAGGAAATGAAAGGAGGCCGCCTTCAGATACAGGAATACCTCGCAGGCCATAAGAACAAGGAAGTCGCAGTCACTGTCGAAAGGGACTCAGGGCTTGTCACCCTCCATCCGGTAATAGACTCGCTCGGAAGGATAGGCGTGCTGACAGACATAGCGTTGGCGAACTACATCCCCATAACGCAAAAAAAATACAGCCTCGGGCAGGCTGCGCTCGGAGGCATAGAAAAGGCCGGAACGACACTGAGCAATTACGTCAAGGAACTCAAGCTCATGTTCGCGCCGGATACGGAAGCATACAAATCCGTGGGCAGCTTCATAACCATGGGAAGCATTTTCCCGTCAGCATGGAACTGGATGATATTCTGGAATATCACCGCGTTCCTGTCCGTGATGCTCGCCGTCCTCAACCTTTTGCCGATACCTGCCCTTGACGGAGGCCATATCCTGTTCACGCTATACGAAATCATCGCAAGGCGCAAACCGAGCGACAAATTCCTCGAATACGCCCAGATGTTCGGAATGCTGATTCTGTTAGGAATCATGATTTTGGCATTCGGAAACGATATTTTCAGATTATTTAATTAATTTTGGAATCATCAGATTATTTAATTGATTTACGGAATCACATCACCAAGCATATAGGACATGAGACATTTTAACAGCATTATCGCAATATTGTGCATGGCATTCTGCATGATGTCGTGCCATTCGAAAAACTACAAACTCAAATCAAGCATCAACGGCGAAGCGGGAGAGATAGTAGTAGTAATCAACAAAGGGGACTGGGAATCCGAACCCGGAATAGCCCTCAGGGAATCGCTGGCGGCGGACTACCCCCAGCTTCCGCAAAGAGAACCGATGTTCAACCTGTTCAACATCCAGCCGTCCGCTTTTTCCAACCTGTTCAAGACCCACAGGAACCTTATAATCGCACGTGTCCAGCCTAACGCCGAAGAAACGGAACTCGTCCACAACTACGACGTATGGGCATCGCCGCAGACAGTTGTCACCATCACAGCCCCTGACAAAATCAAATTGTCGCAATTCATAAAAGACAAGTCCTCTACCCTGAGAAACATCTTCGAGCAGGCAGAAAGGGACAGGATCATAACCAATACAAAGCGATACGAGGAACATTCCCTCAGGAGGGCCGTCTGCAACACATTCGGAGGGTCGCCGTATTTTCCTGCCGGATATTCGCTGAAAAAAATATCCAAGGACTTCATCTGGATAAGCTACGAGACGACCTACATAAACCAGGGAATACTTATCTACCGGTATCCGATGACGGAAAACACCAGGCTCGACCTTAACAGCATAATCAGGAAAAGAAACGAAGTCCTCAAAGAAAACGTGCCGGGGATGTTCGAAGGGACATACATGACCACGACGACCCTGTCACAGCCTGAACTCAAATGGGTCAGATACAAAGGCAACGATTTCGCGGAAGTCAGGGGGCTTTGGGAAGTATACAACGATTACATGGGAGGGCCGTTCGTTTCGCATAGCTTCTATGACAGGGACGGAAAGAACATTCTCGTAATCGAAGGATTCGTCTATGCCCCTAAATACGACAAGAGAAACTATCTCAGGCAGGTAGAATCCATACTATACTCTTTCGAATGGGAAAAATAGCCATTCTTTCCGCCGCCGCGAAAATAAAATATTACAAAAAACTTAATTTTTTTTGGTAATAAAAATAATTGTTATACCTTTGCAGTCGCAAACGGTTACCGAACAATCGGACACGAAGTTTGCGGCCAAGAACGGTCCATTCGTCTAAAGGTTAGGACTCAAGATTTTCATTCTTGCAATAGGGGTTCGATTCCCCTATGGACTACTAAATAAAAAAGAAAATATAATGGCAAATCACGCATCAGCAGACAAGCGTCATCGCCAAAGCGAAAGACGCAGGTTGCATAATCGCTATTATGCAAAGACCACACGTAATGCTGTAAGGGCATTGCGCAACACCACAGACAAAGAAGCCGCTTTGGCTTTGCTTCCTAAGGTAACTTCAATGTTGGACAAGCTTGCAAAGAAGAACATCATTCACGCAAACAAGGCAGCAAACATTAAAAGCAGCATTTCAAAACATGTCAATAGCATAGCTTAAATTTATTTTTTGTCATAAAGGTTAAAAGAAACTTTCCGAATTTCGCGGAAAGTTTTTTTTATTATGCCGTGTGATGGGAGAACGAAGAGAAAGGGCAAAAAATGACAGGATAAAGGATCTTCTCTATGACGAGAGGCCGAGGGAAAAGTTCATGAACAAAGGAGCGTCCGCCCTTACTAATGCGGAACTCATAGCAATCATCATCCGCTCAGGCAGCAGCACATGCAACGCCGTCGAAATATCGAGAAAAATCTTGCAGCTCGCAGACAACGACATAGGCAAGCTCTCCGTGATTTCGGAAGAGGAACTGGAAAACATCGGCGGGATAGGAAAGACAAAGGCCATATCCGTACTTGCGGCCATAGAGCTCGGGAAGCGGGCTTTCGAACTGCATGACCAAAAAGAACGCCTGCGCATCACATCGTCAGAGATTGCCGCGAGGCTATTCTCCCCATTGCTGCGGAACATACCGCATGAGGAATTCTGGGCCGCCTACCTTGACAGGGCGAACAGGATAATAAAAAAGGAAAGGCTGAGCAGCGGAGGGACATTCTCCACCGTGGTAGACATTAAAATATTAGCAAAAAAAGCCATAGACATGCTTTCAAGCTCCGTAATAATAGCCCATAACCATCCGTCAGGAAACCTGATTCCGGGAGAACAGGACAGACAGACCACCGAAAACACGAAAAAGGCATTGTCGATGTTCGACATACGCCTTATGGACCATATCATAATCGCGAAAAACGACTATTTCAGCTTTGCCGACGAAGGCCTGATTTGAAAACTTGGAGAAATACAGACATGCCGCCATACCAAGCAATTTGCCGACAAAGGCCCGGCCTGAAAAATCCATGACGGATAATCAAGGAACCCGCATTTTTGCGAATAATCATAAAAAATACTTAAATTTGAAAGAAAAAAGCATGAGGGTCATAAATCTCGGGGAACAGAATTCCATACTTAACAGGTTCGTATCCGAAATAAGGGACAAGAACATACAGAAAGATCCGCTCAGGTTCAGGACGAACATAGAGCGCATCGGGGAAATTTTCGCCTATGAAATAAGCAAAACCCTATCATACAGCGAAAAAGAAGTCGTAACCCCTCTTGGGATAGCAAAATCCAGCACTTATGACAACCAGATTGTCATCGCGTCGATTTTAAGGGCGGCAATTCCCTTGCACATGGGAATGCTCAGATTCTTCGACTCTGCTCAGAACGCCTTTGTCGCGGCTTACAGAAAATACAAGAAAGACAACAGCTTCGAAATACAATTCGAATATGCGAGCAAGCCCGACCTGAACGGGAAAATCCTTATCCTGGCCGATACGATGCTTGCAACCGGGGCCTCGTGCGCGTTGGCATACAAAAACCTGCGCGAAGACTCCGAACCGGAATACGTGCATATCGTCTGCCCTATCGCAAGCAAGGACGGAATAGAATACCTGAACAAGAACGTGCACCACAAGAATACGACGCTATGGGTGGCGGCAATAGATGAAGAGCTGACCAACAAATCCTACATAGTGCCGGGACTCGGGGACGCAGGAGACCTCGCTTTCGGAAGCAAGCTGTAAAAATATCCGGCCGCCTTTCCTGCGAAATCCGGATTTGTACGGATATGCCGGATTGACGGCAACGGCAACGGCAATGGCAAGAGCAATAACAGAACCCCGGCAGTTCCATCCATTCCCAAAGAGGCAAAAAATAGAGACCGGCTCATATAAGGGTACTTCCTTAGTTACGCTTGATTTGAAAATTCCGGCTATGCTGCCAAAATAGTCGGCGACATAAGTCAAATAAAGGAAAATAGCCGGGCTATTTTCCTTTATTTTTAGGGTATAATTCCAAAATTCCCACGTACAAAGCGATATGGTTTCTCATCTTCACAAGCCTTGAAATTCCTCCTTTCTGGTCAATCTCTTCTTGGGATCACAGCTCCTTTCTCAAACGGGCAATCGGAATGCCCAACTGCTCGCGGTATTTCGCGACGGTCCTCCTTGCCACCTTGTAACCCTTCGCCTGAAGGCCGGTAACAAGTTCTTCGTCGGTAAGCGGCTTGCGCTTGTCCTCCTGCTCTATGCTCTGCATCAGGATATTCTTGATTTCACGGGTGGAGACTTCCTCTCCCTTGTCGGTCATCATTCCCTCTGAAAAGAAATATTTCAAGGGATATATCCCGAAATGGGTCTGGATATATTTGCAGTTCACAACGCGCGAGATTGTCGATATGTCCATGCCGGTGATTTCGGCTATGTTTTTAAGGACCATAGGTTTCAGCTTGGTTTCATCGCCGTCGATAAAGAAATCGTGCTGGAACTGGATTATCGCATTCATAGTGTTCTGCAAAGTATTCTGCCTTTGCTTGATGGCTTCGATAAACCATTTCGCGCTGTCAAGCTTGTGCTTTACGAAAGAAACGGCTTCCTTGTCCGATTTGCTTCCCGACTGGGCCGAATTCATAAGAAGGTCCGCATAGCGTTTGTTGACCTTCAATTCGGGTATGGAGAACTTGGGCATGGTCATGACCAATTCCCCGTCCTTGCAGTCGAGGATAAAATCCGGAATTATCTGCTGGGCCTGTTCGACATACGAATCATCCACCTGCCCTCCCGGCCTCGGATTCAATTTCACGATTTCCGATATTGCGGCCTTGAGTTCTTCCTCGCTTATGTCGAGCCTCGACATTATCTTGTCGTAATGCTTTTTCGTGAATTCCGTAAAATACTTGCTCAGGATCAGTTCCGCATTATGCTGCGCAGGAGTATGGTTTCTTGCCCTTATCTGGAGGAGAAGGCATTCCTGCAACGACCTCGCGCCTATGCCGACCGGCTCGAACTCCTGTATCATCCCGAGAATGGACTCCAATTCCTTCTCATCCGTGATGATGTTCTGCCTGAATGCTATGTCGTCGCACAGCGACTCCAGATCCCTTCTCAGATAGCCGTCATCGTCCAGGCTTCCTATAAGGAACAGGGCAATGGCCCGCTTCCTGTCATCGAGATCCCTATATCCCAACTGGGACTCAAGGCTTTGATGAAAACTCTCGCGAACGGAAAAAGTATTGTATTGAGGCTTCAGGTCCTTGCTTTGGTTGTTTACGTAAGTCCTGTATGACGGAGTCGGGTCGTCCTGGGGATAATCGCTGAGGGATACGTTCTTCGCCGGCTCGTCCGAGTCCCTTTCAGCTTCCGAATCTTCGTCCAGAACCGGATTCTCTTCCAGTTCCTTCTTGATTCTCTGCTCCAGCTCCATTGTAGGAAGTTCCAGCAGCTTTATGGTCTGAATCTGCAAAGGAGAGAGCTTTTGTGTAAGTTTCTGTTGTAAACCTTGCTTTAACATATATGCAAAGATATGATTTTTATTTAACTTTGTTCTATAATTTGGAACAACAAAATCATCGCCATGCTAAGAATCGATATCGACAAGGTTATCGCATCCAAGAGCGAAAAACTCCATAAAAGGATGCCCCGTCCTGTCATAGGCTGGCTCAAAAAGACGGTCCATCAGGATGAGATAAACCATATCCTTGAGGAATGCGAAGGGCTTGAAGGAACGGAATTCGTGGACAAGGCTTTGAATATGCTCGGAATCACATACAAGGTCCATGGCATAGAGAAGCTCGACCGCTCCAAAAACTACATGTTCGCCTCGAACCATCCGCTCGGAGGCCTTGACGGCCTTATCGTAATCTCGTCGATAGGGAAATATTTCCCGAATATCAAGATTGTCGTCAACGACCTGCTCATGCATCTGGAACCCATAAAGAAAATGTTCGTGCCCATAAACAAACACGGTTCCATGAGCAAGGACTACGCGCAGACTCTGCATGACACGTTCAGCTCCGAATGTCCCGTATATAATTTTCCTGCCGGGCTTTGTTCCAGGATGATCGACGGAGAAATAAAGGATCCGCAATGGAAACGCACGTTCATCAACCAGGCGAGAAAATACCACAGGGACATAGTACCTGTATTCTTCTCAGGAAGAAACTCCAGTTTTTTTTACAGGCTCTCTAAAATAAGGAAGGCCCTGCATATAAAATTCAATATCGAAATGTTATACCTTCCGGATGAAATGTTCAAACAGAAAGGAGGCCATTTCGACATTTATATAGGAGATCCCATAAAATGGGAAGACCTTGAAAACGGGCAGACCGCTGCGGAATGGACTGAAAAAATCAGAAAAGCCTGCTACGCGCTGCCACGCGACAATGCCTGAAACCCACTAAAACGAATGATTATGATGGAACCTATTATAAGACCCGTAGACAGAAAGCTCATAACCGGGGAGCTCACGGAAGAAAGATTCGTCCGCACGACAAGAAAGGGCGACAATGAAATTTACGAAATAGACTACAGGACAGCTCCAAATACCATGAGGGAGATAGGGAGGCTTCGCGAAATCTCGTTCAGGATGGGAGGCGGCGGAACAGGGAAGGCGTTCGATGTGGATTCATTCGACACGGACGAGCAATACCCCTACAAGCAGCTCATCGTATGGGACCCTAAGGACAAGGAAATCATAGGAGGATACCGTTACATCCATTGCGGAGGACTCGAACCCAAGCATATGGCCACGACGGAAATTTTCAGGTTTACCGACAAGTTCGTCAATGAATACATGCCGTACACCATAGAGCTCGGACGTTCGTTCATACAGCCGATGTACCAGAGCACCAACATCAAGCACAAGGGAATCTACGCGCTGGACAATCTTTGGGACGGGCTCGGTGCATTGATTTTCAAATACCCCAACGCGAAATACTTTTTCGGGAAAGTCACGATGTACACATCCTACAACACAAAGGCGAGGAACATGCTCCTGAACTTTCTCCACAAGTATTTCGACGACAAGGACGAACTCGTGATAACGAACGAGCCTTTGGACTATGATGCAGGAAACAAATACTACCATGACATGTTCGACGGGCTCGATTTTCCCGAAGCATACAAGGTCCTGTCCAAAGAAATACGCAATCTCGGGGAAACCATCCCCCCCCTTATCAATTCATACATGAACCTGTCCCCTTCGATGAAGATTTTCGGGACTGCCGTGAACCACGAATTCGGCGGAGTCGAAGAGACCGGGATACTGATAGTAATCCAGGACATCTATCCTGAAAAAATCGAAAGGTACACCAATCCGCTGAAACAGCTGATGCAGATGTTCAAGGACAAATGGAAGAAACCGGAAGAATGAATGGACGGAATACTCCGTTAAACAGCGTATGAAGCAATGCTGAAAGACGGATACCTGCTAAAGGCGCTTTCTGCGTTAAATTAAAAAAACCGCATGCGCGATAACGCGCTGCGGTTTTCTCATTTGCACAAGCCTTGAACTCCTTTTGGGCCAAGCATGTCATGATCCTGCCAAATGCCAGCCCTATTCCACAGGCAATATCGGTTCGCGGACTATAAACGCGGCAGGATAGTCTTTCTTGATGACCTGCAAGGCTTTCATAGCCTCGGACCTTGTCCTGAAATCTCCGACTGCGACCTTGAAATACGGATTTGAATAGCTCCTGTAAGTAGGATACCCGGGATACTTCAATATGAATTCTTTCTCGACCTTTTCCGAATCATGCCGCGCCGTCTGGTTGTTGTTTATGAATATCCTCAACCTGTAGCCGTGGAGTTCCCGATGCCTGTTATTGTCCATGTAATAGAGCATGGCCGCGAAAAGGGAATCCGACTGCGAAACGCTCACGCTGCCGGTACCTGAACCCGCATCATTCAGTATCGAGAAAATATTACGGCCTGAAAGCGAATCGTTCTGGTTAGACGGCCTTGAATGGATTACCGAATCTATGAACGACAACGTATCCGTCACGTTTCCGAGGCTTTCAGCGATTCCGGCATCCGGCTTCCCGTTCTGGGCCGAAGCGGCGCACACGGAAAACATGAATGCAAAAAACAAAAATATCCGGTTTTTCATCTGTTCCTATTTTTTTATGACAGCAAGGGCGTCCGCTACTTTTGAAAACTGTTTTTCCTTGAAACGTATGGTCTTACGGAATCCGTTGCCCGAAGCCACCACTATGGTTGCATTCACGTAAAACATGTCCATGTCCCAATCATCGGGATCGAGTCCCATCGCAAGCATGCTTATCGGATCGGTTATGCTCACGTTGCATGTCACGTCCACCCTGCTTTCAGAACGCGCCTTCGCAACTCCCGACTCTATCATTTCCACTACGGCGAACACTTTCCCGTCCTTGAGAAGCTCGGCGTCGAACTTATCGACGGTTATGTCCGACGGCGCGGGATTGTCCACCAACGCGCTGCACGTAACGACAATATCGGACAGGCCTTCCACCCTGACCTTTTCCATCCTGAAACCGCCGACCCTGATATCCTTGTAATTCGTGCACGAAACGGCAGCAAGGGCGGCAAAACATATCAAAAACTTTATTATCCTGTCCATACAAGTACTTTAAACCATGGCAAAGATAAAAACTAATGATTTATCTTTGCAAAATAATTTTTTTCGACCATGAATGATTTTTACAGCGTGAAACCGTTGGAGGATAACAGCCTTCCCCAATTATACATCGAGACCTACGGATGCCAGATGAACGTGAACGACAGCGAAGTCGTCCTCGCCATCCTTCAAAAGGCGGGATACTCCCTATGCCGCAGAATGGAAGACGCGGATGTCATACTGGCGAACACATGTTCCATACGCGACAATGCCGAACAAAGGATATGGGGGCGCATAGACGTGTTCCGCCAATTGAAAAAGAAGAAGCCGTCACTGATAGTAGGGATTCTCGGATGCATGGCAGAAAGGCTCAAAGACGAATTGCTTGAAAACGGCACGGTGGACTTAGTGGCAGGACCTGATTCGTACAGGGATCTTCCCAAGCTGCTCCGCGCCCTCGAAAGCGGCGCAGGAAAGCAATTGAACGTGCTGCTGTCGGCAGAAGAGACATATGCCGACATATCTCCGGTCAGGATGGACAAGAACGGCGTAAGCGCGTACATCTCCATAATGCGGGGATGCAACAACATGTGTTCATACTGCGTTGTGCCTTACACGAGAGGGCGCGAGAGAAGCCGCGATCCGGAAAGCATACTGCGCGAAGCCAAAGAACTTATCTCCAACGGATACAAAGAAATAAACCTGTTGGGACAGAATGTCGATTCATATCGCTGGAAAGATTCCGAAGGCAATACCGTATGTTTCGCGGATCTGCTCGGCAAGGTGGCCGAAATAGACGGCAGCATAAGGATACGGTACTCCACATCGCACCCCAAGGACATGGGAGACGACGTGCTTCACGTAATGGCGTCTCATCCGAACATATGCCGCCACATACACCTCCCCGTACAATCCGGGAACAACAGGATTCTTGAAAAGATGAACAGGAAATACACCCGGGAAATGTACATGGACAGGATACGCAGGATACGCGAAATGCTTCCCGACTGCGCGATAAGCACCGACATAATCGCCGGATTCTGTTCCGAGACGGAGGAGGAACATCAAGACACCCTGTCCATAATGAGAGAAGCCGGATTCGATTCCGCATTCATGTTCCAGTATTCGACAAGGCCGGGGACCAAGGCATACAGGCACTTCGCCGACGATGTCCCCGAAAGCGTAAAGACAAGGAGGCTCAATGAAATCATAGCCGTCCAAAACGGCCTCTCGGCAGAAAGCAACCGCAGATGCATAGGCAAGGTTTTTGAAGTGCTGATAGAAGGCTCTTCAAAAAGATCCGACAAGGAACTTTACGGGCGCACCTCGCAAAACAAGGCCTGCGTATTTCCGGACACCGAAGGGAGGAAACCGGGAGAAACAGTAATGGTCCGGGTGACATCATGCACGTCGGCGACATTGCTTGGCGAGCCGGAAAAATAAGGCGAGGACGGCCCTAAGCGGCATGCGCCAGCCCGTAAAAAACGCAGAAGATTATTAACCATAAATAAATCATTACTATCATGACAAAGATGAGAACCACCTATTTAGGCAATTTGAGAACTGAAATAGAACATACCCAGTCCGGCAACAAAATCATGACCGACGCGCCTTTGGACAATCACGGCAAAGGTGAATATTTCTCGCCTACCGACTTGTTCGCAAGCGCATTGGGCAGCTGCATGCTTACGATAATGGGAATATCCGCCCAATCATACGGATTCTCGCTCGACGGCACTACGATTGAAACCGAAAAGGTCATGGCCGCAAATCCGAGAAGGGTCGCCGAAATACATATCGACATATATTTCCCTAAAGGAAACAATTACGGCGAAAAAGAAAAGAGGCTGATAGAATCGGCAGCAAAGACATGCCCTGTCGCAAACAGCCTGCACCCGGACATAAAGAAAATAATCAATTTCCATTATTAAAATAGAATGATGAAATTCCGAACCGTCTTTTTATGCCTGTGCGCGGCAGTTCTGTTTTTTTCGTCTTGCTTAGACCTTACAAGATACAAGAAGTACCCTGAAATCAATACGTTCATATTAAACCAGGGCAATTACGGAGCAATGGACGCGTCGATTTCGATTGTCAGGGATCATGACGATATGACAGTCATAAACAATGCTTTCGAAAAGTCCAACGGGGAGAAGCTCAATGCCTCTTCCGGCGTAGACCTGACATTGTCAGCCTACAACACGATGTACATCCTGACCTCAGGCCCGGACATGATTTTCATCGTCGATGCGGAGAATATGGAACATAGAGGGACTATCTCGACAGGAATGGATATGCCGAGAGCCTTTTTCTGCGACAGCGACAGGATGTATGTCGTCAATTACGGCAGCGAGACAGAAGATGCCGGAGGCGGAATGTATGATTACACGGGTTCTTTCCTATGCGTTTACGACCTCAGGAAAAACACCCTGATCGACACGTTGAAGATAGGGACAAACGCCGAAGACATACTCTGTTTCGACAACAGGGCCTACGTGACGGTAAAGGAAGGAGTGCTCGTGCTCGACATATCCAATGCCGCAATTGCCGGCGGAATAAGGAAAATAGCCTTGATCGAATCCGAAAACGGAGCGCCGAAACAGTTGCAGTACCTTACGGAATCGAAACTCGCAGTTTCGTATCCTGACAAAGGAATCGGATTAATCGACACGGAATCCAACGTGATTTCCGGTTTCCATGAAATGAAAATCGACTATGACGGGATGATTTGCACGGACGCAAGCGGAAACAACGTATATACCAACTACAGGGACTATGCGGCAGGAACAAGCTCCGTATATGTGCTTGATTTGGACGACGGAAGCGTGACAGAACTTTTCACCGGGACGAATATCTACGGATTCGGGATAAACCCTTTCAGCAACGAATACTACGTCTGCGATGTAAAGTCTTTCAATTCTCCGACAGAGCTGACCGTCTACGACAAGGACAAAAACGTGGTATTCACGCACGCCCTCGGTTCTGCCAGCTACCGGTTGGTCTATAATTTCAAAAACGATTAGCCGCAGGGACACGGGCAATGCAGCGAACAACAAGGCTTTCCGCAAAACTCAGACAAGGCGGAAAGCTTTTTTGATGCATGGCGGCAACGTTATTTTGCACGGAATTTGCGCATCAAGCCGATGCCATAAAACATATAACAATGGAAAGAAAAATAATCCCGGTACTTTTGCTTACCGGCTATCTCGGAAGCGGAAAGACCACTTTGGTAAACCGCATACTTTCAAACAGGAAAGGAATACGGTTTGCCGTAATAGTAAACGACATAGGAGAAGTCAACATAGATGCCGGACTTATCCAGAAAGGCGGGGTCGTGGGCCAAAAAGACGACAGCCTCGTCGCATTGCAGAACGGATGCATATGCTGCACCTTGAAAAGCGATTTGGTCGAACAGATCTTCGGACTCGCAAAATCAGGCAAATTCGACTACATAGTAATTGAAGCCAGCGGGATATGCGAACCTGAGCCTATCGCGCAAACCATATGTTCCATTCCGAGGCTCGGCGGAGCCTACACGAAATACGGCATATGCAGGTTAGACTGCATAACCACTGTAGTGGACGCATTGAGACTGCAAAGCGAATTTTCATGCGGACAGGACCTCACGCGCGCGAACATAGATGAAGAAGACATAGAAAACCTGATAATAAGCCAAATAGAATTCTGCAACATCGTTCTTCTCAACAAGGCCGCCGAAGTCGGCCCCGAACAGCTTTCCAGAATCAGGCAGATCATACATACCTTGCAGCCTGAAGCCGAAATAATCGAATGCAATTATGCGGATGTCGACATGGACAAGCTGCTGAATACCGGAATGTTCGATTTCGGACACGTAGCGGCGTCGGCAGGATGGATAAAAGGAATAGAAAGCGTAGCTACGGCAGAAGAGGAACTTATCGCAAGAAATGCCGGACTGCGCCGCATGCATGACGAGAATCACGGGCACGGAGAACCTGACGGAGAAAACGGCAATGAAGCCCATGAATCCGAACATGGCCGCCGCGACCACGAGCACGACCATGAGCATGAACACGAGCATCACCATGACCACGACCACGAGCATAATCATCATCACCATCATCATGACCATGACGGCGGCGAAGTCGAAGAATACGGCATCGGCACTTTCGTTTATTACAGGCGCCCGGCATTCGATATCAACAAGTTCGACCACTTCGTAGCCAAGAAATGGCCATCAAGCGTAATAAGGGCAAAAGGGATATGCTATTTCAGCGATAATCCGGACATGTCCTATCTTTTCGAACAGGCCGGATCGCAGAAAATGCTCAAAGAAGCCGGTCAATGGTACGCTACTGCGCCGGAAGACGAACTACAGCAACTTAAAGAGCAGGACCCGGGATTCGAACGGGACTGGGACGAAGTTTATGGAGACAGGATGCAAAAGATAGTATTCATCGGCCAGCATATGGACAAGGAAAAAATCATCGACGACCTTGACAAATGCCTGGAATAAATCATAGAATCAACGGCAAAAAGAGGAAACCCGCGCTTTGAATGGCCTCGAAGTCTTGTCGGCACTATAAAATATTATGTGTAAATGGAAATACGGGATTTCAGAAAAGAGTCTCGTATTTTTAAATTTATACATTTGCAAAATGAAGAAGAACATGAAAGAAAAGAATCAAGTAGTGCCTGATGAGGTGTTAAGCAAGGAGTTTATTAGTCAGTTCAAGACAGAAGCCGATGTA